>DATHMG010000092.1:0-13089 GCA_035487275.1 Candidatus Acidiferrum sp. | reverse complement strand
TGGCAGACTGCCGAATCGGCGACTGGCGCGACGATGAGCGCGTCGTTTTCAACAATGTTAGGTCGCATGCTGGCGCCTTGCGCGCGGAAACGGACCGCATGACCCCTGCTGAGAAGTTCCTCGCAAAAGGCAGCAAAAGTGCCCGAATCACGCTTGATCAGCGTGTCAATCTCGCGCACGGCGGATAGCCTCCACTGCACTTTGTTGGGGTACAAAGCGGAAAATATTGCACGGAATCTGACGCGTGACGCGCTCCATGAAACCAAGAGAGAAATCCAAACCCTGCGCACAGTGACGCGGAACGAAGCTACGGGCGAAGAGCTCGGCGGCCGCGACGCCTGGTGCCAGACGCAGGATTTCGTTGTGTCGATATTGCTCGAGAAAATAAATATTCGTCACGGTCGCGCAGTCGGGAGAAGAGATCCCGGCGTCACCATGCCAGGGAGTTCCATACATAAATATTTTTTCACTGTGGGCGCGCAGAATAATGCGGTCGTCGCTTAGAATTTGGACGCCAGGCTGATTAAGCCACAAGCGGGCGGTAGTGCTTTTCCCCGCGCCAGAATGGCCGAGAAAAAGATGTCCACACCCGAGTTCGTCCACGATTCCGACAGCGTGAACTTCGAGTCCGTAACCACAGGCCAGACGATGGATCATCAGGACTTCGTCGAGGGGATACTCGAGCGGATAGACAGGTAGATTTTGGGGAAAGAACCGGCGCGAAAGCAAGAGATGCCCGCTGTCGAAATTCTGGCTGAACCAGCCGGATTTATATGGGACTTCGCCTGGTAGGTTGCGCTGGAAATTGAGGCGATACCCTTGGCATCCTTCCAAACGTTCTTCGAAGAGAGACCACAGGCCGCCCGAATGAAAAATTGGCGAGCCATCAGGGCACGGTAAGCTGTCCACTATCGATACACGCATGTTTACGTCGCGAATTTCTGAAAAGAACGGATTCACCGCGAAATCGCTTAGTCCCGGATCGAGCGTCAGGGAAACGTCGTCATTGGAAAACATCCCAAAAGAAATTCCACCGACGCTATAGGCGACTCCAGATGTGCCGATTTGTTCGGTATTCGAATCGCACCGTTCGGGCAATACCAGAGTGTCGAAGTTAGCCATCGGATTCGGCCTTAAGACCCGATGCTCCGGCAGTTAACTACGGCGTTGCAGGTCGACTGAGCGAACCCGGCGGAGCCGGATACCTTGCAATGTCCCAGGACCGCCTCCTCAGGGCGCAGAGTGACGCGAATCACCTTGGGAGGCTCGTAAACCTTGGGCTGCCGTTCAGGCTTTTTTTCGTCTGCCATTAGCCACTTTCTATCAAGCGTGGACCGCCGAGCAGGCGTTGCATCCGCCGCTGCGGCAGCCAGTCGCAGGTTGCAGCACATTCAAAGCAGGAGCTGGGCCCCTGCCGCCTTCCAACAAAAGATCGATCCCGGGTTTTTGACGCTCGATGCGCGTGGCGGCGGCGAGTAGCGCGGAGTGATTGCCACCGCCTTCACAATTGGGGCATTCGGTGTGTTCGGTGTCGTGATGCGGCACTGCGAAGCCCAAAGTGTAGGCTCGCAAGTGCGCGACCTGGCACAGAAAATCGACAGGCGACTCAGGGTCACCATTTTCCAGCTCCCCGTTCGCGGGGCACATACTGCAAAGAGTTTTAATGCGGCACGAATCGCAAATAGTGACGCGCGTACGAGGCTGGGTACGAATCTCGCGGAGGGGACCCTCCCAACCTTCGCGAAAGCTTCCGTCGCGAATTCCATAACCTTGCTGGTGCGAAATTACGCAGATGGTCATTTTGCCGGTGGGATCGACGGCACAGCCGTTGACTCCACCACCGCAGGTATAACGATGATTTTCCGGCTGGGCTTTCCTTGCAGGCGCTTCGAGATCCATTTGGGCAAGCCGCCGGTATTCACCTTTTCGCGTGGGATCCATGAATTCGAGTGACACCACTTGCTCGGGTGACAGGCGCACGGCTAATGGACTTTGCGAGCAGTCGATGCGCGGATTTACTAGCGGATCGAACTTGAATTCGACACCGAGAGATTCAGCGAGACGCTTCATCTCATACACTTCGTGGTGATTGATGGTGGTCGGAACGGTCTTTAATTTCAGCGGTAGGTTGCGCTCCAAAAGAAGCTGAATACCGCGCATGCAGCGGTCGTACGAGCCTCGCTTCTGAGTGAGCTTCTCGTAAGTTTCGCGGGTCGCGCCGTACAAAGTGATTTCAATCGCGAAGGGGCGGTACTTTACAAGATAATCCGCGATGCGTTCGTTGATCAGGATTCCGTTGGTAAATAAGGTAATAAGGAAGCCACGTTTTTTGGCTTCGGTGTATATGTCGAGAAAGTCTTTGCGAGCAAAAATCTCGCCTCCGGAGTAAAGAATGAATAGCGTGCCGGCGGCGGCGAGTTCATCGAGCAGGTGCACGTGCTCGGCAAAGGTCAGTTCCTGAGCGCGAGCTGCCTGGTCACCCATGGGCAGATTGTTGTAGCAATGTAGGCAATCGAGCGGACAGCGGCGCGTGAGTTCGATGGAAACATCCATCGGTGCTCGCTTGCCCGCGAAACGGTCGTGAAGGTCGTTGCTAAACTCTGCGTAGTTAACCGTTTGCACTCTTACTCCTGTTCCTTCATCGCTTGCTAAATTTCAACGTCTTCTGGCAGTGAGGCTGCCGTGACTAACCCCGTTTGTTTCAAATCGGCTAGAAAGGCTCGCACATCGCCTTTGGCGACTTCGGCGGTGACGTTAAAGTCCCGCATAACCAAAGCAATCAAGTCGTCCTCAGTCTTGCTTTGCTCCAGCGAATGCCAAAGTTGGGCGCCCAGGCCGTTAAAGGTATAGACCGCCTCCATGTCCCCTATCCCGGCACAAATAGGTACTACGAGAGTTTCCCCCGCGATCACCCGGGAGACAGTCGCGGGATTGCGGACGAGAAACGCCTGTGTTTGAGAAGGCGCAAGCGTTGCCATTGGATTACTGTGGTTGCGACAGACGCGGCTGTCATGCGTGCGAAACCGCGGATGTTCCAGATTAGTACAGGAGTGGAGGACCTTAGTACGTTACCGGATAGTTGACTTGATGCCCAGCACCAGGAGTCTCTGTTTTAGGTACTTACCGACAGAGATCGAATATCGACTGTCTTTATGCGGCTAAATACGAACTTTTGTTACTGTGACGTCCTTTCGATGACCAATTTTCTGATGAGCGATATCCAGGTAAACCGATAAGATAAGGGGGTAATCAATTCAGTACGGAATACCAAGAAAGGGGCGCTGTAACGGGTCCCGTCCTGACGTTTAGGTCCTAATCGTTAAGACACATTGTTAACCGGCCTCCGATGGCCGGCCTTCTATCACCATTAATACCTTTTCGGCTGTCTGCGCGTTTGCCCATCGCACCTTACCCCGTTAAGCCACACGGCAACTCTTGAAGCTGGATAGCGCGAACAAAGTGTATACGTCGTCGGGGTCTGCCTGACAATGAGTCGCAATCGGGGGGCATACGGAAGTCATCGGCACCCTTAATTGATACGCCGAACAAATTGATGCGCCGAACCCCCAAAGTGTCCTATCTCAGACTAGCGAGTTAACTATCAGCCGCTAAGTTGATACTAGTGGCCGCAGAACTCACTTCCTATGCTCCGATTAGGGCTTTCGTTCAGGCCTCATGGAGCATTATATGAGCTGGTTTTTTAGATCCTTAACAGTAGGAACGTTAGTGGGCTGCATGGCGGTTGTGCCTCTCTACTCTGCGCAAAATCAGGCCGCCGGGGTGGTTCTCGATGCTAAAGGGGCCCGAGTCGGCGAATCTCGCCTGACGAGCGGCACCTCACTTTATAGCGGCGAGGTAGTCACGACGGAGTCGGAAGGCCACGCCCAACTGCGGATTCTCCAGACAAGATTCGAACTTATAGGCGAGTCCGATGGAGCCTTTTTCCCCGGAGCGAATGGCGCTGTTGCGGAATTACGGCATGGAACTTTGGTGGTTGGTCTTAATAATCCGTCCGAGAGTTTCGAAATATTCGCGTCCGATGTTCGCATCGTTCCGAAGACTGAGCGCCCTGTCCTGGCAGAAATCATCATGAATGCAACCTGCGATGTCCAAATTAAGGTCATGCATGGAAACCTACTGGCAACCTCGGGCAAGGAGACAAAAAGTCTTGAGGAAGGTCACGCCTACGATGTCATCCCGGAATTCGAGGTTCACGATTCGCGCAACCCGGCGATCTCACCGGAGGCCACCGGCTACCATCGCGGGCACGAACACGGTACGTGCGCCCTCGCGGCCAAGTCAGGCCGGCCCGCCCGCATTGCGGGCACCACTCACTTTATCGAACTTGTCAGCGCTGGCACTGCTGCAGTTTTGATTCCCGTCATCTGGGAGGCCTTGGAGAGCCCCGACAGGCCTTAGATAGCCTCCGATCTTGTAATGCTGACAGACACGCACTAATGATTCCGTCCAAGTTCCTGTCGCTTTTGCCGACACTGCTTTCAATGTGCTCTTGGTTGTCGGTGCTCCACAGAGACGCGCATTCTGTCATTCGCGAGCTCCACGGGTCCTATGAAGGATGTGTGGATTGACTTCAACACCTCGATCTTACTTTCTTCAACATCGGGCGCAGTGTGGCTTAACAATAGCCTACCTACACCGCTCTCCCTCGCCGCTTCGCCAATTCTCTTCGGCGGAGTATGCAGTTCGTATAGCTGACTTGGCGAATTTGGTGGATCCAGAACCGCACAATTGAAAACCAGTAAGTCCGCACCCGTGGCCAAGCGAATGAGATTTGACACCGCCGAAGCGTCCATGTCTCCTGAAAAAACCACAGATTTACGGTGATAAGTGATCCGATACGCTACGGAGGGGCAGTCGCCGTGATGCGTAGCGATTTCCTCCACAATCAAACCATTCTCGTCCACAATTTTTGTGATCTTAGAATTTAAGTCGATCGCCAGATCGCGGACCGCAAATGTTTCCTGTGCACCAAAAGTTTTCTGGTACGCGAACGCTCCATTGTCGCCGATCAGCAAATCGACGAATCGCGACGTTTTGGGAAACGGCCCCCCGCCATCCGGGCCAAACACCCGATACTTTATCGGCCCATCGCTGTTAAGCGCGCGAGCGTTAAAAAAAGCTGCCAAATCGCCACTGTGGTCGATATGAAGATGCGTCAACAACACTATGTCTACTTGGGCAAGATCGATATTTAGTTCTCCGATGCGCACAAATGCGCCCGGCCCGGCATCCAGCAAAATCCGCGGCTCCCCATCGATTAGTACGATGTAACTCGATCCTCCCCTGCCAAATGGCCGCGGTCCGCCTGAACCAAGTACCACGACCTCCAGGCTCGGTGTCACAGTCGAGGCTTGCGCACGCGGAGCTACGGCGTCAGCGAGTATCAACGATAAAATCAACAGCGTCTTCATCGTTTAATCGCCTTCCTGCACAAGCTCAATCGCCAAATCTTTCTGCGGCGCGAGCCCTTAGTTTTTCTGCCTCTTCTTCTCGATTCTTCGGCGGCGCATTCGTTTCTAGGGAACGAAGCAGGCGCGAGCAAGCGCGAGCAACCTCATCGATTGCGGCCGCGAAACTGGCTTCATTGGCCTTCGACGGTTTGTTGAAGCCACTGATTTTTCTAACGAACTGAAGCGAGGCATTCCGAATCTCATCGTCCGTGACAGGCGGATCGAAGTTAAAAAGGTTTTTGATATTTCTACACATGCAAAGCAACCTCCTATCCAGAACTTGAGGCCTATCGTATCGCGCTCTTAGCGGCTGACCAGCAACGCCACAGTCGTCTCCGCGCTGTGGGGCGATAGAAGATTCTAGCGTGTCTTACCCTACAGTTCAGCAGCCCGAAACTGGCGAAAGGAAGCGCGCAGCTGGTAGGGCGGCTTGAACATATACGAAGGTCGGGTCTTCGCTGTATCGACCACTAACATCCATGGTGCGTAAACTATCCGTTTGAACAGTGCGGAAAATAATGACTTTTGCATCGGCCAGGAACATTGCAATCGCTCGGAAACATAGACTGGAAGTGAGGAGAATTCATGAATAAGAAAAAGACCCCGAAAAATGCCCTTGCCGACCCCACCCGTCTTCCCTCGCACGATGAAGATGACAAAGAGAGTATCCAGGTCATCATTGAAACCCCCAAAGGCAGCCGCAACAAGTTCGCTTTCGATGCCGATCAAAAAGTCTTCGAGCTGAAGAAAGTTTTGCCCGCTGGTATGACTTTCCCTCACGACTTTGGATTCATTCCCTCAACCAAAGCGGAAGACGGCGATCCTGTCGATGTGCTGGTATTGATGGACGAACCCGCGTATCCCGGATGCCTGATAAAGTGCCGGCCAGTAGGAATCATCGAGGGCGAGCAAGGCCGGAACAAGAAAGATGCCGAGCGCAATGACCGCGTCGTGGCCATCGAATTGATGAACCACACTTACGCTCACGTAAAGCACATAGATGATCTGGGGAAGACCTTCGTCAAGGAGCTTGAGGACTTTTTCGTCAATTACCATGAGCTATCTGGCAAGCAGTATCGTGTCCTGGACGTGCGCGGTCCGGGAGAAGCTCGGCGCCGCATCAAGGACGGCATGCGCGCGGTGAAAAAAAAATAACGCCAGGCGGTTATGAATCGGCCAGCGCGCAAGAATGAGGGTTTGCACGGCAACGCCCGGATTCCTGCCCAGTCGTGCTCCTTTAGTGGATGTGCTGAACGACGTGGACTTTCCCGGCAATTCTCAACTGCTGAAATCCAATACACAAACTCGGGAAAACATATTTACAATTCTTACCACCGACGATTGGCGCAGCAAACTTCGCGGCATGCGAGCCGTGTAGCAAACGCCAGTATTTGGCAACCGCGTCTTGCTCGAATAATATTCTCTCACCCAGGAGCAACCCGATGAGCGCACCCGATCAATACCAGGCAGTCGTCATCGGATCAGGCCAGGGCGGAAATCCGCTGTGCAAGGCACTCGCTAGAGCAGGAATGCGCACGGCGCTGATCGAGCGCGAGCATGTCGGGGGCACATGTGTCAATGAAGGCTGCACACCTACGAAAACCATGGTGGCCAGCGGCCGTGTAGCATATCTCGCACGCCGCGGCGCCGATTATGGAGTTGAAACCGGAAATATTCGCATCGACATGACGCGAATCCGTAAGCGCAAGCGCGACATCGTCGACAGTTTCAGGAATGGAAACCAAGCCAGCCTGGAAGAGACTAAAAACCTCGATTTGATTTTTGGCGAAGCGAGTTTCACCGGCCCTAAGTCTTTAGCGGTGCGCATGAAAGATGGAACGCTGCGCGCACTAAGTGCCGATCAAATTTTTATCAACGCTGGATGCCGGCCCGCGGTAGCTCAGCTAGACGGTCTTACAGATGTTTCCTATCTGAACAGCACCTCCGTCATGGAGCTCGATGGCGTCCCCGAGCATTTGCTGGTTCTCGGCGGAGGCTATGTCGGGCTCGAATTCGGACAAATGTTTCGCCGCTTCGGCAGTCGTGTCTCCATCGTGCAGTCTGGTGCCCAGTTACTACGCGGCGAGGATTCCGATGTCGCGAACGAAATCGCTTCCCTCTTGCGGCAGGACGGTATCGAGATTTTTCTAAACACAAGAGCTGAGCGTGTCACAAAGGCCGACTCGCAAATCCTACTAACTGCCCGCGAGAAAACGGGAAAGACGCGCGAACTTCAAGGCTCGCGCTTGTTGGTGGCCACCGGCAGGGTGCCCAATGTGGAAGCCTTAAATCTTAGTGCCGCCGGCGTCACCACCGATGATCGCGGATTCATTAAGGTGAACTCCAAATTGGAAACCAGCGCACCGGGAGTTTACGCCCTCGGAGACATCAACGGCGGCCCAGCATTCACGCACATTTCCTACGACGACTTCCGCATCTTGCGCACCAACCTGATCGACAAAGGAAGCGCTACAACCGAGGGCCGCCCGCTCCCCTACGCCGTTTTCATCGATCCGCAACTCGGCCGTATCGGCCTCACAGAAGCGCAAGCTCGCGAACAAAACAAAAATGTTCGCGTCGCTAAAATGCCTATGTCTTCAGTGGCCCGCGCTCTCGAAGTCGACGAATCACGCGGATTTATGAAAGCTATCGTGGACGCTGATACCGATCAGATTCTCGGTGCAGCCGTGCTGAGCATCGAAGGCGGAGAACTCATGTCCATGTTGCAATTGGCGATGATGGGCAAAATGCCATTCACTACGTTGCGCGATGCGATTTTCGCCCACCCGACTCTGGCTGAATCACTAAACAACCTGTTCACTCATTTCGCTTCGTGAGAACGCGTTGACAAGCGCGTGCACCTGAACGCTCGACGTGGCACGCTCTCTTATTTTGCTGTGTTTTCCTGCGGTATCAGCTGATAGCTGACGAAAGCCAGTTGCTTGCTGTCAGGCGACCACGAAGGCACGTTAATCGTTCCCTGTCCGCCAAAAAGTTTCGCCAGCACTTCGATTTTGCCGTCGACTTTATCGTCCTTCAGCGGCGCAATTCGCAGCATCACGTCTTTGTTCTCCGGGTGGCCCTGCACTTCCTTGCCGTAAGAGAGAAAAACAAGCCATTTCCCATCTGGGGAAATGTGCGGAAACCAGTTATTCAGATCGTCTGAAGTTACCTGCTCCTGCGCGGTGCCATCCGGATGCATGCGCCATATCTGCATCCTGCCAGTGCGCACAGAATTGAAATAAATATACTTCCCGTCCGGCGTATATTCCGGTCCGTCATCCAGTCCTATCGCCGTGGTCAACTGCTTTTCCTCGCCGCCTTCCGTCGAGATGGTGTAGATATCAAATTCACCGTTGCGTTGTCCGGGATATGCGAGCGTCTTCCCATCGGGCGACCAGCCATGCCAATAAGACGGAGATTTCTGCGTAATGCGGCGCGGTGTTCCGCCGGTGATGGGTAACAAATAAATGATGGACTGATGATCTCCTTGCGACTGATCGCTTATCGCCAACGTTTTACCGTCGGGCGAGATTCCATGATCATTGTTGCATCTCACTGCAAATCCAGTATCGATGGTTTGCGGTTGTCCCCCAGCAATGGGCAAGCGCTGGATTCGCCCGTCTTCATTGAAGATAAATGCAGCGCCATCGCGCGTCCAATTGGGCGCCTCAAAATGTCCGGGAATCGAATACACGACGCGCCGGTCTGTGGAGGCCACCGTGATGGTTTCGAGGGTGCTATACAGCGTGAGTTGGTCAGCGGCCGCTGCTCGCGAGACCTCTTTCAGTTCCACGTTCGAAAATATTGCTTTTTCGACGGCATCCGCGTCGTGGCTACACAGTCCAATGCCCACATAAATCGGCGTGCTAAAGGAAACGCGTATCGCTGCTCCTGCAGGCTTTAATTTTCGTCCAGGAGCGGCCAACCAAATAGAAACGTAATCACCCCGCTTTTCAATGCGCAATTGCGCAGGCGCTGAAATGTTCGACTGGATTTCATGCGTATGCGCTCCTTTGGCCTCGCGATACTGCAAAGACGTCAAACCGTCGCCGTGCAGCGCTACATCCACATAGGAGGAGTCAGGCTCCAGACTCTGCCGCATCATCAGGACAGCCTTGCGATGCACATTGCCGCCGTGACCAACAAAGGAAACGTCGGCCGTCAGCGATGCATCCGCCGACAATTTCTTCCAGGCAAACTGAAAATTATCTGAATCGGACCACATGTTTTCGCCACTGCCAGTAAGTGTGTAACTACGCGTCGAAGAATCATATTCGCTCGTACCCGCGTGCTGAACTGTACCAATATCACCATGCCCTTCGAATATTCCGACACTGGAAGGGGGTTGCTGTGCAATGCTGATTCGAGAGAGAGAAAAAGCCATCAAGAGTAATAATCCGACTGCGAACGGCGCTAATAATTTCTCCCTCATGCACGATCCTTCCCGTTCTTATCTGCCCCACGCAAATTAGAACGGCATAAACCCGTTGTCAATCAACTACGCGGTGGAATGAGCGGTTGCCGGCAGATTGCGGTTTTCTGGGGAGATCAGCTTCTCAACATAGAAACTTAGAGGCCAAACAATCGTTGTTAATGTCCTAGAAATTTTTCTAGAAAGGAAATCTCCCGGTCGGCCTGTTCGAAATACTTCTTTGCGCTTGGACCATCTTGACGTTGCAACGCAGCTTGCGCTTTTGAGATGTACGACTGCATACGCTGCTCCGCGGAAACCACATCGCCACGCAATCCGTAGCCCTGCGCACTTTGCTGGCCTTTCAAGTTGTCCAGACTCTGTGACACTGAAGCCGCACGTCCATTTAGTTGGTCTTCCAGGGCCTCGGCCTCTTTCAGGTCCGCGGCAGCAGCTTCCGCCTTCGCAGCCGCGGCCGCGGCAGCCTCCGCGTCTGCTTGAGCGCGTTCAGCGGCTCGTCGCTGCTCGGAATTGTCCGGCATTCCTTGCGTGCCTTTGGAACCACGTTTGGTATTTCCCGCGGCATCCGCGCGCGAAGCTGCAGGCCCGCTCGATGCATCGGCCTTCTCGGGAGCCGGGGCTTGATTCGACTGCGCGGCCGCGCCACTCGCGAATGCTGGTGGAGCCGCTGATGGTGCTGCCACCGAAGCAGCCGGCGGACTTGGTTGAGGAGTCAATTCTGAAGGCCCGCCAGGTTTTGCCGGGAATGCTGCTTTGCCTTCGCCAGCGTGAATCTTTAGTCTGCGCGGCAAATAAAAGCCCGCCGAAAAAAGCACGCCGACCACTACAAGAGCACCGAGCCCCATATAAAGTCCGCGTTTGCTGCTGCCCGTCGAAGCAACAACCGGCAATGGAACGCGCGGTTGAATCTGGGGTGCTTGCGGCACGACGGGCGGCGCGGCAGGGACGCCTGTCGCGCTGATCTCTCGCATCACCTCGTTCTTCTCAGCGGCGTTGATGGAGGTATGACTCGAAGCGCCCGATTGTGGCACTGGATTTTGCATCGCACCTGCGGGTAACTCCTCGCCTTGCTCTGCGGGGACAGGCCGCATCTGCGAATCCCGCTGCAAACGAGATAAGTCACTACGCATTTCCGATGCGTGCTGGTAACGCAGATTGCGATCCTTTTCCAACGCTTTATTAATTATTTCTTCCAGCGCTACGGGCAGATCCGGATTCAGGCGCACCGAAGAGATAGGGGTGCGATTCAAGATGCCGTCAAAAATTACTCCCGATGTTTCTCCGCGAAACGGCAATTGCCCGGAGGCCATTTCATAAAGCACCACACCAAAAGAAAAAAGATCCGTGCGTGCGTCCAGGTCTTTGGCGCGAACTTGTTCGGGCGACATGTAGGCCACCGTGCCTAGAGCCATTCCCGGAGTGGTAAGTTGGTCCGGATCCTCAACCATCGTGGTTAGGCTGTTTCCAGCGCCAGCGCCGGACTGCTGCTTGGTCACTTTGGCCAGTCCAAAATCCAGGACCTTGGCATGACCGCGTTTGGTGACAAAAATGTTGGCAGGCTTGATATCGCGATGGATTATTCCCTGAGAGTGGGCCGCGTCCAGAGCATCGGCTATCTCAATTCCCAGCGCAAGCAACTGCTCCAGCTCCAGGTGTCCATTCGTGAGCGTATGCTTTAAAGTCAGGCCGTCCAGATATTCCATGGCAATGAATGCCTGGCCGTTATGTTCATCCACTTCGTAAATAGTGCAAATGTTGGGGTGATTTAAAGCAGACGCTGCCTGAGCCTCGCGTTCGAATCGGGCTAATGCCTGCGGGTCCGTCGCGATGTCATCCGGCAGAAATTTCAGAGCCACGTGACGGCCGAGCTTGATGTCTTCAGCCTCGTACACCACGCCCATACCGCCACCACCGAGTTTGCGTAGGACGCGGTAATGCGAAATCGTTTCGCCAATCATGAGTGGATTGATCCTTAACTGTGCTTTTTAAGGGGTCTGGACCACGTCTCCAACCTTGGCTGGTCCCGCGCCAGTAAATGTTACCGTCGCCGAATCCTGATCGATTTGCGTGACCGTGCCACTGCCGATTTTATCGGTAATAGCCTTCAATACTTTGCCGGTGGCTGGATCTTTCACAGTGCGGACCTGCCGGTTGATATCAAGTGTATCGCCAACCTTTAACCCGGTTTTGCTGCCCACGTTGATGATTAGCGTGTTTCCGCTGACGTCCGCTACCAGTCCCGAAACCGAAACTTTTACCGTCGGAAGATTTCCCGCTGCCGTATCCAGTTGCGTCGCTGTATCCGCAACTGCCGCCTGTACTGCCTCACCCAAAATCGTCTGCCCAAAATTGCTGCTCCCCATGTCCAGGCCAGCGCCGCCACCGCTGCCACCGCCTGCGCCGGCGCCGATCAGCGAAGTGCCCGAGCGTTGCGACTCTCCCTTTCCAGTCACCGCCGCCAAAATTTCGCCCGTCGTGGTGTTTACTAGACGCGCCGTGATGCCCACCACCGCTTTGGACTTCTTCGTACCGATTCCACCGATACCCAACTTGGATCCGTATCCGCCGTATCCTCCCCCGCCAATATTGGTGTGCTGGTCGTCGCGGCCAAATTGCGTGATGCTGCCGATGATGATCGCGTCCACTCCCAAAATCCTGCCAATTTTTGCGGCGGTGGACGCATCGGCGCGATCACTGTTCGAAAAATTCTGCTCGCCCAGCACTTTATCCAGCGCGTTGCGCTCGATCACGGAATATTTGCCGTCCTGCACAAGCTTTTGCACGAGCATGTCCGAGATGCCTTTGCCCACGTCCTGGTCGGTACCAAAAATCGCCTGAGTATTGGATCTCACCGTGCCGTACTCAAAGTTCAGCACCGCAACGCGCTTTTTCTGCGCCAAACAAGGACTGGCAATCACAAAAAAAATTAAGGCAAAACGAAGGAATCTGGGCATGGCTCAACACTCCTGTTGTGCTGGAGGTCTGGCAGCAATCATGGCTGAAGGTGCCGCCAACCGTCAGGCGATTTCAAGTGGCTGAATCCTATACCCAAGAAATTCAGATGGCAACTGTTCAGACGGCCCGGCACTGGTTCAGTTTGAGCTGACGGTAGTAGTACAGTTCGAAGCTAGGTGGCAGGATCGTGGTGTCCGCTGCCGTGATCTCTGGAGGCGAGAATGAAAG
>DATHMG010000091.1:0-41497 GCA_035487275.1 Candidatus Acidiferrum sp. | reverse complement strand
TCCACAGTGCAGAAGGATGGAAAAACCTTACGCCCGCATTCTGTGCATGTCCACATCTAAGCTTTTGGTTTTTAAGCGTTTGACCGCTTTGGCGACGCCGAAATGGCACCACTACTTATAGACAGTTTAGTCACAGGCACTGGTACATTTTGCGACTTTTTCTGAATAACCTGCATTAAACTCTTGACAGTTATTTCGCGCGGGCCGATACTGCGAGTCCAGATTCGGGGGACGTGCACTCCCCAAACGCACCCTAGTCGAGAGCACCTCGGCGCGTTTGGAGTTGGACGAAACCAAGCCGGGTTCACAGCTAAAAAACCAAGCGCGAGGTCCCAGCTCCGCCCCGCAATTGGGGCGCGGTACCTGCATGATGGCTGGTCACATTTGATCAGCCGGATGGCAGAGCATTTGCCTTTGCGTCGTTTTTACCCGATACCGTCGCTTTAACCTGACTCGTACCACCCGTTGCTGGATGCATCAAATAGTAGAGCAGCAAAGTTCGAGCGTCCCCGGACAGGGAATCTTAGGCGTGGAGGAACAATGGCCACTGTGAAAACCGCATTAAATGACAGATCACTCGAGACACCAACGGAATCGGAAAAGAATCCCGCAGGTCGCGGCACCGGTCTGTTTTTCGAGCGTTATTTCACGGATGGCCAGAAGTCTCCCTTCGACCTCGTCGAATGGGAGAAGCGCACCGCGCTGATCGGCAACGAAAAGGGCGTGACCATTTTCCGCCAGGAAGGTGTCGAGGTTCCCAAGAGCTGGTCGCAGACCGCCACCAACATCGTCACCAGTAAATATTTCCACGGCAAGCCCGGCTCGCCGGAGCGCGAACGCTCTGTGCGCCAGCTCATCGCCCGCGTGGTGAACACCATCGTGCGTTGGGGTGAAGAGGGTGGCTACTTCGCCGATACCCAGTCTCGCGATGCTTTTCGCGACGAGCTCACCCATCTGCTCGTAGAACAGAAAATGGCTTTCAATTCGCCCGTGTGGTTCAACGTCGGTGTGCAGGCAAAGCCCCAATGCTCGGCATGTTTCATCAACTCCGTTAAAGACACCATGGAATCCATCATGGGCCTGACGCGTACCGAAGGGATGCTCTTTAAGTGGGGCTCTGGAACTGGAACAAACTTCTCTAGCTTGCGCGGCAGTAAGGAAACCCTATCCGGCGGTGGAATTGCCTCTGGCCCGGTAAGTTTCATGAAGGGCTTCGATGCCTTCGCCGGCGTGATTAAGAGTGGTGGCAAGACTCGTCGCGCCGCCAAGATGGTCATTCTCAATATCGATCATCCCGACATCGTCGAGTTCATCGAGTGCAAGCGCAAGGAAGAGCGCAAAGCCCATGTGCTCATCGAGCAGGGCTACGATTCGGCCATCGATGGAGACGCCTACAGTTCCATCTTTTTCCAGAATGCCAATCACTCTGTTCGAGTCAGCGACGATTTCATGCGTGCCGCCGCCGAAGACAAAGATTGGTGGACCAAGAACGTCATCGACGGTCAGCCTGCCGAAAAACTTCGCGCGCGCGATCTGTTATTCAAAATTGCCGATTCCACCTGGCACTGCGGCGATCCTGGCATGCAGTACGACACCACCGTAAACCGCTGGCACACCTCCAAGAACACTGCGCGAATCAACGCGTCCAATCCTTGCAGCGAGTATATGTTTTTGGACGACACCGCCTGCAATCTTGCCTCGCTCAATCTGATGAAGTTCGTCAATTCGGGCGGCCAGTTTGATGTTTCGGCTTTCAAACACGCTGTCGACATCACCATCACCGCACAGGAAATCCTGGTGGACAACGCCAGCTACCCAACGCCGCAAATCGCCGAAAATTCCCACAATTTCCGCCCGCTCGGCCTGGGCTATGCCAATCTCGGCGCGCTACTCATGTCCATGGCCCTGCCATATGACTCTGACGACGGACGCGATGTTGCGGGCACCATCACCGCGCTTATGTCCGGCGAAGCTTACGCGCAGTCTTCGCGCGTGGCCGAAAGCATGGGTCCATTCCCCGGCTACCCCGTAAATCGCGAGCCCATGCTCGACGTAATTCGCATGCACCGGGACGCCATGCGGGGAATTAAACGCGAACACGTGCAGCCCGAACTTTTCACGGCCGCGCAGGAAGCTTGGGATACCGCGCTCTCGCACGGCGAAAAGTTTGGCTTCAAGAACGCCCAAGTCACCGTTCTTGCTCCCACCGGCACCATCGGCTTCATGATGGATTGCGACACCACCGGCATCGAGCCGGATCTCGCTCTCGTAAAACACAAGAAGCTCGTTGGCGGCGGCTTGATCAAGATCGTCAACAATACCGTTCCGGAAGCCTTGATGCGCCTCGGCTACACCCCCGAACAAATGAGCGAAATCGTTTCGTATATTGATCAAAACGGCAAAATCGAAGGCGCGCCTCATTTGAAACCAGAGCATCTCCCGGTTTTCGATTGCTCCCTTACTCCCGCTAGCGGCGGACGTTCCATCACTTGGACTGGTCACGTAAAGATGATGGCCGCCGCTCAACCATTCCTCTCCGGCGCCATTTCGAAAACCATCAATATGCCCGAGGAATCCACCGTCGAAGATGTGATGGACGCCTACATCGAGTCCTGGAAGCTGGGACTCAAGGCCGTAGCTATCTATCGCGACAATTCCAAGCGCTCTCAGCCCTTGTCCGCAGCTGGCCAGAAGAAAGATGAAAAGAAGCCCGAGGCCGCGGCCGTCGTGGAAGCCATGCAACAGGAACTATTCGCCCGCGCACAACGCGAAAAAATGCCTGCCGAGCGGGCCTCTGTCACTCACAAATTCAGTGTGGGCGGACATGAAGGTTACATCACCGTAGGCATGTATGACGACGGTCGCCCTGGCGAAATCTTCATCAAGATGTCCAAGGAAGGCTCCACGCTTTCTGGCGTGATGGATGGCTTGGCGCTGACCGTTTCCATCGGCTTGCAATATGGCGTGCCGCTGAAAGTCTATGTGGACAAGCTGCTGAACACACGCTTCGAGCCCTCCGGCATCACCGCGAATCCCAAGATTCGCTTCGTCTCCAGCGTGCTCGATTACATCGCGCGCTGGCTCGGCGGCCGCTTCATCTCTGCGGATTATCTGAAGCTGAATGGAGCATCTCTGCCTGAGGCCGGCGTCGCTGCTGCTGCCGCGCCGACAGCAGTCGCGCAGGCTCTGGCGCCAATGCCGTCCTTAGCAGCGTCGAACGCGTCGTCCAAACCCAGTAATGCTCATGAAGGTGCACCAACCTGTTCCGAGTGCGGCATGCTGATGGTTCCTAACGGCGCCTGCTACAAATGTGAAAACTGTGGCAGCACCAGCGGTTGCAGCTGAGCAGTTTGGGAAGTTTCACGTGGAACTGACGTACCGAAGTAACAGCCCGAAGTAAACGGGCTTAACGGGGTCCCCGAAGAATGAGCGTTCCCCCAGTGGGATGGGAGCAGATCGCGATCTCTGCTCCCAAGCAACCGTCACCGGCGCCGTGCTCCACTCCCGTCCCCGAATCCGATTCCGCCCAAGACTCATCACCAGCGTACACCGTCCAGGACCCGGCACAGTCGGCCCTGCCCCCCGCCACACGCGCCTTTCTCCACGTGGTGCGCCACGGCATCGGACCGGCCGCTATTTACGTGCTCACCTACCGCAGGCTCGATCGTATGGGCTTAAATCCGAAACCTGTCCTGGCCGAAAATTCCCGTGTCTTGATCGAATTGCTTGAGAAACTTGGCGTAAACCTCGAACTGAAAGAAGTGCGTGGAGCCCTCAATGATATTCACCGACTGGGCTCCGCCAACATCCCAGACCTGTGGCTCACCGACGAACAAATGGCCGAAAAAGGCCTAATCGAAGACTAAATCTCGATCTTCCGAAGCTATTGCGCCATACATTCCAACCTCAAAATAACGTTGTAGTTACTCGTACTACATGGTAATACAAAAAATGACTGCCCCTTGGTCACGAGGCTCCCTTACAGCCGCAGCTAGTCATCGGTCCGGCCAAGTTTCCCTAGATGGCAGCCTACTCATTTGTTTTCAGCATTTTGTGGTCTCTTGCGCATTTTTTGCAGGTGCGGTCGTTTATTTTCAACACATTACAAGCTCTTTTGCCACCGGGGGATGGGGAGGCTAGACACATCGGTATGAACCGGGAGGATGCCTGACAAAATAGACCTGGATCGTTCCTGACACTTGGAGGCCAAGTGGTGAGGGCATCAGAACGGGTCCGAGTAGGTAGGTACCTCAGTATGGAGACGGGAACGGAAGCTGCGAGATCACTGTCGCCGCATCGGCGGACGGTGCGAAGTCAATGCTCGAGGACGCATACGGAATCTGGGTGCCAGGGGCGGTGGAACATTTCGCAGAGAATCTCCACAACACGGGCAGCGCCCTTCATGCGAGGTAGCCGTCGTGGCATCCGCGCGCAACCAATGACCTCGCGCTTCGCACAGCTGATTGATGCACTGAACCGTGAATCCCGGCAGATATTGCATCGTTTCCTCCGAAACTGCGTAGCCCTGGAGCCCCCGCATCGCGTTTCGATTACGAACAGTTGTCTGACGGAATTAAGTTACAAAATATTTTTGAATGTCAGGATTGTGCGCTTGAGACCATTCGGTGTCAACAAAAATCAACCACCAGATATAGTAGTAGCTTTCCCGTTGTGGAAAACTTGTTTAGGATCGCCAGATGTTTAGGGCTTTGGCGAAGCGGGTGGAACCGCGTGTGGATTCGCGCTTTGATCCGCCGGTGCCGGAGCAGTTGCCGGCTTGGCAGGAGCCCGCTTTTTCTTTTGCAACTCTTCCATCGCCGCCAGGCGCGTCTTCAAGCGGTCTATCTCCTGCTGCTTCTCGTTGATTTGTTGCTGTAGCGCATCAAGCTTGGCTTTACCGGCGATATCGTGGTCGTGATCGGGATTGGAGAAAAACGTGTCCTGTTGCAATGCCAACTCCCGCCGCGCCAGCTCGGCATCTTTTTCCGCATCGGCGATCGAATCCTTTAGCCCGGCGATTTCTGGATCGTCAGAAGGAGCCGCTACAGTTGCAGGATCGGGAGCTGCCGAAGCCGTGGCGGCTGCGTCCGCCACAGCCTCAGGACTGGGCGGCTGAGTTTCCAACTTGGGCGGAGCGTCGAGGGTCAATCCTTGCGCTCCAGGTTTTATGTTGCCCTTATCAAGATCGTCGTCGGTGATGACCTTGGATGGTTTAGTGGCGTTCTTGGCCGACTCGCGCGATCTCCTTGCGGCCTCGGCGATGGATTGGCTTTGTGCGCCGGACGATTGCTGGTCCTGCGATTGCCCCTGTGGCCAAGCAGCCGGACACACAGTCATGGCCACAAACCACGCCGCCGGCAGAACCATTGCGAACTTGGGGAGGAACGGAGCGAAGATTCGGCCTGACATTTCGTCACCTCGTGCCATTGCAAATACCCGAAGCTCCAAGATAACGCTATCTCTGACCTATCGCCACTGTGTCGGAGCGTGCACCGTGCGCATAGGTAACGGCAGTCAATAGCGGGGGTAACCGCGAGGCACTAGAGCCAAACCCACGATTGGCGTTTCGCAGATGTCGTGTAGAAGAATGGCGTGCTCCAGGGCGTCCCTTTCGGTGGGAGAATTGACGATAGTTAGGAGTTTTAATAACACGGAGATCTCGGTTGAAACGGCCCCTAGCATCCGTAACACTTCTGATACTCGCATGCACTGCAAAATCGATATGTGCTCAGGAACCATCACGACCGTCGGTCGATCATAACTACCCTCATGCCAGACAGCCGCAATCCTCGAAGGCCAACATTCTGCCAATTGAGCATCGCTTCTGGGATAAGGAAAACGATCTGTTGTTCACTGGTGTTGCTGCCGCCCGTACTTTGGACTATTTTTCAACGTTGAACATGCGACGCCGCGGACGCCAGGAAATATTCCTGACCAACCATGCCGTGGATAATCACGCCGGGTTCGCGTTCATCGAGGCCGGGGCAACGGTTGTCTCCATTGGCGCCTCCTATCTTTTTCATCGTGGCGGGCACCACAAACTGGAGCGCTGGACTTCCATCATTCATATTGGACTCACGACTACCGGAGCAGTGCGAAATTATTCATTGAAGACTGCTCACCTATCAACCTCCGGAGCACAACCGTAGATGAGGTCAGCAAAACGGCGTGTTTTCGTTCAGCGTTCCTTGGTTTTTCTAGCCCTGTTTTTTTGTTTTGCCGCGCCTCACCTCCGCGCGCAAAGCGTGGACGGCGTTAATTCCTTCAGGCCAGTCGTTAAAACTTTGCAATCAAATCCTGATGCTCCGCCGAACAATCAACAACCACCCCCTCCCACACCGACTGCGACGGATCAGTACCGGCTTTCAAGGGAGCGCTACGATAAAGCCATCTCGTACTCTCGCGTCGGCTACACTTTGTATTTCATTTCCTATTTTCTCTCCGCTCTTGTACTCCTTTTGATTCTGCGTCTGGGCATTGCTGCTAAATTCCGCGACCTCGCGGAAGCCGTGAGCAACAAGAAATGGATTCAGTGCCTGGTATTCGTGCCATTACTAATATTGCTCACCGATTTGTTTGAATTGCCGGTGCGAATTTATTGGCACGCGCTGAGCCTGCGTTACCAACAATCGATCCAGCGTTGGGGCTCCTGGATGATGGATTGGTTCAAAGAAGAAACATTGAGCGTCGGCCTGGCCGTGTTGCTGGTTTTTGTTTTGACTTTGGCAATGCGAAAAAGTCCCAGACGCTGGTGGTTTTATTTTTGGCTCGCGGCGCTCCCAATTTTGCTGTTCTTCTTTTTCATCAGCCCGTGGTTCATCGATCCGCTGTTTAATCACTTTGAGCCGCTGGCGAAGGAGCAGCCGCAGTTGGTGAGCTCCATCGAAACGCTCACGCAACGAGCGGGCGTCCCGATTCCTCGGGATCGCATGTTTCTGATGAAGGCCAGCGAGAAAACCAACCAGATAAATGCCTATGTCACCGGCATCGGGGCATCAAAGCGCTTGGTTATCTGGGACACTACCATTCAAAAAACGTCTACCGATGAAGCGCTGTTTATCCTCGGCCATGAACTAGGACACTACGTGCTTGGTCACGTGGTGATTGGATTCCTGTTTTTCGCCGTGTCATTACTGCTCGCGCTGTATGTAATGTTTCGCGCGCTGCATTGGTCCCTGCGGCGTTGGGGCCACGAGTGGAAAATACGTGGACCCGAAGACTGGGCGGCGATCGCTGGGCTTTTACTATGGTTGGAGATTTTGTCATTTATTTCTTCACCAATCGCGAACGGCTTCAGCCGCATGCAGGAACATGCCGCCGACGTTTACGGACTGGAGGTAATTCACGGCCTCGTCCCCAACTCCCAGGAGGTGGCCGCCCACGGGTTTCAAGTAATGGGTGATCTAGACCTGTCCGATCCAAATCCCGCGGCGTTTATTACTTTCTGGCTTTACAGCCATCCTCCGCTGGCGGAGCGCTTGGTATTCGCACATGCTTACGACCCCTGGTCTAAAGGCGAGCCTCCCAAGTATGTGAAATAATATTGGCTGGGACTAAATTCCGAGTATGGTCATGCAAGTATGAAGCAGCCAGTTAAGCATGCCCACGTGGAGTGCTTACCGGAACTAACTTGACGCGTCTGAATGTACTGGTTAAGACTGACGAAATGATTCGGTGATTATGCATGGAGCAAGATAGGCCCATAGAAGAGCCATCCATTCAGCCATCCGCTGACACGTCCAACAACTTCTCCCACGGGCTAAGCAAAATATTTTTTAATGCGCAAGGTCTGCGTGCAGGCTGGCGGTTGTTGTTGTACGTGGTGATTATGGTGGTATTTTTCCTGGGTCTGAAAATGCTGTGGATGCAATTCTATCGATCCACGCCTGGTAAGTTCTCGTTTGAGGGCCTCCTGTACTCGGAGATGATTGGTTTCGTTTCCGCATTCGGCGCGGCGGTAGTGATGTCCTTTATCGAACATCGTCCGGTGGGGTCCTACGGTTTACCGGTGCACCAGGCATTCGGAAAGCTTTTTTGGCAGGGATTTCTGCTCGGCTTTCTGGAAATCAGTGCGGTTGTCGGACTGATTTACGCGTTTGGGGGATATTCATTTGGCCCATTGGCATTGCATGGTGCGCAAGTGGCGCATTGGGCCGTTTTATGGCTCCTCTGTCTAATATTTGTTGGACTATTCGAGGAGTTTTTGTTTCGCGGTTACAGTTTATTTACGTTAAGTTCCGGCGTGGGCTTCTGGCCAGCTGCGGTTTTGCTCTCGCTGTTATTTGCAGGTGTGCATTTGCAAAACAGCGGCGAGGGCCTTGTCGGCGTGGCGGGTGTTTTTGTTGTGGGATTGCTCTGGTGTTTTACCGTGCGGCGGACGGGCTCTCTGTGGTTAGCGGTTGGGATGCACGCTGCTTTCGATTTTGGGGAGACCTTTTTCTATTCCGTTCCAGACAGCGGCATGGTTTTGCCTGGTCATCTTTCGGACGCCACGCTGCACGGTCCGAAATGGCTTACCGGAGGCACCGTTGGTCCCGAAGCAAGTGTTTTCGATTTCATTCTGCTATTTATTCTCTTTTACGTGATTCATCGGCTGTATCCGGCGAATAGAAGCCTTCAGCAGGCCACCACCAGCGTTTACCGGACTAATTCCGAAGCAAATACCAATTTCACTCCATGAGTTTTTGCCTGCGGCAGTGTTTCTTTCAGAGCCTCCAGCGTCGATGGGTGAGCGTGTCCGATGGCAATGGCATCTTTTTTCTTGGCGGCACCGGCAATAGCGATCTCAATTTGTCTGCGCACGGCTGACACATCTTCCACGTCATCCAGGAAAGGCACGTTACGGAATGCCGCGCGTACTCCAAATTCCTGCGCCGTATCATATGCGACTGTCGCCGCGCTGGTCCGGCTATCTACATAAAAAAGTTTGTGCTCCTTCAGCACCGGCATCAATTCAGCCATCAATTTTTTGTCCGCAGTGGACGCCGACCCTTGATGGTTGTTCACGCCAATTACTCCGGGAACTTCGTTAAGAAATTCTGACACTAGCCGGGAAACGGCGGCGCGGGACATACCACCACGAAGTTCTCGCTCCTCATGATGTTCCTTAGCGAGGGATTGCATCGGAAGATGCAATATCACTTGGTCTCCCCGGCGTTGCGCTTGCTGGGCAATTTCCGTCGAATGAGTTTGATTGGGCAAAATTGAAATGGTCAGAGGGTACGGCATTGCAAAAACGGTGTTGGCCGCGCCGCTGTCGTTGCCCAGATCGTCTAGAATAATCGCCAGTCGTGGAGATCGGTTGTCACTTGTGGGCGGCGCGGAAGCCGAATTGCGCGATACATCTGTGCTTCCGGCAAAGTGGATATGAACGGTGTGAGTTATTACCCCAGCGTGGCGATAACTCATGAAAATCGCGTCGCCATTTTCCGTTTGCTCCGGCGTCAGACCTCGCGCCGTCGCGATGCCATTTAGTACTTCAATCAGGTGTGTCACCGCCGGCGGAATATCCTTTTCGTGGTGCTTGATAAAAATATGTATCTCCACGAGGTCGGATGAATTTGCGACTTTGTCAAAAGCGCCCACCTCACCGTGCACCTCTGAACCCCGCGGTGCCGCTGAATTTGCCGCGAATACGAATTCGCGGGTGATGCGGTGGATTTCTTCCTCAGTCAGCCGCTTTTGCCGGGCCCGGTGACAACCGGCTGCGCAAGCAGCGAACATCAAAAGGAAGGCGATGAGTTTTCGGATTGGAGAACGAATTTGTAAACTGCAGTTGGTGAACGAACTTGGTGACACCGAAGATTAGGCGGCTTTCTTTACCGGCGCCTTTACCAGTTCAAGCGCCTTGCGGTAGATGGGATCTTCCGGCGAAAGTGGGCGCGGTCCGGGCGGCAGATCTTTATTGGGTGTGGCATCCGTCGCCGCGTCGTCGACGTCGGATTCCTCTTCCAGGTTGGCGTGGACGACTTCCGTTGGAGTAACGCCTTCCTCAAGAATCGATTTCCCACTCGGATTGTAGTAATTCGCAGTGGTCAGGATCAACGCGGAGCCGTCATCAAGAGTAATTAATTTCTGCTCTGAAGCCAGACCAAAGGTACGTTCACCCACAACATCTCCGCGGTGATTCGCTGCAATCGCGGAGGCCAGCACTTCGGCGGCACCCGACGTTGTAGCATCAATCAAGACTGAAACGCGGCCCCTCCACGCTACCTGCTTAGGTTCGGCGGAAAAAGTTTGTGAAGACACGGTCTGCCCGCGCAGCGTGGCCAAACTGCCTGACGGCACAACAAGTCGAGCCACAGAAATCGCCTCTGAAACCGGCCCGCGGCCACATTCGCGTAAATCCAGAATGATGTTGTGAATGCCCTGCTTTTCGGCTTCATTCAATCGTCCGCGTACCTCATCAGCTCGCCCGGGATCAAGCGACGTGAGGCGCAACGTCAGCGTGTCTGGATCGGCTTTCTGACTTGTGATTTTCACGGCGACTGGCTTCTCGCGAACCACGTCTACTTCTTCTGGGGTGGCCTTACCACGCCGGATCACCGCCACTTTCACTCCGCTACCAGCCGGTCCAGTGAGCAGATTCATGGCCTGGCCTACGGACATATCGCGAGTGGTAAACCCGCCAATCGATTCAAAAATATCGCCGCTGTGAATTCCCGCTTTCGCGGCTGCGCTGTCCGGCAGCACCGAAATTACGATAATGTAACCAAAGCGCTTGCTCAACGTGATGCCACTTTCTCCGGTGCTGGAACTCTGAATTTTCTTTTTGTATTCGTCGTACTCGCGGGGAGTCAGGTAACTGGATTGCGTGTCGAGGGACTCCAGCAGGCCGTGCAGCGATCCAGCCGTAACCGTGTGCATGTTCGGTTCGTCTACGTAATCCTGCTGAATCTTCTGCAAGACTTCGCCAAACACGGTGAGAGATTTGTACGCTTTATCGTCTGGAGTTCGTCCCAGTACGTGGCCAATTCCGGCATAGCAGAATATCGCTACGGATACGCAAATCAGCCCAACACGTGCCGCTCGATTCATCGATCCACCTGTCTAGGAAATCAACAAAAGTATATCACTGCTTCATAGTGGGACGCGCCGTACGGCAGAAAGGAAGCTTCGCCTACTAGGCGACCTAAGCGTGTGATGGAGGCTCAACGGCACAAACAGACACGTGGCGCCCCGGTTTTGATGCTATTTTACCACACAGTGTCATTTGTTCACAGTGTTTTTGGCGGTAACTCATTCAAAACACGCCACAAAGTTGCCGCCCATTGGCCTGCAACCTGCTACTCTATACGTAGTGTTCCAAACCACCATAGCGTCCCCTACCAGCACGGAAGGAGTTGGTCTTCACACTGGAGTCTACGGACACCTGACATTATCTCCCGCACCCGCGGAAACCGGAATCGTCTTTCGGCGTATGGATCTTGACAACTTTCCCATCGAGGCCCAGGGGCACAATGTTGCGCGCGTGAGCTACGCCACCAGTTTGATGAAACAAGGCGTATTGCTCTCTACCACCGAGCATCTGCTGGCCGCTATCTATTCATGCGGCATCGACAACATCTTTATCGATATCGATTCTATAGAGATACCCATACTGGATGGCTCCGCCGAGCCTTTCATGCAGATGCTGGAGCGCAGCGGTTTACGGAAATTGCGTCGTCGCCGGCGCTTTTTGAAGGTTTTGAAGCCATTGGAAGTCGTTGAAGGCGACCGAAGGATCGGAATTTATCCTGCCGACGACTTTCGCGTGTGTTGTTACGTGGATTTTCCGCATCCGCTGGTTGGGCGGCAGCAATTTGAGATCACCGTCAATGAAGAAAGCTTTCGACAATTGTTGGCTCGAGCTCGGACCTTTTGCTTTGAGCGGGATATTCAACCACTCAGAGCTATGGGACTAATTCGTGGAGGCTCGCTCGAAAATGCCATTGTCCTGACGGAGTGTGGGGTTATGAATGGTCCGTTGCGTTTCGCGGATGAGTTCAGCCGGCACAAGGCTTTGGATCTGATTGGCGATTTGGCGCTTGTTGGGTTGCCGCTGCTCGCGCGGGTCGAAGCTTATAAAGCCGGTCATGCGCTGCACACCCAACTGGTGGGTCGCCTGCTCGCGGATCCTTCGCTCTGGACGATAACTACCGCCGAGGCTTCGGTGAGCGAGCTGGAGCTAGCCGGCCCGTCCGTTGCTGCTGCCGATTAGTAACCTGATTAGTGTTTCGCCGCCAAAATCATCTTGGTGCGTTGCGTAATTCTGCTGGCTCCCACAAACTGAACTGGACCTCCATGAAAAACAATGATCTCGCCGTAGTCATTCTCGCCGCGGGCAAAGGAACGCGCCTGAAATCGAGCCTTGCGAAGGTACTGCACCGTGCTGGTGGGCGAACGCTGGTGGAGCAAGTGATTCGCGCGCGTGCGCCGTTGGGCGCGAAGAGGACCATCGTGGTGGTCGGGTACCAGAGCGAAGTAGTAGCGGCGACCGTCGAGCCACTCGGCGCAACAACAGTGCTGCAACAACCGCAACACGGCACCGGTCACGCCTTGCAAGTAGCGCGCCGCGCATTAGGAAACTCTAAATTTGTCATCGTGCTTCCCGGCGATGCGCCTTTGGTTCGCCCTGAAACGCTGAAGGCTTTGCTGGCAAGCCATCGATCAGCCAATGCCGCCGCCACGGTTCTGACCGCGGTGGTCGCGGATCCACGAGGCTACGGAAGAATTCTGCGAAAATCCGCCACGGCGATCTCCGCCATCGTGGAGGAATCTCAACTGAGCGGCGATCAAGCGGAGATCAATGAAATTAACTCTGCTATTTATTGCTTGACGTTGGAAAAACTCTGGCCCGCTCTTGCGCAGGTAAAACCCAACAACAAGCATCGCGAATTATATTTGACGGACGCTGTAGCCGTTTTAGCGGCCAAGGGCGAAATCGTTCTGGCACAAGTGGCGGCGGATTCGCGAGAAGTTCTGGGTTGCAATACTCGCGCGGATCTCGCCGAAGTGGATCGCGTATTCCGTGAATGGAAACGCTTGGCGCTGATGGATGCCGGAGTAACTATTCAGCTCCCGGAAACGGTTTTGATCGATCCAGACGTGGTGGCCGACGAAGACACCGTGATTGAGTCCGGCGTTCAGTTGCTAGGCAAAACAAAAATCGGCGCGCGTTGCATTATCCGCGCGGGTAGCGTTTTAAGTGACGCAATTCTTGCTGACGATGTGGTGATTGAGCCGCATTGCCTGGTTTTCGACAGCCGGCTGGATGATGGTGTGGTTGTCGGGCCCTTTGCGCGCTTGCGCGGCGGCAACCACCTGAGAGCCGGCGCACGCGTGGGGAATTTCGTCGAACTGAAAAACAGTACTCTGGGAGAAAGCACCAAGGCGATGCACCTTACCTACCTTGGGGATGCGAAAATTGGATTTAAAACGAATATTGGTGCGGGAACCATCACCTGCAATTACGACGGCTTTCAAAAGCATCCCACCACGATTGGCAACAAGGCTTTTATCGGGAGTGATTCAACTCTTGTAGCGCCAGTACGAGTGGGAGATGGCGCGTATGTTGCCGCTGGCTCGGCCATCACCGAAAATATTCCGGCGGATAGCCTGGGCATTGCTCGCGGCCGCCAGATGAACAAACTTGGCTGGGCATCGAAAAAGCGCCGCGAATTGGCCTCCGCATCGGGAGCTAAGAACAAGACCGCGAAAAAATCGCGAGGCACTTTGAAAAAGAGCAGACGCTGAGGGATTCTGCCGGCTCGTGGCTGGTCGGTACGCGCTGTGTTAAAATAAAACTTCCCTCAACGCCACCCGGAGCCGCCTACGCATGAAATTTGGAGTCGTCGTCTTTCCTGGATCCAATTGCGACCACGACGCGTTCTACGCCATAAGCAACGTTCTCCGTCAGCCAGTTGAATTTATCTGGCATCAATCTGAGGATTTAGCGAATTGCGATGCGGTCATTTTGCCGGGGGGTTTTGCGCACGGCGATTATCTTCGCACTGGGGCGCTTGCGCGGTTTTCCCCGGTGATGAAGCCGGTGAAACATTTTGCGCAAAGCGGCGGCCTCGTTCTTGGGATTTGTAATGGCTTTCAGATTCTTCTGGAAGCAGGCCTTCTTCCCGGTGCGGTGATGCGTAATATCGGTTTGCGATATATTTGCCGCCACATTCACATTCGCGTGGAGAACCCTGCGACACCATTTACCCAAGCTGCCGCGCAAGGACAGATACTGAAAATCCCTATCGCGCATAACGATGGAAATTACACTGCTGATCCGCAGACTCTTGCGGAATTACAGAAAAACGAGCAAATCGTTTTTCGCTACTGCAGCGCAGACGGTAAGGATGACGCCGCTGGTAATCCCAATGGCTCCCTCGAGAATATTGCCGGTATTTGCAATCGCGAGCGTAATGTCACCGGGTTGATGCCGCACCCGGAACGGGCTGTGGAATCTGCTCTGGATTCCGCGGATGGACTGGTCATTTTTCGTTCGATGGTCGAATCTTTGGTGACTTCCGCGAAGGCAAGCGCTTAAGATTGGTTTGAGAAATTATTTTCGTGGTTCGGATTCAAACGAATTCTCCCCTTGATTTCTAGGTAGGAAAATTGGCGACGGCAAGCGCGGAAATTAAAGTTACGGCGGAAATCGCCGCGGAGCACGGCCTCTCGGCTCCGGAATATGCGCGCGTGCAGCAAATCCTCGGACGCGATCCCAACATAACCGAGTTGGGCATTTTTAGTGTGATGTGGAGCGAGCACTGCTCTTATAAATCCAGCAAGGTCCATCTGAAGCGCCTGCCGGTGCGCGGAAAACTCGTCGTTCAGGGACCGGGTGAAAATGCGGGTGTGGTGGATATCGGTGACGGACTAGTCGCCGCGTTCAAAATCGAATCGCACAATCACCCTAGTTTTGTGGAGCCGTTTCAGGGCGCCACCACAGGTGTGGGCGGAATTTTGCGCGATATTTTTACCATGGGCGCACGCCCCATTGCCGTGCTTGATTCGCTGCGCTTTGGTCCGATCACCCCCGACCATTCAACACCTTCGGTCTCGCCCGAAAGCATTGCCAAAAATCGGCGCATTCTCGACGGCGTGATTCGCGGAATCGCCAATTACGGAAATTCTTTTGGTGTGCCGACGATCGGCGGAGAAGTTTGTTTCGAACCGTGCTACTCGCAAAACCCTCTGGTGAATGCCCTGGCGCTGGGCATAGGGAAGAAAGCAGATTTGTTTTTTGCCAAGGCGCGCGGTACCGGCAACCCGGTGATTTACGTCGGCGCAAAAACCGGCAGGGATGGAATTCATGGCGCGTCGCTGCTGGCGTCCGCGGAGTTCACTGAGGAATCGCAACAAAAGCGCCCCAACGTTCAGGTGGGCGATCCTTTTGTAGAGAAACTGCTGCTCGAAGCTTGTCTGGAAGCCATGACCACTGGCGCGGTCGTCGCGATCCAGGATATGGGGGCCGCAGGTTTGACGTGTTCCACCACAGAAATGGCTTCTCGAGGCGGCACGGGCATCGAGATTGATCTTGCCCGCGTGCCGCAACGCGAAAGCGGCATGACTCCTTATGAAATCATGCTGAGCGAATCGCAGGAGCGCATGCTGTTAGTGGCAGAGAAGGGCCGCGAGCCTGAGGTTTTGCAAGTTTTCAAAAAGTGGGGACTTGACGCGGTGGTGGTCGGAGAAGTTGCGGATGGCGGGCTCTTGCGCGTCAAGGATCATGGCGTCGTCGTTGCGGAAATTCCGGCGCATCCGCTCGCTGAAGAAGGCCCGGCGTATCAGCGGCCAATAGCGCAACCGATGCAAAACAAAGAATCGGCGGCAGACTGGTTCGTATTTGCTCCGGAACAGAGAAATTTAACAAACAATTTCAAGCGGCTCCTCGCCTCGCCGGTAATTTCTTCCAAGCGCTGGATTACCGAGCAATACGACACCATGGTGCGCACCAATACGCTGGCGGTGCCGGGTGCGGGCGATGCCGCGGTAGTTCGCATAAAAGGCACAAAACGCGCGTTGGCTCTTGCCACCGACGGAAACGGCCGCTGGTGCCGCTTAAATCCGCGATTCGGTGCCATGCATGCAGTGGCCGAGGCGGCACGCAACGTAGCCTGTTCCGGCGCGAAACCTATCGCCGCTACGAATTGCTTGAATTTCGGCAGTCCCGAAAAGCCAGAAGTGATGTGGCAATTCAGCGAAGCGATCGACGGACTGGCGGCTGCCTGCAACGAACTTGAAACTCCCATCACTGGCGGAAACGTGAGCTTCTACAATGAAACTCTGGGGAGTTCAATTTATCCCACCCCGGTGATCGGAATTTTGGGAGTCATTGAAGATGCGACGAATGTGTTGAAGATGGCGTTTCGCAATGACGGCGACATTATAATTTTGCTGGACGGCGCACCAGCTTCCGTGCCCACGGCCGTTAACTCGAACGGGGCAAATTCGAATTTAACGCGTGAATTTTCTTCGTCTGAATATTCCAAGACGATTGGCGGTATCGTCGCCGGGCAGCCCCCGGCCATCGATCTTCCCGGTGAGAAACGCTTGCAACAGTGTCTGGTTGCGCTGGCCTGCTCACGCGCTGTTCAATCTGCTCACGACATCAGCGACGGAGGACTGGCCGTCACTCTGGCCGAATCCTGTTTCGCCTCGGCTCCTGCGCGAAAATCCGGCGATAGCCTCGGTGCACGCATCACCATAGAAGACCGCAGTCCTGCTGAATCGGCCCTGTTTGGAGAACGGGGGGCACGCGCGGCAGTTTCCGTTTCACCTGCTTCGCTTGATGCTGTGCTGCAAACGGCGCGAAAATACGGTGTTAGCGCAAAACAAATCGGAAAAGTCACCGCTGATGGCATTTTCAGCATCGAACTTAATAGAAGTGCCATAATCGAAGAGTCCGTTGAAACACTTCACGATATCTGGGCCCATTCGCTGGAGCGCGCACTCAAACAATGAATCCTAAGCTCGCCTACGCCGACGATCATTTCCACGACGAATGCGGAGTATTCGGAGTCTTTGGCCATCCTGAAGCCGCCAATCTGACCTATCTCGGTTTGTACGCCTTACAGCATCGTGGCCAGGAATCCGCCGGGATAGTTTCCAGCGACGGGCAGGAACTGCATCTGCATCGCGCGATGGGCGAGGTGGAAGAAATTTTTCAACCGGCGGTGCTGTCAAGACTTCCGGGCACAGCTGCGATCGGTCACGCCCGGTATTCTACCGCCGGCGACAAAGCATTGCTCAACGCGCAGCCCATCATGATCGATTGCAACAAAGGCAAAGTCGCATTGGGCCACAACGGCAACCTCACCAACGCGGCGGAATGGCGCCGCAAGCTGGAGCATCGCGGCTCGATTTTTCAAACCAACAGCGACACAGAAGTGATTGTTCATCTGATCGCCCGATCACCGGCGCGCAATTTATCAGGAGCAATTGGCGACGCGCTCAACCAGGTCGAAGGCGCCTACTCGTTACTACTGCTGACGAGTGATGAAATGTACGCGGTGCGCGACCCGCGCGGATTTCGCCCGTTGGTGCTTGGCAGACTACCTGCGACGGAAACTGCCGCGGAAGCCTGGATGGTGGCTTCCGAAACTTGCGCGTTTGATCTTCTCAACGCTCAATACATTCGCGAAGTTGAGCCTGGGGAGATGGTGCGCATCTCCAAATCCGGCGTCGAATCGATCCGATTTGCGCCGCCCAAGCAACAACAACACTGCGTATTCGAACATGTGTATTTTTCTCGCCCAGACAGTATTATTTTCGGCCGCTCGGTGAACGAGAGTCGTGAAGCTCTCGGCCGCTTGCTCGCTCAAGAACATCCTGCCGACGCTGACATCGTGGTACCGGTGCCGGACTCCGGCGTTCCTGCTGCTGTGGGCTATGCGCTCGAATCTAAGATTCCTTTCCGCATGGGGCTGATTCGCAATCATTACATCGGCCGCACATTCATCGAACCGTCGCAAGCCATCCGCAATTTTGGGGTGAAGCTGAAACTCAATCCCGTGCGGGGATTGATCGAAGGTAAACGCGTAGTGCTGGTAGACGACTCCATCGTTCGCGGCACCACCAGCCGCAAGATTGTTCGAATGGTGCGCGAGGCTGGAGCCAAGGAAGTGCACGTGCGCATCAGTTGTCCTCCGACGATTTCGCCGTGCTATTACGGCGTGGACACGCCAACGCGGGAGGAATTAATCGCCTCTTCGAATTCGCCGGAACAGATTCGCAAATATCTTGGCGCCGACTCGCTCGGTTACATCTCTATGGCAGGGTTGCGCCAGGCGGTCGACGACCGTGAAGGAAAGTTTTGCACCTCCTGCTATACGGGGGTTTATCCGACGGATCTTGTGCAGCTGGAAGTCCGTGCCGGTAAAGCCGGAGCCGGCAACGGGGTGGTCGGTGACCTGAACGGGAACTCCGCTGATGAACTCGCAATAGAAAGGCCTGTGGTGGTGGAAAGTGAAGGCTGACAAGAAAGAAGAAACGACACACGTGCCGGTAGGCACAAAAATTCAGCGCGAGATCATCGCGTGGTTTTGGGTGGGCCTGGCATTTCTGCTGATTAATGGAACGATTGGACAGGCACGCGTAATTCCGTCTGGCTCCATGGAAAATACTTTGCTGATCGGCGACCACCTGATCATGAGCCGCATCGGATACGATGCCGGAGTTCCGTTCACGAGCTGGCATTTGCCGCTGTGGCGTAATCCGAAACGCCAGCAGGTAATTATTTTTAAGCCACCCTTCGCGCCGGATACCCCGGATTATGTGAAGCGCGTGATTGGGCTACCGGGCGACAGTGTCGATATTCACGATGGAGCTGTGTTTGTCAACGGTCAGAAGCTCACCGAACCGTATGCCGTGGGCGCCAGCGAGCCTTATGAGCTGCATACGCCGTATAAAGTTTCCGACAATTGTTATTTTGTAATGGGCGACAACCGCGGCAACTCGTACGACAGCCGCTTCTGGGGCTGCGTTCCGCGCAAGGATATTATCGGGACACCGGTGATGATTTACATGTCTTTGGATGCGCCATCGGACGCCTGGGAGCCGGGGCAGATTCGGGAGCGTTTTTTTGCGTATGCCAACGCTATCCTGCATCCCGGTAGCGTGCGCTGGCGAAGATTGTTTCACATATTTTGATTGCGGGAATTCCTCCCACGATGAGATTTCCGCTGCATCCTCCGCAGCTGTAATCGCGTCAAAACCCATTATTGCATTCGCTAGTGGGTTGTTAAGTTTTTGCATCAAAGTTCATACCGAATTTGAATCGCAGACAAGGGTTTCATGAAATACGCAGATGCGGGAGTCGACATCGCGGTAGCAGACGACGCGAAGCAGCGGATTCGCCATCACGCCAGCCGTACATTCACGCCCGGCGTCCTCGGCGGGATCGGGGGATTCGGCGGCCTTTTTGCCCTCGACACGAAAAAATGGAAAGAGCCTATCCTGGTCTCCAGTGCCGATGGCGTGGGAACCAAATTAAAAATTGCCATGGCCATGAGCGTGCATTCCACCGTCGGCGGCGACCTTGTGAATCACTGCATCAACGATATTCTGGTTCAGGGAGCTGAGCCACTTTTTTTCCTCGATTATCTGGCGATGGGCAAGCTCGAACCGACGGTTGTGGAGCAACTTGTCGACGGCATGAGCCGCGCCTGCCGCAAGGCTGGCTGCGCGTTAATCGGAGGTGAAACTGCGGAGATGCCGGGATTTTATCCGGCCGGTGAATATGATGTCGCGGGCTTCATCGTGGGTGTCGTTGAACGCAAGAACATGCTCAACGGAAAAGCCGTGAAGCCTGGTGACGCCTTGATTGCGTTGCCGTCGTCGGGCCTGCACACCAATGGATATTCTCTGGCGCGCAAATTGATATTCGAAGTCGCGAAACTCAGGCCGGACACTTACGTTGCGGAGGTGGGGAACAAAATTGGCGCGGAATTGCTGAAGCCGCATCTGTGCTATGCACCGGCGCTGAAAAATATCGTTGCGCGCGGAAGTGTGTCGGCGCTTGCGCATATTACCGGCGGCGGTATTCCTGGGAACCTTCCGCGCGTTCTGCCCAGTGGCGTGAAGGCACAGATCGATCTGGCTTCCTGGCCGGTACCCCCGATCTTTAAGTATCTGGCCAAGATTGGAAAAATCGACGGCGACGAGCTTCTGCATTCCTTCAATATGGGCGTGGGCATGATTCTGGTGGTGCCGCCTGCGCAAGTGAAATTTGTGGAAGGCGATTTAAAGAAGCGCCGCGAGAAGTTTTTCCGGATCGGGCGTATCGAGCGCAGCGACTCCGGCAAAGCTCGCGTAGCCTATTCGGGTGCGCTTGGCTTGTAACCGCGCAGTGCCACTCTTCCGCCAAATTATTTCCCCACTCAAGGCACCTTGCGCAGATTTTACCGGTATGGATGATTGTGCTAACGTTTTCCGTTCATGAAAAAACGCATTGGGGTGTTGCTGAGCGGACGCGGCTCGAATTTTGAGGCTCTTGCGGAGAGCGTTGCCGCGGGCCGAATTCCAGATGCGCACATCGCTATTGTTATCGCCAATCGAGAAGGCACTCAGGGAATTGAGCGCGCCAACGCGCGAGGAATCGCAACGAAGGTCAGCCCTTCGCGCGGGCTTGAGCGCGAAGCGTACGATCGCCAGATTGTTTCCGTTTTGCGGGAACACCAGGTTGAGTTGGTCTGCCTGGCCGGTTATATGCGCTTGTTGTCGCCATACTTCATCAAGTGTTTTCCGCAGCGCATCTTGAACATTCATCCCTCACTCCTACCTTCTTTTCCCGGGTTGGAATCTCAGCGGCAGGCGCTTGAATACGGCGTGAAATTTGCCGGATGCACGGTGCATTTTGTGGACGAAAACCTGGATGCCGGGCCAATTGTTCTCCAGGCCGTCGTGCCGGTGCTGGATACCGATACAACGGATACGCTATCTGAAAAGATTTTGCGCGAAGAACATCGCATTTATTCCGAAGCGGTAAAACTTGTTCTAGATGGGCGTTTCAAGATCGAAGGCCGGCGCGTAATGCAATTGACTAACCAGCCTGTTCACAAGTGAGCTGCCGCAAGACTCGATGACTACCACTCCATTCAAGCCTGTCACTGAACAACTCGCTTATCTAAAAAAGGGCAGCGCGGAAATTATTCGCGAAGCTGAGCTCCAGTCCAAGCTCGAAAAATCCGCTAAAACAGGTAAGCCCTTGCGCGTGAAGCTGGGCGTCGATCCCACCGCACCTGACATTCATCTCGGCCATACTGTGGTGATCCGAAAATTGAAACATTTCCAGGAAATGGGCCACACCGCTGTTTTTCTTATCGGTGATTTCACCGCCATGGTCGGTGATCCTACCGGGCAGTCTGAAACGCGCCCCCCGCTCACTCGCGAGCAAGTGAATGCCAACGCGGAAACGTATCTTGAGCAGGTGTTCAAGATTCTGGATCGCAATAAAACGGAAATTCGCTACAACAGCGAGTGGCTCGATAAATTGTCCAGCTACGACATCGTGCGACTGTGCGCGAAATACCGAGTCGCGCGCATGCTGGAGCGCGAGGATTTTCATACACGGCTTACCAATCAGCAGCCCATTTCCATGCACGAGTTGCTTTACCCGCTGCTGGTGGCCTACGACTCGGTGGTGCTTGAATCTGACGTAGAGCTTGGTGCTACGGAGCAAAAATTCAATCTGCTCATGGGCCGCGAAATCCAGCGTGAGTACGGTCAGGAATCGCAGGTGGCTTTCACTATGCCGATTCTGGTGGGACTCGACGGCTCTCGCAAAATGTCCAAGAGTCTCGGCAATTATGTGGGGATCACCGAAACGGCGGACCAAATCTTCGGGAAGATGATGTCCATTCCGGATGAGTTGATGTGGTCTTACTACGAACTGGTGACGGATCGCACGCCTGAAGAAATTGCCAAGCTTAAGAGCGACGTCGCGATCGGAAGTACCCACCCAATGGACGTGAAGATGCTGCTGGCGCAGGAAGTGGTAAGTGGTTTTCACGGGGAGGCCGCAGCGCGCAAAGCGTCAGAAATGTTTCAGCGTGTTTTTCGCGATCGCCAGGCGCCTCAGGAGGCGCCAATCAAAAATGTAGCGGCGGGAGCGCCGCAAATGATCAAGGCTTTGTTGACCACACTGGGTCTGGCAAGTTCTGTTAGTGAAGCTGAGCGACTGGTGAAACAAGGCGCCGTGGAAATCGATGGGCAGCGAATCGACGATCCGCGAAAGGAAGTGGACCTGAGTAAAGGCAGGAATTTTCTGCTGCGCGCCGGTAAGAAAAAATTTGTGCGCTTGGTCGTGGAATGATGGATGGCCTGATGCCAGCTTGTGCGATTCGCAACTACGCGAGAATCTCGCCCACCATCTGAGCCACTTGGCGCGCTACGGAAGGCGCGGCAGTCAAGCCTGGCGACTCCATCCCAACAAGATGAATCATCTGTGGCACCCGGGCATCGCGTTCGATTACAAAGTCGGCCATGCCGTGTTGATCAGGCGGCACGAGCTTGGGACGCAAGCCGGTGTAGGCGAGCTGCAAGTCACCGTCGGTAATTTCGGGCACTAATATCCTGGCTCCTTCTGCGAAATCGGCTACCGTCAAGCGATCTCGCTCGTAATCATCTTTATCTTTCACGTATCGCGCGGTCGGCCCAATCAACACTGTGTCCCAGATTGTTTTTGTGAAATGCATTCCCAGGCTGAGTCCATCGGCATGGGGCAGGGGATATACCAGACCATTAATCAGGGCACGCCGCGGGCCACGCACCTCGCAGTACTCGCCGCGCACAGGATAAATTTTCCAAGAATCGTTGCCGATTAATGCGGCCACCTCGTCGGCATACAATCCGGCGGCGTTTATTACACAGCGCGCTTCGATCGTTTCCTGCGGCGCGATTTCATCTTGCACGGCGAGCGCACCAGGATCCTCGGGTGCCGTCTGTTTCCGTGAAGTTTTCGTCTGCGTGTCCAGGTAGTCGCCGACGCGAATCCCAATGCGTATGGCCTTCGCGGTCGGTTCCAGCGACACTGCTTGCGCGCGAGTGACAATGTTCGCACCTCGCTCCACCGCAACGCGAGCGTAGGTACGCACCAATTCCTCCGCCGAAACGATTCCCGTACTGGGAACGTCCAATGCCGTAACCCCTGCAATGTGGGGTTCGCGCTCACGAATTTCCGCCGGGCCTATCAATCGCAAGCCTTCGACGCCGTTCTTCTGGCCCCGTTTGTATAGCACTTCCAATGCAGCTTCTTCGCTTGCGTTGGCGGCTACCACCAATTTGCCGGTGCGCCGGTATGGCACACTGTGCTCTTCGCAGAAGGCAAATGTGAGTGGATTGCCTTCCAGACAATGGCGCGCCTTGAGCGAGCCGGGCGAATAATAAATTCCCGAGTGGATTACACCGCTGTTGCGCGTGCTGGTGGCCATTCCCACGCGTGGAAAACGCTCCACGACGAAAAGATCCTGCCATTGTTTGGAAAGTTCGGCGGCTATGGCGCAGCCGACTATTCCGCCGCCGATAATTAAAATATTTACTTCGTCCATGAGGGTGAGTTTCGCCAGTTAGGGATCATAAGCCCCATGCTTAGGACTGCCCGCCTGGAGGGACCTCGTCGAGAAATGGCACGGTTTCTACCAAACGCGCCTCTGTCCCGTCGTGCACCGCGTAGGTGGCATGTTTGCCTTTTTCGTACGCTGAGCGCCACAGCGAGGCGGCTCCGTGGATGCCGTCTTTGTTTATTGCGTAGAAAAAGATATGAAAGGTACCAAGTTTTTGCTTATTGTTTTTGTAATTGTGAGCCACGCGGCTCATGGCTTCGAGGCATGCGTCCGAGGGTGATTTGCCGCGGCGCATCATTTCCACGATAGTGTGCCCGCCGGAAATCTTGATGTTCTCTTCACCCTTTCCGGTCGAGCCCGCGGCACCAACTTCGTTGTCCACGAAGCATCCCGCCCCGATGATTGGTGAGTCTCCTACGCGACCGGGAATTTTCCAGGCTAGCCCTGAGGTCGTAGTGGTCGCGGAAATGTCTCCGTTGGCATCCACGGCCATGCAGGGAATGGTGCCCGTGGGCGGATGCGCAATCACGTTTTGAATATGCGGCAGCCAAGCGCGTTTTTCAGGTGTGTCGAAAATCGCGGCGATTTGCTGGTTATATCTCTCGATCGAGGATTTCTGCACGTATTCGGGGCTGTCGATTCCCGGGCGCCAGTTGAAGGAGGTGGAAGCCTTCCATGCTAGCCACGCGAGCCGGGAACGCTCGGTGAGGAGATTCAAATCTTCGAAGCCCTCGTCGAGCGCGAAACGGTGCGCTCCTTCGCCGACAATCATTACGTGATTAGTGCGCTCCATGACGGTTTTCGCCAGACGCGAGACATTTTTGATGCGACGCACGCTGGCCACGGACCCTGCGCGTCCCGTGGGGCCGTGCATACAGCTGGCGTCCAACTCCACTTCACCCTCCTCGTTGGGAAGGCCGCCGTAACCCACGGAATCATCGTTGGGATCGTCCTCTACCACGGTTACAGCAGCCACGACGGCATCCAGCGTGTCGCCGCCTTTTCTGAGAATGTCCATTCCACGATCGAGAGCGTGGAGGCCGTTCGCGCTGGAAATAATCAGGGGGCGCTTGCCTTGAGCGGCGTTACCGCCATTGGGCGAGAACGGAGTCGCCCCTGCCGCTGTATTTGTGTCACGGCCAAAAAGTTTATGGGCGCTGACTGCAGCGCTGCCCGCCAGTGAAGCGAGGAAGAATTTCCGCCTTGACCATAGGTCCATGGAAGTCTCCGTTGTTTTCACTATTCAGTTTTTCTCTTGAGTAAAATCCTGCGGGCATAGTATGTGGCAGCGGCGCAGCTACGTGAATTAAAACTTTTAAGTCTTGTGAAGCGGGAACTATTCGGAGGCGCCCAGCGGCAGAAAATATTGTGTGCCTTTGACGGGGTCCTGCAGGCGACGCAATAATTGCTGCAAATCTTCAGAGCGCTCCACGAAATCGATCTCCGAGGTGTTGATTACCAGCAGATCGGAGGCGGCATAGTGAAAGAAAAAATGTTCGTAGGCGCGCGCAACCTCTTCGATATATTCGGGGGAAATTTCGCTTTCATCGCGAGAAGCCTTTTTCTCGATCCGTGCCCGCAAAACTTCCGGTTTGGCTTGCAGGTAGATAACCAGATCCGGAGCGGGAATGCCTGCGGTAAGCACTTCGTAGTAGCGGTCGTAAAGCTTTAGTTCCTCGTCGTCCAGATTCAGGTTCGCGAAAATGCGATCCTTCTCGAGTAGAAAATCCGATAGAACCGGAGCCGGGGTACCCGCCGCCAGCGCCTCGCGAATACGTTTCTGGCGTTCCATCAGGAAATACATCTGGGTGCGAAGAGCGGAGCCGGGTTTTTCTTTATAAAAATCGGAGAGAAAGGGATTGTCGTCGCAATCGTAAAGGCGGCGGGCATGAAGTTTTTCAGCCAGAATCTTGGCCAGCGTGGTTTTACCGACGCGCAAAGGCCCTTCAACTACGATAAAGCGCGGCGAGTTCGGACTGGGGTTTATTTCGCCCTTGGAAGGTGCACGGGCGTTCAAGGTGTCCGCGTCCCATCCGATCGATGCAGTGGAATGCAAAGGGACGGCGTTCGAATCGTTGGAAGGCATATCTCTCGGATGGATTAAGAGTCGTGAAATCTGTTTTGTGCCGCAAGTTGCGAAGGCATTATACCGCAGCCATGACAACGCTGTGCGCGGATTTGTAGTGCTCGACGGTTCAACATGAAGAGCATGCGGCTAGAGAAACGAAGTAACACGGAAACAAAACAGCTTAAAAAACAACTCCTCGCAGGAGCGGGCTGCGAGGAGCCGATTACTACGCCTGTGAGGTAGATTGTTGTGGTCGTAAAAGCGGCGCGGGTTGAAATTTAGTGGACTACTCCAATATTGTGAATGCCCGCCTCGAACGACACGCTGGCCATTGCGCTTTGTGGCACCCACCACAACTTGCGCATCCAAGGACGCTCGCTCATCATCGCGCGCCTGCCGATAACATCCATCAGCAGCGGGGTGACTTGTGTCGCCAGGTAAACTGTCCAGGAGTGAGCAAACGGACGCATCAACGGATCGGCCTCGCGTCCGTAATTGCCAGATAATGCGCGGCGAGTGGACCAAGCGTCGAGGGCTGCTCCGGTATGTGCAGCGATCATGAGGCTGTACCAGGTTATCTTTTCGGTTCGGCTGATGTGGCCGTGACGGATCGCTGGCTTTATAGGCTGGAACGCGAATGGGCGCGGTTCCGCAACTGAAGAATCAGCAGACGTTGAATCGGCGTCGCTGTTATCTTTTGGCTGGGGCGTGGAAGGAGCAGACGCCGCTTCCGAGGGGAGGAGGGGAGTTGAGGTAACTGGTGCAGGCAAATCCTTGGGGGTCGCCGCAGGTGAAGTTGTTTTTGGAACTTCATCGACGATCGCTGGGGGATTTGAAACCGGAAGGACGACCTTTCCAAGCAATGGAAGAGGGCTCAACAAGAGAAGGGCTGCGAAGATCACGGTTACCACCTCGGACGCGTAGCGGAAACTTTGTTCCCGTAACAAAGTCGAGTTTGCAGCTTCGGACAGGTGGGGCGCACTGGCCCAACGGGCACATTTTTAGTAGTACCTGGCCGTGAGTTTAAAGTTCTGCGGTACTAATGGAGTACCAAGGGGGAGCGGCCAGCGTATGCGCCAGTTTAAGCGTGCCTATAAGATGCCTTGTTTCTATAATTTACGGCAGATCGTTACGCCATCGCGCAACGGGATCAAAACGCTAAACAAATCCTTCGACTGATGCACCAGGCGATTCAATTCCTGTACACCGCGAGTGTCCGCGTCCCCCGCTTTAGCTTTTCGCGCGGCCTTTCCCGACCACAAGGTGTTGTCGGTGATAAACAGCCCGCCGCGACGGAGTCTCGGCAATGCCTGCGTGGCCGCCTCGGGATACTCGCGTTTATTAATATCGTTGAAAATTAAATCAAACTCGCCCGGAGTCTTTTTTAACAACGTCAGCGCGTCGCCAGTTTCCACCCGAATTTGTTGCGTAACGCCGGCGCGTTCGAAATATGCTTTGGCGCGCTTGGCATTTTTCGGATCGCCATCAGTGTAAGTAATTTCTGACTGCGGACCGGCCGCCCGCGCCAGCCATATCGCGGAATACCCGATGGCCGACCCCAGTTCGAAGATTCGTTTTGCTCCGGAGATCTGCACCAGTAAAGCCAGCATCCGGGCGACCGCTGGCCCGATAATCGGAACTTTGTGCTGCGCGGCGTATTCCTCCATTTCGCTGAGAACCTCATCGCGCTTGGGCAGCAATTCGTAGAGATAGTTCTCTACCTCTTCGTTCATGAATCCGCTGCGCAAATTCTCTGGCAGCTTCACAAACTCTCTCCTGGTTTCAAGGCATGAATCTCCAGCCCGGCAATGTCTTTGCTCTCCGCGCGCAACTGTTCGGGCGTCCCGGTGAGAACCGGGAAAGTTCCATAATGCATCGGGATTACGTGCTTAACTCCAAGTAAGCGTATCGCATAAGCGGCCTCGCGCGGCCCCATGGTGTAATTATCCCCAATTGGCAGGCAAGCGATATCCGGCTTGTACAAATCTGCAATCAGTTTCATGTCGCCAAATACTGTGGTGTCTCCGGCATGAAATACAGTCAGTCCACCTGGCATCCTCACGATGAACGATGCCGGTTCGCCACCGTACAGCATCTTGCCGTTATCATCAATCGAATTGGAATGGAATGCATGAGTGAGCGTGACTTCAAAATCTCCAACGCGTAAGGTGCCGCCTTTGCCCATCGGCTTCACTTGGTCGCCGAATCCTTTAGTGCCGAGCCACCTGGCGGTCTCGGCGATGGCCACGATTTTGGGCTTATGGTCCTTGGCCAGGGTCAGTAAATCTCCAAAATGATCGCTGTGGGCATGGGTTAAAAATATGGCATCGAGCTTTTTTATTTTCTTTAATTCTGGGGGACATTTCGGGTTGGTGGCCACCCAGGAATCCAGTAACGCCACTTCACCGCTGGGCGTGGCTAGAGAAAACGTACTGTGGCCGAAAAAAGTGATCTGGTTACCTTTCATATCCAGCATGTCTTGTCTCCGGACGTGAATTTAACCTGCTGACGCTCAACAAGATCGGAAAATGGAAGGTACCTGACATCGTTTTCTGCGCTCACCGCGCGGCTGCGCTGCTGCCTTCACCAGAGCTGAGCACCATGCGTATGGCCGCCTCGTACGTGTCGCGATTATTTTCGCCCACCAAATGTCCTATCTGGCGCCCATCCTTGGCATAAAAAACTGAAGCCGGGATTGCGCCATTCCAGCCCGGCAATACCGCCCGCGTAAAATCTGACTCCCCACCCTTCTTCTTTCGATAATTAGGAAACACAGGTTTATATCGGGCAATGAATCGCCGCATCAGGATCAAGTCGCCATCGTCATCGAGGTTGACGCCAACCACGTGCAATCCTTGCGGAGCATATTCCTTAGCCAATTCATTCAGCATTGGATACTCATCGCGGCAGGGCTCGCACCAGGTGGCCCAAAAGGTCACCAGCAATGGTTTGCCGCGATACTGCTCGACCAGCTCTTGATAGCCCTGCGCGTCAATGACTTTCGGATCCTGGCCCGTTGGCTGCTTCGACGCCCGGGGGTCGGCCGCAACAATCGCGAAAGCCATGCCGCTCAAGCAGAACAATAACGTCACGCCAACGATTCTTCTTCTAACCGTCATTTTTTCATCCATTCGTCAGTAGCCGCAGCGTAAGTTGAGAATTCGAATCACGTTAACGTACAATGAGTATGCGTCTTCGCCGAAGCGTCGTCACCGTTGCATATTCCTGTTAGTTAGACGCCCGCGCTGCTCGCCCGTGTTTTGCTTCAAAGGAGATTTTGAATGGCTTACGTAATCGCCGAACCCTGCACCGGCACCAAGGATACCGCGTGCGTGGACGTTTGCCCGGTGGATTGCATTCACCCGCGCAAGGATGAACCCGGCTTCGAAGGCGTCCCGCAACTTTATATCAACCCCGTGGAATGCATCGATTGTGGCGCGTGCGTCCCGGTTTGCCCGGTGACCGCCATTTTTGCTCTCGAGGACCTTCCGGAGAAGTGGCAGAGCTACACTCCCGTTAACGCCGATTTCTTCGCTGCCAAATAGTAAGCCAACGTTATCCGTAGATTTCAAGGCACGCTCATTGCCTGCCTTTTTTATTTCTAGCCTTTTAAATCGCGACAAGCAAATTCTGCGCGAATGGCCATTCCGCGTCGATCCACTGGCCCTCGCAACGGAAGCCGGTATCCGCCGCCATTTCCAAAACCTCTTCCGCTTTGTATTTGTGCGAACTCTCCGTCCAGATGGTTTCGCCTTGATTCAGGATCACCCGCAAACTCGCTGCCGGTATCTCCACGGCTTGTTTGCGCAAGGAACAGAGATGCATCTCAATGCGCCGTTCGACGGTGTTCCACCGCGCTTCATGACGGAAGGAACCAAGATCAAAATTGGCGCCTAGTTCTCGGTTGATGCGCCCCAGAATATTTAGGTTGAATGCCGCGGTCACTCCGGCTGGATCGTCATACGCCAGAATCTGCACTTTGATATCTTTTTCCAGATCGGTGCCCAGCAGCAACGCGTCGCCGGGAAGTAAAATTGCCCGCATTTCGCGCAAAAAGTTGCGCCCTGCATCTCGGTCAAAATTCCCAATGGTGCTCCCCAAAAAGAGCACCAACAGGTGATCCGTTTCCTTGCGACGGTCCGCCACGGCGCGAAGCCCTTCGAGGTATGGCCGTTCGTATCCCACGACGCTCACCAGATCGATCTGTCCCATCTCCTTTTCACACGCAGCCAAAGCCGACGGTGAAATCTCAATTGGGTAGTAATAGGTTTTCTGGCGCTGCGACAGCGCCTCCAGAATCCATCGGGTTTTCTTTCCCGTACCGCTGCCCAACTCCGCCACTTGTAGCGGCGAAGGCAATCGATTTACGATCTCGCGCGCATGATTTTGCAGCAGTCGCGCATCCGCGCGTGTCAACCCGTATTCGGGCAGCACGCAAATGGTCTCAAACAGCGCCGAGCCCACTTCGTCATACAAATACTTCGACGGTAGCTCTCGCTGTCCGCTCTTGGTTAACCCCGCGCGAACTTCAGCGGCGAATTCCGATACGTGTCGAGTTGATAGAGTTTGAGTCGACATAAAGGGCGCGTTCCTTCTGGCTTACTCTTCCACGCAACGGAATGTCGCATATACATACGGATAATGCCGCTGAAACCAGTTCCGAAATGACGGCCGCAACATGCACGCAGCCGTTCGCGGTGAGCCGCCCTTCATCACGTAATGCTTGCCGTCAAAAAAATTCGCTGAATAACCAGGGTAGAAAGACATGGCCTTGAAGCCTGGGAACGGGGCGAATTCCGTGCGCGTCCATTCCCACCCGTTTCCGACAAGGTCCTGCACCTCAAAAGCGCTCGCGCCAGTTGGATGCGTGCCCACGGGCGACGGCTCCCAGGCGCGAAAATCAAAATTGCCGTGGCGCGCGGTCGGCGCTTCATCGCCCCAGGGATAAAATCTTTTTGTTCCCGGTGTTTTGGGACTTCCGTAAGCTGCGCGATGAAACTGCGCCTCGGTCGGCAATTTTCTTCCCAACCAATTGGCGTAAGCAGTAGCTTCCGCATGACTCAAGTAAACTGGCCAGTCTCGTGGCAAGCGCACTTCGCCAAACATTCCACGGTACAGCCACAAATTTCCGTCGCACCTCCAGAACGCGGGATGTTCCACGCTGTTGGCGGTTTTCCAGTTCCAGGATTCGTCGTCCCACAAAGACCGGTTCTTGTAACCGCCGGCCTGGATGAATCGCAGGTAATCGCCGTTAGTTACGTTGCACTTCTCGATGGCGAACGCCGGAACGTCAACGTCGTGAACTTCCAGTTCGTTGTCCCAACCGAATTCGTCGCCGTTTTCCTTCAGCAGGCCCAAGGTCGCTTGGCCTGCAGGAATTTCAGTCAGGTCCGGCTTAACGCGCGTCTTTGCCGGCTTTCTGGTAATTTGGTCGCCAATTTTTTTCTCGCTCGGTAAACGGTGCAGCATATAAGCCAGCGTTTCGGCGTGCATCAAGCGGTGCTCGATGGCTACTTCGAGCATCGTTTTCAGCTGCGGGTGTCCCTTATCCGGCTTACTTAGGGCCTCGTTTATCGCTTCATCCAACTTCTCGCGTACGGCTCTCACATAGGAGGTAATTTCATCGCGCTGCGGCCAGTCCGACGGGGTATCGGAAGGCAATCCTCCGCCTACGGGATCGATGCCGAAAGAAAACAGTTGATCGAAGGTGCGCTGGAACGGTTTTAACCCAAAGGCTCGGTCGGCCAGGAGGTTCCAGTCAAAGGCTTCCAGATGTCCGACGTAAAAAATAATGCGGTGTCGCTCCGAGATGGGGCGATCGTACATGGACTCATTTCGCACAATCGCAAACAACTGATCTGTACGGGCTCTAGCATCACTTAATCGCGATGACAGATTATGACGAAGTCGAGTTGCGCTGGTTATCGTACCCATGGTTCGTCGCCCCTGTTGTTGTTGAAAATGGTCACCGGACGAATTCTGAATCCTAATTGATTCAGTTGCGGTGCGGGGAGTTAGATGCACTATGATAGGCCCCCGATGCGGCTGGCTCAATAGGCCCCGGGAACGAGGCTCCTATCTCTTCTGCAACCGCTGACCCTATCATCGAGTTTCGGGAGGTGACATACAGCGTTAAGGGTAGGTCCGCACCTCTGATATCGCAGCTCTCGATGTCCGTTAACTCCCGGGAAACATTAGTCTTACTCGGTCGCAGCGGAAGCGGTAAAACGACCCTGTTAAGGCTCATTAATCGAATGCTAGTCCCTTCGTCTGGCGAGGTTGTGGTGGAAGGAAAATCCACCGTCGATTGGGATGCTATCCGGCTGCGCCGGCATATCGGTTATGTCATTCAAGAGGCAGGCTTGTTTCCGCATTTCACCGTGGCAGAAAACGTTGGTTTGGTTCCCCAGTTGGAAAAATGGGATCCCGCGCGTATTGCCGCGCGCACCCATGAATTACTACGAATCGTGGGGCTTGATCCAAAAGAGTTTGCACCGCGCCGTCCTGCGCAACTCTCCGGCGGACAGCGTCAACGCGTCGGCGTTGCTCGCGGCCTCGGTGCCAACCCATCCATTCTGCTTATGGACGAACCTTTTGGCGCACTCGATCCGGTCACACGGTCGCAGATGCAGCACGAATTTTCTGAGCTGGCTCGTCATCTAGGCAAAACTATTGTCTTCGTCACTCACGATCTGCGAGAAGCTCTCCTGCTCGCCTCACGTATCGTACTTCTCCAAAACGGCGAAATTGTGGCCAGCGGTAGGCCTCAGGAATTTCTGCGTATCGATCATCCGGAGGTGAAAGCGTTCGCCGCTTCGCTTCAATCGGTTCCGGGAGTGCCGGCGTGACGCCCTGGACATTCTTCGTCACGCACCGCTCGGAAATTTGGAGCGCCACGCTGGATCACATCGCGCTCGTCTTGGTGGCCATGTCGATAGCCATCGTGATTGCTGTGCCGCTGGGAATGTTCATCGTACAGCGTCCCGCACTGCGCACTTTTTCTCTTGGGGTGGCTAGCGTTTTGCAGACCATTCCCAGCTTGGCGCTATTCGGATTCTTAATTCCAATTCCATTTATTGGCGGCATCGGCCCGCGCACCGCGATTGTCGCGCTGGTGCTTTACGCGTTGCTGCCCATTCTTCGCAACACTTACGTGGGACTCACCAGCATCGATCCGGCCGTGCTGGAAGCTGCTGAAGCTATGGGCATGACCAACACGCAAATTCTCACTCGCGTGCGCTTGCCGCTCGCTTTGGGAATTATTCTGGCCGGCATCCGCACCGCGACAGTAATCACGATTGGAGTAGCCACCATCGCCGCGGCCATCGGCGCAGGTGGTTTAGGCACGTTCATCTTTCGAGGGGTCGCGATGGTCAGCGATGCAGTGATTCTCGCGGGTGCCGTCCCTGCGGCTCTGTTAGCGATCCTCGCCGATCTTTTACTTGCATTAATCGAACACCGCCTGCGAGTCCAATGATATTTGCCGGGGCCGCATCGGACATAAGACTTCCTCCTTCCTCTTTGGTACTGCACATGAGAAATTAGTGCGCTAATGCGCCGACTCTTTCGCTTGATCCTTGCCGTAGCGATTCTCACTTCTTGTACTTCTTGTCGCGCGCCACAAACTCAAATCGTAATTGGATCCAAATTCTTCACGGAACAAGTGGTTCTCGCCGAGCTGCTCGCGCAACATATCGAGGCGCGCACGGGAATTCACGTAGAGCGCAAAACAAATCTTGGCGGAACTCTACTGGTCCATAAAGCCATGCAAGCGGGCCAAGTCGACCTTTACGTCGAGTACACTGGCACAGCACTCACTGCTGTTCTCAGCGAAAGTCCGACTGGCGATTCCTCCGCCGTGTACCAGCGGGTAAAGCAGCTTTACGGCCAGCGATTCAATTTTGAAGTCACCGAGCCGCTGGGTTTCGAGAACACATTCGCTATGGTCATGCGTGGCGAGGAGGCGCAGCGCCTACATCTTCAGCGCATGTCAGATCTCGTTCCGGTCGCTCCCAAGTGGCGCATAGGAGTAGGTTTTGAATTTTTGGAACGTCCCGACGGTTTTCGCGGATGGAGCGAGCGTTACGGTCTGCATTTCGCCCAGCAACCCAGCGTTATGGACCTCGGCCTGATTTATCGCGCGTTGCAGGATCACAAAGTCGACATCGTGGCCGGCAACTCCACCGACGGAGTCATCGATTCGCTGCACCTGGTGATGCTGGAAGACGACCGCCATTACTTTCCTCCCTATCAAGCGGTGCCGATCGTCCGCCGAGCCACACTCGAAAGATTTCCGCAACTTCGCGGCACCTTGGCAGAGATAGGTGAGAAAATCAGCGCATCAGACATGCGCCACCTCAACTACCTTGTCGATGGGGAGCAGCGTGACGTGGCCGCGGTAGTCCGCGATTATCGGCAATCCCACAATCTGTAATGATGTGTTGCTAAAGAGATTCGGGTGGTCTACGCCACATTTGTGCGCGCCCAAACTTAACGCTACTATTTCCAAATCGCATGGCCCGGTCATTCATCGCTCCATTATTCCTATTCTTCGCGAGCACGGCGCTGTGCGTTTCGCACGCCGCGGCTCAAAATAATGAAGGCTCGGTCTACGGTCCGCTCCCTGTTTTTGAATTCCATAGCGGCTTTTGGGTCAATCTTCACCACACGCTTTATCAGGAAGCGAAATTCGGCACTTCGCAGGACCCATCATCAGCCTCCGACAACGATAGGACATCCGCAAAAAACCGCCCCACGCTCAAAACCTCTCCTGGCGCGAAGTCCGCTCTAACGCCGGCGGAGCAACGCGCCTGGAACGAGGCCCTGAGCTATTACGCCGCAAACTATATTGACAAGGATTTGCTGTTCACCACCGAACTGATCCTGATAAAAAATCAGCTCGGTGATTTCGACGGTTGCGATGAATTATCCGGAAGAAAAAAAGAAACCTGCAACGCGGGCCTGCCGGCGAATCTGACTCACGTATTGGAGCAAGCCGCGCCGGTCTATCGCGCGCATCAATGGCCGAGCCACGATTTGGCCAATCGCCGCTGGGTAATGCGGGTCGCGCCCCTGGTACGCGAACAGGGGCTGGGACTGTCACAGAGGCTCGCGGATATCTATCAAACGAAGTGGCCCAAGGAAAAAATCCGCGTCGACGTGTGCGCCTACGCTAATCGCGCCGGCGCTTATACCACGCTTGATCCTCTGCGAGTCACCATTTCCAGCACCGACCCACGCAATCAAGGCGCCGAAGCGCTGGAAGTGCTTTTCCACGAAGCCTCGCACGGCATCGCCGAACCAGTGCAGCAAGCCATCATCCGGGAATGCCGCCAGCGTGAAAAAGGCATCCCGCGCGACCTTTGGCATGCGCTCATCTTCTACACCACCGGAGAAGTCATCCGCCCAGTTATCTCCAACACGACAACAGACAACGCCGGTAGGGTATCCACAACGAGCTACACTCCTTACGCCATTCGGGAAGGCATCTATCAGCGGGGGTGGGACGGTTACCTCAAGCTCCTTACCCAATTCTGGCAACCGTACCTCGACGGCAATTCCACATTTGACGACGCCGTAGCCCGCATGGTGTCCGCGCTATAACAGGTACCGCGCGCAATTCACAAAACAAAATCATAAAAATGTGTTGGTTGTCTTAGACAACATTTCCAAAATGAATTTTTTGGATGCACTAGAAAACTTTTCTGGAACTGCTCGCAGCCGTTATTCACAGAATGGTAACTTTTCCATGCATTTCTGTTCATACGGCTACTTTATAACGTTTTGCTGCGGTTGAACGGCCTCGATATCCACAGCCGGCCCATCAATTGACAATCGACCTGTGCAACTTGTGTTATAAAACCCGGTAATTCTTGGAAAAAAGGGGTGTGGGAAATGTCGAAGATGTTGCGGTCGTTAGCGGTCCTTATCTGCGGGCTTTTCTTCTTACTTGCGCCTTGTTACTCACAACAATCTCTCGGTTCGATCAACGGCACGGTTACGGACTCCTCGGGCGGGGTGGTATCCGGAGCAGCCGTCAAAGTTCGCAGTCTCGCTACCAACGACGAACGCAGAGTGTTCACCAACAACGACGGCTCCTACCAAGTGGCCGACTTGGCCATCGGTACTTACGAGGTTAGTTTTTCTCGCAGCGGATTCGAAACCGAGCTTCACTCCCAAGTAATTGTGCAGGGCAATCGTACGGCGACGGTGAACGGCGCTTTACGGCCCGGGCAAGTATCGGCAACCGTGACCGTGACCGGTACCCCTCTGCTGGACGAGACGGACACCACCAACGGCTACATCCTCGACAGCGAACTGGTTCAGAGCATCCCACTGGGTACCGGTAGCTTCACGCAATTGGCGATCCTGGCGCCGGGCGTCAATGCGGACCCCCTCGGCGGATCTGGCGTTAACGCAGGCTTAGGCAATCAAAATATTTTTGCCAATGGCCAGCGCGATACTAGCAACAGCTTCAGCTTTAATTCCGTGGAAGCGAACAACCTCTTCAATGGTTTATCCTCGAGCGCCATCGGCGAGAGCCGCTTCGTGTTCAACACCAACGAGCAATTCAAGGCGGGCGGCGTGGTCCAAACCAATACCTCCATCTTTGACGCCATTGGCCAGGGCCTGCCCGCGCCTCCGCCGGAGACCATCGAAGAAATTCACGTCAACACCTCGATGTATGACGCTTCTCAAGGCGCCAACAGCGGTGCGCACATCGCCGTCGCTACTATGTCCGGCACCAACAAGTTTCACGGCCAGGCGTACGAATACCACCAGACCTCCGGATGGAATGCCAACCAGTTCTTCCTCAACGCCGCTGGAATTCCCAAGCCGCCTCTGCACCGCAACACTTTTGGCGCAACCTTCGGCGGGCCCATCCTGCACGATAAGTTGTTCTTCTTCGGTTCTTACCAGGGGCAGCGCGTCACCGACGCCACCAACGGATCGACGAATTTCATCAACGTTCCCGCCGGTCTTACCGATGATCGCAGTGCCAATGCTTTAGCAGCCCTGGCCGGTGTTCCCCTCGGTAACATCGATAACGCATCGCTAACCATCCTCCAAGCGAAAACCCCCAGCGGCCGGTTTGTAATTCCTTCAGAATCCATCACCGATCCAAACGTGTTGGCGCTTGTCGGGGGCAATGCCGTAGAAACCGGGCCACCCAGCACTTTCAAAGCGGACCAGGTGAATTTCAATCTCGACTATGTGTTTAGCACCAAGGACCACCTCGCGGGAAAATATTATTTTCAGAACGATCCCAGCACTAGCCCATTTGCGACCAGCGACGTACTTGGCTTTCCTCAGAAACTGCAAGCTGGCAGCCAGGTGTTCTCCCTCGACAACACCACGGTCTTGACCAACAATGCCTCCTGGGAGCAACGCCTCGGGTTTATCCGCCAGATTGCAAATGCCACGACCACCCAACAATTGAGTGCCAAGACCCTGGGCATTAACCTCCTGGGCAGCCAGTTATTCCCCGGCTTCAGCATCACCAATGCAGGGTCCTCGAATAATAAGAGTCTGAGCATCGGTCCCGCGAACAATTTTGCGAATGCCGGGGTATTTCAGAATCACCTTGAAGCCGGCTCAAATTACAACTGGACCCACGGTCGACACACCGTAACATTCGGTTTCAATTGGGACTACGGCCAACTCAATGTGCTCAATCGCGAAAACCAGGTAGCCACCTTTACCTTTGCGGATTTCCCCAGTTTCCTGACCGCAGACTTTACGGGGAGAAACGGCGGCGGTTTACTTTTGAATGGGGAAACCAATCGCTATTATCACGCCACCCAGACTGGGCTCTTTGTTCAAGATAATTTCAAGGTCAGACCCAATTTGACGATCACCGCCGGCTTGCGATGGGATTGGGACGGTCCACTTTCCGAAAAGCATGGCCTGCTTACAAATTTCTACCCGCAGAATTATTCCTACGATCTTGCCACCGATACAATCAACAACATCGGACTGGTGGTGGCAGGCAATAACAAGCAATTTTGCGGCACCAAATCTTCTTTTTGCACGAATGATTCCACGTTAACAGGACGCCAGTGGATTCTGGAGCCGCGCATCGGCATCGCCTGGACTCCCGGCATTGTAAAGAATCTCGTCGTGCGCGCGGGTTTCGGGCTGTACGCTGACCGCGGTGAATTCTTCACCGAATTTTCACCCAGCGCGGGGCTGGGCATCAGTGGTCCCTTCGGGGTCACCGCCGAGCAACCGTTCACTGTGCCTCTGAGCACCTCTTGCGTTGGCATACAGTGCTTGAGCAATAATCCATTCGGAACGGCAGCGCCTCCCGCACCACCCAACAATTTGTCGGGAGTCGCCGCCCTCGTTCACAATCAGTCGGGACTCAGCGGCTGCGCGGAGCCGGTGACCCCCACTTGCTCACCTTCCTCGTCACCTTTGCTGGCATTTCTCTTCGGTGGTTACGATCCGAAGAACACTCTGCCCTACTCCGAGAACTGGACCCTCGATGTTCAATGGCAGCCCGCCAACACGGTGCTTGTCGATGTTGGCTACGTCGGGAATCGTGGACTGCACCAGCTTCTGCCTGTCCCCTTCAACCAACCGGGCATCGCCACTCCGACGCATCCGATCAACGGTCAGATTTATTCCTACGGCTATCAAGCTGCGGACGCGGATGGCGGTTCTGGAGTTCTTCTGACCGAGCAGGTGGGTACCACCATTGCCAGCTTTATCGGTGCGGATGGCAATACTGCGCTTCGGACACCTTATATCGGGTACAACCCAAACTCCGATTTCTGGGAAGCGGAAGGCGTCTCCAGCTATCATGCGCTGCAGGTCAGCGTGAAGAAGCGACTGAGCCACGGTCTGATGGTAAACGCCTCATACACCTGGTCTCATACTTTGGACGAAGGCAGCGGTATAGCGGAAGGCCTCTTTTACAATGGCAACGATCCGAAAAATCCCAGAAGTGGCTACGGCAACTCAGCTTTCGATCGTACTCACGTCTTTACCATCAGCTACCTGTATCAAATTCCAGACATCATCAAGTCCTCAAGAGTGCTGAAGTACGTCGTAAACGGCTGGGGCGTGAACGGCATCACGGTGCTCCAGAGCGGTTTGCCATATAGTATTTACGACTTTTCCGGAACGGTAGCGAGCCAGTATTTCTCCGCGGATGACTTCATCACCAACCCGTTACTCGGCACGCCGGGCTCGAGCCCTAAGGCTGTACAACTCCAGGGCACCACAGGCGTAAATCCCGCGAACCCGGTGGTGAACGCTGGCGCGTTTGGAGTCCTTATCAACGCACCGGGAACAAATGGCGTACCGCCTTGTGGCCCGACGACCGATGAGCCAAATAATCCCATGGCCGCCTGCGACTTCTCGGAAACGGGCTTTTCCAAATCAGGGCGCAACCTGTTCAGGGGGCCACTTCAAGTCCGGTTTGACGCCAGTGCCTCAAAGACCTTCAAGATCAACGAGCGCTTCTCATTACGCTACGATGCGCAATTCTTCAACATTTTTAACCACCCCAGCTTTGACGCGCCGAACAACAACATCAGCCTGGATCCCTGTAACGGCCCGAACGTGCAAACTGCTCCGGGTACGTTCTTCTGCCAATGGCTCGGAACCATCCCGGCTGTTGGGAACTCTGGTCCGATTGGCACCGGAAAGGGTCCCACCGGAACGGGCTTCATTCAAAACACGATTGGGAGCCCGCGCATTATTCAGATGGCGCTGCACCTGATCTTCTAACCCTAAGTTGAATCAGAGCAACGCGACCTGCGCAACTTTAAGCCAAAGCGTCGACGAGATACGTGGCCATAAACCAGGTGTTGCTGAACGGATCTTTAACTGTCGCGGAACGCTCGCCGTAAGACTTAGTTGCCGGAGCCTCAACCGAAGTGGCTCCAGCGCGAACCGCCGCTGCGTAACAAGCGTCTGCGTCCGGCACGTACGTGTGCAAGTAGCTTCGCATCGGCTGGAACTGTCCCTCAGCCTCATCGATTTCAAACGTCGCATGGCCGATTCTTATCGTGGCGTGAAGTATTTTGCCTTCCGGAGATTTAGTCACGCCAAGAGCCTCCGCGTGGAAGGCCGCTTCCGCAAACGGAATCATCCTCTCCGCACCACGAAGATGAAGATAGGGCTGGACGCTACACATGCGGTCGGGACCAGGCTCCCAGGTCTTCGCCATGGCGATGTACCATACATTGCCAAACTGATCTTTCGCGCACCCCTGCCGATCGCCCCAGAACTGATCGTCCACGGGGTAAATCGATGTTGCGCCGGCCCGCAAAGCACGCTCGTAGGCGGCGTCAGCATCGTCAACATACAAATGGACCGTGGTTGGCCGTGGCGGATGCTGCTCGTTCGCGTCAGCCAACTCAATCACTGAATTGCCGATGCCGATCTCCGCGTGCATCACCGCGCCGTCCGGTCGTGGCACGCGTAATCGTTCGGCACCTTGAAAAGCGGATTTGAGGAATTGAATAAGCTTCGCGGCTCCATTCACTACTATGTACGGCGCGATATTGTTAAAACCTGGCCGCACAAAAGACGGGAGCGTCGCTGAATTTTCCGAAGATTTCGCGGTTCCCTCGTTCATGCGTTTTCTCCTTTCCAGAATTGGCTTGAGCAAAATTAAATCCAAGCGACTAGGCGGTATCAAGTTTCGGATCACTGAAGATGGCCTCGAATCCGGGGCCCTCCGGTGCGGCACACATGATTCCGACGCGTACCTTTACTCCAGGCACAAAATACCCTTGACGTACGGACGTGAATTTCTGCCCATCGAGAGAGCCCCGCGTTTCAATCGAATCTTTTTTACGCACTGCCCGCCACCAGATCTCAGCTGTATCGGAGAGGTCCGGCATTGTAGACCAATCCGAGAAGTCGCGGGTAAATACTACGCTCGCGTGGCGCCGTCCGTCGAAGAATTCCGTCCCGCACTTCATCCAGTTTGCAGCGTCGAGCCGCACCATGAGCCCGGCCTGATCATATAAGGCAGAATATTGTCCATTGACTCGAGCTTCAAACGTAAAATCTCCGGTGGCCTCCAAATAGAAGAAATGTCCGTTGTCCGTGATATACCCGTAAAAAGTTTTCCTCCAAAAGTCCGTCTTTGAGCGGGTACGCACGACCATCGTTTCGCCCCGTATTTTGTAGGATGCGGGTTCGTTCGTCCACCTCATCCGTGCATAGGGAACTGTGTTTCTGGCGTCAGTGTCGGGAGTTGCTTCTGACGTCGCCGCTCCGGTTATCAACGCTCCCGCAGCCGCCAGAGACCGATTAACAAACCTACGCCGATCACAGCGCATGATGAACACCCTCTATAACTTCCTGGTCACCCCAGTCTGATCGAAGGCCAGGCACGAAAGTCTCTTCGGCTATTATTTTATGCCGTCAGGTGGCATTTGCCATTGGGGAACAAAAAAGTCCCCGAGTAGATCGGTGTCAACATTTTCAGGAGTGTCAACGGAGGTAGCTGCAAGGGTGGCTGCTTGTTTTTTATCGCCTGCGCGCGCGTAAGCTTTGCTCAGAAGTCGCCTAGCTTGGTCGTTATTCGGGCCAAGCCGGAGCGCTTCCTGGAGCTCGGTTATCGCACCGTCGAGGTGGCCTGCACCCATTTCCGCTCTGCCCAAACTCAGGTGAGCTTCCGCGTTATTTGGATCCAACTTCAGCGCGTCTTGAAAAGCTGTGATGGCTTCCTCCGGTTTTCCGGAGCGTTCGGATGCTAGGCCGCGAAAATAGCTGATCAGAAAATTTGGTCCCAACTTTTGCTGTGCGACCCCAAGCTCGGTGGTCGCTTCGTCGGCGCGGCCTGTTCTCAATAGCACCTGCGCCAATCCAACGTACCCAGTGGGCAGCGGATCGCCCGCTGACACCAGGGTGCGAAAAA
>DATHMG010000090.1:0-28374 GCA_035487275.1 Candidatus Acidiferrum sp. | reverse complement strand
CCACCAGCCAGTTCGTGGCGATGAAACAGTAAATTCTCTTTCATTCCCACCCTTCGCGCAGGCGGAGGGTCGGCATAGCACGCCCGGCACCCTCGATTTGGGGGTGTCGGTGCTTCTTCTGGTTCGCTGAGCGACAGACGTCCAGCAATTGTGTTTGCTCATGGACTGGGCGGGAATCATCTGTCCTGGTGGCAGGGGGATCGGACTGACGAAAAATGCATGTAAATCGCTTTCCCGCGAAGCAAAAAACGACAGAAGGTTTTGGCCAGTCACGTGAGGCGGAAGAGATGTCGCAGGCGGGTCTATATGCGTGGGGTGTCCACGCATGACAGCGGACCCTTTCACTGCAAATGCGCACGATCCGAGAGCATGCCGCCAAGCGGATTTGTAAATGGTCAGCTCGGAGCCAGTAAATAACTGGACTTTGTGGAGATTTGAAGATCGTGATGATGGATAAGAAGAACGCCATGGCATTCGAGGACATTAAGGTTCACGTAAGATTCAAACTCTTCGCGTTGTGGTCTTCCGTAATGTTCTTTTACATCTATGGAGACTATTTCCAGCTACATGAGCCTGGGACTTTGCAGGAAATGATCGCTGGAAAGACGCCTTTCGGTGCTGTCTCTCAAGGAGTCTTACTGGGGATGGCCGCGGTTATGATAATTCCGAGTCTGATGCCGTTTCTGTCGCTCGTCCTGCCTACAAGAGTGAATCGCTGGGTGAATATCGCGTTCGGCGCGGTATACACCGTGATCATGATTCTGGCGATCAGGGGTGGTTGGCACTACTATGTCCTTTTCGGATTGATAGAAATCACCCTGACGATACTTATCGTCTGGTATGCATGGACCTGGTCGAAACAGCCAACCCACTAATCGCGCTCACCGTTCAAACTCCCTCTTGGCCGTCTAGTTTCCGATCACCTTTCAAAAGGCGCCGTGTTGCCTTTGGTTTTTGCCCGGCGCATCATCAGAACCCATGGACGCGCACAGCCTTGGTAAGTCTAGCGCCGCACGCGTCATCGTCATCCGGCTCGTCTTCATCGTCCTCATCTTGACGTTGGCTCTGGGCATTATTGTGTGGCGGGCTCCGATAAGGGTCGGGGCGGAAATCACCCTGTTTCGACTCTTCATGGCCGGGTTTCACAAGCGGTCGAAGGTCATCAATGGCTATCACGTGTTTTACCTCGAGGGTGGCCCGCGTAACGGACCTCCCGTCGTGCTCATCCACGGTCTAGGCTCCGAAGCGCAACAGGATTGGGTGGTGCTGGCACCGTACCTAGTGCGTGCTGGATATCATGTGTACGCCATGGACCTGCTCGGGTATGGACGGTCGGATAAACCCTCGGAACTCACCTATTCGATTTCCGAGGAGGCGAAATTTGTCGAGTCATTTCTCGACGCCCATCATTTAACTTCGGGCTCATTGGGCGGCGTATCCATGGGCGGATGGATCGCAGCCAAGGTTGCGCTGGACCGGCCCGATCTGGTTGCTCGACTCATGCTGTTCGATAGCGCCGGGATGAAGTTCCAGTTGAGTTTCGATCAGGCAATTTTCACGCCGCACACCGAACAGCAGGTGGATCAATTGATGGCCGTCGTTACACCCGATGCGCCACGGCTGCCGAAATTTGTGAGTGCCGACTTTATTCGCAAAAGCAAGCGCGACGGCTGGGTGGTGCAGCGCGCTTTGGCCTCCATGACCTCCGGGGCCGATGATCTGGACCAGAAATTTTCCGCGCTGAAAATGCCCATATTGATTGTGTGGGGCAAAGACGACGTGTTGACGCCGCTTTCGCTTGGCGAGGCCATGCATCGCGCCACGCCGCAATCGGTGCTCACGGTTTACGACGGCTGTGGTCATATTGCCGTGGTGACCTGCATGAATGAAATCGCGCCGACCGTGCTCAGTTTCCTCTCGGGCACCGGCCCCGAATCTGGTAAAACCATCGAAGTACCTGCGCAGAAGCATTTCTTGATGCCTTGAAGCGGGGAAGAAAAGCGTTAGTAGGGAATCGCTGCTCTTCGATTCGTAAATGTGGAAATGCGCGAGAGGATAATCAAGCCATTCATCCAAAGCGTGAGCCCAATGCACGCGCATCCGACGATGTTGCGCACATCGCCGCGAGGCGTCAAAAGCGAGGAAAGTTCTCCTACGATCATGATGGTGCTCACCCAGTAATAGCCCGGCAAATGGAAAACTTTGGCCGACCGATGCGCGACAGCAGAAATGTTCCGATGCCCACGAGCGCCCATTCGATAACAGAATCGATCCACAAAAACCTACGGAACGACCTCCACCGCTGCAAATCCGCGGCCGAAGAGATTAAATGACGAAATGCAAGAATGCGCAGAATCGCCCAAATTGTTAGTGTTATCGCTGACAAGCTGACCGCGGAGAACCATATCGGCGTTGGATGACCCGAAAATCCGACGGCCCAATACATCCACGCGGAGCCAAAAAGAGCGCAGACTAGCCCACCTCGGGCGCTCGCTTTCAGTTGGCCGGCACCCATGGTAGGAAACTCGGAAAGTAGCTCTGCCGTCTGAATCATGTAATCCCAACCGTTACGACCCGAGTGTAGCGTAGCTTACGCTCTCAGCAGAAGGTAATGTCTACTGGACATGCCCAACGGACTCCTGTTTAGTTGGGGACACATGTGTCGCGGTCGGTATCGCTATCGGGCAGTGAATGAGATGGCTCGTAAAACTCTAAAGAGGAAACAAATGCGCTTGGTCGGACCCGTTCTAGTTGCCCAACTGACATTGGCTGTAGCTCTTTCGCTGCCTTTAGTGAGCCGCGCCCAGAATCCTCCTCAGCAATCTCCTGAGCAAAAAAACATGGAACTGGTAGGCCACAGCGACCTGAATGGCAATGGCGATGGCGGCGAGGGCATGGCCATCCAGCAATGGCCGGATGGCCGTCACATCCTTTATGTAGCCCATGAAGGTGAAAAGACCTGCCTCAGCATTGTCGATATCAGCCATCCTGAGAAGCCCGTGATGGTCAACCAACTCCCATCGCCGCAGCCGGGCGTGACTCGCTGCAATTCGCTGGGGCTGTCGGGAAATGTGCTGGTGGTCGCAAATCAAGCGAAAAAGGTGGGCCAGACTTCAGCGGGATTGTGGGTGCTCGATGTTTCGGATTTCAGCCGCCTGCAGACCGCACGGAAATTGCAGGATCTTACGTTTTCCTTCTTCGACACTTCCGGACCAGCTTCTCCGGGCGTCCACTACGTGTGGTTTGTCGACGGCCAGTTTGCGCATCTGACTACCGGAACGAAGGATTCGCGTCCTACCAATCCCAAGGACAATCAGTTTTACATTATCGTGGACCTTCGGGATCCTCGAAAGCCCCGCGAAGTTGCGCGCTGGTGGCTTCCCGGCACGCAGCAAGGTGACGTGTGTCTGCCCAACTGCCTCCCAGAGCGCCACAAGATCGATGACGGCTACCGCAGCCACACCATAGAAGTGCTGCCAGAACGGCCTGACCGTGCCTACGTTGGCTACATCGACGGTGGACAGCTTATCCTGGATATTTCCGGACTGAATGACGTGCGAGCCGGAGGCGCAACCAACTTCACGCCCAAGCCGGTGAGCCGTCTCAAATTTTCGCCGCCCTATACAGCATGGACTCACACCGTACAGCCAATATTCGACCGCGGCCTGGCATTCGTCTCCGATGAATCAGTCCAGGACGCGTGCGCCGATGCGCCCAAGCTCGTGTGGCTGGTGGACATTCGCGCCGAAACCAATCCCGTAATTATCGGCACCGCTCCCTTTGCCCCCAACTCCGCCGAACTGTGCAAACGCGGCGGGCGTTACGGCTCGCATAATCTAAGTCCAAACTTCCCCAGCCCAACCTCCGCAAAGTTGAAAAACACGACGGTGGCAACATTCTTCAACGGCGGAGTCCGCATCTTTCGCCTGATCGAGGTGCCCGGAGTTGCCAACGCCCCTCCCCGCATTGAAGAGGTCGGGTACTTCATTCCACCGGCGCCACCCAACAACCCTACCCACGCTATCGCTATCAATCACGCCATCGTCGATGACCACGGCCTGATCTACGCCGTCGATCGCGAAACCGGCGGCCTGTACATTCTCAAATACACCGGAAGCCAACCGCTGGATTGAAATTTCTTGGTCAGAATTTTCTGTGGTACACAGCGAGGCAACCAAATCAGAGCCCAACTTCTGGATTTGGTTAGTTTGAGAAGAAGTAGAGGGCGGGTCTTCGATGGAAACTTAGACGCCCCAGCCGTAGCGCTCGGCGTGTTCCAGGGAGCGCAGCATTTCTTCGCGCAGTAGCTCGGTAAAGACGGAGCCGCCGATGGCGCGCTGGCCAGGCTCGACAATGTCTGGCGTGCGATAGCCGCCGCCCAGTACGCGCAGCAGTGATTGCTCCACCCACTCCGCTTCAAGGGAAAGGCCAAAGGCGTCGCGGAGCATCATGGTGGCGCTCAGAATCGATCCAATGGGATTGGCGGCGTCCTTGCCAACCAATTGCGGCGCCGAACCGTGGATAGGCTCGAACAATGGTGCGCTGGAGCCAAAGCTGGCAGAAGGCACGAGCCCTATCGAGCCTATCAATGCCGCGGCGGCGTCACTCAAAATGTCGCCAAACATGTTGGAGCTGAGAATCACATCGAATTGGGTGGGGCGCAGCGTCAACTGCATCGCGGCGTTGTCCACGTACATGTGTTCGAGCTTTACATAGCGATACACCGTGCTCATCGCTGCGACCGTGCGGCGCCACAGTTGGGAGCTGCTCAGCACATTGGCTTTGTCCACCGAACACAATCGCCGCGAGCGGCTCTCAGCGCGGGTAAACGCAAACGTGGCGATGCGCTCAATTTCCCGCGTTGAATACGACTCCGTATCCCAGGCGCGCTCCTCGCCTTTTTCCGTAGCGCTGCCGCGTTCGCCGAAGTACATACCTCCGGCCAGCTCACGCACAATTTCAATGTCCAGATCGCCCAAGCGCTCCGGTTTCAACGGCGATATTCCACGCAGCGGCTCCAGAACTTTGACGGGCCGCACGTTCACATACAGGCCCATTCCTTTGCGCAACTCCAGCAGCCCGCTCTCAGGCCGCTTCCCTACGGGAAGCGCATCCCATTTCGCTCCGCCCACGGCACCCAGAAAAACTGCGTCAGCCTGGCGGCAAGCATCCAGCGTTTCCGCCGGCAGCGGCATACCAGTAGCGTCAATCGCCGCGCCACCGATAGGAAATTCGTGCACGTCGAATTGGTGAGAAAATTCGTGCGCGCATTCGCGCAAAACGGCGGCCGCGGCCCTGGTTACTTCTGGACCAATGCCGTCACCCGGTAAAAGTACGATGTTTTTCTTCATCGAAAATTCCGGTCCAGCTGCTTTCTCATGTGGTGCCAGGCGAAGTGCCAAAGTCGATATCCTCAGGCCGTGCTCGATGCTTCCGCAGCCACCCCTGCGGGGCGCCGCCGCAAAACTTCATGCGCAATTGCTACTAGGTCACGCGGCCGCACTTGCTTGGATTTGTCCGCAAGTGCATTCACGCGCTGATAAACTTCCGCCAGTTCCGTGTCGCTTGGCTCATATCCTAAGTCGCGCAGGCTCATGCGCAAGGCATTTCGTCCCGAATGCTTCCCAAGCACCATCAGGCGCGAAGGAACGCCAACCGTTTCAGGCGAAATGATTTCGTACGTCAGCGGATTTTTGATGATGCCATCCTGATGAATGCCCGCTTCATGTGCGAAGGCGTTGGCGCCCACCACAGCTTTGTTGGGCGCCACCAGCGCGCCGGTAATTTCCGTGAGCATGCGGCTAGACGGAAACAAGTGCTCCAACCGAATGTTGGTGACCACGCCAAAACTTTCCTTGCGGACCGCCAAGGCCACCGCGATTTCTTCCAGCGCCGCATTTCCCGCGCGTTCGCCAATGCCATTGATGGTGCATTCGATCTGCCGCACTCCAGCGCGCACCGCGGCCAGCGAATTCGCCACCGCCATGCCCAAATCATCATGGCAATGCGCGCTCAGCGTAATACCGTCTACGTCGCCAAGGGATGCGCGCACCTTGCGAAACATCTCGCCATATTCTTCCGGCACCGCGTATCCCACGGTGTCCGGCAAATTCAAAACGGTCGCGCCCGCTTCCACCGCTACGCGGCAAACCTGGCACAAGAAGTCGATGTCCGTGCGCCCCGCGTCTTCCGCGGAAAACTCCACTTCTCCTACGCTATTCCGCCCCAGCTTGACCATCGCGCCAATGGCCTCAAGGGCCTGGTCGCGGGTCATGTGCAGCTTTACGCGGAGGTGCAAATCCGAAGTAGCTAGAAAAATGTGCAGCCGGGGAGCAGCCGCAGGTTCCAGCGCCTCAATCGCGGCATTCACGTCGTCTCTACGCGCGCGCGCCAGTGCCGCAATCGGCACAGTGCGAACTTCCTGGGCCACTTTGCGCACCGCTTCCAGATCCCCGCGCGAAGAGATGGGAAATCCCGCCTCAATTACGTCCACGCCCAACGTTGCCAGCTGATGCGCCATGCGGATTTTCTCCGCCGTATTCATGGAGAATCCAGGCGACTGCTCACCATCGCGCAGGGTGGTATCGAATATGCGCACTACGTCCATAGACAATCCCATGCATAAGTAACGCATTAGGCCAGCCGCTAGTCAAATTTATCTTTATTCTGCTTTTGATAATCAGGGCTTATACTGCTTCCCGAGGGTTTTACGTGGATCTGGGCGAACTGCAGGTCTTTCTCACCGTCGCTAAAGAAGGTAGCTTCTCGCGTGCCGCTGAGCGCCTCTACCGCACGCAACCTGCCGTCAGCCTAGCCATTCGCAAGCTGGAAGATGGCCTCGGCCAGCCTTTGTTCGTGCGCGGCTCCCGTCCGGTGCGCATGACCGACGCCGGCACCTTACTTAAGGATTACGCCGAGCGCCTCATCAATCTCCGCGACGAAGTCAAAAAAGGCCTCACCGAACTCGAAGGCCTGGAGCGCGGCGAACTCTCCCTGGGCGTCAACGAAAGCTCCATCCACGCCCTGCTCCCGGCCCTGGCCATCTTTCGCGAAAAGCATCCTGGCGTGCAGGTCCGCGTGCACCGCATGTTTTCACGCGACATTCCTCATGAAGTGCTGAACTATCGCCTGGATCTTGGCGCCGTGTCCTACGTTCCGCGCGATCCGCAACTGCAAGCCACGGAAATCCTGAAGGACGAGCTGAGCCTGGTCGTTCCTCCCAAACATCCGCTGGCCCGCAAGCGCGAGGTCGACATCGCCGACCTGGGCAGCGAAGTATTCATCGCGCACATCGTCGAGTCGCCCTTTCGCCGCCGCGTCATTGAACTTTTCGCCCGCAATCACACCGAGCTCAACATGCCCATCGAAATGCCCACCATCGAAAGCATCAAGCGCTTCGTGCAAATGGGCATGGGCGTAGCCATCGTGCCGCGCATGTGCGTGCAATGGGAAATCGAACACGGCTGGATGAAAGAAGTAAAAGTGAAGCAGCTCAACATTCCGCGCCACGTCTATCTCGTAGGTCGCCGTGGCGCACGCCTTCCCCACGCCGCCGCTGAGCTCATGCGTATCCTCCGCGAATCCAACCATCTCGAGTAGCGACCCGTTTTCTCCTCGTTAGGGCATCTAAGCTATGCTTAAATACGGGCGCCTCCCAAGACACTGCCGATCGCGGCAAATTAAAGGCTTCACAAAGCAACCATGATCAGCGGCCTCGCCATTCTGACTATCGGGTTCCTACTTGGCATGCGCCACGCAACTGATCCCGATCACGTGATCGCGGTCTCCACCATCGTCAGCCGCGAGCGCTCCATTTTGAAGGCCGCGCTCATCGGCATTCTGTGGGGCTGCGGCCACACCATCACCATCGTTGTTGTAGGTGCAGCCATAATCCTGTTTGGCATGGCGATTCCTGTCCGCGTAGGTCTGACCATGGAATTTTCTGTGGGCTTGATGCTGATCCTGCTTGGAGTATTGAACCTTACCGGCGCCATGCACTGGCTCACTGAGAAATTATCACCGTCACATCCAAAGGTGAGTGGTGAGCACGCGCATCTTCACCAGCACAATTCTCACCTGCATCTGCATTGGCATTCCCACGGCCCTGCGGAAGAGCATCACGGTGAAAGCATGGCCCCGCCGGCGCGGCTTCGCGCCCCGTTTGCGCGCCTTGGGCTGTTCCATACGCTGCGTCCACTGTTCGTGGGTATCGTCCACGGACTGGCAGGCTCCGCCGCCGTGGCGCTGCTGGTGCTGAGCACCATTCGCAACCCCCGTTGGGCGGTACTTTATTTGTTGGTTTTTGGTCTGGGAACTATAGCCGGCATGATGCTCATCACCGCCGCCATCGCTCTGCCTTTTTCCTTCGCGGGATATAAATTCGCGTGGCTCAATCGGGGCTTGATCACCGCTTCCGGCTTGGTGAGTCTGGCCTTCGGGTTATTTATCTGTTACCACATCGGTCTGGTCGATGGTCTCTTCACCAGTCATCCCGCCTGGACGCCCAACTAGGCTTCCGCTCGCACCCCACTCGTGGTCTTTCTCCGCGCGTCTCCCGGAGTGCGATTGCCGGCCGCATCTATTTATTCCTCACCATGCCGCTGGTATTGGTGAAACTGACGCATGACCCGCGTAACTGCGGGTCATGACGATTTCTGTCGCAGTTATTATTGTGCCGCCGAAATCCGGTAAACCGTGCCCGCCAGGTCGTCGGATACCAACAACGATCCGTCGGTCGTCACTGCCACGCCCACCGGACGTCCATATACTTCGCTCTTCGTCGGGTCCGGCACCAACCCGGTCAAAAATGGCGTGGGATCGCCGCTGGGTTTTCCGTCTTTGAAAGGCACAAACACTACCTGGTATCCCGCACGCGGCGAACGGTTCCACGAACCGTGCTCGGCTACGAATGCTCCGGCACGATAGCTAGCCGGAAATTGGTTTGCGGTATAGAACGCAAACTGCAGAGGCGCGCGGTGCGCACCCAGTAACACATCCGGAAGGATTGCTTTCGAGGTCAGTTCCGGCTTCTGCGGTTTCACTCGCGGGTCTATGTTGTCTCCGATATAGCTATACGGCCACCCGTAAAATCCGCCATCCTTCACGGACGTAAAATAATCAGGCGGCAGATCATTCCCCAGTCCATCGCGCTCGTTCACACTGGTCCACAGGATTCCGGTTTTGGGCTCGAGCCCTATCCCAGTCGGATTTCGGATTCCCGTGGCGTATAGCCGTGCATTTTTGCCATCCAGATCGCAAATAGTGATCGCCGCGCGCCGCTTGTCACTCTCAATATCTATATTTGATTTTGATCCGATGCCCACTAGGAGATGGTTTCCGTCGGGTGCCATCGAGAGCGAGCGCGTGGAGTGGCCGCCCGTTGGCAAATCCATCAAATGTTCCGCTTCACCCAGCCGCTTGGAAGTCTTCGGATCATATTTGAAACGCAGCAACGCGTCAGTATCTCCCACATACACATAGTCGTCGTGAAAAACGATGCCGTATGGTTCTCGCAGTCCGCTTGCAAACACTTCATTTTGCTGCGCGCTGCCGGTATGTTGCGGATCTCGCAGCACAAGCACTTTGCCTGCAGCCGTGTCCGCAAGGAATACATCGCCATTGGGCGCTATGACCAGCCATCGCGGTTCTTTAAAATCCGCAGCGAAAATATTTATTTTGAAGCCCTGCGGCACGGTGGGCAAAAATCCCTTAGGCGGCTTCCCTTCCTCGGCAGGATTCGTCGCGGACTTGGAAGCAAACGGCGGCGGAAGTTCCGGCTTCTTGCCGTTGGTCACCTGCGCGCGCAACCCAGGTGCCGTTATCAGTCCCAGCAGCAAGCCGGCAGCCGGCGCGATCCGGCAAAGGAATCGCGCCAGCTTGATACTCGCTCGGAAACTTGCCTGGATGTCGCTTTTCATCTGTGCCTCCTCCCAAAGGTGGTGCCCTGATTTTTTGATGCACCACGTTTCCTGCGGTTTTATTCGCCCAGTGGCATCTTTGTTGCCGCGCAATCTCGGCTGTTCCAATCTAAGCCAGTTTGGACGTGACCGGCGAGGAAGTTCAACCTCAAAAGTGGACGCAACCCGCGCTTCCTTGGCGCCTGGCGCAGTGCTTACGTGTTCCCTTATTCTGGTTCGCGCATCCAATCATCAAGGCTTATCGTAGTGTTTGATGAGAGGGTCCCAGATCATGGAGAGACCGTACCTCGGCAAGCTACTAGCTATCGTTTTAATCGTGGTTTTCTTCGCCTGGACCGCCATCCGAGCTCTCGGCGCCCGTCCCGCCGAAACGCCCAGCGCATCCTTGTTTCCCAAGCCCACAACCGACGCGCCGCTCGCGCACTCCTCCGCGCCCCAATCTGCGGTCTTCGCTGGCGGTTGCTTTTGGGGCGTGCAAGCCGTCTTTGAGCACGTCAAAGGAGTGAATTCTGCGACCTCCGGCTACTCAGGAGGCCGTGTGAAATCGCCGTCATACGAAGTCGTCAGCATGGGTGTGACCGGACACGCCGAATCCGTTCAAGTCACCTACAACCCTTCTCAAATCACGTACGGCCAACTGTTGATGGTTTATTTTTCCGTAGCGCACGATCCCACGCAGTTGAATCGTCAGGGATCTGACACCGGTTCGCAATATCGCTCGGCCATTTTTTATTCGAGTGACGAACAGAAACGCATCGCCGATGGCTACATCGCTCAGCTAAATTCCGCCGCCGTCTACTCCCGCCCGATCGTCACCAAGGTTGTGCCCTTCGAAGCGTTTTACCCCGCCGAGGACTACCACCAGGATTACTTGAAGAAAAATCCCGACAACCCGTACATCGTCTTCAACGATTTACCCAAATTGAAACGCCTGCAAAAAGAATTTCCCGCTCTTTATCGTCCCGATTAGTTTCGACTGCGTCCACCCTGGTATGGTGCAGCTCAGGCTTCGCTATTTTTACGCTCCAGTAAGAGTTGCCGTTAGAATCCCAACCAATAAATGTGTCTATGCCCATCTCGCGGCGCGAGTGGCGTTGAGCTCTGGGTTACCATCAGGTGAACAAATATCCACGGTCGAATGCTAAACGAATTAATCTTAATGATCAGTCGAGCCACACTCGGAGGAGACTAAATGAAAACTTTTTGGTTGACAGGATTGTTAACTCTCGCCGCAGCCACATTCATCGCACCGCAAGCCGGTAGCCAGTCGAAGCCAGTTTCCGTAGATATAAAGAACTCGGAAGGCCAGAGCATCGGCATGGCGACGCTTACGCCGGCAGCGCAAGGTGTAAAAATCAAACTCGACATCAAGGATTTGCCACCCGGCCAGCATTCCATTCATATCCATCAAGTGGGCAAATGTGACGCACCCGATTTCAAATCCGCGGGTCCGCACTTTAGTGGGTCCAGCGCGGGTCACGAACACGGCGCCGCACCTGCCGGGGATATCCCGAATTTTACGTTGATAGTCACCCCGGATCACACGGCGCATGTTAGCGTCGTGGCTCCCAACGTCACTCTGGGGAGCGGTGACAATTCTGTGTTCAGCAACGGGGGGACTGCCATCGTTATTCACGCCGTTACCGACACGTCCGCAGCCAGTGCTCCTGCGCGTATTGCCTGCGGCGTAATCACGAAGCCGCAATAAACCCCGGAAAATATGGACTCTCGGTGATTTCTCGGACCCGGCAAAGTCACTTTGATTCTCGCCAGGAGGAATTACCTTTGCTCTGGTCGCTCAGTGACAGGTTTGTCGCTCAGAGGCGGCAGCGAAGATTTTCTGCCGCCGGAGGATTCGCCTGCAAATAACGACGTAAGGTTTTGATACGCGTAAATTGTCGGCGCGTGATTTTGCATCAGCCCGCCGGTATCGGCCGTCGGCCCGTAGTTGCTGTGAAGCGCGTAGCCAAACATCCTTAACATCGCCATTTGCTGCCCGCGATGATGAGCACTGTGGGCGATCCTGCGGGTCATAACCCAGGCGCGCGAGCGCGTCACGTCGAAGAACTGCGTCTTCCCGGACCACCACGACTCGTCTTTCGTGCGCAAAATAGCAAGCCGGTTCTCGCTGTCGTCCGCGTAGCGCTTCATGAATTCCCGTCGCGTCTCCGTCTGCGGCAAAGGTGGAGCGCTCACATCAATGCCTAGCATGTTGCGGAACCATAAGTCTTCGCTCACGCACTGATGCACCATCTGTTCCTGAACGCTGCGCCCGCGAGGATCGCCGTCGCGCGGGCGGCGATGCATATCTTCATCGCGGAATTCACTCCAGGTGCTGATAATTTTGATTCGTTCTGTTTCGTAGGTTTCCACCAAAAAGTCGTAGTTCATCGGCGCGCCTCTCCAATACTTCACTTCTAACAGCGAGCTTCGCCATTGGCAATCACGGGCGAAAGCGCTTCGGGATTATTAGCACCCAAAAAAAGAGAGGGCAAACCGCCCTCTCGCTTCACTCCATGAATGGTAAAGAGAATTACCGCTTGCAGCTTTCGCTGACCATGCTCAGGTCCGTCACGTTCAGATGACCGTGCTCAGTTGCGTTCGGATTCGTTTCGTCTTTGGCCTTTTCCTTGGCCCCGTGCATTCCAGCGTGCCACACTCTGCCGTTCACCGTCACGGTGTGGCCCACATGATCGCCCAACTTGGCGTTCTTGGAGGTCAACGTCCAGGTGCTGCCATCGTCCGCTGTCAAATGGTATTCGCCTGATTTATCGCCGGCTGAAAGGCAACCGGTTAACGTGCGGGTCGAATCACTCTTTTTTTGCGTGTCGTCGTATTGCGCCGCAAAGCTCGATCTTGGAATCATCGCCAAGCTGGATAGTGCGAGAAAACTTAGTGCTAATTTGAGTTTCATCAAAATCGCCTCCTGTTTAATTCATCTACGGAGCAGCTTGGGCAAGGCCACTCACGCACCAAAGATTCTTCCATCGCTAGGGGTGGGCGGCCATACCAGAAAGTACTGAGAATTTTGAAGAATAAAAACCGGGGAGTCTGCGGGACTCGCACAGTCAAAATGTGATTTTTATTGTCGCGTCTCCACTCGCTCAAATAGACAAACCCCGGACCATGGGCGCGAACCCTGGACCCCGTTTTTCTCCGGCAGGAGCGAAAGCAAACGCAAACCGAACGGAGGACGTTTAAAACGCGCGGCGATTTTCAGCAGGCCTTGTACCTCAACGGCTCGCCAGCCGTATGGCTCTAAGAATTGTGGACCTTCCGGGGGCCCGAACTTGAATGGCGCACCAACCTCGCTAAGCTGTTTCCCGGTCGTGCGCTGCATCAGGCGTAGCAATCCCGGCGAATGGATGTCGAGTATCCAGCGCTGAAATTGCGGATGCCCGGCAAGGTCCTTGGCGAGCGCAACTACTTGGGTGGGCTCCAGATAAATAAGCAATCCTTCGGTGAGCACCATAATCTTCCTGGCCCGTCCAGCGATCTCGGCAAGTACCGGCTTGCGGGCCTGGACATCGGAAAGGTCCAGGCGGATACGTTCGAGTCTGCAGCTGGATTTTTCACCGGCAAGAATTGCTTCTTTATAGGTGATAATTTCCGGCAAATCGATTTCGACCCATTGAAGCGTACCCGGCAACTGCATGCGATATGGCCGCGCATCCAAACCGGCAGCCAGATTCATCACCAGGTCCACACCCTGCTGAATTTCCCGCAGAATAAATTGATCGAAGAGGTAGGTGCGGGCTACCCATGCCCACGCGTAACTATTTCCGTGCGGCAGCGTGTTGGCGATGTCCACGCCCAGTGTCCCCGCAAGTCGCGTAGCGTAAGGGTCACGGAAGAGCGCATCCGGGCGCTGTGTTTCGTTCGCGCGAAACACCGCAGCCCATCGTGCCGTATCTGAAATATTACGAACTACCATGGCAGGCTCGGACATAGTTGAATAGGATGGAATGGCGAATACAAATTACGGCTCGCGCTGCTTGATTATACCGTGCCGGCCTTTGCGATAATTGCTATTAATACTCCAAAGAAACCCGATGGCAAAAACCAGCGCGGGATTACTCATGCACAGAGAACGAAACGGCCAGATGGAAGTGTTGCTGGTACATCTGGGCGGGCCATTTTGGAAAAACAAAGATCGCGGAGCCTGGTTTGTTCCCAAAGGAGAAATTAATCCCGGCGAAGACTTATTCGTTGCGGCCAAACGCGAATTTCAGGAAGAGACCGGACTCGTTCCGCTCGGTGATTTTGTATCTCTCGGCAGCGTCAAGCATAAAAGCGGCAAAACCGTGCATGCCTGGGCCTTTGCCGGCGATTGCGATCCTTCTTCTCTAAAGAGCAACACATTTGAAATGGAATGGCCGCCAAAATCCGGAAGGATGGCCACATTTCCAGAAATCGACCGAACCGGTTTCTTCACCCTCGAAGCCGCGAGTGAAAAAATGCATCCGGCCGAATTCGAGTTCCTAACCAGACTGAAAAAGGTCTTGCCCAAATAACGACCTAGCGAATTTGATGTAAAAAACACTCGTGCACGAGACGGTTTCCGCGCTTGCTTTTTCTCCAAGTCGGCTTCCGATTCTTGATGGTTGACTTCGACGATGTAGTTCGGTATTACCTGCAGACGCGCCGCTTTCATATGTCGGGCGCCAACCGTTAGAAGAAGTTTAAGGAGGAATTATGACAACTACTGTTCGTGCGATTCCTGAAGGCTACCATTCGATTACTCCCTCACTAACTTGTAGAGAGGCCGCCAAAGCCATCGAATTTTACAAGAAAGCGCTGGGAGCAAAAGAAAACCACCGCATGCAAGGACCAGACGGAAAGATTGGACACGCTGAAATGCAGATCGGCGACTCCAGATTCATGTTAAACGATGAATTTCCATCCATGGCGTCCGCACCTGATTCGAATTCGAAATCAGCGCCATCCAGTTATCTATTCGTCTACACCGAGGATGTAGACACCGCGTTCAACAAAGCGGTTGCCGCGGGTTGCAAGGTTACCATGCCGCTGCAGAATCAATTCTGGGGCGATCGCTTCGGCAAATTGGCTGATCCATTCGGTCATCATTGGGGGCTTGCGCAACATGTGGAAGATGTCGCGCCGGCAGAGATGGAGCGGCGCGCCAAAGAATGGCAAGAAAAAATGGCCAAGTCCGCCGGTGGCCATAACTAAGACTTAACCAATTCCTGTTTTAACTGCGGCTCAGTAACAAATTAGTTCGTTCGGGAATGCGCCCTGCATTAATTCATAAGCGTCGGGCGCATTTCTATTTGGGGGGCCCCGACGATCGCCAATCTTGGCTATTAATTACTTCGTGGTGGCTGGTTCATCTATCGCCCGTTCGTTCGATGCGAAATGTGAAGCACCCAGCAGTCGTGCTGTGCACTTGTAAATAATCGACTTCGCGGTTTGAAAACAGGCGCTCGATGGCGGCTTCAAATGCTGCATCGGCAGCAACATATTCCTGGGCGATGAAGCGCCGGCCCTTGGCGTAAGCCTCGAGCGTACGTGCGGTTCCGCGAAGTTCTTCAGGGAAACCAGCCTGCTCATCGTATCGGGAGCATTTTTTTGCGTGTACGTAAATTGGCCCGGGCTGCGGCAATTCTTCCACGCCGGTAAATCGGTCGTAGGTGAACAGTATGGCGTCATCTACTTGAGGGGCAATCAGGCGCAGGCAATGACGGCATGGCGCCGCGTCGGTTGTTAACTCCTGATGCGCCGGAAATCCATAGATCGGCGCGCGCATGGTCTTGCGAACTTCATCGGCGACTTCAGTAGAAATGGCAACAATTTTGCCTTGCATCATGATTTCCTCGATGGTTGGCATGAGACCTCAACCGGATCGCTCAAGCTTTTTTCCAGTTCATTTGAGCCTAATCGTGTGTGCCGTTCTATCCGATTTCCGCGTTCAAACAAGAGAGAACCCGGGCAGTACTGTTATTCATTTTTTGGTCTGAAGATCAGACCGAGTGCAGCGACTTACCAGCAGCGCTTAATTCAAGCCATTGCGGGTCTTTCTCCAGGAATGTGCGTTTGTGGCGCGGAGACGCGCACGATGCGGAAAATGTTAACCACGGCAATCACTACTCCGAAGATGACGGCTACCGGAAACATCCTTGCCATCCAGAGATTGATCGCCGCAGTCAGTTGCCCGGCTTTCGCCGGTGAGATACTTGCGCCAGCAATTTCGACTAGCAGATTGGATTTCAAAAGCCAGCAGAAAAGTATGGAACCCGCAATGTCACTAACGAGACGAAACGTGGCGCGTCGCGCGGTCCAGTAGGGACGGGCGAGATTAACAGCAGCAAGCGCGATGTTTATGAATGCGATAAACAAGAATCCCCAGAAGAAATAACGCCAAGTGGGGGCTAGCGAAATTCGTAAGTTAGGTTGATTGAACACCACATGCGAGGACACATGCGCTGTCCACCAAACGCAAAAGAACAAGTTGGCGGCCAACTCAACAATGGAATTGAATCGCGAAATTACGTTTGGATTGTTTACAGGCGGGAGCTTGCGCGGGTCCCATTCTTCCAGGAAATGATTCTTAAGCTGTACCCGCTCAAGTATGGCGAAAATGAGTGTCACTATCGCGGCCGCTAGGAAAGCGGTGCTCCACAGCGACGCCCACAGGTATCCCAACGCTTCAACCCAAGAGTGTCCAACGAATTTCGCGGCGTACCCGGAATTGAAAATCAACAAGGCGATCCATGTCACTGTCCAGGGCGCCACATAACACAACATGACAACTTTGAGCACCAGGCGATAAATGGGAAACAGCACTGGTCCGATCAAATGCTCTTGTGGCAAATAGCGGTTCGCCACCAGTATCGGCCGGCCGCGCTGTTTAAGGATGGATTCCATTTCGGGTTCATTCAGTTTGCGGCCGAGCGCGGCTTCCCTCTCGTCAATTTGAGAGCGGATGTCCTCCGACAACTCTGCGATGATGTCTTCCTTCTGTTCCTTGGGCAGCCAGAATTTAACGGCCTGCAAGTACCGTTCGAGAAGTTGCATGACCATACTCCTTCAAAATTGAATTTATCGAGGAATCCATACTTCGCCACTCATTGAGCAACTGCTCCAGGATTTGTTTGCCCCCAGCAGTAAGCTTATAAAAACGCTTATTGCGCTTCTGCTCTTCGCGCCACTTACTTGTAAGCAGGCCCTGGCTTTCTAAGCGTCGAAGGAGCGGATACAGCGTGCCTTCGTCGATTTCGATGCCATGGTCAACCATGATTTTTCGCAGCGTGTACCCATATTGCTCCGTGTGCAGAGCCGCCAGCACAGCCAATACCAAGCCTCCCCGGCGAAGTTCGAGACGAAGGTTGTCAAAGTTTTCTGAGCTCATGGCTGTACAATGTGTTGCATAGGATGCGACATATACTATGCGCCACACAGTGTTACGTCAAGTCTTTTTTTAAATGTTCGCCGTGGCCATCAGCGTCGGCTTGGGGGCTTGGCGCGCCGAGATTTGACGCGACGCGTTGTCGACAGAGAGTCGCGGGCCTTCTTAGGGAGCTTGGCAACAATTATGTCGTAAGAGTCGCGCACGAATTCAGACAGTTCTGCCGAAGAAAGTGCGTCTTTCGTTTCGAGAGCAACCCATTGAGCGCGAGCGAGATAAGGCGCGGGAATAATGCCCGGACGCTCGGTTAATTCATAGAAATTCTCTGGAGAAGCTTTGAAAGACAGCCATACCGGAGCCGGCTCGAGAACCGCGTGAGCGAACATCTTGCCTGCTACTTTGAAGGTCAGATCGTTGCCCCAAATCACGTGTTCGGTGACGGACGGAAAAGAAAGACACAGATCGCGAATCCAGCTGGCATCCATGGGGCGAATCGAAAAGAAAACTAAGTGAGCAACAAGAATTTCCTTATTTCGTCAGTATTTTGTATTGCGCCGAGGTGAGCGGCACGACCGAAAGGCGGCCTTGGCGTACCAGCGGCGAATCCTCGAACAGCGGGTCGGCTTTCATCTCCGCAAGAGCAACAGGGTGTTTTATCGGCGGCCCTGCTTTGATGGTGACGATGGGATTTTTGGCATCGTCATTGTTTACCTTCACCACCGTTGCGGTTCCCACCGCGCTTTTCACGTCGCCCGTTTCGTAAATGATTAATTTCGTTCCCGGCTTCATCTCGCGGAGATTCCTTAGCGCCACGGGATTGGAAACACCGTCCCATTCAGTAACGGAATCCCTCTGCAAATCGGCGAATGAATATCCGGTAGGTTCTGTTTTCAGCAGGTAATAGTCGGAAGGCATCAGTTGTCACCTCTGTTGAGAGGCATTATTCTAGCCATTCCTCATTAATTTACGGCAGAAAATTGTTTGCCACCGATCAAGCACCTGGCGCAACATCCACTCGTCGAACCGCTCCCGGAATATGCTGGCTTAACGCAGTTCGCGGATGATTTCGCGCGCGGCGTTGGCACCCGATGCTCCGGTGAGTCCATTGCCCGGATGAGTACCGGAGCCACAAAGAAATAATCCGCGAATGGGCGTTTTGTAGCGTGCCCAATCCAGAACCGGACGCATGGTAAAAAGCTGGTCGAGCGCCAGCTCGCCATGAAAGATGTGGCCTCCGGTCAAACCATACTCGGTCTCCAGATCCTGCGGCGTGATCACCTGCCAGGCTTCCACCAGCTCCCTAAAATCTGGTGCGTACGCGGCAATGGTTTTGATAACCGTCTCGCCCAAGTCCTTGCGGCGCGTGTCCCAATTTCCATTTTTCAATTTGTACGGTGCGAACTGCACGTAAGCCGAGAGTACATGTTTGCCAGGAGGCGCAAGAGTTGGATCGAGAAGCGTCGGAATCGTAAGATCGAGATAAGGAGCGCCTGAAAATTCTCCATATTTGGACGCGTCAAATGCTCGCTCGAGATAATCGATCTCAGGACCGACGTGAATGCGGCCGGAGAGCGCCGCCTGGCGAAACCCATCCGCTCCGACGGCGGCCGATAGCGAAGGAAAAGTTGGCAGATCGTTGAGGGCGAAATTTACTTTAGCGACCGAGCCGTTGGCGCGAATATTCCGGATGCGTAAAGCAAAAGTGGGATCGAGTTGGGATGGATCCATGAGCTGGAAAAATGTGCGCTTGGGATCGACACTGGAGACGATGGCCTCGACGGGGATTTCATCTCCATCCGCGAGTACCAGGCCGGTAACCGCGCCGTTTTTTATACGGATATGCACCACTTCCGCGTTGGTGCGGATTTCCGCGCCCGCCTGCTTGGCGGATTCGGCCAGCGCGTGCGTGAAGGTGCCTAGCCCACCGCGACAAAATGCCGCCGAGCCGACCGGATTTGCGTCGGCGGCCGCGCGCAGAAGGAGTACCGCAGTGGAACCAGCGGACCACGGCCCCAGAGCGGTGCCAAAAATTCCGCGAGCCGCGATCACGGCACGCAATAATTCGGTCTCGAAAAATTCCGCGACAAAGTCCGCGACAGCCATCGGTCCCCAGCGCAGCAAATCGAAAATGCCATGCTTGCCCAGACCGCGAACGCCACGGCCGGTCTTCAGCAGGTTCCAGAGGTCTTCCGGGGAAGGCTTGTTGATAGACGGCGGGGTGATTGTGGACAGTTGGGCAAAGACATTGGAAATTTTCTCGAGCGAAGCAGCAAATTCCGTGTATTTTGAGGCGTCCTTCGCCGACAAGCGAGCGATGCCGGCGGCGGTCTTGGCGTGATCATCGTAGAACAGCAGCGATTCACCATTAAGTGCGGGGGCGAAGACGCGCGGGTCAGGGAGCAGAATTTCACAATTAAATTTTTCAACTCTTAAGTCGCGGGCCACATCAGGCCGCAATGGACCGAGGGTGTGAGCTAATGTGGAGCCGCGATAACCGGGATGAAACTCTTCCGTGATGGCGCCGCCACCGACAATTTCGCGCCGTTCCAGAACCACTGGCTCGAATCCACCCTTGGCCAGATAAAACGCCGCGATGAGCGCGTTGTGACCGCCGCCGATGAATGCTACACGCTGTCCGATGGGCATGTCAGTTTTGCTCTTTGGCAGAACGAGCGGCGGTTGATGTTACCGGTTCCGTCGAAGATTGAGCGCCATTCGTTGTGCCAGTTTTTGTCTGGCGCGACACGGCGGTTTTTTTCCATTCCTTGAGAATCACCTGACTGGCGATGCGGCCGTTGGCACCCATGATGCCGCCGCCCGGATGCGTTGCAGAACCGCACATATAAAGATTGTCGATTGGAGTGCGGTAGTAAGCCCAACCCGCTATGGGGCGCAGAAAAAATAATTGCTCGAGCGAAAGTTCGCCCTGAAAAATATTCCCTTGCGTCAGGCCAAATTCGCGCTCCAGATCGAGCGGCGTGAGAATCTGACGTCCGACGATAATGTTTTTAATATTTGGCGCATATTCCGAGATCGTGTCGATCACATTATCGCCAAAAGCTTCGCGTTGATCGTCCCACGTGCCTTCCGCCAGCTTGTAAGGAGCGTATTGCACGAAACAGGAAAGAACATGTTTACCAGGAGGCGCAACGCTTGGATCGGTCAAGCTTGGAATCACCATGTCGATGTACGGACGCCGCGAATAATGTCCGTACTTGGCGTCGTCGTAAGCGCGCTCCATGTATTCCATGCTGGGAGAAATGGAAATCGCGCCGCGAAGATGCGCTCCTTCGCCTGGTAAAGATTTGAATTCCGGCAGCGCATCCAGCGCAATGTTTACTTTCCCCGATGATCCGCGGAATTTGTAGCGCCGCACGCCTTCCAGGAAATCGGCGGGTAGCTCCGAAGGTTCAAGGAATTTTTCGAATGTGAGATGCGGGTCGACGCTGGAGGATATTACGTTGGCGGTAATTTCCTCTCCGGATTGCAGAACGACTCCCGCCGCGCGGCCTTCTTTCGCCAAAATTTTACCCACCGGAGCTTTGGTGCGAATTTCGACGCCAGCTTCGCGTGCCGCAGCGGCAATGGCATTGGAAATCGCGCCAGTTCCTCCACGGCTGAATCCCCAGGAACGAAACGCTCCGTCAATCTCACCCATGTAGTGATGAAGCAGCACGTACGCGGTACCCGGCGAGCGAATGCCAAGAAATGTGCCGATAATTCCGGACGCGGACATGGTGGCTTTGAGTACGTCTGTCTCGAACCACTGGTCCAGGAAATCCGCGGAACTCATGGTCATGAGTTGAATCAGCGTGTAACGCTCATCGGAAGATAGTTCCCGGAAGCGTTGCATCAGAAAATGCAGCTGCTTCAAATCGCGCGGATTCAGCGTCGTGGGATCGGGGGGCACCATAGAAAGCATGGGCTTCACGAAGCGGCACATCGGCGTCATCATTTTCGAAAATTCGTCGTACGCTTCGGCGTCGACGCGCGAGTGGCGCCGAATTTCCCGGATGGATTTGGCGTGATCGTTCATGCGCCACAAATGATTGCCATCGGGCATGGGAGAAAACGTGCCATCCAGCGGGAGAATTTCAAGGCCATGGCGAGGGAGATCAAGCTCACGAATGATTTCAGGGCGCAACAGGGAGACTACATAGGAGCATTCGGAGAAAAGATAGCCCGGAATGATTTCCTCGGTAACCGCGGCGCCGCCCAGTACATGACGGCGTTCGAGGACTAAAACTTTCTTCCCGGCCTTTGCAAGGTAAGCAGCGTTGACCAGGCCGTTGTGACCGCCACCAATGACGATCACGTCGTAATGCTGTGTCATTTTGCTAAGGCTCCTTCAACATACAAGCGCGAGGAATCGACAAATGAGGCGATCGCGAAGCGCGCACGTGAATATCCGCAGGTTGAAGAAAGTAGAAGGCATTCTACTGGCAGCGGCAATGCGGCACAAGTCGCGCGGTAAGAAAGCCACGGCGTTTTACGACATAATTCATCGCGTATACTGCAAAAGCACCATCGATCCTGTGCAAGGGCGAGCATCTCGTGAGCAAAATAATTTCGGTAAATGTTGGGTTGCCGCGTAACGTGCGGTGGCACGGACACGCTGTGACTACCGGTATATTCAAGGAACCCGTTCAGAAGCGCGTGTTTCTGCACAAATTAAATCTTGACGGCGACCGGCAGGCGGACCTCACCGTGCATGGCGGCGAGTACAAAGCTGTATATTGCTATCCACTAGAGCACTATGCGTATTGGCAGAAGGAGTTGCCCGGAAACGATTTGACGGCGGGGAATTTTGGAGAGAATTTTACCACCGAGGGCCTTCTGGAAGATGCGATCCATCTTGGTGATCGATTTACTATTGGTTCAGCAGAGGTTGTGGTGACGCAACCACGCCTGCCTTGCTACAAGTTGGGTATCAGATTTCAGTCGGACGCCATGGTGAAGCGTTTCCTGGCCAGCAAACGCTCGGGCTTTTACCTTGCGGTGACCCGTGAGGGCGAGGTTGGCGCAGGAGATGAGATCAAAGAACTTTCGCGCGACTCCAACAACGTCTCGATTTCAGAAATTATTCGTTTGTACTTTGCAAAAGAGTACAAAGATAGCGATAAGGAAGTGGTGCGCCGCGCCTTGCGGGTGGCGTCTTTTCCAGAGAGCTGGAAAGAAGATTTTCGCGCCATGTTTGCAGATTGAATCCAGTTAGTGATTTGTGGATGACGGCAAAATGAACACTTATGCGCGCGAGTGCCTTGCGGCTGTGCCGAGCCAACACCTATAATTCGATAGGTTCGTAGTATGTCGCGTTTTTTTTTCAGCGCATACTTTGCGCCGCGGTCACTGGGGGGGTTGTGCCGGTTGGTACTGCGTTTCACGAGAGAACGCTCGCCCTGTGCGAGAGCCTGAATTACCGCGAATGGTCCGGCTACTACACGGTCAGCGTTTATGAAATGCATCACGAGCACGAGTACAACGCCATCCGCAATTCCGCGGCGTTAATCGATATTTCTCCACTATTCAAATACAAGGTGACGGGAAAAGACGCGACGAAATTCGTGAATCGCGTGATTTCGCGGGATATTAACAAGGTAGCAATCGATCAGGTGATTTATTGCTGCTGGTGCGATCCTGAAGGCAAGGTCATCGACGACGGCACAATCACGCGACTGGCCGAAAACGAATACCGCTGGACGGCAGCGGATCCCAGCTTGCGATGGTTTCAGCAGAATGCGCTAGGCCTGAATGTGGGAATCGAGGACATTACCGAACAGGTGGCAGCACTTGCGCTGCAAGGGCCCATGTCAGGAAGATTGCTGAATGCCGTCGCCGAAGCAGATATCACTCATCTGAAATATTTTCGTGTGACCCACGGAAAAATCGCAGGCGTGCCCGTGGACATTTCGCGCACCGGATATACCGGCGACCTGGGATTCGAAATCTGGATGCCCTGGAAAAACGCGGTGAAAGTTTGGGACCAATTAACTTTCAAGGGAAAGGCGTTTGATATTCATCCAGCCGGAATGATTGCGCTGGATATCGCGCGCATCGAAGCGGGGCTGATTTTAATTGAGGTTGACTACACCTCCAGTAAGAAAGCGTTGATCGATGCGCAGAAATTTTCTCCTGCGGAAATTGGGCTGGGCAAGCTGGTGGACTTGAAGAAAGAGACTTTCGTCGGACGCGAAGCGTTGGCGCGCGAGGCTAAGAAAGGAGCGTATCGCGCGCTGGTGGGGCTTGAAATTAATTGGAATGAAGTGGAATCGCTATACGACAAAGTCGGCATGGCGCCGCAGGTCCCCAGCATGGCTTCTCGCACAGCAGTGCCGGTATATCGCGGCGGGCGAATCGTCGGCAAGGCGACGTCCACAACGTGGTCGCCAACGCTAAAGAAAATGATTGCGCTGGCTTGCGTGAATCGCGAGAACTCTGTTGCGGGTACGACGCTGAACATGGAGATCACCGTGGAAGCCGTGCGGCACACGGTATTGGCGAAGATCGTACCGCTGCCGTTTTTTAATCCGCTCCGGAAAACGGCCGTACCGGTGATTTGAGAGCACGTTTAACCCCCCGCCTCCCGCCGAAAAATCCTTAAACCATTTACTCACTCATTCAGACGGTTGTATTTTTTCAATACGGCGCGCAGGCGGTCCTGGGGCAGGGCAATCACTTTGTGATTTTCGATGCCGGTCATAGTTTCGGCCGCCACCATTGCGTTGATGATGGCTTCTTCGGTGGCTTGCACCGTAGCAGCGAAGAGCGGCTCAATTTTTTCGTTGGGCAACATTTTCAAATCCACAAGGTGATCTGCGAACGCCGCACCGGGGTTGGCGGTCGAAAACGCGATAAAAATATCGCCGGAACCGTTGCCGGAAATACTGCCATCGCGTCCAAGGCCCAGAGTGACCCGGCGAGCCAGGCGTTTTAACTGATGGGCAAGCAGTGGCGCGTCGGTAGCGACCACCACAATGATGGAACCACGATCCAGTTCATCAAATGAGGTGGAAGCATAGGCGCGGTCCTCCGGAATTTCTTTACCCACCGGCACGCCAGCGATACGCAGATTAGAGCGCGAGCCGTAATTACATTGCACCAGCACGCCGACCGTGTAGCCCCCAAATTTCGCATCGAGCTTTCGCGACGATGTCCCAATGCCGCCCTTAAATTCATTACAAACCATCCCGGTGCCGCCGCCGACGTTTCCTTCCGTCACTTGTCCGGACGATGCGGAATCGATCGCGTGAAAAGCGTCGGCGGGTTTGACATGAAAACCGTTAATGTCATTGAGCCAGCCGTCCCACGTTTCGGCTACCACCGGCAGCGACCACCAATACCCGGTAGGGTCAGGTTGGCCATGAGCGACGCGCCACTGAATTACGGAATCGCGCACGACTCCGACGCTGTGAGTGTTGGTGATCATCACCGGGCCTTCCAGAAAACCGGATTCCTCCACCCAGGTCGTGCCGGTCATTTCTCCGTTTCCGTTTTCTGTGAACCAGCCGGCAAAAACCGGACTGCTCATCGAGGCTTGACCGCGCGGCAGAACAGCAGTGACGCCAGTGCGCACCGGACCTTTACCGATCTGCAGTTTTCCTTCGCCGGAAATAAGCGTGGTGTGACCGACGGTTACGCCGGCAACATCGGTGATGGCGTTGAGCGGGCCGGGCGTACCGTCAAACGGGACACCAAGATCGCGTGCGCGTGGTTTGACAGGATTTTTTCCCTGAGATTTGTCCTCAGCACGGGTCGCGGCAGTCACTAAGAAAACAGAAGCAAGAAGCGAGGTTAGACATCTAGAATTACGGCGCATGATCAACGGTTATCTCCGGCAGTAAGAAAAACGCAGCTTCGAACAATAATGCAACGCTCGGCGAAAGAGAAGAAAGATTACGGGCGAAATTCTAACAATGGTTGAGCACAAATTCTGAAACTAAGATGGGAAAATTTTTGTCAGTGCGGATTTAATCGCTCGCGCAATCAGCCCGGATTCTTCGGCATTTAAAATAAATGGCGGTGCCAAAAGAATGTGATCGCCGCGCAGGCCATCGACGCACCCTTGCGTTGGATAGGTAAGTACGCTTTCTTCCAGAGCAGCTTGACGGATGCGTTCGGCAATATTTTGCAAGGGCGGAAATGGTTCGCGGGACGATTTGTCTCTAACGAATTCGATGCCGATCAATAAGCCCACGCCGCGGATATCGCCGACATTGGGATGTGACCGCAAACATTCCAGGTCGGCAAATAGAGTTTTTGAAATTGATGCAACGCTTTCGAACAGTTTGCGACTTTCCAGATAGTCGAGCACGGCGTTGCCGGCGGCAGTGCAGACAGGATGTGCCTGATACGTGAACCCATGCTGAAAGATTCCAGAGCCGCGTTCGAATGTTTCGACGACGCGCGCGGAAACCAGAACAGCGCCGAGCGGCGCGTAACCACTTGCAATTCCCTTCCCCACCGTGATCATGTCAGGTTCCACATTCCAGTGTTGAATGGCGAAAGGTCTCGCGGTGCGCCCCATTCCAGACATTATTTCATCAGCGATTAGAAGAATTTTATTTTCACGGCAAATTTGTGCGATGCGCGTCACGTAGCCAGCGCTCGGCACCGCCGCACCAAGAGTGGCGCCGACCACCGGCTCAAAAATAAATGCCGCTGAGGAATTGCTGAGTGGGCCGCAAAGAAATTTATCCAGATCGTTAGCGCAAGCCAGGCCGTAGTCCTCATCCTTTAAATTGCCGGCATTGTGATAGGCGAAGCACGAGGAGACGTGCCCCCATTCAGGGAGCAAGGGTTGATAAGGAGCACGGCGGGCGACGTTGCCGCTTACCGACATCGCGCCAAGTGTGCTGCCGTGATAGCTCTGGCGGCGCGAAATTACCCCGTACCGCTGCGGCTGCCCAGACTCGAGGTGATATTGCCGCGCGAGCTTGATGGCGGTTTCGGTTGCTTCCGAGCCACCGGAGGTGAAGTACACGCGGCCACCATTCTGAAAATTTGCAGGCGCAAATTGTAAAAGACGGGCGGCAAGCTTCTCGGCGGGAGCGGAATGGAATTGCGAAGTGTGCGCGAATGCGATCTGCGATGACTGCTCCGCCATCGCTCGGCCAATCTCGGTGACGCCATGGCCAATGTTGACTACTGCAGCTTGGCCCGCAGCATCAAGAAAACGCCGTCCATCTGAGGAAATGATCCAGCAGCCTTCTCCGCGGACAGCGACAGGGTAATTCTTTCGAAAATTTCGCGGGAAGACGCTGAAGCCGCTGGGCATGGTGGATTGATACGGAATTGTAACAGAGAGAGGACAACACATAAGCCCGTGATGAAGCGGGCGAACGATATCGGTAGTTGTGCTACGCTGGCGGCGTTTTTGGCGAGCTAAAAATTTGACGCCTCGCTTAGTTACAAACATTTCAGCGATGGAGCGGCATTGGCGGCAGAATCTTCCAGCGGTTTGGTTCGCACCATCGGCCGCTGGAGCCTAGCGGCGTTAATCGTAAATTCGGTCATCGGCGGCGGTGTTTTTGGTTTGCCCAGCGTGGTTGAGGGTCGCCTGGGAAAGTATGCGCCGCTGGCATATTTGATCGCGGCTGCGGGGATCGCGATGGTTGCCGCTTGCCTGGGCGAAGTCGCGTCGCAATTCAGCGAAACCGGGGGGCCTTATCTTTACGCGCGGACAGCGCTCGGGCGATTTTGGGGAATTCAGATTGCGTGGATGACGTGGTTATCTCGACTCGCAGCGGCGTCAGGGACAGCCAACCTTTTTGCCACTTACCTTGCGGAGTTCATCCCGCGCGCAGTGCAACCCGTCTATCGAGTGACGATACTGGCCGCGTTAATCGGACTGCTCGCGGTAATTAATTATCGCGGAGTACAATCAGCGATACGGGTCAGCGATTTTCTAACCAGCGCAAAAATATTTCTCTTGCTGATCTTTATTGGCGCGGGACTTGGGTGGTTGATCGCACACGGACTGGTTGTTTCTGCCCCGATGACCCACAAGGTTACCTTTCAAGATTGGCTTGGCGCAATTCTGGTGCTGGTCTTTGCTTACGGCGGATTTGAAGCGGTTTTTTTTGCCACCGGAGAAACTCGCGACCCCCGCAAAGATGCTGCAGCAGCGCTATTTTATGCATTGGCGCTGGTCACGGTAATTTACATCTTGGTGCAGGTGGTCATCAACGGCACGCTGGCCAATCCTTCTGCGAGCGAACGGCCGCTTGCGGAAGCGGCGCGTCACATTTTTGGGAATGGGGCCGCGGCCGCGATTGCTTGCGGGGCGCTGGTGTCCATCTACGGATATTTGGGCGCCAATATGCTGCACACGCCGCGATTGACCTTTGCACTGGCGGAGCACGGAGATTTTCCGCGATTTTTTGCAGTCGTGCATCCGAGATTTCGCACTCCGCACCTGTCTATTCTCGTTTACACATTTTTACTGCTGGCCTTTGCGCTGGTGGGGAACTTTCGATGGAACATTACCCTGTCCGCGGTGACCAGGTTGCTGACTTATGCTTCATTTGCCGTGGCACTGCTGGTATTGCGACAAAAGCGTCCCGAAGCAGATGCGCTTCGTCTGCGTGGCGGTCCGTTTATCGCGATACTGACACTGGCGTTCTGTGTGATGCTATTTTTGGAGACACCACTCAGCAATTTGTCCATTGTTCTTGGCGTCGTCGTAATTGCAACACTGAACTGGCTGCTGGTGCGCAATAGCGACGCAGCTCCGCACTTAGGCGCATAGTCCAAATTGGCGAGACTGGTTCTTTGGATCATGAGATCGCGCGCGGACTTCTACGAGCGTGGTGAGAAGATTTCTTGTAGGCGCGCTCGCGACAGCGGAGGATGTATCCATGACCATGACGCGTACCGGCGATGCCTGGATGCCAGCGGACGAATATGGCCGAGCTCTGCCGAAATTTTCGGTGAACCTGCTGGTGCGGGACTTATCGAGGTCGCTTTCTTTTTATGAACAGGTGCTGGGAGCTACGGTCCGTTATGGCGACTCCGATTTCGCGGCTATGGTGCTGAACGGGGTGGAGTTCATGTTGCACGCCGACCATACCTATGATCATCATCCGCTGTATG
>DATHMG010000089.1:0-42901 GCA_035487275.1 Candidatus Acidiferrum sp. | reverse complement strand
TTTAAAGCGGATCGCATCGCCACGTTAAATTTGCAGAAACAAACAGGCTATCCATCGGCGCCGGCACCGCTGGTTTCCGCGCAGATGTTTGATTTTGGAAGTACTATCGTCATGACTTGCCTGCATCAGCCGTATCACGGCAAGCCTGTCCACGTTAGCCGCGTGTGGCTGAAGCGCAACGGCCAGTGGTTAATGGCGATAAGTTTTCAGACGACCGTTCAGGCGGAACCGGCGAAGTAGTAGAGCGAAGGTTTTTAGGACGGTATTCTTCTACGCAAAAGCGAACTTAGTTGCTTACGACGGGATTGCGCAGCGTGCCGACACCTTCGACAGAAATTTCCACGACATCTCCGGGCACCAGAGGGCCGACGCCTTCGGGTGTGCCGGTGCAAAGTAAATCGCCGGGCATCAGCGTCATGATGTTGGAAATGTAGTGAATCAGGGCATCAAGCGGAAATACGAAGTCACGCGTGTTGCCCTGCTGACGAACCTGGCCATTCACGCGACTCGCGACGTCCACGCCTTTCCACGGATCGATTTCGTCGGTGACCAGCGGACCGACCGGACAAAAGGTATCGAAGCCTTTGGCACGCGCCCACTGATTATCTTTCTTTTGAAAATCGCGAGCACTCACATCGTTTACGGCGGTGTAACCAAGGATGTAAGGGTGCACATCTTCTTTGGGTGGCAATTTGTAACAGCGCTTGCCGATAACTACGCCGAGCTCACCTTCGTAATCGACGCGCTCGGAAATGGATGGGCGGCGAATTTCGTGGCCGGGGTCTAGCAGGGAAGAGGGCGGTTTGAAAAAAAGCAGCGGTTCTTTAGGGACCTCGGAGCCCATCTCAGCAGCGTGGCCGCGATAGTTGCGACCCACGCAAACGATTTTGGAAGGTTGCACCGGCGTGAACAACGGGGTTTCCAAGAAAGGCAGCGGCTCAATCTGTTCTGCGGGCACGGATTTCAACTTGCCGACTTGTTCGGGGGGCGTGGACAATACGTGCGTGATGCGTTCGACGCCCTTAGAAGACTCGACCAGACCGTATCGTGCGCTGCCCCTGAAAGTGAAACGGCAATATTTCATGTAGTCCTTCCCCGAATGAATACGAAAGTTCTCACCGAAAGTTTCGGAGAGATCACGCGCTTTGATACAGCTTGGTCATCACGAATTCGCGGTGACCCAAAGCTTCAGCGCACGTCAGACGGCCGTTGCAAGTTCTCATCATGATCTCGATTAGCCGATCGCCGGCTTCGTCGAGAGACATTTCGCGGCGTAGTATACCGGAGACATCGAGGTCGATATGCTCGCCCATGGTGCGCGCGGTCTTCGGATTGGCGGTGAGCTTAATGACCGGCTCGATGGGATTGCCGATCACATTCCCCTGTCCGGTGGGGAAGAGATGCACAACAAATCCCGCAGCCGCTTGCAGCGTGACGCACTCGGCAGCGGCAGAAGAAGTGTCCATGTAATACAGGCCGGGACCCTTGGCCGGTGATTCCGCGGGCTTCAACACGTCAATGAATTTCGTCTTTCGACCGATTTTCTGTAAGTTGCCAAAGGCTTTTTCTTCGATGGTAGTTAACCCCCCTGCGATATTTCCTTTGGTGGGCTGGGACTCGGAAAGGTCGCTGGTTTTGTGGCGGTCGATCATCTCTTGATAGGCGTTAAACACTAGCATGAATCGTTCTTTTACTTCGGGAGTGGCGGCGCGGCTGGAGCATACGTTCTCCGCTCCGGTCAATTCTGATGTTTCCCCAAAACAGGTAGTCGCACCGAGCGGATCGAGTTTGTCGATTAGATTGCCGACCGTGGGGCAAGAAGCGAGGCCGGAAGTGGTATCACTTTCGCCGCACTTGGTGGAAACGAAAAGTTCCTTGATGGAGCAAGATTCGCGTTGCTTCTCGGACGCCCACTGCAGAAATTCCTGAGCCTTCCGGGAAGCTGCGGCAATGGTGTTTATGTCGCCGTGGCCTTCGATAGCGAAGCCCATCACCGGTTTGCCGGTCTTAGCGATCCCTTCGACTACCCTTCTGGTCCAGCTTGGCTCGATGCCGATCACCACACAAGCGGCTACATTCGCATTGCTGCCTGTGCCAATGAGCGTGCGAAAATGCAGCTCCAGATCCTCACCAAACTGCAAACGTCCGTACGCGTGAGGAAGCGCGAGCGTCCCCTTAATGTTATTGGCGACGGCTTCAGCGCTGGCGTTAGACAAATCGTCGAGCGGGAGGATGACGACATGATTGCGTATGCCCACTCGTCCATTCTCACGGCGATAGCCGAAAAATGAGTGCTGCCCCACGTTACCACCTCTTGGTTTTCAGATTGTGTACGTGAACATGGTGGCCTTGGCCAACATCCGCTACGATGCGGCCTACATCATGGCCATACTTCAGGACTGTGTCGCCAACTTTCATGTCACGCAGGGCGATCTTGTGACCGAGCGGCACGGTATCGAGAGACTTAAAGCGGATGGTCTCGTCCGTTTCCATAATCCAACCGGAGACTTCCTTACCTGGCTGAACGTCCTCGACAACTACGACGCCGACGGTGTCCGCTTTGTCGTGCACGATGAAATCAGTGGCCATGAAACTGTTCCTCCGGAGCTCACGTGTAGCCAATCTAATGTTTGTCGATGATCGGCGTCTTGCTGATCAACAGGCGCATGACTTCGGCGGCGGCTCTGGTAACCTCATTGCGCAGAAGAGTCTCCGCCAACAAGGCATCGCCTTTGGCGATGGCGGCAAGCATCGCTCGCAACCCGCGAATGCTTTCCTTCCATCGTTTTTCAGAACGCCGCGGATGTCCTAAGCCTAGCGCGCGCCAACGCCAGATCCGCACGTGGAGCGTGCCAATCATGGACGAGAGAGTCTCGCTCCCTGCGCCCTGAAACAGCACCTCGTAAAATTGATTCTTGGCTTCAAGAATGGTGGTCGGATCACCATTCTCGTAGGATTGCGCTGTGGCCTTCAAGGCTTGCTCGAGAAGTCTCTTCTGCGCGGGGCTGGCATTTTCAGTGAAGAGTCGCGCGGCCAATCCTTCCAAGACGGCGCGGATGAAATAAAGATCTTTCGCTTCCGCAAGCGTCAATTCACGAACCACCGGGCCTTTGTTTGGAATGTTGGCAACCAGGCCTTCCGATTCCATCTGGCGAAGTGCTTCGCGAATCACGGTACGCGATACGCCCATCATGGCGATCAGTTCGCGTTCAATCAAACGTGTACCTGGCGCGAGGCGTCCCGCAATGATGGATTGGCGCAATTCATCGAGGACCTGACGGCGCAGTGGGGCGGCAGATCTTTCGATAAACGAGAGGGGGGCGCTGGCAGGTAAATGGCTTGACTGCTGCATCATCCCGTAATACGGTACTATCAGATTTGCGAGTTTGCAAGAGATTGTTCCATTTTTCGCAGCAACAAATTTTTGAGAGGACGGCAATGAGTGACAAGCCGGTAAAAGCAGGAATTGTAGGGTTGGGGCGCTGGGCTAAGGTGCTCACCAAGGCCTCGAAGAAATCAAAGCTGCTCGAGATTGTCGCCGGCTATAGCCGTTCGGAAGAGAAAAGGACAGCTTTTCAACAGGAACTTGGGGTTCCGGCGGCTGCAAGTTTGCAAGCGATACTCGCCGATTCGGAGATTCAAGGCGTCATTCTTACCGTACCCAACCAGCAGCACCTGCCGATGGCGCTGGAAGTAGCGAAGAGCGGGAAGCACGTGTACACCGAGAAACCTATTGCCAGCACGCTGGAAGACGGATTAGAAATCGCAGCACTACAACAAAAGTACGGGATTACCGTGACGGTGGGCCACAGCGCGCGGCTGATGGCTGGGATCCGCAAAATTGGCGAAGCCATTGCGGACGGAGAATTAGGGCGCGTTGCTTTCATTGAAGCTAATTTTTCAAATGAACGCGCGTTGGAGCTAACTCCCAAGACGTGGCGCTGGTACAAAGATAAAACGCCCGGCGGGCCGCTGTCGCAACTGGCCATCCATCAATTCGACGTGATGCAATATCTTGGCGGGGAAGTGATTTCCGCCAGCTCCATCGCGTCGAAATTGTCGCCGGTGGGCGCCGAAGTAGACGATCAGTCGATGACTTTGTTGAAATTCGCGGACGGGAAAATTGGGTATGTGGGCTCGTGCTGGACTTCGCCGGGGATTTTCGCGGTCCGCGTATTCGGGTCCAAGGGATTAATGCATTATGAGATTGATTTTGCCACTTGGGACACGCCTGACAAGTTGCACGAGAACTCCACGCTTTACATTCAGCGAGGTAAGAGCGGATATGGCAGCCGTGAAGAGTTGAGAGTCCCGCCGAGCGATATGTTTCGTACGGAGCTGGAGCTGTTCGCGGAAAGCTGCCGGACCGGCAAGCCTAATGAATTAACCGCGGAAAATGGAAATGCTGCCGTGGCGATCGTGAATGCGGCGCTTCGCTCCATTGAACGCAAGGGCCAAGAGGTGGCGATATCCGAAGCAATGGAATCGGCTGAGAAAGCGAACGCGAATAAGGCGCAACATGTTGCCTAGCCGCTATTTCGTCGAATTGACGCAACCAGAGATTGCCGAACAATTAAAAAAAAATCCGCTGGTGATTTTGCCGGCCGGCAGCGTGGAGCAGCACGGGCCGCATCTTCCTACGGGTACGGATATTTTTGCTGCCAATGTGATAGCTCATGCGGTAGCCGAGCGCATGGATGGATTAGTTTTGCCAGGCGGCCCGCTGGGCGTTACGCCGCTCCACATGCCGTTCGAAGGCACCATCACGTTGACCGCGGACACTTTCATGCGGGTGGTTACCGAAACGGCTGCGTCGACGGCGCAGCATGGCGCGAAATATCTGCTGATTCTGAATTGGCATGAGCTGAATATTCCGCCGCTGGGCGTCGCCGCTGAGACACTGCATCGCGACTTTGGGATGACCGTGTTGACGGTGCAGGCGTGTTTCGTGGCGGAAGAGTTGTTCGGGAAAGAATGCAATGGGCTCACGCACGGCGGCGAAATTGAAACGCTGGCGGTGATGGCGCACCGACCAGAATTGGTGCACCTGGAACGCATCGATTATTCATCCGACCACGCGCACGGGAAGAAGATTGATGGTTTGCGGCGTACCCGCAGTTATCAGCCGGTGCTTACGGATGTGCGTTCCATAGCGCCGACGGGGTGGTATGGCACACCGCAGCACGCCACCATGGAAAAAAGTGTCCGCATGTTGCAAGTTGTGGCCGATTCGATCGCGAAAGATGCCAAGGAAGTTTTTCGACAACTCGACATCATTCAAGGTGGCATTGCTGAATTGAAGAATTCGAAAGGGACGCAGTAATGGCGCGAGTTTTCGGCCAGGGTGTTGGAAAGTCTCTTGGCCTGCCGGGCCGCACGGCGCTGGAGATTGTTTCGGGGCAAAGTGGTGCGTCCGGAATCACGCTTCGCAAGGTGGAGATTCCGGTTCCGTCGTCTGGGGATTCACCGAGAAGCCGCCACGTGCACAACGATGTTGAAGAATGTATTTATGTGCTTGCCGGTGAGGGAATGACCGAAGCGGATAGTGGAAATTACGCTTTGAAGACTGGCGATGCGATTGTGATTCCTCCCGGCGAAAAACATGTCACGCAAAACACGGGAAGTGAACCACTGATTCTTTTGTGTTTTTTTCCGGTTGGCGATATCCGGCAGGGAACCGCGGAATCCGGCGTATCGTCAAAAGACGCCAGCAAGCTATGAGCGTGGACATCCTTTGCCTGCGCCCCAGAATTGATTTTGAGCGTGCCAATGCGTTACCAGCGGCGGAATTGACGGTCGCTTATCACGAGCCAAATGATTCAGAAGTGATTCCGCTGATGAAGCAGGCGCGCGCGCTGGTGATCCCCGCAGTTGGACCGAAGCTTAATCCCGAAATTTTCGCGAACACTACTGTGAAACTGTTGCAGGTGACCGGCGCAGGTTTTGATCGTCTGGACTTGCCTTTGCTGAAAAGCATGGGCATCGCGGCGGCGAATGTTCCCGGTGGTAGCAACAGCGCGATAGCGGAGTACGCAGTAACGATGGCTTCCACCTTGCTGCGGCGATTTTTGTGGGCCGATGCCGAAATTCGAGCCGGCAACTATGAAGCTTTTCGCGGGCGAGCGGTAGCCGACAATCTTTCCGGACTTGACGGAATGTTAGTGGGTGTAATTGGTCTAGGAACGATCGGCCTGGCGGTGGCACAAGCTTTCCATCGAGCAGGCTGCCGGATTTGTTATTACGATCCTGCGCCGCGCGATGCTGTTGCGGCTCGGGCGATGAACGCAGAATCATCATCGCTGGAGGAGCTACTGAAGTTGGCGGATGTGGTCACAATACATGTTCCGCTGTTGCCGGAGACGCGTGGGCTCATCAGTGCTCGCGAGCTCCAAAAAATGAAAGTCGGCTCGATTTTGATTCAGACTTCACGTGGTGGTGTCGTCGATGAAGCGGCTTTGGCGCAAGCGCTGAGTTCCGGACATCTGGGCGGCGCAGCCATTGATGTGTACGAAATGGAACCTCCCTCGCCGGCCAACGTGCTGCTTTCACTTTCCGGAGATGCAGCGCGCCGAGTTTTATTCACTCCGCACATCGCCGGTGTTACGCGACAGGCAGCGGAGTATTTGTTTCGTTTTGCCTGGCGCAACGTTGAGCGCTTCATTCTTAAAAACGAACTACCCCAAAATTGTCTGCAATGAACGTTGACGATCCTGCTGCGACCAACGCGAGGAAAAATAAGGTGAGCAACACAACGTCCCAGGTAATGGGCAGGCCAGGCCGCCGGCCATGGTACGGCATTCTGTACGTACAAGTTCTTATTGCCATCTTCCTCGGCATTTTAATCGGACAATTTTTCCCGCATACCGGCATCGCGCTGAAGCCGCTCGGCGATGTGTTTGTGGCGCTCATCCGCATGATGATCGCTCCGCTGATTTTTTGCGTTGTGGTGCAAGGCATCGCGTCGGTTGGAGATTTAAAAAAGGTTGGGCGCGTCGGTGTGAAAGCGCTGGTGTACTTCGAGGTTGTCTCAACGCTCGCGCTAATCACGGGAATCATGGTCGCGGTTACAGTGCATCCAGGCAGCGGTTTGAATCTTGATCTACGGTTGCTGGATCCCAAAACCATTGCCACCTATGTCGGGCGAGCCAAGGATGCTGGCATCATTCCATTTCTAGTCGGCATCGTGCCAAGAACATTCGTGGACGCTTTTGCCAGCGGCGACGTGTTGCAAGTGTTGCTGGTTTCCATTCTGACGGGCTTTTCGATTTCGCGGCTTGGCGCTCTTGGAGAACGAATTGCGCGGGCCATTGGCGCGATGACCAAAGTGGTGTTCGGCATCATTCGTATCATCGTGAAAGCCGCGCCGTTGGGCGCGCTTGGCGGCATGGCGTTTACGATTGCCAGCTACGGCTTGGGATCATTGTCGAGTCTTGCGAAGTTGATTGGTACGTTCTACCTCACCAGCGTTGTTTTTGTGGTGGTGATTCTGGGGAGTATTGGTGCGCTGACAGGTTTTTCCATTTTTCGCTTCATCGCGTATATCAAGGATGAACTTCTCGTTGTGCTGGGTACGAGTTCGTCAGAAACGGTTTTGCCAGACATGATGCAGAAGCTTGAACGTCTCGGCGCCTCGCCATCCATCGTCGGCCTGGTGTTTCCGGCCGGCTACAGTTTTAACACCGACGGCACAAATATTTATTTAACGCTGGCAGTGATTTTTCTGGCGCAGGCCACCAACACTCATTTGGCGCTCGGGCAGATCGTGGGGATTTTGTTATTCGCTATGATCGCTTCGAAGGGCGCTTCCGGAGTTACCGGGACAGGGTTCGTTACTTTGGCGGCAATTCTTACAGCGGTGCCGTCAATCCCTATCCAGGCGTTGGCAATTTTGGTGGGCATCGACAAATTCATGAGCGAATGTCGCGCGCTGACCAACGTAATCGGCAACGGCGTGGCCACAATCGTAGTGAGCCGGTGGGAGGGCGAACTCGACAAGACCAAATTGCGCGAAACGATGGCGCATCCAGTGGAGAGCCAGGACGCGTCTACGCGGTAAGAGCAACGGTATCCGCTAGGTGTCGCCGCGCCGACTGTTTCGTACAACGCGATTCGAAATCTTATTTAAATAATCGCAAATGGCCACGTTCCAAAAAGCTACTGCGCGGCTTGAGCATTCAGGTTGCGCACCAGCCAGGGAATAATTACCTGCTTAAAAATCACCGGATCGGGCCACACTTTTACCTGGCGTCCCAAGTGCCCGCCTTGCGGATTGATCCACGCTTCTTTGGGTACATCGCCGCTGCTTAAAATCATGTACGCGTCTGAGATGGGCACCTGCGTGTCCAGCGCACCTGCAATAATCAGCATCGGCGAGGTAGGCTTACCGATAAGATTCTGCTTTACGAGCGACATCTTCGGAAAAATCACCGATAAATCTTCGATTGAATTTGCGCCTTCGTAGATGGACATCAGCGCGGGAACGAGCCCAAATAAATATTCGCGGTTCCCCAAAGTTTTATTCACGAGAAAATCTTTTTGGAAGGTGGCGTCCGCGAGGGGCGATTGCGCAACCACTCCTTTCAAACGTGCGTGCTCAATGATGGCGAGTTTGGTGGCCCAATAGGCGCCGAAACTCTGACCGTCGACACCAATCCTGGTTTTGTCCACCTCCGGTCGAGTTTGTAAATAATCGATAACGCGCGAAAACATTCGCTCAGAAGTTTCACTGGCTTTAATTGGAGCTTGTCCGGTACCGGGCGAATCGATGCCGATGAATCCAATTCCAAATGGGAGGACGGCGCCAAAATTTTCGGAGAGATCTTCTTTGCGGCTATCCAGTCCGCTGATGGCGATCACTACCGGAACCGGGCCTTTCACATTTCTTGGCATGCGAAGATAGCCGATGATTTCTGAGCCTTCGAACGGAATGTGAACGACCTCGAGAGGATTCTCCTGCAATTTGGCATGAGCGAGAAAAGCTTCCAGGGCATTGGCGTAAGCTCGTTTTTTCCCGGCGGAAGCCGGCACCGGCCAACGCCCGAAAGAATAAAGGCGCCAGGCGCGTACGTAGAGGGCGTTGGCCTTCGCCGTATCGGAAGGTTCTGCAGCTTTAGCTTGCGCCATGTAGCGATCGGCAACAGCGCTAAATCCCGCAGCCCACTCGTCGTTGTCGGTGCTGTTAATTTTTGCGAACGCCTCGCGCACATCCGCGGGATCAAGGCCAATCAACGGATACATTCCGTTCTCGGCCCGCTTTACAGCCTCTGCCTTGATCTCCTCGAGGGTGCGCTCTTTTTGTTGCGCTTGCGTGGTCACTGTCCCTAACAGACCAATGCAGAACGCTAACGCGGGAAACGCGGCTAGCCGTAGGCATTTGTTTACAACGCTCATATTTTTGGCACCCTCTACCCGATTTTAGATATTCAGCAAGTCCGTCGGACGTTCCTGCAATAACTATTTTCTTGTGTCTATTTTGCGCCGGACGCTTTCTTCAAAGCGGCGTTGTAATACGACGGGTCGTAATATTTCTCCACGCCAGGAGGATGGCCACCCCACTGTCCTTCAATTTCGGCGCGCAATTTCAAAACATTTTTGAAACCTTCGATATCCACCGCCGCATCCTTTTCGAATCCACCGGGGGCTTTTACGCTGGACTCATAGGTGGCCGCGGCAACCTCTGGGGTCATATGAAAGTCGCTGATCCAAAGATCGATGACCTGTTGCTTGTTTGCGGGATCCATCAACCAACGTTGCGCCTCGATGATGGCAGCTAAATAATTTTCGACATTCTCTTTGTTATCTAGCGCCCATTTTCTCTGCGCGAAATATCCCGCCGCCTGATAAGGTCCGATGACGTCCTGGACCTTGGCGAGGCTCACGAACCCTTCCCCCTTGGCGGTGATTAGCGCAGGAGGGCCGAGCATCGAGCCCACATATTCTCTGTGTTCCCGCATGGCAATGAGCCGCTGCGGAGTGCCGCCAATGGGTTTCATACCGTAATCGCGCCCCACTTGTAGACCCTTCCCCAAAAGGATTTTTTTCATTTGAATCGCGTATGCGGTGTTAGGCGCATCCACGATTAGTGTTTTGCCGCGGAGTTCTTCGAGCGATTTAATTTCCGGCTGCACCACCAATTCATTCTGCGAGCCTTCGCCGCCCATAAGGATCACCACATCCTGATGAGCGAGTTCAACCATGGCTACGGCGTTGTCCACCGCCAGATAAGCGAGATCGCCGTTTCCGTTGGCCAGATTGCTGCGCAAAATATCGGAGCTGGGCAGATTCTCGGTTTCGGCGGAGACGCCGTGTTCGGCGAAATAGCCCTGTTTCTCGGCGACGACGAATTGCAACGGCCGTCCTAGCAGCGTCAACAATTTAATTTGTCTCGGCGAGGTGTTTTGCGCCGTTAACGGCATGCCCACCAAAAGGAGTGCCGCGAATACCGCCAAGCTAGTGCGCCTCTCCATGTCCATCAAAAATCCTCCATGCGTCGCGTTCATTAACGCGCCGATTTTGTAAAGTTAGCGCGAAATTGCTGGAGCAGGGTACCGCTACGCCGCGCCTTCGTTCAACTTATTCAGAGACCATTCCGTGACGGGCAGGGGATCGAGGATTGGCTTGCCAAGATTCGGGCAGCTTAGCGCATACAATCCGGTATCGGTAGCTGCCCAAATCACGTTGCGGTCCCATTCAATGAACACATTGTCGACGGTGCGATCGTAGCTGCCGAATTTTTCCAGATCACCGCCTTGTGGCGGAACAAAGTACGCCACTTCTTCTGGGCGATAAAGATCCCCAATGTCGTAACAGCGCAGCCCGGCAATGAAATAGGAATATGCGATAAAATCGTGACGTGGCTTACCGGGTGCCTTCAAGTGCGGCGGATTGTGCGCGCCGAATCGCCCACGCTTAAAACAGAAATCGCGATAGGGCGCATCCGGCGGTGGGACCGGGCGCGGAAGTTGCGCGACCGGAACAGGGCGCTCTTCGTCGCGAATATCGATAACCCAATTCGGAAGAAAAATCTGGTTGCAATCGGAGTTGGTGGTTTCTCCGTTGGTCAGCACAAATCCGCGGTCGAGAACCCCGCAATAAATGGTGTGGAAGGCGATTCCCATCCCGGAGTATTGCGCGGGCGGTTCGAATCGACCCACTTCCCGCTGTTTTTTGGGATCGCTCAAATCAAGAATGATGAAACCGTTGCAGCCGAAAGCACCGTATCCCCGAGTTCCGCCGTCTTCCAATTTTTTGGGGACGTAGACCGGACCGTGCAGGCCCGCGAAGGGAGTCTGGTCCTTGGCCACTTTGGGCGGCACCAGTTTCGACCAAATCCATTTGTTGTACTCCGCCTCTTCGCCTTTGCGAGATCCAGGCACCCACCAAATAGAGACCTCGGAGACATTACTGGGGTCGGTGGCGTCCACGATCATGTTGCCGTTGACGAGTTGGCGAAAATAGCCCGGCTGATGGATGAAACTCTCGTCGGGCGCGGTGTCCAAGTACGCGTATTTGCCGCCATCATAATAATTGCGATGGGTGCCTTGGCCGGTTGCGCCGGTACTGAATTCTGACAGCTTTACGATTTTTGAAGGGTCAGTAGCATCATAAAACCGCACGCCGCGTAAGCCTTTAAAATTCTTACGCTTGTCGTCGAGGTGGGGGTCGTCGTATTTGCCGTTGGGGGCTTCGGGCGTGGAGTCTGTAATGGGCGTCTGCGAGCCAGTCATCAAAATCCACTTTTTCAAATCTTTATTGAATGCGACCTGCACTTGGCCACCCTGAAAGCCGCCTTTATTGTACATTAATGGCTTTCGGACATCGCTTAGGTCGATGACATCACCTTGCTGGAACATGTAGCGCCGGTTCCCGATGGACATCATCTGCATCTTGCCCTGGCGCGATTGCCCGGGCAGGAAGTGAGCTAGGATCTCCATATTGTGGAGATACATTCTACGGTCAAGATAAGAAAGGCTTTGCGGCGTAGGATGGCCATGGTGATCGGCCCAGGCAGCCACATTCGAACCAGCAAGTAGCAAGGATGTTCCTGCAGCACCGAGAAGGAATTCTCGACGGGTTTGGTGACCGCTTTCTACTACGGGTCCTTTACATGACGTGCTTGGACCGCTTTCCGCTACTTGCGGGGAATTCTTCATTCACTGCTCCTGGACTGGCCAATAGGTCTGACCGCTGTACCACTTTTTCGGGGCATGGGTCAAGAACTTTAATCGTTTGTATGAAAGTCTTAGTTCGTTCTTTTTCTATGGGGCCTGTTGGGGTATAGTGGTCAGACCTTGTGCGTCGAGGTACAAGTGTCCCCAGTAACAACAGTCGATGTCAACATTTTGTCAACGCAAATGCGCAACTCAGCGGAAGCTTGCGCCTGCGCGACTTTAAGTTGGCATTCAAGCTTGAACATTGACGCTGGCGCTTGGTGCGTGTCGTTGTATCGGCGCCTGGCCTTTGGCTGGTAGGATCTTAATACCAAGGTCCGCACACTGGAGACTTCGTTGGAGATCCGGCATGTATAAAATCGTTCAAACTTCCCGCCTTTATGAACAAATCGTCCAGCAAATTGAAGCGTCCATCAACAGCGGTCAACTTAAGTTAGGTGACCAGCTGCCCGCCGAACGAGAATTGGCCCATCAGTTTGGGGTAAGCCGCACGGCAGTCCGCGAGGCGGTTAAAACGTTGCGTGAAAAGGGCTTGGTGGAAGCTCACCCCGGCCGCGGCACTTTTATCACGAACGGTAGCTCGCACTCCATCTGGCAGTCGCTAGACCGCATGATCCGTGACGGCCAGCCTGAAGCCATGGTGCACCTAGTGGAAGTGCGTGAAATTCTGGAGCCGGAAATCGCCTCGCTGGCCGCCGCCCGTGCGGAAAAAGATGACATAGCAGCCATGCGTGAAGCCGTCGAAGCCATGGACAACAGCAAGACTGAACCAGAAGCTTTCATCGAAGCCGATCTTGATTTTCATCTGGCACTTGCCGAAGCCGCTTCCAATCCCCTCATTCTGTCGCTGATTGACTCGATCGTAGGGGTGTTGCGCGAGCAGCGCATGGGCATATTCGCCGTAGAAGGCGGCCCTGAGCGCGGCCAGTATCACCACAAGAAAATCCTGGAAGCCGTGGAGCATCGCGATTCAAACGGTTCACGCGACTCCATGCGCGCGCATCTTCGGCAAGTGCGCGAAGATTCAGGTCGTTCACCACGCGGGGGTTCGAACTTCACCAAACTAAATTTGTGAGCAAGCGTTTGTAATCAGGAGATCGGAAACTGATGGCAAATCTGGGATTTGTCGGGTTAGGCGTGATGGGCAACGAGTTGGTGAACCGCCTACTAAACAAAGGTCATTCCGTGGTTGGCTACAATCGCACGCGCTCGAAGGCCGAGTGGCTGATTAAAAAGGGCATGAAGTGGGGCGATTCTCCACGCGCCGTCGCGGCATCGACCGATGTAATCTTTTCGATGGTCACGAATTCCGCAGCCTTGGCGGCCATCACAGAAGGCCCGGAAGGAATTCTTGCCGGTCTCACGCCCGGCAAAATCTTTGCCGACATCAGCACGGTAAGTCCGGCATTCAGCCGCGAAGTAGCAGCCAAAGTTCGCGCTAAGGGCTGTGACATGGTGGACTGCCCAGTTTCCGGCAGCGTTATCACTCTGCAAGAAGGCAAGCTTTCGGTAATGGTGGGCGGACACCCGCAAACGTTCGAACGTATAAAACCGATACTCCTCGATATCGGTCCGAAAGTTACCTACGTCGGCGATAACGGCTTAGCGCTAGTGATGAAGATAGCGACGAATCTCAGCCTCGTGGTGCAGATGCTGGCCTTCTCAGAAGGGGTGTTAGTCGCCGAGAAAAGTGGAATCAAGCGAGAAGTGGCGGTCGACGTTCTTATCAACAGTGCGGTGGCTTCGCCAATGATCAAATATCGCGGACCGTTTGTCCTGCAATTGCCGCCCGAAGCGTGGTTCAACGTCAACATGATGCAGAAGGACATGCTGCTGGCTTTGGAACTGGGACGCCAAGTTGACGTGCCCATGCCCACTACAGCGATTTCTAATGAATTCTTGACGGCAGCAAGAGCGATGGGATTAGTCGAGCAGGATTTTGCGGTCGTGTTCGATGTTCTCGCGCACATGTCCGGAGTGAAGCGATGAGTCCTGTCACTGATAAAGCGAAGAAACGCGACGCCAAGAAGCCCGAAGTGAAAACGGTTGAAACGAAAAAGCCGGAAACTAAAAATTCGGACGCGACGAAAGCGTCGAAGTCTGACGCGGAGCGCTCCCTACGCATGTACCGGCGGATGCTGATGATTCGTCTGTTCGAAGAGCAGGTGAATGAGCTGTACACGCGCGCATTGATGCCCGGGTTGGCGCATTTGTATGTAGGTGAAGAGGCCGTGGCGGTCGGAATTTGCGAAGCTCTGCGCGACGACGATTACATTACCAGCACGCATCGCGGACATGGCCACTGTGTGGCGAAGGGCGCGGCTCCAAACCGGATGTTCGCTGAACTCTTGGGGAAGGAAGCGGGTTATTGCAAAGGAAAGGGCGGGTCGATGCACATTGCCGACCCCGCGACGGGCAATCTGGGCGCAAATGCAATCGTTGCGGGCAGCGCGGGAATCGCGACGGGCGCAGCGTTTTCCGCGCAGCATAAAGGCAAAGGGCAGGTTGCAGTTTGCTTCTTTGGCGAAGGCGCGTTAGGCCAGGGGGTGGTCTATGAAGTGATGAACCTCGCCGCACTGTGGAAGTTGCCCGTGATTTATGTCTGCGAAAATAATATGTACAACGAATACACGCATTTTTTGGAGACTACGGCCGGCGATATTTTGAGCCGTGGGCCAGCGTTTGGAGTGCCCTCAGAAAGCGTAGATGGACAAGATGTAAACGCGGTCTACCAAGTGGCCAGCCGGTTGGTGAAGCGCGCACGCGACGGGGAAGGCCCTTCGTTTTTGATGTGCAACACCTACCGCTACACCGGCCACCACGTTGGTGACATAAGTCGCGAATATTACCGCTCCAAGCAGGAGGAGCATCACTGGAAGACCGAGCGCGATCCCCTGAAATTGTCTGCGGAAAAATTAATCGCGCGAAAATTGATAGATGCGCCATCCCTGGTGAAACTGGAAGAGGAAGTTCGCGCCGAAATGAAGGCGGCGGTAGATTTTGCGATTGCGGCGCCCTACCCGAATGCCGACAAGGTGGAGCAAGACGTTTATGCCTGAGCTACTGGAACGCGGAGTAGAGCGGGAATTGACGTTCGCGCAGGCGGTGCGGGAGGCGCTTGCCGAAGAGATGCGCCGCGATCCCACGGTGTGCATCATCGGCGAAGACGTCGCGGAAGCCGGCACGCCATTTAAAGTGCTTTCCGGACTGGTGGAAGAATTTGGCAAGGAACGGGTGATTGACACACCGATTTCTGAAGCTGGATTTACCGGTGTGGGCGTGGGCGCGGCGATGACTGGAATGCGCCCGGTAGTGGACATTATGTTCGGCGATTTTTTGACGTTGACCATGGACCAGATGGTCAATCAGGCCGCCAAAGTCCATTACATGTCCGGCGGAAAATGGAAAGTGCCCATGGTATTGCGAACGACGTTGGGCGCGACGCGACGCTCGGCGGCGCAACACTCGCAATCATTGCATGCGTGGTTCAGCCACGTGCCGGGCCTGAAGGTGGTGTTGCCTTCGACTCCGTACGATGCGAAGGGTTTGTTGAAGACGGCGATTCGTGACGATAACCCGGTGGTCTTTTTCGAAGACAAGATGATGTACAAAACGAAAGGTCCGGTGCCGGAAGGTGATTACACCATTCCTTTCGGTGTCGCGGACATCAAGCGCGAAGGCACGGACATTACCATCGTGGGAACCAGCAGCATGGTGCAAGTGGCATTGGGCGCAGCGGCCCTGCTTGATGAAATTGGCATCAGCGCTGAAGTGATCGATCCGCGCACTACCTGGCCGCTCGACGAGGCGACATTAATTGCGTCGGTCAAAAAAACATCGCGTGCGATGGTGGTCGACGAAGGCTATGGACGTTACGGAGTAACCGCAGAAATCGCTTCTGTAATTGCGGAAGGCGCATTTTTCAATCTTGAAGCTCCCGTGAAACGCATGGGCGCGATGCACGTTCCTATTCCTTTTTCTCCGCCGCTGGAAGATGTAACCGTTCCCACCGAACAAACGGTATTTGAAGCCGCGCGCAAACTTTGCGGCAAAGCCTGAACAGCAGCATAGGAGGCACATCGTGGCGCTGAAAACTTACGGAGCGATGGCAGTCGATTGGGAAAATCGAATTGATTTCGAGCGCTTGCGCACCGAACGACTAGCTCGCGCTAAGGCACTGCTGGCCAAATCCGAAATGGGTGCGTTGTTGTGCTTTGACATGAACAATGTGCGTTATCTCACCGCGACGCACATCGGCACCTGGGCGCAAGACAAGATCAGCCGCTTCGCCTTATTGCCACAAAATGACGAACCCATACTTTGGGATTTTGGCTCCGCCGCCCGTCACCATCAACAGAATTGCCCCTGGCTCGGTGAACGCTCACGGCCGGGCATTCCGCTACTGCGCGGAGCGATGTCGCCGGAGATGGGCCGGGCCCAAAATGTGGCTAAGAAAATAAAACTTGAGCTGGAAATGCGCGGCTTGCTGAAGCAGCCGTTGGGCATCGACGTGGTCGAGCCGCCAATCTTGTTCGCGCTGCAAAAGGAAGGCATCACTATTGTTGATGGCCAGCAGTTGATGTCGGATGCGCGGGTGATCAAAACGCAGGACGAAATCTCTTTACTGAATCATTCCGCGATGATGGTGGACGCTGCGTACGACGAGCTGTATCGGGCCATGAAACCCGGCATGAGCGAAAACCAGGCGGTTGGGCTGGCCAGCAAGGTTTTGTATGACCTGGGCTCGGAATATGTGGAAGCCGTCAATGCCATTTCGGGCGAGCGCTGTAATCCTCACCCCCACGTGTTTTCTGATCGCGTGCTGCGGCCCGGCGATCCCGTCTATTACGACATCTTGCATTCCTACATGGGCTACCGCACTTGCTATTACCGATGCTTCACGATCGGATATGCCTCGCACGCGATGATGGATGCTTATAAACGCTGCCGCGATTATCTGGACGCTTCGATCTCTCTGATTCAGCCGGGACGCACCACCGCGGAGATTGCCTCGGTGTGGCCGAAAGCGGAGGAGTTCGGTTTCCCTGACGAAGAAGCGGCGTTCGCGCTGCAATTTGGCCATGGCATCGGTTTGGCAATTTGGGAAAAGCCGGTGATCAGCCGTATGGTTTCGCTCGAGCATTCGCACGAAATCAAACCCGGCATGGTCTTCGCGTTGGAAACATTCTGGCCCTCGAAAGACGGCTGGAGTGCGGCGCGCATCGAGGAAGAAATTGTGGTGACGGACACCGGTCACGAAGTTATCACCCGCTTTCCCGCCGAAAAATTAATGGTTGCCGGCGCGCACTACCACACCGTGGACGGTCCGCTGGCAACCACTCGCGAGAACGAAGCTGCCCCCAGCAAGCACGTGGTGAAAATGGTGGAAGCCAGCGCCAAAAGGGAGGGTGTCGCCGCTACGGACTGACGCAGCGTCCAAGCTGCCGAAAAATTTATGGCTATCAGTGTGGTAATGCCCGCGCTTGAAATGGCGCAGGAAACCGGGAAGTTGCTGGCATGGCGAAAAAAAGAAGGCGAAGCGGTGAAGAAAGGTGAACCGCTTCTCGAAATCGAAACCGATAAGGCGGTGGTCGAAATCGAGGCGCCTGGGGATGGCATTCTTGCCAGCGTCACTGCGCATGAAGGAGCGGTAATCCCGGTTGGTGAAACGATCGCGTGGCTCGTCGCTGCCGGTGAGAAAGCGCCAACGATAAAAGCAATAGCGGCTCCGTCAGCGAGGGCCACCAGCGTTACGCCGGTGACAGAACGTGCTGCGTCTGCTGCGGCCAGGGGCGCAGCGGACGCAATGGCGGCAACCCAAACGTCCTCACAAATTTCGCCTAAGGCACGCCGTCTCGCAAAGGAGCTGGGAGTCGATACTAGCTGCTTAAGCGGAACCGGTCCCGATGGAACAATCACTGCTGAAGATGTGCAAGCCGCTGCTGATGCGAGGAAATCTCTCGCAGCTCCGTCTGCTGCTGCACAACCAAGTGAATCGTTGAGTCAAATCGCGCGGCTGATGGCCGAGCGAATGACCCAGAGTTGGACCACCGTTCCGCATTTCTTTTTGACACGCGATGTAGATTGCACCGCATTGATGGCTGCGCACAAACGCTTTGGCCCTGCGGTGGAAAAATCCAACGGCGTGAAGCTCACCATTACCGATCTGCTGATCGCGGCAATTGCCCGCGCCATCGCGAAGCATCCGGTGATGAATTCAAGTTGGACGGGAACGAGTATCCGTCGCAATCCCGAAATAAATATCAGTTTGGCGATGGCTGTAAAGGATGGCGTTGTCGGCGCAGTGATTCACAAAGCAGATTCCGCGAAGCTTGGCGATATCTCGACGCAGCGCCGCGATCTTGCAGAGCGTGCGCGCGCGAATCGTTTGCGTCCCACGGATATTTCTGGGGGCACATTCACAATCTCAAACCTGGGCATGTACCAGGTGGATGCGTTCGCCGCGATCATCACGCCGCCGCAAGCCGCGACGCTTGCGGTGGGCACCATTGCGGATCGCGTGGTGCCCGTGAACGGCAGGCCTGCGATCCGGCCGATGATGACGATGACGTTATCGAGCGATCACCGCATACTCGATGGCGCGCGAGCCGCGGAATTTCTTACTACCTTATCCGAAGCACTTCAAAAACCAGACGGATGGCTCGGTGAGTAGCGTCACGGGGCATGAACCCGCTGCAGTTTCCCAAGTGGTATTGCAGTCGAAGCTTCCCGTGACCGTTGTCGCTGCCGACAAGAAACCATTCTACACGCGCCTGTCGTTCCAGGTACTGCTAGCCATTCTGTTGGCCATTTTGTTGGGCCACTTTAGTCCCGCCAGAGCCGTAGCGTTCAAACCTTTGGGCGATGCGTTCATCCGCTTGATCACCATGATTATCACGCTGGTGATTTTCTGCACGGTGGTCACCGGCATCGCCGGCATGGAAGATATGAAAAAGGTGGGCCGCGTTGGCGGGAAGGCATTGCTGTATTTCGAAACGGTATCCACGGTGGCGCTGTTAATTGGATTGATCGTCGGCAACGTGGTACAACCCGGCCGCGGTTGGAACATTGATGCAAAAACGCTCGATTCCAAAGCGATCGCCGATTACGCGGGACCAGCCAAGGCGCAAAGTGTGTCGGATTTTATTCTGCACATTATTCCCACCACCGTGACGGATGCCTTCGCCAAAGGCGACATTCTGCAGGTGCTGTTCATCTCCATTCTTTTTGGTTTCGCGCTATCCATGGCTGGGACGCGCGGCAAGCCGCTTCTGGACTTATTTGCGGCGTTAACGCAAGCGGTGTTTGGAATTGTAAAGATCCTCATGCGTTTTGCCCCCATCGGGGCATTTGGAGCCATGGCTTTTACGGTGGGCAGGTACGGCATCGCCGCGCTGGGTCCGTTGCTCAAATTGATTGGCTTATTTTATTTAACGTCCATTTTGTTTGTGGTCATCGTCCTCGGAGCGGTTGCACGCCTGGCAGGCTTCAGCATTTTTAAATTTCTGCGCTATATCAAGGAAGAGATTCTTATCGTTATTGGAGTGACGTCCTCGGAAGCCGCGCTGCCCACCTTGATGGAAAAAATGGAAGTGCTGGGTTGCTCGAAAGGATTGGTGGGTTTGGTGCTGCCCACCGGCTACACATTCAACACTGACGGAACCAGCATGTACATGACGCTGGCGGCGCTTTTTGTGGCGCAGGCCACCAATACTCATCTCACGCTCTTACAACAATTGACCATTTTTGCGGTCGCAACGCTAACATCGAAAGGTGCTAGCGGTGTGCAGGGCGCATCGTTTATCGCTTTGGTCGCTACGCTAACCGTGGTTCCGGCAATCCCGGTAGCCGGGATGGCGCTGCTGCTGGGCATCGATCGCTTCATGAGCACGGCGCGCGCGCTGGTCAACATGATCGGCAATGGCGTGGCTACCGTGGTGGTTTCGCGCTGGGAAAAGGAAATCGACGTGCAAACGCTGCGTCGAAATCTCGCAACACAAAATTTAACAGCGCAAGTATAGGAGAACAGTCATGCCCAGAATTCGCCCCATTGAAGATTCCGAAGCCACCGAAACGCAGCGTCTGCTGATCGAAAGCGCGCGGGTCAACGGCGCTCCCGATCCGTTGTGTGCCAGAATTTACGTTCGTAGCGAGGCAGGCCGCAACTGGCTACGCATGTGGAACGAACTGCTCAATGGAGGCATCCTGCCGATTCCGCTCAAAGAAGCGGTGCGCGTGCTTATCTCAACTAAGCATTTTTGCGGTTACTGCTCCACCGTGCGTTCGAACGTGGCCATCGCCCGCGGTCTTACCGAGGACAAAGTGCTCGCCACTATGAATTTCGAATCCAGCGATCAGTTCAACGAAAAAGAGAAAACCGCGCTGCGATTCGCCACGCTTTTCAAGTCCGGCGATGACGCCATCGATTCTGACGTGGTCTATGACGATTTAAAGAAACATTTCACGGAAGAAGAAATTATCGAATTGGCTTTGCTGTGCGCGCAGACCGATGGCGTCGGAAAGTTTGCCCGCTCGCTACAGATGCGCACCTGGGAAGAGGCTTGCGATCTGCAACCGTTGTTGCGTGCTCGCGCGAGAAAATCCGCCGCGAAATAAACCAAATGACCAGTAATCGTGGCTGAGCAATTCGATATTGTGGTCGCAGGCGCAGGGCACAACAGCCTCTTGGCGGCAGCTTACCTGGCCAAGGCGGGCTTTCGCTGCATGGTGCTGGAAGGGCGTCCTATCGCAGGAGGCGGCGTCAAAAGCGCGGAACTGACCTTGCGCGGATTTATTCACGACGTTTGCTCCTCGGCTCACAATGGCATCTACGGGAATCCCGCGCTGCGCAACGATGAACTGAAGCTTGGCGATTATGGCCTCGAATACATCTTACCCGACCCTGTTTTTCATATGCCGTTTCCCGACGGCTCTTATCTAACGCAGTGGCGCGATTTGGATCGCACTTGTGAGGAGTTCGCAAAATTTTCCACAAAGGATGGCGCCGCGTATCGGCGTTTCATCACCGAATACGAAACAGTCCGCCCAATTTTAAGTGAGGTAACTTTCAATCCCATCGGATTCGGAAAGCCACTCAACGATCGCCTCGCCGAACACCCGCAAGGAAAACTTTGGCAACGCCGTCTGGCCATGTCTGCGTGGGAAATTGTACGTGACACATTCGAAGATGATCATTGCCGCGCTTTCATGATGGGCTGTCCGTATGCGTTGCAACCGCTCCAGGACCCCGGGAGCGCGCGCGCTGCTTACATTCCGCTACATCAGCAACGCGAGAGCCGCCCGCTCCCTAAAGGCGGCTCGGGAGCACTGACGGAAGCATTGTCGCGGTTCATCGAAGCTCATGGCGGCACAATTCTCACCAACAAGTGGATCACTGAGCTGATCGTCGAGAATGGCAAATGCACCGGCGTAGAGTGCGTCGACGGTTCGACCTACCGAGGCACAAAGGCGGTGCTCTCTACCATTCACATCAAGCAACTTGTGGATATGGCGCCACGCGAATTGTGGGGTCAGGATTTTATCGATGGTGTGGATACGTGGGACGCGGGGCTAACGCTATTCGCCACAAACTACGCCATGAAAGAGCCGCCCAAATATCGCACCGACGCGGGGATTTTATCGCCGGTACATTCTGGAATGATGGCCAGCGCCGATCGCGCTTTGCACATGAGCGTGGATTACGCGACTGGCACTGTGAATTTGGTAGAGCCACCGTTACACGTGATCTGTTGCAGCCTCGCAGATTCATCACGAGCGCCTGCCGGAATGCACACCGTAAAAGTCGTGGCCTACCAGCCTTACTCTCTCAAAGAAGGCTCCCAGCATTGGGACGCCATCAAACAAAAAGTTTCCGACGCCAATTTAAAATATTTGCAACGCTTCGCTGCAAATTTGACGGACGACAAAGTGCTGGCGCGCACTATCGAAAGTCCGCTGGATTTGGAGCGCATGAATCCCCACAACTGGCACGGTAGTTGCCACGCCGGCGGCTCCAGTGCGGCGCAAAGCGGCGCGATGCGCCCGATGCCCGGCTGGGCGCAACACCGCATGCCGATCCCGGGCCTTTATCAAACCGGCGCCACAACTCATCCCGGAGGTTCGGTCACTGGCGGCCCGGGGCGCAATGCGGCTGCCGTGATGCTCAAGGATTTTGGAACGAGTATCGCGGAAGTCGTACAGAACGCCTGAATTTCAGTGCGGCGAGTTCTGAGGAGATAACCATGACGAACATCACCAGACGCGGCTTCGTAAAAGGTGCGGCCATTGCTCCATTAGCTGCTTCGCATCTGGGACTCGGCTCTAAATCCGACGCGCAAGAAGCTGTGTCTACGCCCCAAGCTGAGACGCAAACAACAACGCGAGCGTCGGGCACCGATCGCTTTGACATCGTGGTCGCCGGTGGCGGCCACAATAGTCTCGTCACCGCGGCGTATCTTTCCAAAGCCGGCTATCGCTGCGTGGTGCTGGAAGGACGTCCTCTCCTGGGCGGCGGCGTAAAAACCGCGGAACTCATGTTGAAGGGTTTCCATGACGACGTATGTTCTTCTGCGCATTCCTTCCTGATGGACAACCCCATGATGCGCAACAACGAACTGCGCCTTGGCGATTATGGTTTGGAGTACATCGATCCCGACCCAATCTTCCACATTCCGTTTTCTGACGGCAGTTATCTAACGCAATGGCGCGATCTCGATCGTACCTGTGCGGAGTTTGCCAAATTTTCCAAAAAAGACGCCGATGCTTATCGAAAAATGCTGGCGGAGTTTGACGCCATTAAGCCTGTGGTAACGGGTGCCGCTTTTTCGCCAATTGGTTTTAGCAAGCCATTGAATGAAGTGTTAGCCGGGCAGCCGCGCGGAAAGCTTTGGCAGCGTCGACTGGCAATGTCGGCGTGGGAGATTATTCGCGACACGTTCGAAGATGAGCACACGCGCGTGTTCATGCTGTTCCTCTCGCATCTTGCTTCGGAGCCTGCCGACGCGCCAGGGACCGGGCGTCTAGCCTATGCCACTGCTCGTCAACAACACACCGGCCGTCCAATTCCTAAAGGTGGATCTGGACAGCTGACCAAGGCGCTGGCGGGTTTCATCGAAGCGCACAATGGCGTTTTTCTGACGAATAAGTGGGTAGAACGGCTGATTATCGAAAATGGAAAGTGTGTCGGTGTGGAATGCGGCGATGGGAGCTCCTACCGCGCGGACAAGGCGGTGGTGTCCACCATCCACATCAAGCATTTAGTGGATATGGCGCCACGCAATTTGTGGGGCCAGGATTTTGTTGACGGCGTCGATACCTGGCAGGCAGAAACAGCCATGTTCGTTACGCATTACGCCACCACTGAAGCTCCTACATTTAAAGTCACGGGCGGCAGCATAACGCCGTGCGAAGCAGGACTGCTGGCTAGCTCGGAACGCGCCTTGCGGTTCGGCTATGACGATGCCAGCGGAGTAGTCAACTTGAAGGACCCGCCGTTACAAATAATTTGCTGCAGCGCCGCCGACCCTACGCGCGCTCCTGCAGGAATGCACACCTTCAAAGTGACAGGCTGGCAGCCTTATCAATTAAAGGAAGGACCGCGGCATTGGGACAACATCAAAAAAGAAGTTTCCGATGCCAACCTGAAATACCTGCGGCATTTCTCACCGAATTTAACGGACGACAAAATTCTCGCGCATTTCATAGAAAGCCCCTTGGATATGGAGCGCATGAATCCGCATTTTTGGCACGGTAGTGCCCATGCGGGCGCGCAAACCGCCGCTCAGACAGGACCGATGAGGCCCATGCCTGGTTGGGCGCACCACAACATGCCCATTCCTGGACTGTACCAGACGGGTGCAACTACACATCCCGGCGGCTCAGTGACCGGGGGCCCAGGAAGAAATTGCGCCACCGTCATGCTCAAGGATTTCGGCACCAGCATAGAAGAAGTGGTGAAGAAGACTTAACAGTGAATTACGGCAACGGATAAGCACGGACAATTGATCTATGGGGGAGTCGAAGTCCATGGAGAGAAAAAGATCCACAGCGTTAGTGCTCGTTGCATTAACGATGCTTGCACTGCTTTGCATTGCGACGCGTGGCACCGCGCAGCAGCCACCCGCCAGCCAGCCGCCGGCGCGCAAAACGACGAATGCCAGCGCGCACAGCACGCGCACGTCCGCAAAGTATAAGGTGCCGGATAATCCGAGTCCGCACCCCGCTCCCGAGCAGCCGATCCCCTATAGTCACAAGCAGCACCTGGCCTTCGGTCTGAAATGCCAGGAGTGCCACACTAATCCCGAGCCGGGCAAGCTCATGACTTTTCCCGACACCGCCAAATGCATGCAGTGCCACGTCACGATCGCGAAGGACGAACCGTCTATACAAAAGATTGCTCAATACGCCGCATCCAACCAGCAGATCCCGTGGGTGCGCGTTTACAACGTGATTCCGGGAGTAAATTGGACCCATCGCGCTCATCTTGGGTCAGGCGTAAAATGTGAGACGTGTCACGGAGACGTCTCGCAGATCTCAGCCATGTCAGAGGTCACCAGCGTAGTGACCATGTACAGCTGTTTGACCTGCCATGAGATGAATCATGCCAAGATTACGTGTGAAACTTGCCATGCCCGCCCAAGTTTCGAGCATTCCTCTGTTGCGGATGTGCACAAAAATTAAAATCTGGGAAAAGTTATGGCCATACAAGTCGAAGTAAACGGTAAACGCTACGCGGTGAAGTACCCGGGCGATACTCCGTTGCTCTACGTGCTTCGCGATGAACTAGGACTTACGGGCACGAAATATGGCTGCGGTGAAGGGCAGTGTGGCGCGTGTACCGTACTTCTTGGCGACGCTCCACGTCGCTCCTGTCAAATTCCGGTGAGCGCGGCGGCGGGCCGGCCGATCACCACCATCGAAGGTCTTGAGCACGATGGCAAATTGCATCCGGTGCAGCAGGCCTTTCTGGATGCCGGGGCCTTTCAGTGTGCCTACTGCACCTCGGGAATGATCATGAGTACCGTTGGACTGCTAAAAACAAATCCGAGTCCGACCCCCGCCGACATTGTGCAAGGCCTGCAAGGCAACATGTGCCGTTGCGGAACGCATCCGCGCATCATGGAAGCGGTATTAAGCGCTGCGAAACTTTCACGGGAGCCGCGGCGATGATTAAGCCAGCCGAACACTTCGTTCCCGAACCAGAGCGCTTCGAATTCAGCGAAAATCCCATTCACAAATTCGAATTGGCTCGGCGCGACTTCTTCCATCTGCTGGGCGCCGGCATTGCGATTTTCACTTCCGCAACGCATGTCTTTGCCGGACAGGAAACAGCACCGCAATCAAAGTCCTTCCATCCCGAAGAGCTTCCGACAGACATCAGCGCGTGGTTGCATATCAGCGAAGATGGCAGCGTCACGGGATTTACAGGCAAAGCAGAGATTGGTCAAAACATACGCACTTCCTTGGCGCAAACCATCGCGGATGAGTTGCGTGTCCCGTTCGAAAGTGTTCGCATGGTCACCGCGGATACTACCCTAACGCCATTCGACGCGGGAACGTTTGGCAGCCGGTCGACTCCCAGTATGACTCCGGAGTTCCGGCGTGTCGCGGCCGCGGCACGCGATTTGCTGGTCGCGGAAGCCGCCAAAAAATGGAACGTCGCACCTACCAGGTTGGTGGCCGCCGAAGGAAAAGTTACCGATCCTGCCTCGCACAATTCCGCGAGCTACGGTGAGTTGGCGCGAGGCAAAACACTCGCGCAAGTTTTGCCGGCCGACGATCCCACCACTCCCCCAACGCAATGGACCATTGCTGGGAAAGAAATTCCCAAGGTGGGCGCGCGAACTTTCGTAACAGGGGAGCACCAGTACACTCCTGACTTGCGATTGCCGGGCATGCTGCATGGCAAGGTGCTGCGCCCGCCGTCATTTGGCGCAACGATCGTTTCTTACGATGACAAAGAGGCAAAAACCAAGGGCGTGACTCTCGTTCGTGATGGGGATTTCGTAGGTGCGGCGGCGCCGACTGTCCACGAAGCGCAGAAAGTTTTGGATGCCGTGAAGGTGCGGTGGAAGGAAGTACCGCAAATTTCGAACCGTGAAATATTTTCTTATCTGAAACAGAATGGCGTATCGGGATCCGATAAACACCCAATAAAGGAGGGCTCGTTGCAAGACGGCTACGCCGGTGCCGCCCATCGTTTGGATGCCACTTATACGGTGGAATACATCGCGCACGCTCCGCTTGAGCCGCGTGCGGCGCTGGCCCAATGGAAGGACGGAAAGCTCACCGTGTGGACCGGCACGCAGCGTCCCTTCGCGAACCGCGATGAACTCGCGGCGACTTTTCGGGTCCCGGAGAGTATGGTTCGCGTCATTGTGCCAGACATGGGCTCCGCGTATGGCGGGAAACACACCAGTGATGCCGCGCTCGAAGCCGCTCGCCTGGCACGCGCCGCAGGACGCCCGGTGAAAGTTGTGTGGACGCGCGAAGAAGAATTCACGTGGGCGTATTTCCGACCCGCCGGCGTAATTGAAGTGAAAGGCGCCATCGACTCGGATGGCAAGTTGACGGCGTGGGAGTTCGATAACTATCACTCCGGCAAGTCCGGCATTGAAACGCCGTACGTGGTAGCGAATCAACGTGTGGAATATCATGCTGTCCCGTTGGTGCTGCGCAGCGGCTCGTATCGTGGGCTGGCCGCCACGGCCAACCACTTTGCGCGCGAAACGCATATGGACGCGCTGGCCCGCGCCGCAGAAATTGATCCGTTGGCGTTTCGGGTGAAAAATCTTTCCGATGCAAGGATGCGCGCGGTGTTGGAAGCGGCCGCAAAATCTTTCGACTGGCCCCGCAAGAAAACGAGCGACGGTCAGGGATTTGGATTGGCGGCCGGCAACGAAAAGGGAAGTTATGTGGCCACCTGCGTTGAAATCGCCATCGATGCAAAAGGCGAAGTGAAATTGGTCCGGGTAGTGGAAGCGTTCGAATGCGGCGCAATCGTCAACCCGGATGGTCTGCGCAATCAAGTCGTAGGCGCCATCATTCAAGGATTCGGTGGCGCATTATTTGAAGCTATCCAATTCGAAAATGGCCGCATTCAGAATCCCCATTTCGCGACCTACCGCGTTCCACGCTTCCGGGACGTTCCAGAGATCGAAGCCGTCTTGCTCGATCGCAAAGACGTCGCCCCTGCGGGTGCCGGCGAAACGCCCATCATGGCTGTCGCTCCGGCCATCGGCAATGCCATCTTCGACGCTAGCGGCAAACGGCTAAACACTCTTCCACTCGCTCCCAAAGGCGTCGAGATCTAATAGTATGCTGTTGATTGACAGCATTGCACTCTAGGATTATCTGGACGCGGTCGTGGCGGAACTGGCAAATGCACTAGCTTGAGGTGCAAAAACGCCGTCCCTTGCAAGTCTTTTTCCATCAATCTAAACAAAAGACGCGTTTTAACTTTTGCGCCGGTTGGCGGTCGTTGGCCAACTTTTGAGTGAATTGGTCGCAAAATAGTCGCAGAGAATTAACTAATCGGTTCCGTCACGGAAACTTTATGATTCAAAAACCCCGTCGTAGTCCAAGACTCCCTTTCATTGCCGTTGCGTCGACATTTTGGATAATTTGATAAGGAAGCATAAAGGGATCATCAGGCAGTTCGCTCTTATCTATAAGCGTGCGCAACTTCTGCTTCCGTTTATCACAGCGTTTCTGACCTTGAGCTTCCCGAGCTTGTCCCGAAGCTCTCTTGAAAACTTTTGTACCAGTTCCGGCGACGAGAAACGAGTTCGCAGTTTCCGCCCGATATGTACGCGAGTGCCCTAAATCCATCGTGTTTCAATTCGAACAGGAAATCGGGATGGTCAAAGGGCTGACGGACCAGGCTCAATTGAGCAGTGTCCATTCGCGGCGGGCGCATATAGATAGGATGAAGAGAGCGAACTCACGAACAAACAGAAACTATTGGTGCCCTGTCCGATCTGCGGAGCCACAATCGGCGTGCATTGTCAGATGTATTGAGGCTTTGGCCCGCGCAACGAGGCTCACTCGGAGCGGAAATACTATGCGATCCAAATTCGTCGAAGATCAGTACGGCCCGTATGAGTTGCTCCGCACATTTATCCGGGTTGAATTCGCTCATATTTGGCAGGCGACTGGCAGTGCGCCGACTCAAGAACTCGTGAAGTAGCACGGTGCTCACGGCACTCGACTCCTCCCGAAAGTTGAGTCGAAAGCTACGTTTGTGTCTTGTAACTCTCAGGCGTACTATATCCCTGTCGTCCTGTGAGGGCTGTATGCCGCGTCCCCCTCGCGAAACTCCTATCGAGCGCATCTTCCGGGAAATCATGCGTCAGAAAATGCCGCTAGCCATCAGGGACATTTTACTGCGCAAACCGGGTGTTCCAAGTCAACCAAAACGGTCGCGCCTAGCTCGGACGGGGTCACAGTATTTGCACTCCGTCTAGGTTGATCTCTATTGGGCCGCCATCCGTTGGCAGTTTGTCCGAATACAATTCGAACCATTTTTCAATGTAGCTTTCCGCAGTCGCATGCGTCAATTCCTGCGACTGGGAAATCAGAACGGCAAAGGTCCGCAGCAATTTGATTCCATCCCATCCCTCGACGGTATAAGAGTGCATAATCGTTAGGTACATTCTGACCGTGCCTCACTCTTTAGCGAATGTCTGGATTGGTGAAAGCCATTTCGCCTCAACCGACAGTTTATTTAGGAGCGGCGGCGTCACGTCGTCGGCGATGTGCCGCTTAAACTGTTCCACCGTTCCGAAGTGCTTCTGATAGAAAGAGCAGCCCGCCTGAACGATTTTGTGTTACTCGCTCATGAATGTGCTTAGGTTGTGCTTCTGAATTTCGGTTTGGAGTGCGCAAAGTAACTCGGATTTTTTCATGAACTATAAAAAAGGCGGGAAGCTTCTCCCGCCCCTGCTCTTTTGGCTTGTGAAGTTGGCACCTACATTGTCCGTCAAAATATATCCGGCTGGGAGAATCGGCATCGGGTGTTCTATGGAGGGCGTGTTGGCAGTCCAAGGGGGACTTTCGCGGTGTTACTGGCGCACTTTGAACTTTTGAAGAAACTCGATAGCTTCGTCCACAAAATTAATTCGGGACCGTACCCGTTCGCCATAGCGAATTGTGGATCGGGATCGCCCTCGGATGCGCGCGTTGTTTCAAAAGTTGAAGGATAAATTTTCTATGGCTGTTTTCGGGAGTTTATCGCACACGGGTCACTCATACGTAGCGTTGGCGCTTTGCATTTTGGGCGGTCGGTTTATGGTCCGTGGCATGTACGCGGACATTTACCGACTGTCCTGCTGGATTCTGATTAAGTATGGCGTGGCCGAATACAAAGAATGGTCCTTCAATAAGTGAACAGATTTCCCCGGACGGCACTCGCTATACGGGGATTTTATTTTGAAGGGATTTAGTTTTTGCTACTTCGCTCTTTTAGCCTTTTCGGCTCTGAACTTCCTCCAGCGCTCTTTCGTCAACTTCGAAATTCTTGCCCTGCCTGCCGCAGACATGGTGCGCTTCCGGCTGACTCCATTAGAACTGACAAGTTTCGAGCTGACCGGAGTGGGGTGCGAACCATGTAGTGCAAGGATAGCCCCCTGAATGCCCTTCAACTGTCGTTGCAACTTTACTTCTTCCTGCTTGAGCGCTACCAAAATGTCCATTGATTCCTCCAAGAACATTAGACACGGAGGATGCTCAACTCACAAGTCTTAATGACCCAGTTAAGTGAATATCAATTGCCCACAGTTATAACGTATCTAAGAAACGTTAATGGAAAAGCCGAAATCGTGCTACGAAACCACAACACTTGGGGATAACCACATGTCGGGTAGATAAATGGCAACCAGAAAAAGGCCTGACCTGCCCGGCGTGTCAGAACCCTCAACCTTCCAACATTTGAAAATGGTGTACCGGCCCGGCCTGATTTGTTCCAACCATTATCAAAGCCCGTCGAAACCAGCGATGAATTCCAGCCAGCGAACCGTCTCTTCATAGACCTGGGGGGAAATCTCGCTTACCTCTGCATACTGGACAAATTCGCCGTAAGCGGACCTGATGTCGGCTTCGGCTATCTTTTCTAGCTTGAGTCGAAGCACTTTACATGCAATGACGTATTGCGGCGAAGAACTTTCCACGGTTCAGAATTATGCTCCCTGTTCTGTTTTCCAAACTGTTGCCGTGTCTTAGATTGACCGGCTGGCCGCCAATAGTAACTACATCCGGGCTCGTCGAAGTTTTCTTGCCTTCAACCCTACCCAAAGACTATGCGAAACGGTCGTTGACAGATCTGAGGAACACCCTAGTTTATTTATAACAACTGTAGGGCCGGTGATGTTCCGGTCTGCGCTGTGAGGCCGCGCAGGCCGCATTCAATGTCGTACGCCCTACGTACAGCAATGTGTGTATTGAGTCCACCGAGAAAACCTTTGATAGTCAGGTTGAAATGTTAAAGCGCGTTCTAATTGCCGATGACAACGATTACGTCCGGTGCGTCATTCGGACTTTTTTACAGGATCAGGCTGAAATAAAGGTTTGCGGCGAAGCTGTCGATGGTGTTGAAGCCATTGAAAAAACCAGGCAACTGAAGCCTGATTTAGTTCTGTTAGACCTCTCGATGCCCAGCTTAAACGGAGCCGAGGTGGCATTGATTTTAAAGAACACTACGCCAGATGTGCGGATCATCATGTTTACGATGTACAGTTCAAAAATCACTCCGTCGTTGACATCCGCACTCGGCGTTGACGCTGTGCTAGCGAAACCGGACGGCATGGGTCACTTAGTTGAGTCAATTAACTCTATGTTCGACGCACCGCATAATTAAGGGCGGTCGCCATTTTATGTGTCCTTTATGCCGCGATTTGCTGGATGATTTTCTTGCGACCGCCTGGAAGCAGATCAAGAAGACGGCACTTGATGTCCGGTAAATACGTTAGTCAAGTATTTTGAGCGCCTAGTTGCAGTCGATTACGACATTTTCTCGTTGCATGATAATCCAATCCGAGGTCCCAATTTATCGGATGGGCTAGAATTATTGAATGAAAAAGTCCGCAGCTAATGGTGCGTCTTGATTTGGACGGCGATAAACCGCGAAGGGGTCGATCATCGGAGCTAGCTAAGCCGGTGAGCAGCGCGATAGGAATGAATTCCCTTGTGAAGGGTAAGCAGTCCCAAGATTTTTTATTTACGTGGCCGAACGATGATCGAGTGTTGGACTTCCGGGTTTCTTGGCGTAAAATGTGCATCGTCGCCAAAGTTTCTGTCTTGCTCCATGACTTTCGGCGGGAAATTAGTCGCAAAACGGTCGTAGAAGCGGGCGCTGCTAATAAGGAGTCTGTAAGTAGTTGACAACACGGCGCGGTCGTGGCGGAACTGGCAGACGCACTAGCTTGAGGTGCTAGCGCCGCAAGGCGTGGAGGTTCGAGTCCTCTCGACCGCACCAATTTTTCTGCGGTAATTCATTTTTTGCAGCAACGTAGTGGTCAACCGTAATTCATAGCACGCGTTGACCTGTGACTTTTTCCTCTTCTTCCATTATTTAGATCCAAGTCGAGGTACTGTGCGGTCTACCACCGATGTTCAAGAAATCGAACTGATTATTGAAAACGTCCGCGGCGGTGGCGGCGGAAAACCCCCAGCTAATGAAGGAGGCGGTGACGAGGGGGGCAGGGGGCGGGGTCCCTCAAGGCGATTCTCGTCACGACGTTATTTCACCGCCATCGCAATAGCAATGGTTTCCATTTTGATGTTTTTTATGGCGCTGGTCAGCGCCTACGTGGTTCGCAAGGGAAGCGCCAGCGATTGGGCGACTTTTCATTTTCCTGCGATCATCTGGTTGAACACCGCAACCCTGGTTACCAGCAGCGTGACGTTGGAATTGGCCCGTAGGCGTTTAGCCAAATCGGATCTTTCTGGATTTCGCGCACTCTGGTGGATAAGCACAGTTTTGGGTTTTGGTTTTCTTGCCGGTCAGATTTTTGTCTGGCGCCAGCTTGTATACCAGGGCGTCTTCCTAGCCAGCAACCCTGCCAGCAGTTTTTTCTATATTTTTACTGGCGCACACGCGCTGCACATTCTGGGCGGCGTGGGCGCCTTGCTGTTCGTCGCTTTGCGCAACTTCGATCTCGCCAAAGTCACTCGATCCACTGCTGCGGAAGTCAGTTCTTATTTCTGGCATTTTCTCGATGCGCTGTGGATTTTTCTGGCCGTACTTCTTTACCTGGGCGGATAAGCGGCAACGAATTGATGCGCGATTGAGCAGCTTTTCTGGCCGGACATGCTAACCTTCGGCGAATGTTTTCTGATCGCACAGCCTGGAACCTGGAGCCCAACCCCCTAAGCAAAGCGTTGGCCCGTCGCGTCGCGTCGGGCCAACCGGTAATCGACTTAACCGAATCGAATTCCACAAAATGTGGTTTCCATTTCGAGACAGAACAGATTCTGAGAGCGTTTAGCCATCCGGCAATTCTGAATTACGACCCGGTCGCTCAGGGTCTGCCGGAGGCACGCCATGCCGTCGCCAATTACTATCGAGCATGCCACTGCGCGGTTGATATCAATGACATTTTTCTGACCACCAGCACCAGCGAAGCGTATTCGTTCTTATTTCGCACCTTGTGTAATCCCGGCGATGAAGTGTTGATTCCTCAGCCAGGCTATCCTCTTTTCAATTTTCTTGCGGATATTCAAGACGTGGGCACGGTGCCCTATCCATTGATTTACGACTATGGCTGGCAGATTGATTTCCACGCTTTAGCCCGCGCAATTACCTCGCGTACCCGCGCCATTGTGGTCGTAAACCCAAACAATCCGACGGGTCATTTCTGTAAGCCTGACGGCATGCATCGCTTGAACCAGCTTTGCCTGGAGGGCGAACTGGCTATCATTGGGGATGAAGTGTTTTTGGATTTCTCAATGGGTAACAACATTGCTCCAAGCTTCGCTTCAAATAATAAAGCGTTAACGTTCACCATGAGCGGCTTGTCCAAAATCTCCGGCATGCCGCAGATGAAAGTCGCTTGGTTAATTGCCGGTGGTCCCGAGGCGCTGAAACAACAAGCGGTCGCGAGACTGGAGATGATCGCGGACACCTATCTGTCGATGAATACTCCGATGCAAATGGCCTTGCCGGTCTTGCTGGATCTGCGCCACAATTTCCAGCTGCAATGCATGCAGCGTGTACGAAACAATGTTGCAAAACTCGACGAGATGCTCTCAACGCAGAAATTGTGTACGCGGTTAAATCTAGAAGGCGGCTGGTACGCCGTAGTCAAAGTGCCAGTAACCGGAAGTGATGACGATCTCGCCTTGGAATTATTGAATATTCGCGGGGTGTACGTTCATCCGGGTCACTTCTATGATTTTCCGGCGGATGGATATCTGGTAGTAAGTCTGATCACGCCAGAGCTGCCATTCGCTACGGGCATCCAAGCATTACTTGCCTTGATCGGGGAGAAATTCAGGAAAGATTCTTGAGGTGCGCTAGCCGGAATGGCGAGCCGAGATTTTCCCGCAGCTCGATCCAGTGCTCCTCCGGAATGGCCATGAACACTTCCACAACTTTGGGATCGAATTGCGTGCCGGAACAGCGCTTAATTTCTCCGCGAGCGTGCGAGAGCGGCAGAGCCCTGCGATAAGGCCGGTCGCTGATCATGGCGTCCATGGAATCGGCGATGGTAAAAATTCGCGCTCCGAGCGGTATTTCTTCGCCTTTTAAGTTCCTAGGGTAACCGGAGCCATCAAAAAATTCCTGGTGGGCCAGCACGATTTCCGCGGCATCGCGCAGGAATGGTATGCGAATGAGCATGTTATAACCGATGTCACAGTGTTTCCTCATGATCTGCTTCTCTTCGTCGTTCAAAGGACCAGGTTTCCGCAGAATCCCGTCGGGTATAGCCATTTTCCCAATGTCATGCAAGAACGCCGCTCGCGCCAATATCGACAGATAATCTGCTGGTACTTCCATGGCTTTGGCGATCGATATACAAAACGCCGTAACGCGCTGGCAATGGCCCTCCGTTTCGGCATCCTTTAAGTCCAGGGCGCTACCAAGGGCCTCGAGGGTGTCGTCGTAGGATTGCTCCAGCTGCGCAAGTGCGCCTCTAAGTTGTGCAGTGCGCTCATCAACCAGTTGTTCAAGGTTGCGCTGGTAACTGCGGTTCTCGGTGATCAGCTTGCGGTGTTCCAACGCTCGTCCAACACCCAGAAATAACTGATCCTTTTCGAAGGGCTTTAGAATGTAATCGTAGGCGCCCCTCCGAATGGACTCGAGCGCCGTGGAGATATCGTGGATGGCAGTAACCATGATTACCGGAACTTCAGGATCGTACTGGCGCATCCACTCCAACAATTTGAGCCCGTCCATCTCCGGCATAATCATGTCGCTTAGAACCAGGTCCGGTGTAGAGCGCTTCACTTGTTCCTGAGCGGCTCGGCCATTAGGAACTGTCGTGCAGTGATATCCTCGGGACTCCAGCATGGTGGAGACAACTTCCCGAATTGCTTCCTCGTCATCTACGACCAGGATGTTTTCCATCTCCACGTCAGTTGGCACGTCGGTTGGCTCCCTGTAGTCATTATAAGGGACGGCACACCACGAATTGCGAAGGCTTGCCTAGTCAGAAAATAGCGTGTTAGCGTCGCGATAGGCTTCTCTCTTATAGCTTTTGTTGTCCATTCATGAGTCTCCCGCCGTAGCTGCCCAGCTCGAAGTACGGCATCTCTGCGTGGAAAGGGCGCATCGTGTTACAAAATCAAGGCCTCTTAAGTATCGCCTTCTTTGAAGCCGCGTCCTCTATCGTTCTGTTGGTCCTGTTCCTTCTCTTTCGCAAAGATCATCATTCCAATTATTTCCGTTCCTGGGTTGTCGGTTGGTCGGTCTTTACCCTTACTTCCATAAGCGAAGCAGCCCTGGCAATCACTCCCATGCGGGGCTTCGACGTCATGCTGGTGGTCGGACATGTGGCCAGCTCACTTTTATTTCTGATCGCCGTTATTCAGTACACCGCGACATCTGACCGGTTACATTGGCCGATTTTTCCACCCTTGGCGTTGATCCTCATAGCCGTTATCTACCTTGAGGCCAATGGACTGCACGTTGATGTCGCTCGCTGGGCCACTGCCATCATTGAGAGTGCTGTTCTGCTGGTGGCTGGCTGGCTACTCTGGCGCGGACGTGCTACCCAGGATAGATACGGTTTGGGATACGGTTCGGAATTGCTCGCCGGTCTGCTTTTCGCATGTGGTCTCCACGGGCTCGACCGGCCGATGTGGGCGGAATCCCCCGTATTTTTACTGCGCATGGCCTTTGACGATCTGTTAGGCGTAGCGATGGGCATCGCCATGATCGTGGTGGTGCTCGAGAGTGGGCGAGCGCGTACAGACGAATTGCATGACAAGATGCGCAGGCTTACGCTACTGACCACCGCCAGCACTCAAAGCCTTTCAGTTGGAGAACTTCTCGACAGCGTGCTGATTCAAGTTGTGGAAAGCCTGGGTGCGACGCACGGCTTGATTCGCTTGATTGAAGGAGGAGGACCTGCGGCGCAACTAGTGGTGCGTGCTTCCGTCGGGTTCAGCGAGTCGTTCCTTAACGAGTGCGCCCAGTTGCCGCTGACCGAGCCATGGTTGGCAAAATTATTTCACGAAGGATCCTCAGACTCTCTACTTCTGTACCCCGAGACCGACCGAGAAATATGGTCTTGTGTCGCGGAGCCGGTGGTACAGGAAATGGTCATCATTGTGCTTCGCGGCAAGAGCGGGCCATTGGGAATTCTAGGCCTCGGTTCCGCGCGAGAAAAGCGCTTCCAACCAGACGAGATCGCATACCTCGTAAACATCGGCAATCTTCTCGGTTTAACGTTGCAAAACGTGCGTCTCTTCGAACAACTCACCACCGTTCAAAAGCAGTGGGCTTACACTTTTGATTCCATCGGCGATCCGATTCTAGTTCACGACGGACAAGGGAGGATTTTGCGCGCGAATCAACGGCTGAGCCATTTGTTAGGCAGGGACTTCAACGCGATTGTGGGTCGCACGGTCACGAATCTGCTGCCACGCAATGGCGTAACCTACGACATCTGCCCCTTCTGCGAAGGCGTGGCCGGCGAAGGAGACGATCCCGATCCTTGGCTTCGAGGTTATTTTCTGGCCTCAAATTCCACTTTCTCCGATTTCACGGGAAATCCTCTGGGTACCGTACATGTTCTTAAGGACATTACCGATCGCAAACGTGCGGAAGAAAAATACCGCACTCTGGTTTCCAACGTACAGGAAGGCGTATTCATTTCCACGCCCCAGGGACGCTTTCTGGATTTCAACGACGCTTTGCTTAGAATGACTGGCTACGATTCCCGTGAAGAACTCCTCAATATCGACATCGCCGGGTCTCTTTACGTAAACGCTGCGGAACGCGATCGGCTGAAAAGATTGCTGCACGAACATGGCAGCGTCGCGGACTTCGAATTCGATATGCGGCGCAAGGATGGGGAAGTGCGAAGCGTGCTCGAATCCTCCGTGGCAATCCGCGATAATTCTGGCAATGTCACTGCTTATCAGGGATTCGTGCTAGACATCAGTGAACGAAAAAGGGCGGAGCACGAAATTCGCCGTAGAAACCGTGAGCTCATGGTATTGAACTCCATCGCTCAGACCCTCACCGAATCTATGGATCTTACCGATTCACTGCGCAGGACACTAACTCAACTGTCTGAGTTGTTCGGCCTGGATACATCGTCGCTGTTTCTTTTTGACGAGAGCGGCACGAAGCTGCGGCGCGTCGCAGCCGTTGGCCAAAGATCCGAGTACGCACGCCACCTGCCACCGGTCGAGCTACAGCCAGAGTTGCTGGAACACATTAAAGCGGTCCATGCGACATTTTTATCCGCCCAGGGACTTGCGTTGCCGCAGATTTTTCGCGAAGCCATAACTAAAGAAGCGATCGTTTCTTCTTATGTTGTGGTGCTTTGGTCCAAGGGCCGTCCACTCGGCGGATTGGTGGTAGGCAGCCGTACGCCGCGTGAATTTTCTCCCGCGGACGTTAACTTACTCATCGCCGTTGGCAGCCAGATCTCCAATGCGACGGAAAGAGCCCTGCTATACGACGAGTCGCGCCAGGCATATCAAAACCTTCGCCGCACTCAGGAACAGCTTTTGAATAGCGAGAAAATGGCAGCTGTCGGACAGCTCATATCCGGCGTTGCTCACGAATTGAACAATCCCCTGACCGCTATTCTGGGATACAGCCAGTTACTAAGCGCCAGTGGACAAATGGGCCCGCAGGGAATGGAATATTCCGAAAAGCTTTACAAGCAGGCGCAGCGCACTCATCGTATCGTGCAAAATTTGCTGAGCTTCGCCCGCCAGCACAAACCGGAACGGCTGCCCACCATGATTAATCACATCCTGGAAGACACTCTGGCGTTGCGCGATTACGATCTGCGCATGAGCAACATTCGCGTGCATTTGAACTTAGCCCCAGACCTTCCAGTGATGTCTGCCGATCCGCATCAACTGCAGCAGGTTTTTCTCAATATGGTAAACAACGCCGTCGATGCCATTTTGGAGAGCTCTGCCGACGGCGATTTGTGGGTCACCACGCGGTCGGACAAAGCCAGAGTTTTCGTTGAATTCACCGACAGCGGACCCGGTGTCCAGGAAGCCTCTCGCGTCTTTGATCCCTTCTACACTACCAAGCCGGTAGGCAAAGGAACCGGTCTGGGCTTAAGCATCTGTTACGGAATTGTGACCGAGCACGGCGGCACCATTCGCGTACGCAATCTTCCTCATCGCGGTGCGTCCTTTACCATCGAATTGCCGCTGGACGGGACCCCCGCGTCACAGAGCGGAAACTCCCAGCCGGAGAACACCGAAAGACCTGGCTTGATCCTGTGCGTCGATTCCGACCATGCCGTTTTGCAATCCCTGAATGGATTCCTCGGTGGAAACGAGTATGAAGTTCACACTGCTAAAAACAGAGACGAGCTCCGCGGTCTTATCGACAAATACGATTTTGACGTTATTCTTGCGGACTGCGACGTTGCCGATGCTCAACTCACAAAAAGCTTTTTCGACTGGCTTATCGAACACCGACGCGCGCTCTCTCAGCGCGTGATTAGAATGTACACGCCTGACTCGCGGAATACTGCCCTTGACGAAAAGGCCGCTGCCTGGGCTGCGTTGAAAAAGCCGCTGGATAAGAGGCAACTTCTGGATGCCATCACTGTGATGCTATCCGCCCGCGTCCAACCCACCACCGTTGTGAGGTAATAAATCCGCCCTCAAAACCGCTTGCTCACCCAGCTCGCTCATGGCCGTTTCCATTCGAACCGTCAGTGCACTGACCATATCGCTGAGATTCCCGATGGCCTCGAGTGGGGCTATGCCACTGACCAATCGAAAATAAATCAAATAATATCGATACGAAAATTCCAAATTTAGCCGCACACCCTGAACCTCTTGTGCGACCGCGACGTGTGGCGACATCACCGCAACCATGCGAGCAAGGTGCAATAATTTTTCGAATTCAACGCGCAAACACGCAAGATAATTAAGGGCAATGCGTCGCCGTTCCTTTCGAATCCCTTTGGCAAGCGCGGGGTATCCCTGGTCCCTGAGATACATAAAATCCGAATTTGTCAGCGCCTGTTTGATTTGCGGCAGGTGGGAGATGTGAAGGCCCTGTCGCTCCCACCGACCATTTCTGGCGATCCCCCCGTTGCGACGCGTCCCGGAAAATGCCAACCACGCAATCGCCAGCAGCAGCAATAGACCCAGACTCGCAAACACGGCTGCGGAGTAGTTCACTGCTGCGGCTCCTCTATTTTAAAGAAGTTCATCAACTGTGTGTTGATAGCCCGGAGTTGAAGATGAATCTCAGGGGAAATCCGCCCGTACATGGAAATAGGCGGAGCCTGTTGCTTCTGTGGCAATGGACGTACCAAGGCCGCGCCCCAAAATAGAACGATTATCAGATACGGAGAGACCACCACGATTTGCCAGACCGAGGCGTATTGCGAGTGCTGTTGTTGTTGTAACAAATAATCATACAGAACAGTATCCAGCAGAATTTTGACGCACGAATAAAAACAAAATCCGACCAACAAAACCTTATAAGCATTCTCGACGCGGATGAAATAGTGACGAATGAGGGCCAGACAGGAGGTGAGCGCTGCAGCGAAAATTAGATGGTAACCCCGGTCTGCGCGCATCAGTGCCAGGTCGGGGCGTCCCCGGGAAGCCAAAACCACGCATGCCAGCACCACTACCGAAGTTGTAGAGAGCAGCCGCCACGCCAAGCCCCAGATGCCCCGATAGGAAATCAGAACCAGGTGGAGTATTTCGACTGTGGCGAAGAGACGAGCCAGCAGAGTGACGGCTTCCGACCACCAGCCCGCGAGCATAGCCGCGTGAGAATATAATCCATAGTGCTGATAAATAGGATAAACCAACAACGACTGGCTCGTGTTAAGACATACATACGCCGTAAAAAAAGGCAACTTCCGATAATGCCTGAAAATAATCAGAATCCCGCACAGCGCCAATTGCACTACGAAGCTGGCGGCCCACGCAATTTCGACAGGCAGCGATAAGTTTATGGCCAAGCGTGGATGCTACCACTTTTATACCTTTTTTAGTAGGTACCAAATGATAACTTCGGCGCGCCTTTCAGAGGTTCCTTACGCTGGGAAGGGATCTGCGCCAAAAAGAGTCCGCAACGATTTATGCAAATCAAACGCTGCGGACCTTTCTTGTTCAAGCAAGAAATGCTGCGGCCGGCGGCACAGGCGGTGGTATGGGCGTACCCTCGGCAACCATCACTGGTGGTACGGGCGGTGGTATGGGCGTACCCTCGGCGATGTTAACTTTGCTGTTAAAATTGACGATTCCGCTGAGCGGCGTTACTATCAACGCGGCAAAAGCTAAAAGCGCTACATACAATCTGTTTCTGTTCACGTTGGAGCCTCCTGGGCTCACCATGAACGGAAACAAGAAAGACTAAAATTGCCGGTTTAAAAAGTTCCGCCCGCGGAACAACGCCAATCACTATGGAAGCACTCACACAACTGCAACAGAACCGCCGGATCATTCAGGATTTCACCATGACTACTCTGGCGGGAATCCCAGGCCTACTTTCTCGTTTGACCTATATCGCTTCGTTGCGGGATTTATCCAGCGGGAGATACGAACACGCTGGTCTCGCGGCACTATATCCCGATCCCGCCATTCAACAGGCCCTTGAGATTTGTCATGAACAGGTCTTTGAGAAAATTTTGGAGACACCGCTAGCTAGTCAGGAAGCGGATTTGCGCGCATGTTTAGACGCTATGAAAGGTGGTCGCGACGTTTGCGCAGTACATTGGCAGCGCATGGAAGCTTATCGTGTGTTGCTGCCGGAACGCGCTCCGGATTATCTCAAGGAGCTTTTCTGTTCGAACCTGCGTGTGCTGCTGGAAATACTTCAGCCCAATTGTTCCACGGCTCGTTCAACCGTGTAACCACGCCGGTCACCCGCCCAACAATTTCCGCTTCGTCCGGTATTTGCCACCATTCCGGTAAACAGCGCGATAGCGGATGCGGTTGCATAACCAGCCGCGAGCCATCCTGATGAAACCATCCACACCGGTAGCCTTCTCGCACTTCCACAAAGTAGAGCGGGCGATCATATTCCGACGTCCAATCCACGTCCTGAATTCGCCGCACGGACACATCCACCATAACGATACTTCCGGGCCGCAATAACGGCATCATTCGCCGGTCGTTTAAACCTATGTACCCGTAACGGCATTTGTGATTGGCATCCATTAGGGTACCTTCTAAGTTACCCCACTGCTCAACCATTCGCGAGAGATATGTGGTGCGGGCCGGGTCAAAAGCAGGATCAAATCGCAGTGGAACCCGCAGTGACGCCGGCGGCGAGCCGAGGTGCGTCTCCGGCGCAGGAAACATTGCGCCGTCGGCGAAAAATTCGTCAACCGGAACCTCATACCAGCGAAAAATCTCTGCGGGATTTAAATGGTAAACGACCGCCAGCGCATACAATTTATGCAGTCCCGGCACCACATTACGGTTCTCCATGTCGGCCAAGCGGCTGATGTGCAGAATGAATTCCGGCCGGCCCCGCTTTGCGGCGATCTCGTAGCTACAGCGCTCTACATCACGATACGTCAATCCCAAGTGCTCGCGGACCCGCCGCAAGCGTAGACCAGGTAGCATTTTTTCCTCGGATCCGGGCAACACCCACGAGCAGGGTACACTACTATTACCATCTTGTTAAGAATCCGGAACAGCGCTTTTTGAAGCACGAATTGACGCTACTCGGATTCCGTGAAAGAACTCACGAATCTGTTATTCTGCAGGTTCATGCTTTTTTTACGCCATCTAATTTCTTCGCGCGCGCTGGTGTGGTCTGTGCTCATTCTTTCCTTCACCGGCGGCGCCTTCGCGCAAAAATCCCCTGCCGTTACTTCGCCGGATCCCGCCAAGTCCGCTGCTGCCGCCGAATTTACCGCTGCGGCCGATGAAGTTCTTGCGCAGATGAGCCACATTACCGGCTTGAAACTTCGCACCCCGGTTAAGAAAACTCTTCGGTCTCGGGAAGAAATTCGCGCTTACGTCATAAGCGAGATGAATGAGGATAAAGAGCCTGCCGAGCGGTACGCATCTGCGCGTAGCGCGGAAGCATTTGGTCTGCTTCCCAAGGGTTTCGATATCGATTCATTTATGGTTGATCTTCTGACCGAGCAGATCGCGGGCCTTTATGATCCCAAAGCCCACGAATTCTACATCGCTGATTGGATTCCTTTGTCGGATCAAAAAATGGTCATGGCTCACGAGTTGACCCATGCGTTGGAGGATCAGCATTTTCAGATTGAGACGTGGGTCAAAGGCGCCAGACCCAACGATGATGGCGAACTTGCTAGGGAGGCGGTCCTTGAAGGCAGCGCGATGGCGGCCATGATCGATTATTTGCTGGACGAAAGCGGCCGATCACTCAAGGATTTGCCCGATATCGATCCCAGCATGCTCGTGGGAGACATGGGTGCGACACCAGCCTTAAAAAAGGCTCCTCCTTTTTTGAAAGACGCACTGGTATTTCCCTATTTCGCGGGCCTTACATTTTCTGCCGATCTGTTGAAAGACGGTGGTTGGAAGGGCCTTCCTACAGTTTTTTCCAAACCTCCTATTTCCACACAGCAAATTATGCATCCCGCGCTTTATCATTCAGGCAAAACGCCTTCAACGGAGAATTTGCCGGGCCTCGAAAAATTGTTGGGACCGGACTGGACCAAGCTGGAAGAGAACGTCATGGGTGAGTTCGGCTGGAAAGAAGTGTTGAAACAGTTTCTTGGTGAGGACCGTGCAAAAACTCTCGCTGCGGGGTGGGACGGAGATCGTTACGTGGTTTACGAACACAAACGCACCAAGCGCCTTGTACTCGTAAGTCTGCTGCGCCTCCGCAACACTTCTGAAGCGGTACGTTTTTTCGGACAATACTCGGAGGCGCTGGAAAAAAAATACGATGAGCGCTCGAAGCTGTTTCGCCGCCCCAACTTCTTTTCTTTCGTTTCCATGGAAGGCGGCGTTTATCTGCGATGCCTGGAGGCTGAATGCCTGAGCGTCGAAGGAACTATGCGCCCAGTGTTTGACGGCATTACCAAGGCGATTGGCTGGCCCGCTTCACCCGAACCTCCACTTGACCCCGCCAA
>DATHMG010000088.1:0-25730 GCA_035487275.1 Candidatus Acidiferrum sp. | reverse complement strand
GATTGGCTGGAGCTGGAAATTTCCCGCGACGGTTCGGTTTGGGAGCAAACCTACGAAAAAGGCAAGCCCACCTCCAAGCTGAAGCAGACCGGAAAGTCGCGCAAAACCGGCACAAAAATTACTTTCCATCCGGATCCCACTATTTTCGATAAGACCGTCTACAGTTTCGATACTTTGTCGCAACGTCTGCGCGAATTGGCTTTTCTCAATAAAGGCCTAAAAATCACGCTCACCGATGAGCGCAACGAAAAGAGTACAGAATTCCGCTTTACCGGCGGCATCGCGGAATTCGTCAAGCATCTCAATCGCGGAAAATCCACGCTGCACGATTCGCCTATCTACATGGAAGGCAAGCGCGGCACGGTGGAAATCGAAATCGCGCTGCAATACAACGACACCTACGGCGAAAACGTTTTCGCCTTTGCCAATACCATCAATACCGTTGACGGCGGCACGCATCTTTCCGGGTTCCGTTCCTCGCTTACGCGCTCCATCAACAATTTCGCCTCCTCCACCGGAATGCTGAAGGAGCAAAAAGACGAAGTCACTATCAATGGCGATGATGTGCGCGAAGGTCTCGTCGCGGTCATCAGCGTACGGTTGCCGCAGCCGCAATTTGAAGGGCAGACCAAAGGCAAACTCAACAGCGACATCAAAGGTGACGTCGAGCAGCTCGTTAACGAAAAACTTGGCGAATGGTTCGATAAGCACTCCACCGTGGCGCGGCGCATTGTCGGCAAATGCATCGAAGCTGCTCGCGCTCGCGAAGCCGCTCGCAAAGCCCGCGAGTTGACGCGCCGCAAGTCCGCCATGGATTCAAGCGGGCTGCCCGGCAAGCTCGCCGATTGCCAGGAACGCGATCCGGCGCGCTGCGAACTTTTTGTCGTTGAGGGCGAATCCGCAGGCGGCTCCGCAAAAATGGGACGCGACCGCAAATATCAAGCCATCCTTCCGCTCAAAGGGAAAATTCTCAACGTAGAAAAAGCGCGTTACGACAAAATGCTCGGCCACGAAGAAATTCGCGCCATAATCACCGCGCTAGGCACGGGCATCGGCAAGGACGATTTCGACGCCAGCAAACTGCGCTATCACAAAGTAATTCTTATGACCGATGCGGACGTTGACGGCAGTCACATCCGCACATTGCTGCTGACATTTTTCTTCCGCCACATGAAGGAACTCATCGATCGTGGCCACATCTATATTGCGCAGCCGCCTCTCTATCGCGTCAAGCGCGGCAAGACCGAGCGCTACATTCGCGACGAGCACGAGTTTGCGCATGAGTTGATGAAGCGTGCCACGGAAGACCACATCGTCAAAGCCAAAGAAGGTGTGAATCTTGAAGGCGCGGGGTTGACCTCATTTCTGCTCAACGTTCAGGAATATCAGGCCGCCGCCGCGAAACTCGGTCGCCGCCTTCGCGAGCCCGGTCTGGTCGAGCTGCTTTCCGAGAGCCGCCTGGAAAAGAAAACTGATTTCGAGGATAAAAAGAGTCTCGAAAAACTTTTGAAAGAAATCGAAAAGTCCAAACTCAAGCTCGAAGGCAAAGTCACCTTCGACGAAGAACACAGCTTGTATGAAATCCAGTTTGGCCCGCCGCACAGCCAGAAAATCAATTGGGCCGTGGCTTCCACCGCCGAATACAAGCGCCTCCGCGGCCTTGCCAAACAAATTGAAGAATTCAACCATCCGCCGTTCACCATCGCGCGCAACGGCGACAAAGTTACCAAAGCCAACGCCAAAGACGTTCTCGACTACGTCGTTGAGGACGCGAAAAAAGATTTCACCATCACGCGTTTCAAAGGCCTGGGCGAAATGAATGCCGAGCAGCTTTGGGACACCACTATGAATTCCGACACGCGCACGCTGCTGCAGGTGAAGCTGGAAGACGCCGTGGCCGCCGAGGATATTTTCACCACGCTGATGGGCGAAAACGTGGAAGCGCGGCGCAAATTCATCGAGGACAATGCTCTCGAAGTTGTGAACCTGGATATTTAATTTCGTAATGATTTATCAACTGGGATGGAGCACTTTGCCGGGCTTGCGTGGATTGGCGTGCGGTGATTTTCGCGCCACGCCGACAGTGGCGGCCGATAATGAACGCGGCGTGGCCATTGAAATCGCAACGGAAGAGCAGCGCGACACGTTGTTACAGCAACTCGAAAATTATTTCCGCGCGAAGCGTTTTACTAACGCGGCAGACGCATTCGACAGCGTCAAAGCGTTTGTTTTGGATCATGCAGCCAAGCAATAAATTTTGGAGATCGATGCATCACAACAATTCAAGGAATTCATCGAGCGTCAGCCCGCTCGGTTTTAGGAGGTCTGCCAGCGTTCCTTTAGCTAGCACCGAGTGCATCGGCACTACGGTCCTAAATACTATTTCAGCGGAACGTTTTTCTAAAGAAACGTGCTCGCCCGAAACGCTCGGAAGTTTCGGCACGTCAATCGGAAACCTCGACGGTTGTCCAGAATTCCTGCGGTTCGACCGACCTGTATTCCGGCGCGCCCCAAGTCTCCAGATACAGTTCAATGGCCTCGCGCAAATTCCCGCGAGCACTTTCGATCTCGTCGCCTTGCGAAGTGACACCCAGTTCCAGACAGCGGGCCACGTAAAAGTTTTCTTCTTTGGTGATCAGGATAGGGAATCGGTAAGTCATATGGCGATGCTAGCGCTACCAACGTAGTCAGACAGGAACTCCAGGTTTAAATCTCGAGGACCGTAACGGCGAGGATAAATGGCGGACGAGAAGAACACTTCAATACTACTTCCCATCGATATCGAAGTAGAAATGCGCAAGTCGTATCTCGACTACGCCATGAGCGTAATCATTGCGCGAGCGCTGCCCGACGTGCGCGACGGCCTAAAGCCGGTGCAGCGCCGCATCCTGGTGGCCATGAACGATCTGGGACTCGCTTCCAATCGCGGCTATCGCAAATGCGCGAAGATTTGCGGCGATACTTCCGGCAATTATCATCCTCACGGCGAAGCGGTGATCTACCCCGCGCTGGTTCGCTTGGCGCAGGATTTCAACATGCGCTACCCGTTGATCGACGGCCAGGGAAATTTTGGTTCCGTTGATGGCGATCCTCCGGCGGCGATGCGATACACTGAGGCGCGTCTCGCGAAAATTTCTGAAGATATTCTTGCCGACCTCGAAAAAGAGACTGTCGACTTCATCCCCAATTTCGATCAGACCCGCGAAGAGCCCGTCGTTCTTCCGTCGCGTATTCCGAATCTCCTGGTCAATGGCGCGAGCGGCATCGCGGTTGGCATGGCCACAAATATTCCACCGCACAACCTACGCGAAATCGTCGAAGCCGCCATCCTTTTGATCGATAAGCCCGACACGCCGCTCAAAGAAATCATGAAGATTGTGCCCGGGCCTGATTTTCCAACCGGCGCGTACATCGCCGGCCGCGAAGGCATCGAAGCCGCGTATCGCACTGGCCGCGGCAGCTTCATCATGCGTGCCAAAGCGGCGATCGAAGAAGCCGCCAAGGACCGGGAAAACATCGTCATCACTGAAATTCCTTACCAGGTCAACAAATCCCGGCTCATCGAACGCATCGCCGAGCTGGTGCAATCCAAAAAGCTTGAAGGCATCGCCGACGTGCGCGACGAGTCTTCGCGCGAAGGCATGCGCATCGTCATCGAGCTGAAACGCGGCGAAGAATCGCAGCTCATTCTCAATAATTTATTCAAGTTCACGCAGATGCAGGAGTCCTTCGGCATGATTCTGCTGGCCATCGTAGCGGGCCAGCCGCGCGAACTGGGCTTGGTTCCGCTGATCAAGCTGTTCATCGAGCATCGCGTAGAAGTTGTTCGCCGCCGCACGATTTTCGAGCTGCGCAAAGCGCGCGAGCGCGAGCACATCCTGGTCGGCTATCAGATCGCGCTCGACCATCTGGACGACGTCATTCGCATCATCCGCGGGTCTGGCAATCGCGCCGACGCCCGCGAAAACCTGCTCAAATACTTCACCGAGCAGGACGTCACCATCACCGAAAACGGCAAGTCTCGCAAGCTCTCCGGAGTCAAGCTGGACGGTCGCAAATACAAGGTCGGACCGATCGAAGGAGAAGCAGCCGGCCGCGGTACTGGTCTTACTCCCATACAGGTCGATGCGATTCTCGAACTGCAACTCCATCGCCTTACGCAGCTCTCCGTCGACGAAATCTTGAAAGAATTAAAGTCTATCCGCGAGCACATCGCCGAACTAGAAGAAATTCTCAGCAGCGAAAAAAAGTTGAAGCAGGTCATAACCGCCGAGTTGCGTGAAGTCCACAAAGCCTACGGCGACGACCGCCGCACGCAGATCGTCGATAAGGTCGACGAGATCAAGCTCGAAGACTTAATCGCCGACACCGACATGCTGATTACCGTTAGCCATGCCGGTTATATCAAGCGGACCTCGACCGACACGTATCGCCATCAGGGGCGCGGCGGCAAAGGTCGCATCGGCGCCCGCACCAAGGAAGAGGATTTCGTCGAGCATTTGTTCATCGCTTCCGCACACAGCTATATTTTGATTTTTACTTCGAAGGGACGCGTTTATTGGCTGAAAGTTTACGAATTACCCGAGGCCGCCGCTGCCACACGCGGCAAGGCAATCTCCAGCCTGGTGAAATTTCAGGAGGACGAAAAACTTACGGCTCTGGTTGCTGCGCGCAATCTTGAGGAAGTTGGCCGCTACGTCTTCATGGCCACCAAGAACGGCACAGTCAAGAAATCTGCGATTGTCGAGTTCTCGAATCCGCGTTCCAACGGCATTATCGCCATCAATCTTGATGGCAACGATGAGCTGATCGGCGCGAAGTTAACCGACGGCAAGCAAATGATTTTCCTGGCCAGTCATGAAGGCCAGGCTATTTTGTTCCGTGAAACGGAAGTGCGTCCCATGGGCCGAAATGCCGGCGGCGTAAATGGCATGGACCTCGACAAAGATGATTACGTGGTCAGCATGGACGCCGTGCCGCCTGATTTCAGCATTATCGAAAAAGAACATCACCAGACGTCGCAAAATCTCGAGGAACTCGAAAACGAACAGATCAAGGATTCCCTGGTAACGTTGATGCTTACCATTTCGGAAAAGGGTTTTGGCAAGCGTACCCCGCTAGCTGAATACCGCATCACCTCGCGGGGAGGCAAGGGTGTGGTCAATATGAAGACCACCGACCGCAACGGTTACGTGGTGGCCACTTTGCAGGTGACCGAAGAATCTGACGTGATGATCATCACTCATAACGGCAAAGTCATTCGCGTGCACGCCAATGAAATTCGTGAAGCAGGCCGATCGACGCAAGGGGTGCGCTTATTGCGGCTGGATGCCGATGACTCGGTGGCAGCGGCCGCCGTGCTCCAGGAAGAATCAGAAGAAGAAAAGAAATAACCGCCACTCATGAAAATGACTCGCCGGTTTTTTGCGTCGTTACTGATCATCATCGCACCGCTGTTACTGTCTGTCGGGCGCGCGTCCAGCGATAGTTCAAAGCCATCGCAATATTTCGCTTTCATCGGCACCTACACGGCGAAAACCGACAGCAAGGGCATTTACTCATTTCAGTTTGACTCCTCCACCCGCCGCCTGACTTCGCTGTCGGTAGCGGCGACAACGTCAGATCCTTCATTTCTCGCCGTCGCAAGCAACGAAAAATATCTTTACGCCGTAAATGAACTCTCCGAGTTCGATGGGAAAAAAAGTGGCGCTGTAACCTCATACTCTGTAGATCCCAAATCTGGGCAGCTGACTCAGTTGAATCAGGTGCCCAGCGGCGGGGCCGATCCTTGTTACGTCTCCTTCGATCAAACCGGCAAATATCTTATGGTTGCAAATTACACCGGCGGAAATGTCTCCGTTTTCCCTATCGCGCCAGACGGTCGCATCGGACTGGCTTCCGCCTTTGTGCAGCACAGCGGCTCCGGCCCCAATAAAGAGCGGCAAGAAGGTCCACACGCGCACTACATCGCCACTTCAGCGGACAATCGTTTTGCGTTTGCAGTCGATCTGGGCCTCGATGAAGTTGTGGTCTACCGCTTCGATCCCGCCAAAGGCTCGCTCACTCCAAACGATCCGCCCTTCGCGAAGCTCGCTCCTGGCGCCGGACCGCGCCACCTGGCGTTCCACCCCAACGGAAAATTCGCCTATGTACTCAACGAAGTGAACTCCACCGTTACCGCCTTCGCTTACGATGCCAAGAACGGTGCTTTCTCTTCCTTACAAACGCTGTCCACAATTCCAAAAGATTTCACTGCGCACAATGACACCGCTGAAATTGTCGTGCATCCCTCAGGAAAATTTCTCTACGCCTCAAATCGCGGCCACGATAGCATCGCCGAATTCAATATCGATCCGGTTAAGGGAACGCTGACTCTGGCCGGGGATTTTTCCACCCGAGGCAAGACACCCAGAAATTTCGCGCTAGATCCAACAGGAAAGGTTTTGCTCGCGGCCAATCAGGAATCAAACAACATCGTCGTCTTCCGCATTGACCAATTCACCGGCGCGCTCGCCGCGACTGGCCAAGTCGCACAAGTTCCCGCACCGGTAGACATCGTCTTCGTCCCAACAAAATAGTCTACTCTATAAGTAATAGTACTAACTAGGTAACCGTGCTCTCTAGTTGCACAGATACTGTCTCCATAGGCTGCTCGAACCTCCTAGGTGGCAGCATAGGAACAGGGGGGAGCGGGACGAGCACTGGTTTGGGCGGCGGCTTAACCGTGCCCACCGGGTGGTGGGACGCGAACGCCTCTGCCACCCGTGAGCACCCCACGATGCACCTGCTAGGTTCAGGGCTTGTCAGTTTCCTTTGTAGGACACGCATGAAGCGTTAGTGGCCCCGAGCCTCAGTGCTTCAACCCAGAGTGCATTTCGAAAACGTCATTCGGTTGCGGGTCGTTTCGCAACCTACTTTTCCCATCCTTGATCGAGGACTTTGCCTGTTGGACTGAAGCGGATGCGGTAGGTGAATGGCGGAGTGCGACCTGTTCTCATTTGTGCAAAGCGCATGTCGGAAAATTCTACGATGGGCTCGCCGGCTTCTTCGTGATAGCGCGTCACCGGAAAGCGGTCAAACCACAAAACCTTTTGCACCTGTGGAAGTTCTTTCGCCGCTTCAATATAAACGTTGGGATTAGCTTCCGGATAGAAGCGGTACTCGATTGCTGGCCGCTCCGGCTGAATCCCCGGCGAGCGTTCGCCCGGATTAGCGCCCGAGGGAATCTCGAAAGGCGATTTCTGACTTAGATCCATACGTGTCTCATAAACGCCAGCAGGGGTACGCAATAATCCGTCCCAGCGCCACAACGAAGGAGGTAACGGCAGTACGCCGGTCGATTGAACCTCGAGTTTTTGGATGGTGGCAAAGTTCTGTACGCGAGAAAGCGCGGAGTGATGCGCGAGAACTGCCAGCCCAAGATACGAACACGCACAAACCAACCCGAATTGATTCCAGCGCCGGCGCATATTTGTGGGAGCCAAGTCTTGTCCTTTGAGGTCGGAACGCTGCGCCTGCTGGACTTTTTCGGTGGTTGGAAGCGGCAACAAAAAGAAGGCGGCCAGGATCAAGATGAAAAGTAAGAGAGTGGCGGACGAAATCGGCGCACCGACGGAAACCGCGATTCTCTCAATCACAAAAATCGCCAAGGCGAAAACTGCAAAGGAGGCAATGGCGCGGCGCCTGGCTTTTTCCGGCCGCTCCTGCACCCACGCCAGAATCTGCGGAACCAGCAGAATTCCGGTGAACGTGAAATCCACGATAAAAATTAGATCCCACGCTGGCCTTGACCATTTTATCGGCGACCACACCATTGTTCCGAAACTGGTCACGAGATCGAGCAAAATGTGACTAAGAATTCCCGCAGCGTAAATTCCCGTAAGCACCAGGAAGGAAGGCGCGTCCCATTTTCGCCAGCGTGCCACCCACCGCGTGAGCGCCGCAAGCAGCAGCGCAAAAACCGGTAGACATACCAGCGAATGGGTGATGCTGCGGTGCCAGGAGATGACCAGCAAATCGTCTCGCGAGAATATGTCACGAAACACATCGGAGTCCGGAAAGATCGCGCCCAGCATGGTAGACCAGGTCACGAGCCGCTGCCGAGTCATCGGGCGCGACGCAAATAAATCGTCGCTGCTAAACAGCGCTTTGCCTATGAGCGCTCCGGCAATTCCGTGTGTGATGGTGTCCATAAATTTGCGATTATTTCTTTCGATGCGAAACTACAAGACGATCCGTGAGCATCCGTTCAATTCAGGTAATGAATCACGGAGAGCGCTCTCAGAATGGTTATCACTTAACAAAAATTAGAGGCGAGCGCTTGGGGATGACGCGGCCTATTTGGCGGCCTTCAACGCCATGACGGGCCAGAGCCTGGATGCATTGCGTTGTGAAATCAGGAGCAATTGCAGCGAGCAGGCCGCCTGAGGTCTGCGGATCGAAGAGCAGGTCGCGAAATTCCTGCGCTACATTTTCCGAAAACTCAGCGCATTCGGCGACGAAGGCGCGATTATTTTTGAGCCCTCCGGAAAGCTGACCATTGCGTGCGGCTTCGATCGCACCTTGGAAATAAGCAAATGCGGCGTGGTCAATTTCAAAGGAGGTTGGCTCAATCCCGTTACCTTTATCGCCGAGGGCATCACCTAGGGCCATTTCGCGAGCGTGGCCCAGCACGCCAAATCCGGTCACGTCGGTCACAGCGTGGATTGGTGGCAAGCTATTCGTGGATAGATTAGCGAGCTCTGCGAACCCTGCAGCTGCAGCGCCGTTTAGGGTGGTCATAGCTCTGACCGCAGCTTCTAGCGACTCCGACGAGGCTTGGCTTTTCTTCAAGGCAGTGGTGATCACTCCAGTGCCGATCGGTTTGGTGAAAATAAGCACGTCGCCTGGACGGGCTCCCACGTTGCGCCAGATTTTTTTGGGATGCACCGTTCCAGTCACGGCATAGCCAAAGAGCATGTCGTCGGTCCGAATGGAATGGCCACCCAGGACGCTGCATTCGGCCTCATTCATTTTCGATAAACCGCCGCGAACGATTTGTTCCAAGATTGCGGGATCAGCGTTCTCGGGAAAGCCCACCAAGGAGAGGGATGATATCGGCCGGCCCCCCATGGCGTAGACATCGCTTAGTGCATTGGCAGCAGCGATCTGGCCGAATAAAAACGGGTCGTCCACTATGGGAGTGAAGAAATCTACGGTCTGGACGAGCGCAAGATCATCATTGACGAAGTAGACGCCGGCATCGTCGTTGGTTTCAAATCCTACGAGCACATTTGGATTGGTCTGTCGCGGAAGTTTTCGTAGGACCGATTCGAGTATGGCGGGATTTAGTTTTGCCGCGCATCCCGCGGCTTTTGCCATCGCTGTGAGTTTCAGAGCTGAAGCCACTGCTGCCACCTCTTTCCGTGCGCTGCAAAACTTGAGTCGCCATTATACGGACGCTGCTCATCTATCAGCAAATATTATCGTGGATTGCGCTGGCTGGCCGTTCGCGAATTAGTTTGCACCAGAGAAGTGTATGTGTTTTCATCGCGGCGGCAGATGGGCCAGATTTGTCACCAGTCGACGTCTCGATCCGCGCTGGAAAGGAGTTCATCGCCATCCATGTCCTCGATAGTTGTGCCGTCCGAATCCACCATTAGAAAGGCATTGAGCGAATTCCAGATTGACGCGAATACCGATCAAGTTGGTCAGATTCAGGAATACATCAAATTGTTACTCCTGTGGAACGAGAAAGTTAACTTGACCGCGATTCGCGATCCTCTGGAAATTCTCTACCGTCATTTTTGTGAAAGTATGTTTGCCACAAAAATTGTGGACTTGCGGCGGTGTCGACTCGCCGACATTGGCACAGGCGCCGGGTTCCCGGGGTTAGCATTGAGGATATTACTTCCCGCGGCGCAGGTCGTCCTAGTGGAGTCGAACCTCAAGAAGGCCGCTTTTTTGGCGGAGGTTGTTCGCGCATTAGGGATTACCGGGGCGAAGGTATTGGTGAGTCGATATGAAGAGGTGGGGAAGGAAATCGCACCGGTCGACTTTCTGTTGGCGCGAGCTTTGGGAGAGTTTGAACTCTTCTTAAAGTGGGCTGCATCAGAGGCGGTTGGTGCCAAACGAGTAATGCTGTGGGTCGGCGCTGGGGACATTGAGCAAGTGTGTAAGAGTTCGGAATGGACGTGGGAGCCGACTGTCATAGTTCCGCTCTCTCTAAGGCGGGTGCTGCTGATAGGTACTAAAGTGGCAGACTAGAGCAGATCAATTGTGGGCGCGCCGACATTTGGGCGGTGGCTTTGCAGACGTTTCACTAGTTCCGCTGTGGCTCCGTAATGACTCGCACGGGTGGCGATTGTCAAGAGGTCGACAATCGCTTGTTTTCGCACGACTCCAAGTACGAAACACGAAACATTTCCGTTTCACGTGAAACGGCGACATCAGCCGGATGATTGGCGGTGCTCGTTCCAGCGTGAAACGAGCACCGCCCTATGGCATTGGATGTAGTTTCTGCAACAACTCACAAGAAATTATGGGCAAAAGGGGCAAGTCGGTCGCTTTGGTCCAAAACAACACAAAATAGTTGTTTCACGTGAAACGGTGACATCAGCCGGATGATTGGCGGCGCTCGTTCCACGTGAAACGAGCACCGCCCTATGGCATTGGATGTAGGTTCTGCAACAACTCACAAGAAATATGGGCAAAAGTGGCAAGTCGGCCGTTTTGGTCAAAAACAACATAATATTCTTTGTTCCACGTGAAACGGCGACATCAGCCGGATGATTGGCGGTGCTTGTTCCACGTGAAACGAGCATCGCCCTACGGCATTGGATATAGGTTCTGCAACAACTCTAAATGAGTATGGGTCAAAAGGGCAAGTCGGCCGCATTGGTCAAAAACAACACAAATACTTTGTTTCACGTGGAACACCCATGCGGGGCCAGAAGCCGCGCAGGTAGCACGTGAAACGGCGAAACGACCTTCCAAAAGTCGAGCCACTGACAATCAGTTGTTCGCCCGGAATGGTTCGCCTGGCGGCGTGCTGTTTCACGTGAAACAGTCGTGCCCATCGGAATCCATCGAGTGCGGGTCCTGTTTCACGTGAAACAAGTATTTCGCCGAAAAAACGTACTCGAAGGGCGAATCTGTCTGTTTCACGTGAAACAACGATTCCGGAAAAATGAGCCGGTCAAAAGTCGGGACACCGACAATTGGCTCGAAACGGGACAACACCGAGACAAATCGGTCGAGCGATAGGCACAGTTTTCGCATTCCACGTGAAACAACTTGCAAGTGTACAAAACGTTTGTTAAGTTTCGCGTGGGGAAACATTTGGGAAGAATCATCGCTTGTGCAAACCAAAAGGGCGGGGTTGGCAAGACCACCACTGCCGTAAATTTGGCCGCTTGTTTGGCTGCCTCCGAACAACCCACCCTCCTTGTCGATTGCGACTCTCAAGGTAATGCCACGGCGGCTATCGGCTTTGCGAAAGACCCAGCCCGCAAGACGCTTTATCATTCACTGATTCTCGGTGAACCACTTGAGAAAATCGTTCAAAAGTCTCAAGTGGATGGGCTGGATGTCATTCCTGGGGACAAGAACCTTGCCGGAGCTGCCGTTGAGCTGGTCACCGCGGAAAACCGCGAATATAAACTGCAAGCAGCGCTAAAATCGTTCCAAGATCGCTATCGTTTTGTAATCCTCGACTGTCCGCCGGCATTGGACTTATTGACTTTGAACGCCTTAGTGTGCGCCAACTCGGTATTGGTGCCCATCCAGTGTGAATATTTGGCGTTGGAAGGCGTTTCAGAACTACTCGATACCTTGATGCGAATCAGAAGAACACTGAATTCAAGTTTGGAGATCGAGGGAATTCTATTGACGATGTTTGATGAGCGAACCACTTTATCGAGGCAGGTGGCCACGGATTTGAGAAGCTTCTTTGGGACACAGGTGTTTCAAGCGGTTATTGCGCGCAATGTCAGATTAGCAGAGGCGCCAAGTTTTGGTAAGCCTATCATTTTCTATGATATACATAGCAAAGGGGCCGAGGGGTATACACAACTTGCGCAGGAGGTAATAGCCAATGACGAGAAACGCGTTGGGACGGGGGCTCGGAGCGCTCATTCGGGAGCCTGAGTCATCTATTGCACCTCAAGTAACGCCAAATCAACAGGATCAACCACAAGCGACGACTCCCAGCGGGGCAGCGGTTGCGCCAGCCCGGGATGGAAGCCAGACGCTACAGATCGATATCGACCTCATCGAACCGAGTCCATTCCAACCCCGCACAACGTTTCGTGAAGCGACTTTGGAAGAACTGTCACGCTCGATTTTGGCGAGCGGAATCATACAGCCCCTACTTCTGCGTCCCGTCGGCAACCGTTATGAATTGATTGCCGGGGAGCGTCGCTGGCGGGCAGCGCAACTCGCAGGCCTTACCAAGGTGCCGGCGATTGTTCGCGATGTTCCGGATGAACTCGCACTGGAAATGACGTTGATTGAAAACATTCAGCGCGAGGACTTGAATCCTATCGAGGCTGCGCGGGCCTTTGATCGCTTAATCACCGAGTTTCAGATGACGCCGGAGATGGTGGCCGAGCGGACCGGGAAAGACCGGACTACGGTATCAAACGCGATCCGGCTGCTAAAGTTGGAATCGACCATTCAGGAATGGATTGAAGAAGGAAAACTTACCGCCGGTCATGGCCGGGCACTTCTAGCAGTGCCGGATTCGCCGCTAAGGATGCGTTATGCGCACCGGGCTTCGCGTGGGGGCTTAACGGTGAGGCAGATCGAGCGATTGGCGGCCCGCCGGGCACGCAATCGAGTTCCGGTAGCCGGGGAAGAATCGGACGCGAATACGCGTTCGGCCATAGATGAACTGCAGCGGAACCTGGGAACTAAGATTATGTTGCGTCCACATACGAAAATGCATCCGGGACAATTGATCATCGAGTTTTACGATGAGCCTCATTTGATGAGGCTTTACGATCAGCTGATGAAGTAGCGGGCTACGGGGCTCGATCGCGGCGCGATCCCGCACCCGATGACAATTGCCGCGCGGATGGGTGACAGCCGCACCATCGAACAAGAACTCAGCGATTCCCCTCCGTTAACTCGTCCGTGACGAATCTTCCAGCCACTTTTGACGGACCGCGGCGAGGAATTTTTGTTTGTCCTTTTTGATCCGGCAAATCAGCTCAGGATTTTGAGTATCTTCGTGAGCCGCGGCCCAGAGGACCATTTCTGTCAGGACCGGCGCCAGGTCCATTCCCTTTTGTGTGAGCGTGTAGATAACCTTTCTTCCGTCCAAGGGATCTTGTTGCGTGGCGACGATTCCATACCCTTTCAGTTTTTTTAATCGATGAGCGAGGATATTTGTGGCGATGTGTTCGTAGGAATCAAGAAATCGCGTGTAGCTGCGGAAGCCGCGCAGCATCATGTCACGAATGATCAGGAGCGACCAGCGATCACCGAGAATTTCGACGGATGCGTTTAAAGGACACCCGGAGCGAAACTTGGTGCGCGGGTGACTGCGTGACATAAAAAGGAGTTTAATATTTTAACTTGCAATTTACAAGTAATCTGACAAAATGTGCTGAAATTATTGGGTATTTCAAACGTAATTATAGAAGGCAACATTCTCATAGAAAGCAAATTTGGAGGACGGGATGAGCGGAGTGCGAGTTCTGGTGGGAACGCGGAAAGGCGCGTTCGTGCTCACTTCGGATGGAAAACGCGAGAAGTGGGATATCAACGGACCGCATTTTGCGGGATGGGAAATTTATCATATGAAGGGATCTCCGGTAGATCCCAACAGGATTTATGCATCACAGTGCAGCGGGTGGTTTGGTCAGATGATTCAGCGATCGAACGATGGCGGGAAAACGTGGGAGCCTGTGGGCAATAAATTTATTTATGACGGGGTGCCCGGCACGCACCAATGGTATGACGGCAAAGCGCACCCATGGGAGTTCAAGCGGGTCTGGCATCTGGAGCCGTCGCTGAACGATCCGGATACGGTGCACGCGGGGATTGAAGACGCGGCATTGTTCCGGTCAAAGGATGGCGGGCAAAACTGGGAAGAGCTTTCTGGATTGCGGAAACACGGCTCTGGGCCACGCTGGCAACCGGGAGCTGGCGGGATGTGTTTGCATTCGATCATTCAGGATCCGGAGAATCCGGGTCGAATGTTTATCGCTATTTCGGCGGCGGGCGCATTTCGGACAGCTGACGGAGGTGAAACGTGGCAGCCTATCAATAAGGGGCTGAAGTCGTTATATATTCCGGATCCGGAGGCTGAGGTGGGGCATTGCGTGCACCACATTGCGATGCATCAAGCCCGGCCCGGCGTGCTGTTTATGCAGAAACACTGGGACGTGATGCGCAGCGACAATGGCGGTGATTCGTGGCAAGAAGTGAGCGGCAACTTGCCGACGGACTTTGGATTTGTTATCGATGTGCATGCGCACGACCCCGAGACTATTTACGTGGTGCCGATCAAGAGCGACTCGGAGCACTATCCGCCGGATGGCAAACTGCGCGTATATCGCAGCAAGACGGGTGGTAACGAATGGGAAGCTCTGACGCGCGGCCTGCCGCAGAGCGATTGCTACGTGAATGTGTTGCGCGATGCGATGGCGGTGGACTCGATGGATTCGTGCGGCGTATATTTTGGCACGACCGGCGGACAAGTTTATGCGTCGGCTGACGCGGGAGATAGCTGGAAGCCCATTGTGCGGGATCTGCCGGCGGTGCTTTCGGTGGAAGTGCAGACGTTGGCATGATTCGAGTGGTGATGCCGGCGCATTTGCGGACGCTCGCGTCCTTTCAAGGCGAAGTGCAGCTTGAAGTGCAAGGCGCAGTTACGGTGCGATCCGTACTGGATGCACTGGAGGCACGATTCCCCGTGCTGCGCGGGACGATTCGCGAGCATGTGACGCAGGAGCGGCGGCCATTTTTGCGATTTTTCGCGTGTGGTGAAGATTTGTCGCACGATTCCGTGGATGCGCTGCTGCCGGACGCCGTGGTCGCGGGCGCCGAACCACTTCTGATTATTGGAGCCATTGCGGGTGGATGACGAGGGCTGGCCATTCGGTCAACGGTGCATTCGACACTTTGGGAACGGGTTGCGTTGACTTGGCGGTGCGCGAGACTAGAGTAGAAGAGTCTCTATCGAGGGGGCTTTCATGGCCTGGAAATGGCCCAGCGCATCGAGTAACAGTGTTACCGAAGAATGGACCGGATTTATAGATCAAGGGGTGACGCTGGAAGGCACGCTTCAGGTCACCGGAACGTTTCGCATTAACGGAATTGTGAAGGGCAATATTATTTCGGAGCACACGGTGGTATTGGGCGAAGAGGCAAAAGTTGAGGGGCAGATTGAAGGGAATCGCGTGGTCATCGCAGGGCGATTCGATGGCGTAATTTTCGCGAAAGGGCGCGTGGAAATTCAGGCGAAAGGCGTGGTCACTGGCGAAGTGCATGCGCCGTGCATGGTGGTTGATCCGGGCGGGATTTTTGATGGGCGATGCCATATGTTGGCGTCATCGGATGCGACGTCAGGAGTTACAATTCCGATCCGGGCGGCTGGGCGGGCTTAGGCACCGTTTGATGTTTGGCAGTAATTCCTCTTTATAATTTCTTGTAAAATTCCACTACTGAATTTCTTCAGAGAATTTACGATTTAAATTTCCGTCTATAATGAGCTGGGAGTTGCTGTGAGCGAATGATCGAGATGAGGGCTCTCGAATGAAGGTGTTGCTGATTGGTGGCGGCGGGCGTGAGCATGCGTTGGCGTGGAAGCTTAAGCAGAGCCCGCTGGTGACGAAGATTTGGTGCGCTCCGGGGAACGCTGGTATCGCGGCGGAAGCGGAATGCGTGAATGTGGACTCGGGGGACGTGGCGGCGATCGTCACGCTGGCGGAGAAAATTCGGCCGGACTTGACGGTGGTGGGCCCGGAATTGCCGCTGGTGAATGGAATCGCGGATGCGTTTGCACTGCGAAACTGGGCAATTGTGGGGCCTACACGACAGGCGGCGAAGCTGGAAGGCAGCAAGATTTTTTCGAAGGAGTTTTTACAGCGGCACAATATTCCGACGGCGAAAGTGTATGGCGAGTTCGATTCCGCGGACAAAGCGAACGCAGCGCTCGAAACGGTGAAGTGGCCCGTGGTGATGAAAGCGGATGGGTTGTGCGCGGGCAAAGGGGTTTTCCTGGCGCCGGATAAAGAGGCGGCGAAGAAGTTTATCTCCAGCGCGATGGAGAAGCAGGAACTGGGGGAGGGCGGAAGGAGGATTTTGCTGGAAGAGACGCTGGAAGGCGAGGAGCTGTCGTTTATTATTTTAACAGATGGCGAGCGCTATGCTGCGCTGGTGCCCACACGGGACCACAAACGTGTTTTTGATGGGAATGCGGGGCCGAATACGGGCGGTATGGGAGCGTATTCGATCGATGCATTGTTGCCGAGTGGGCTGGGCGAAAAAATCGCGGTGCAAATTGTTGTGCCAGCGCTGCAGGGGCTGGCGGCGGACGGGATTCGCTATCAGGGATTTTTGTACATTGGAGTGATGTTGACTGCCAGCGGGCCAAAGGTGCTGGAGTTTAATTGCCGGCTGGGCGATCCGGAGACGCAAGCAATCGTCGCGCGCATGGATTTTGATTTGGCGGAGGTGTTTGTGGATGTGGCGGCGGGACGGGTGGATGCGTCGAAATTAAAATGGAAAAGTGGCGCAAGCGCTTGCGTGGTGCTGACGTCGGGGGGTTATCCGGGGAAATTTGAGACCGGCAAGATGATTACTGGTTTACGTGAAGCAGAAGAGGTTCCCGGAGTGAAAGTGTTCCACGCGGGAACGAAATACGCCGGAGATAAAATTGTGACCAGCGGCGGGCGGGTGCTGGGTGTGACGGTAGCGCAAGCGACTTTGGACGACGCGGTGGGGCGCGTGTATGCAGCGGCGCAAAAGATTCATTTTGCGGGCGCGCACTACCGGAAGGATATTGGAGCACATGCGAGCGGTAGGGGCGCAGGTAATTAATGACAGTAACTAGTGAAGATAATTAGCGGGGGAATTTATCGATGGCGAAGATCGCGCATATTTTCCGCGCGCCGAAGAAGCGGCTTCCGATGGAAGAGCTGGAAGAGGCGCGGGTGATCACAGACGTTGGGCTGGAAGGTTGCGCGCACGCGCGTCCGGGCGGCGGCCCGAGACAGGTTTTGCTGGTGGATCGGGAAACGCTGGAGGCGATGGATCTCCAACCAGGCGTGATACGCGAGAATATTACGACCGAGGGAATGGATGTGAATGGCCTGGCGACGGAGCAGGAAGTACGCATCGGCGAAGTGCGATTGCAAGTGAGCGAGATTTGCCATCCGTGCGATCAGCTGGAAAAAACACGGCCAGGGTTACGGCGCGAGATGCGCGGGCGGCGCGGAATGTTGTGCCGGGTGCTGGAAGGCGGAATGATTCGTAGAGGCGATACGATTGAAAAAGTTTCGCCAGCGGCGAGTGCGCCATCTTCGGGAGACTCACGGAGTGGGCTTGCGGCGAAGTGAAGGTGCGCTGGGCGGGCGGGTTTTGTCGTCGGTTTTTTCCACGGGTTCGTCGGGCGGGACAATCCAGTCGAAGCCACGTTGCTCTTCCATAGTGCCAAGGAAAAATTTGTTGCCGCCGGAGATTAAAGGCAATGCCGCGCGCAGAAAATCGGCGGAATCCGTGGCGGAAGCTTTTTGCGCCTGGCCGTGGTCGATGGCGTCCATGACCTTGGCGAACTTTGGATCGCTCGAGCGTAGCCGGGAGAGAGCTGGATCGCCGGCTTGGATTAGAGCGATCAGAGTCGGTTCGGTGTTTTGCGTCACTACTTTGCTGGCGAGCGCGGCGGGATCTTCGGGCGGATAGCGCGCTTCGACAAGGGTGTGCGGCGCTTTCCTGCCGCCTTCCGGCGGATAAAGCTGGGTGAAGCGCGGGCGCAGGATGCGCGTCTGCCAATATTCGCCGCGGGCGGCCACCTGTTCCTGCTCGATGCGATATTCCACTTGCCACACTTCGGGGCCGTAATCGGGAGCGAAGCCGAGAATGACTAGCTCGAAAAGCGCGTCGTCAGGGCGGAAATCCAGTTTGTGATGAAGCTGTGCGACGAGCGGGCGAAGTTTTTCGAGGAAGGCGACCCCGATGGTTTCGAGATCAGGGGCCTCCTGACCGGGATATGGTGCATAGTGCTGGTTGTTGCCCTGAGTGATGCTTTGATAATTGCGATCAAGACGAACAGGATCGGGCGCAGAAGGAATTTGCCATTCTGATGCGCCGAATAGGACACCGATATGCAGGGCATCAAGCTGCAGGACGCGAGGCGGAACGGAATTTTGTTCCACCGGCTGATTGATGGCGGCAAAGATGATGACGTTGTCCTTAGCCACCTGAGCGATGACGCGGCCGCCGGCTAAGCTGGCGACGATCTCATCTTCTCGCTGTAGCGTTTGAGCGGCGGCGAGAGCCGTGAGCAACATGGGGGCGACAAAAATCGAAGCCAAGGAGCGACGTAGCACCATAGATGCACACTACCACAGTGGTTCGGAGCGGGAGCTTGCGGGGGTGGCGAAGCGGTTCCGTAAAGACGGCATTTTCGGTAAAGTCTTCATTGGCAAAACAATTGGAAGCCCAGCTTAGTAATCGTGTTGCTTGAGCGGGAAGAAACGATCGAGGGCAATTGACGATGGGACTGAAGAAGGCCAAAAGCATCACGCATAACGGGAAGAAGTTGACGGAGATTCTGGAGGCGCACGAGCGATTTTTTCGCGGGCAGGATGGCGGGCAGCGTGCCAATCTGGCTGGGGCGGACCTGTCTGAAGCAGACTTGAGCGGAGTGAATCTTAGCGGCGCGGTATTGACCGGCGCAAATTTGACGGGCAGCGATCTGCGGAAGGCGAAATTGCCGGGCGCGGATTTGTCGGACGCCAAGATGCATGGAGTGGATTTGCGCAATTCGGATTTAACGGAGGCGATTTTGCCGGGTGCGGATTTGTCCGAAGCGCAGGCGAGCGGTATCGAGTTTTTTCGATGCGATCTTTCCAGTGTGAATTTCGAACGCGCGCTACTGCGAAATACAAATTTTAGATTGGCGAATATCAGCGGGGCGAAGTTTTCGGGCGCGGATATGGGCGTGGCGATTTTGCGGGAGACGGATTTGACGGGTGTCGACCTTTCGGGCGTGGATTTGACGACTACGTTGATGCCCAAGGGTTATGCGGCGGCTAAGAAGAGCGCGTAACAAGAAAATGAAGCTCAATTGTGAATCCGCACGATCAAAGTAGCGGTGCGGACTTAAAACACGTTTTGTGATAGCACGCCTGAGTAGACGGGTTCGATTGTAAAAAGGTTTAATAAAGTCCCAACAGACGTGGCCCGGCGTGCGGGGCACTGGGAGGCAAGCGCGCTCCTGGTGAATGTTTGGTTTCCTTTGGCTACACCAACGGCACAATTCGAACGATCCATGGTGCGCGAACGGGTGCTCGAGGAGATCCGCGGGTTGTTGCAGGAATTGGGAAGCGCTGGTGCGATGCCGATGTTGAATGGTTCCGCGCACCTGGAGCGCGATCTGGGATTGGGGAGCTTGGAGCGCGTTGAGTTGATGGCGCGTCTTGAGAACGCCTTTGGTGTGCGCATTGCAGACCAGGCGGCTACGCAGGCGAATACGCCGGACGATCTTGCTGGGGCGGTAATGGAGGCTCCGGAGAGCGTTGCGGAGACAAGTGGAGTTTCCGCGGCGGGGGCGTGCGTCAAGGTACAGCAGCAGAAGCGCAAAGCTGAAGAAGCTGGCGTGGTGTCGGCGGAGACGTTGATTGATGTTTTGCATTATCGCGCGGCGCATGACGCGTCGCGGACGCACCTGGTGATTACTGAGGATGCGGACGGGCAGGACAAGACCATAACGATGATGTTCGGGGAGTTGCATGCGGCGGCGCAGCGCTGCTCGGCCGAATTGATGCGCCGGGGAGTGACCGCGGGAAGCCGAGTGGCGCTGATGCTGCCGACCTCGCGAGCGTTTTTTGTTTCTTATGCGGGAATTTTGCTGGCGGGAGCGATTCCGGTGCCGATTTATCCGCCATTTCGCGCCGATCGAATTGAAGAGTATGCAGCGCGACAAACAGCGATTCTAAATAACGCGGGCGTGGTATTGCTGCTGACTTTCCGTCGCGCGGAAGCGGTGGCGAAACTGTTGAAACCGCGTGTTGCGTCGCTTGCCGCGGTGGCGGATGCGGAAAAATTGATCGAGGCGGCGGACAAAGCGCCTCTTCCTTCACCTGGGGCGCGGCCGCTGCATTTAAGCGGAACACGGGCACGAACGGGAAAAGACATCGCGCTGCTGCAATACACTTCGGGTTCAACCGGAGATCCCAAGGGTGTAGTGCTGACGCATGCAAATTTACTCGCGAATATTAGAGCGGTGGGCGAAGCGGTGAAGATGGCGCCGGATGATTTGGGAGTGAGTTGGCTGCCTCTGTATCACGACATGGGACTGATCGGCGCGTGGTTGACGCTGTTGTATTACGGAATTCAGTTGACAGTGATGTCGCCGATTGCATTTTTGATGCGGCCGGAGCGGTGGTTGTGGGCGATTCACAATCATCGAGGGACAATCAGTACGGCTCCAAATTTTGCTTATGAGTTGTGCGTGAGAAAAATTGCGGAAAAAGACATCGAGGGGTTGGACTTGAGTTCGTGGCGCATGGCGATGAATGGAGCGGAACCGGTGAATCCGGGGACGCTCGAACGCTTTGCGGCACGCTTCGCAAAATATGGATTTCGGGCACAGGCGTTGCTGCCCGTTTATGGGCTGGCGGAAGCTTCGCTGGCAGTCACTGCGGGCCCACTGGGACGCGAGCCGGTTGTCGATCGCATCGAGCGGAAAGTATTTGAGTCCGAAGGAAAAGCAATACCGACCAAGGCTGAGGATGAAAATTGCATTGCTTTTGTTTCGGCGGGGAAACCTATACCGCGGCATGAAATTCGCGTGGTGAACAATGCGGGGGTGGAAGTCGGGGAGAGGACGGAGGGATTTCTGTGGTTTCGCGGGCCTTCGGCGACCACCGGCTACTATCAGAATAAGGCGGCGACGGATGCGTTGCTGCCTCAGGGAGCCAGCAATGCGAATGGAGAATTCGCGTGGGTTAATTCGGGTGATCGCGCATACATAGCGGATGGCGAACTGTACGTTACCGGCCGCGTCAAGGACATCATTATTAAGGGCGGACGGAATTTGTATCCGCATGAAGTGGAGGAGTTGGCGGCTGGTGTGGAGGGAATCCGCAAGGGATGTATTGTGGCGTTTGGGATTAAGGATCAAGCGAGTGGAACGGAAAAAATGGTGGTGGTGGCGGAGTCGAGAGAAAAAAGTGATACGCGGCGTTCTGAGATGGCGGCGAAAGTTACGGAAGCTGTAGCGCGAGGGTTGGGGTTGCCGCCGGATCGCGTGGAACTGCTTCCACTGGGAAGCATCCCCAAGACCTCGAGCGGGAAATTGCGCCGAGAGGAGACTAAACAACTCTATCTCACTGGAACCTTGTCGGAGAGCAAAGCGCCTGCGTGGCTGCAAATTGCGCGGCTGGGCGCGGGCGGAGCAGCATCGGCCACATTGCGCGCGATTGCAAAAGGCGTGAAACGCGCGCTGGAATTTCTGTACGGGATTTACTTTGCGGTGATGTTCTCGCTATGGATCGTGCCGACGTGGATGATCGTGCAGCTATATACGGATCATCGTGCGGCGGGAAGATTTACGAACGGCGCGCTGAAGATTTTGTTTTTCCTAATTGGCTGCAGAGTGCGGGTGACGGGAAAAGAATATATGGAGACGCCGGGGGCAAAAATTTACGCGTCGAACCATACGAGTTATTTCGATGTGGTGGCGTTGATGATGGGGCTGGGAGTTCCATATCGATTTGTGGCCAAGATGGAAGTGACGGGCATGCCGTTTATCGGGACGTTTATGCGGCAGATGGGGCATTTGTCGTTTGACAGGTCGGATGCGGAATCGCGACTGCATCAGGCGGCGGAGATGGAAGATGTGCTGCGCAAAGGCGAATCTGTTTTTGTTTTTCCGGAGGGAACATTTACGCGCGATCCGGGAGTGCGGCAATTTCAATTGGGAGCTTTCAAAGCGGCGGTGGAGACTGGAGCTCCGATTATTCCGGTGTCGCTAAAAGGGACGCGGGAATTTTTACCGGATGGGGCGTTTTTGCCGCGGCCGTCGGATGTGACTATTACTTTGTCAGTGCCGGTGTTCCCGCGTGCGGTGCGCGGAGATGCATCGACGGGAGGAGCCGACTGGCATGAATTGATTCGGCTGCGAGACAGCGTGAGGGAATCGGTGGCGAAGAATTCCGGAGAGGCGATGTCGTAGCGGGCTAGATAACATCGTTAAACTGAGCGGGCTCGCTCAGGCGGTAGTGTTCGTTTTGCAAAATCCCTAAAGAGCACGCGGTTTGCTATTTTCTAATCGCGGGCCCTTGGAAATATCCTCGAAGGCCTCAAGACATGGCTCCGTGGGGAGAGATTATTTCCCGACGCTCTTAGTTGATTCCCGCAATTCGAAATACCCCCCAGAAAAGCGCCGCAATGCGCTGGAAGGGATGCACTAACATTTGTGTTCGGCGCTCTCAATACGTTTACCATTTATGTTTAGATGAAGAATGGCGTAGGATAAGCGAGTCCAACTAGCAAACTCCCCTCGTCTCCATGAGTCGGTTCTTTGCGACATTCGACAATCTGTCGCGGGGACCGCTCAATGGCCAATTCAGGCAATTCAGCCGCTTCACGGGTTCGTAAGTCCAGCTTCAAGCCGGGCGTCCCGGCAAAAAACGGACAAGCAGTGCACAACAAAATTTTGCTGGGGTTGCCGGCCAAGGAATGCTCCGCGGTGCTGGAGAAGCTCGAATTCGTCTCCCTCCCGACACATTCGGTTTTGCACGAGGCCGACGAAACTATCACGTTCGCATATTTCCCCAACAGTGGATTGGCGTCAGTATTGAACGTGATGTCTGACGGCAAAAGTGTGGAAGTGGGGCTGCTCGGAACGGACGGTTTTGTGGGGATGCCGCTGGTTGCAGGATATAAGACAAGTCCCTCGCGAGTGATCATGCAGATTTCGGGGTCGGCGTTTCGCATCACCGCGAAAGAGTTGGCGGTGGCCATGGCGGACTGCCCCCAACTCACTCAGGGGATGCATCGTTTTGTGCAGGAACTCGCGCTGCAATCACAACAAGTGGCGGCGTGCAACCGGCTGCATGAAGTAGAAGAGCGGCTGGCGCGGTGGCTGCTGATGTGCCAGGACCGCATCGGCGGCGATGTGGTACCGCTGACGCAGGAGTTTCTTGCGCATATGCTGGCGACGCGACGGGCCAGCGTGACGGTGGCTGCAGGAATATTGCAGAAAGCAGGATTGATTACGTATTCGCGAGGAGTAGTGAAGATTCAGGACCGCGGCAAACTGGAAGAGGCTTGTTGCGAATGCTATGGAATGATCGTGCGGCAAACGAAGAGATGGCAGGATGAAGCGCGGGTAGTTGGCAATAGCGTCCAATGACTACAGGGGCTTAAAAGCCCCCAAGGAATCAATTAACTCTGTCGTCGCGGCGAAAGCCGCGACATACCAATCTACAATCTACATTTCGAACGAAACGGTTCGCGACTTTTTATCGACGGAAGCCAGTTTCATGGCGGAAATCAGCTGATCGCCCAGGCCCATTTTATTCAGAAGCGTGGTGGCGCCAAAACTTTGAGCCAAGGTCTCAGTGTCCTCATCATTCCAGATGGAAACTGCGAGGATGGATGCAGCGGCGAACTGCAGACGATGGCCGACATCCAGGGGAGTTAATTCCAAACTTTTTGGGCATATGCAAATCCATGATCACTACCTGAGGCTGGAATTTGTGAGTCAAAGCGATATTTCAGGTTGCTCTGCCAAGAGATGACGAATTGTGTTAACGATCGTTTGTACGGTGCGGTACAGACCAGCCCGCTCCTTGGGCGTAAAAGAGAAATAAGGCGTTCCGGGGATAGCTGCATAACAGGGGTGGCAAAATGGATAAACCAGTGGATATTTTTTGGTTTGGCGAAAGCGGGCCGGTATGGGTAGAAGCGGCGCAAACGATGGAGCGCGCGAAAGCCTGCATAGCGGCGCTGCCGCTTAACACTTCGAGCGGGTACGCGGTATTGGATCACCGGACCGGTAAGCGCATGTCTTTCGAACCTAACTTAAGAGATGGCCGCCGCGGTACATGGCGAACTGAAAAGGCCAGTGGCCGGGTAAAGTAAAACCGAACCACCGATTAGTGGGTGACCGGATTTTTCCGGCTGGCGTTTGAAGGGTGCAAGCCGATCTTCAGTTCTTCGCGTTGTCGCAAAAATTCAGCAAATGAACTGCCTGCCAGACTGACATCTCACAACATTTCACTGAACACATTCAGTCGCTACAGTTACCGATTGAATTTGTAGATTACGGTGATAGAGGTATCGACTTCGACGGGGCGCCCATTAAGCAGGGTGGGTTTGTAACGCCACTGGCGCACGGCGTCGAGGGCGGATTGATAAAACATGGGGTCGCCTTCGAGGACTTGCAGGGAGCGAACTGCGCCGTCGGTGCCGATGAGGGCGTGGAGCTCGACGCGGCCTTCGCGACCGGTTTGACGGGGTAGCGTGGGGTACCTGGGCTCGACGCGATGAATAAGCATAGCGGGGTCGATGTTTGTGACGCGTACGATACTCGGTGTGGGAGCCGATGGGATTACGGGTTGAACGCTGCTCTTGCCGAGGAGTTTGGTGCATTCGCGGCATTCAGGGCCAGGGCTTTCGATGATATCGGTTCCGGTGAGGTAATCGTCTTGGCGCGTGGAACTAGTGGATTGCGGAGGAGGCGGCGTTACCAGCGGCGGACATGCGGTGCAAAACGAAAATTGGTGAGTGTGGGGGATGTGAGGTTGGCGTGGTGTGGAGTGATCGGCAGCAGTGGCGTGGCGGTAGGGCGGCACCGGCATCACGTTCGCGAGGGCGATGCGTGGGGTCTTAGACAGGATGGGAATTAAAACCAACGCTGCGAGTATGCCGATTTGCACGAGCACGGAAAGAAGCAAGGAGCGGCGACGGGTGCGACGAGCGTGATTTTGTTGGTCAGTGTCACCGTCGACCAGGCATGCGCGCAAGGATGTTGAATCACGATTTTTGGCAGGTTGGTTTTGCGATTTTGCACACACCGCACACCTCCAGCTCACTAAGAACTTTTGATTGCTGAGATTGGCGACGCCGGCTTCCTGATTTTTTTAGATTTCAGGAAACTGGCGCCGCACTCGCAGGGATGTGAGGTACGCGCGTTCCTCAGTTCATTGGACACCGGGGAATGGTGTAAGTTCCTGAGTCATCGATTCTATGAACCTTCCAGGAAGGGGGTGGGCTGACGGATTGACTCGAGGAAGAGTTCGGAAATTACGGAAATTGAATATTTTCGCAGGACTGTATCGAAGTGGGGGGTGGGTGCATCACACTCCGTGTGGACGTGGATCCCAAGGGAGGGCAATGCCATGGACCGGCGTAATGAAACAGTAGGTGTTCGCCGCACGGGCTGGGCCGCTCTGGACCGCGATCCGCAGCAGGATACGGTGGAATACACCTGTCCGCACTGCGGGGCGCAGGGCCAGAAGAACGCCCGGCGCGAGCGTGCGCAGTATCACTTCACGGATGGATTTTTGCAG
>DATHMG010000087.1:0-25148 GCA_035487275.1 Candidatus Acidiferrum sp. | reverse complement strand
TAAGACCTAAGAAGGGCAGTCGAAGACTACGACTTTGATAGGCTGGAGGTGGAAGCACAGCAATGTGTGAAGCTGACCAGTACTAATCGCCCGTTCGGCTTAATCATAAAACTTTCTCAAACCGTCTTTGAGGAAGAGCAGTAACGCAGAAGTGATTGGAAGAAATCACGTGAGTGATTTTGGAGAGTCACAAGGTAAACGCCAATTCTGCACAGTCGCGTTCGATAAAGAGCCCAATTTGTAATGCCAGCCAAATTCTGTTGTCGCACTTGCGAAAGCTATTGTGGTTCGCGAGCTCAAAAAAATTGAAATGCGGAGTTAGGGTCGAGGTTTTTTGTTGGAACCGCGAATTTCTAACTTCGAATTTCTAAAAGTTTCCTGGTGATCATACCGCGAGGGTCACACCCGTTCCCATCCCGAACACGGAAGTTAAGCCTCGCTGGGCCGATGATACTGCACGGGCAACTGTGTGGGAACGTAGGTCGTCGCCGGGATTTATATTACAAAGGCCGCTCTGAGCAAATCGGGGTGGCCTTTTTGTTTTTTGGATTAGGTGTCGGTCCCTAGAGAAGCCAAACGCTGAGGGTTAGGCAATTCGTTCTCACGACATAACCTTCTTTGTGCCTGGGTATTAATGATGTGCGGTCAGCCAGTGTTTTTGGCTGGAACCAACGCCCGAGTCAATTAGCCACTCATAAGAACTACAGTACGTATGTATTATATTGCCGAGTTCTTTTTTCACGAATGGCCGGCACGAATGCATCGGTTGGTTCCGAAAGTGCGTATCGCGTCTTAAGCTGGCTTATTTTTTTTCGCAAACTTCCAGAGTGCCTTTAGCGCTAGACAAGGCTATTTTTGAGGCTTGGGCTTTTGTGAGAATATGTGATTACTAGCGACTATTAGTAGCTCTTTCCTATGCGCACCGGGAAGCAACTGAATTGAGGGCAAATAATGGGTGTTTTTAACCGAGGGCCGCGGGACCGTGGCGACGGGCCTGCCTACACCATGAGGGCAGCTGTTCCTGGATTACGGGCGATTGTGATTGGCGTGGCAGTGCTGCTGGGTTTGATCATTTTATTTTCGTTGCTGGTGCGGGTGACGCGCATTGAAGCGGGGCACGTTGGCGTGGAGATTAATCTGGCGGGTAAACAGCGCGGCGCGTCGGAAATTCCGGTCCGCACCGGCTGGGTAGTGTATTCGCCGCTGACGACGCAAATTATTGAATTTCCGACTTACGTGCAAACGGTGAAATGGACGAAAAATACTGACGAGGGCCATCCGATCAACGAAGAGATGGGCTTCAACTCCAAGGAAGGGATGGAGATTTTCGTGGACGTGTCTTTGTCGTATGCCATCGAGCCGACGAAAGCGCCGGACTTTTACGTGAAATATCGCGTGGGTGATCTGGAGATGTTTACCCACGGTATTTTGCGAGACATTGTGCGTAACTCGTTGAACGAAGTGGCTTCCACGTATGTGGTTGAGGACATTTACGGCGAAGGCAAAGCGGAATTTCTGCACAAAGTGCAAGCTATGATTGAACAAAAGGTTGCGCCGGTGGGCGTCAGCGTGCAGCAATTTGGATTCATCGGCGCGCCGCGGGTGCCTACGGTAATTGCTACTGCGATTACCGCGAAGGCGCAAGCGATTCAGCAAGCGGAACGAGCACGCAATGAGCTTGCTACTACACAGGCAGAAGCGGCCAAGAAAATTGCGGAAGCGGAAGGGGATGCGAAGTCACTAGTGACCAGGGCGCAAGGAGAAGCGGACGCCAATCGGATACGCCAGAATTCGTTGACTCCACAACTTCTGGAGCTACGGCGTATTGAAAACAATCGCGCTTTGATCGACAAATGGAATGGGGCGCTGCCAACGGTGCAGTCTGGACAAGGAAGCGGAATGATCTTGCAACTGCCGAAGCCGGAGTAAGGGTAGTTACAGGCTCTTACCGGCAAAGAATTGGCGAAAGCCTCGTTATTGACATTTTAATGAAAAGTACTATTGACCTGCCGTTTTTCCGGGACTAAGTTGGTTTCCCCATTGGAAGCCCTTTGAGTCGAGGTGAGGCATGGCCGTCGCTAACCTGCTAGTAGATGAATCCGTCAAGCAAAGTTTACTGGAGCGCTGGACGAATATGCGTGGGCACCAGCGAGTGACTACCAACGTGAAGTTGCGTGTGGAGTGGGATGAGGGTCCGGTACTACAGAACGTGAATGCGGTGACGGTAGATGTAAGCAGCTCCGGCTGTAAAGCGGTGGTTGCCGGCGATCTGCGACTACATCAGCGCGTTAAGCTTATACATGCTGCCAGCGGGCGCCGTGCAGATGCCCAGGTGGTATGGCGAGGGCATGAAGCATGGGATGCGGGCTTTGTTCTGGAGCGCCCGGATCCCACCTTTTGGGAATAATTTTTCGGCTTGCGTCTGTAATTGTTTGAGTTTCAATTCTTTGGTAGACCCCTGTTCATTTCCAAGTAGTCCCTGTTTTGCGTTTCCCGCCACGCGGTTTAATCCGTCAAAATATATTTGAACGTGCCAAAAACAAAAAAATTGCGTGGATGCCGCGACACGTACCGTCATCCACGCGAGGGCAGGTCAACTGTCAAAAGGCGATCTTCAGTCCTAGTTGTACGTTGAAGGCTTCTCCGGGGCCGATGCCCGGAGCGCCGTTATCGTTGCCGATACGCCGACGGTGAAACTACCTCGACGCAGTTCATCGCCAGCGGAAATTTGGGATGTCTGGATAGAAGGATGGCAGCGCATAGCTACTGATCTATTCTCTTGTTGCACCCCGGCCAACTCGCGAACTAAACAAAATACATGTAGCAATTCATTGTGAAGCGGAGGCCGACGCCAATTTGGCAGGTAGTCAAAGGGAATGAACAAATTAAACCAATCAATAAACATGATTTCCGAAGTAGTACGCGTGAACGTGTTTGTGGGGGGCGGACTACTTGTACGCTGATTTAACAAAATGAATTCTAATTCGAGGGTGATGAAAACAAGGTCGACGGGATTCAATTTGCGAGCGTGGCGAAAGAACTGCTCGACAATGGGTGCTCCGATGATCGATAAATGACGAGTCAAGACAGAGGGTCTCGATTAATGACAGCGGCGAAATTGAAAAATGTGTTAATTACCGGCGCGACGGACGGCTTGGGTAAAGCTGCTGCGCTATTGCTGGCGCGACATGGTTACCGGGTTTTTGCGGCGGGGCGCGCGGTGGAAAAACGTCGCCAGCTGGATGAATTGGCACGCCAGCAAAGGTTGTCGCTCGAAACACTGGATATGGATGTCTGCGACGACGTCTCGGTGAAAGAAGGCGTGTCGGCGGTCATCTCGAAGGCGGGTTCGGTGGATGTGTTGATCAACAACGCCGGGATTAGTTATGTGAGTACCGTTGAAGACACGCGCATGGAAGATTGGCGGCGACAGTTCGAGACGAATTTTTTTGGCGTGGTCCGCGTTACACAGGCGCTTTTACCCCACATGCGAACGAGGCGGAGCGGACGTATTTTGATGGTCAGCTCCGTCTCTGGAATTATCACGCCGCCGACGCATGGCCCTTACAGCAGCAGCAAACATGCGATGGAGGGGTTGAGCAACGCCCTACGACTGGAGATGTATCCCTTCGGCGTCGAGGTGATTCTCATTGAGCCTGGGTACATCGTGACCAATCTGCAGAACACTGCCGCGGAGTTAATGGAACCGTACGCGGAAGAGATTACTGCCGGGCCTTACGCCAGGATTTATTCCGGAGCATTCGCAGGTGCTACGAAGGCGAGGGAAAAATCGAAGACCACGCCGGAGGATTGCGCGCGGGTTATGATGACAGCGATTGAGGCTCCTAATCCGAAAGCGCGCTATGGAGTGACGCCGTTAGCGACCATGGCGAAGTGGGCCAAGCGGTTGCTCCCAGATCGTGCGATTGATTCTATAATTCGTCGGAGATATGGGATTGGTCGCGACCGATCGCATGGGAATTGAGTTAGTCTTAGGGGTTGGTGACCTGGAACGATAGGCTGTTTTCCCTCAGAGTTTCCCATTGTTTGGCCCAGGCTTCGTGCGCGGGACTTTCCGCGTAATCTGCTGCGGCTTCCGCGCTGGCGAACTCGATAGCGTAAACGCCGCTGAAATCCCTGATCTGGTTGCGGTTTGTTTTCAACCAGATGTTTTTCACGCCGGGGATTTTGCGCGCTAAATCCTTGATGCCGTCCAAAGCCTTCTGTTGGTCGTTCTCGGAAGTAGTGTCTTTAAATTTGTAGACTACTACATGCAGGACAGTTTTGGGCTGACCAAATTTGTTTTGCGCCGAGACGTTTGAGGGGCGCAGCGATCCCACAGCTATTCCGGCGCCAAATAACGCCGCACATAATACGATTTGCAAGCCAAGTTGTTTGATGGATGTCACGCGCTCCTCCTGATTCGATAACGCATTTAGTTTATGTTCGCAGATGGGCGCGAAGCAATTGCCCTAGCTGGTTTCCCGGGGCATGCAACCACATTGGCATGCAACAAATGAACTATCAGATGTTGCACCCGGCGATCCGAGGAAAGTGGCGGATGGTTTGAATCTATATCTGTCACATGACGCGGCGGCCGAATGGCGAGTTAGGTGGTCCGCGATGCGTTGCTATTGCCGGCATGGTTTGCTTGGCGATGAGCTTCTGCGCAGACGCGAGCGCGATTCAGCAGCAGTTCGCGCTCGCGTGCGTTGCGGGTTAGCGATGCGGCGCGTTTGAACTCCTCGCAGGCTTCCTCGTTGCGGTCAAGTTTAGCGAGAAGGTCGCCTCGTACACTCGGCAAGAGATGGTAGTTTTTGAGCGACGGCTCATGAGTGAGGGGCTCGACGATTTCGAGTGCGGCCGCGGGACCGAGGGCCATCGAGACGGCTACGGCGCGATTCAGTTCGATGACAGGTGACGGAGAGTATTCAAGGAGCTCCTGGTACAGGGACGCAATGCGCGCCCAATTCGTGTCGGCAGAGACAGTTGCTCTCGCATGACACGCGGCGATAGCGGCTTGCAAGGTGTACGGGCCGCGTGTGCCGCCGAGTTTCTGGGAACGTTCCAGCGCAGCGAGGCCGCGAGAAATCAGCAGTTGATCCCATCGCGAGCGATCTTGATCGAGCAATAGGATGGGTTCTCCGGCGAAGCCCACGCGGGCGCTCGCGCGCGAAGCCTGAATCTCCATGAGCGCGACGAGTCCGTGAACCTCCGGTTCGGTAGCAGCCAGCTCCGCCAGAATGCGGCCGAGGCGCAACGCTTCCTCGCACAACGCCGGGCGCATCAAGTCATCGCCGGCGGTGGCGGAGTAGCCCTCGTTGAAGATGAGGTAAATGACTTCGAGCACGGAAGACAAGCGCCCGGCCAAATCGGCCTTGCGGGGAAGTTCGAAAGGTACGCGTTTTTGGGCGAGAGTGCGCTTGGCTCGCACAATGCGTTGGGCGATGGTTGGTTCGGGGACGAGAAATGCGCGCGCAATTTCGTCGGTGGTCAATCCGCCGAGTAAGCGAAGCGTGAGCGCGACGCGGGCCTCGGCAGTGAGCACCGGATGACAGGCAACGAATACGAGTCGCAGCAGGTCATCGCCAACGTGATCGTCGATCGCGGATTCCAAATTAGCCACGGCGGCCTCCTGCCGGGCATCGACTTCGCGTCCGAGTTCTTCGTGTTTGCGCTCAAGGAGCTTTTTCCTGCGGAAGGTATCAATGGCGCGATGCTTTGCCGCGGCCATGAGCCAGGCGCCCGGATTATCGGGGATGCCCGACTCTGGCCAACGTTCGAGAGCGGCGACGAGGGCATCCTGCGCGAGATCTTCCGCGAGACTGACGTCGCGCACCTTGCGCGCGAGTCCGGCGATGAGCCGGGGGGATTCGATTCTCCAGACGGCGTCGATCGCGCGGTGGATCTCGGTGGTCATGAACATCACCGATCAAAACATCTTTAATTCGCGCGCGCAACCGCCCGCTCGCGCCGGGCATATCGGGCCGAGATGTGGTTGCAGTTTTATTTTTTGGGAGGAAAATCTTCCGGTCCGAACATTTGGCGAACTTCGCTCTCGCCTTCCCAGCCGGGCCAGTGTTGCCGGTGAAGATCCATGAAGTCCTTGGCTGCCTCCAGAGCCTCCTCTTTGGACTTAAACTCCATGATTGCGAAGCCGCCCACAACCTCCTTGGTTTCGGTGAAGGGGCCGTCGATGACAGAGATCTTTCCGCCGGAAAGCCGGACACGGTGGCTCTGCGCCGTTGAGGCAAGCCCCCCGGATATGACCATGGAGCCATTCTTGACGGCTTCCTGGCCGATACGTTCCATGGCATCCATCAGTGCCTTGGGCGGTGGAGTAGAGTTTTCGCCGTGTTTTACCATCATCATGAATCGCATTGTTGTTCTCCTTTGGTTTTGGCCGGTGTGATTCGCCGGGTGATTTTTTTGGTTCTATGTATGTGTCGAACTAAGTGCAGACAAATCGACAGGCTTTAAGAGTTTTTTTAGAGCGCATTTATCGTTTCGCTTTGGCGGACTGGGCACGCAGTCTTTCTTCCTGGGCCTTAAGTTCGGGAGTAAGCCGGGCGCCAAAATCCGCGGCTTCAAATACCGGGCGAATTTCGACCTCGGTGCCGCCGTCAAATGGAGCGCGCTTGAGCCACTCTACGGCTTCTTCGATGGACTTAACCTGCCACAGCCAGTAGCCGGCGACGAGTTCCTTGGTCTCGGCAAAAGGTCCGTCGGTCACGGTGCGCTGCTGCCCGGAAAACTTGACGCGTTTACCTTTCGAGCTGGCGTGTAAGCCATTCGCATCGAGCAGGACGCCGGCTTTAACCAATTCTTCGTTGAATTTTCCCATGGCGGTAAGAATTTCCGTGCTGGGCATGACACCGGCTTCAGAGTCCTGGTTAGCTTTGACGAACACCATAACGCGCATCGTGATTCTCCTTTTGACTTGGGTTTGGAACCAGGGCACCGGGCGGGTTGGGCGACCGACTCCCTACTTCACTTATACGTCGAACGAACAACACTTAAATCGACAGGTGCGTCCCATTGGCTAGAGAATTTTTTAAGACGCTGAAAACGCTGACTTTGGCTGGCGACCATCTCCAGGTCAGGCCGCTCCGTAGATGAACTGCAGCAGTTGCCGGAATGACAGAAGTGTTTGGACGGATAGGAAAAGCTGCTGGTGAGCCAAAATGTAGTTTCCGAGAGCTTGGCAGCACGCCAGGATGATAGACGGGGCGAACTTGAAAACCTCGCCGGTCAGAGCGCAAATGAGACGGCAAAAGTGAGCTGTTGCTTCGTCCAACGGATTTCCGCGCAGTAAAACAACCCCGAACCCGAATAGGGCGGGGAACTGTGATTTCGGGCCTTGAGAGGTTGTGCGTTGGATTGTCATGTTAGCCTCCGAATTTATGTTTTTCATGACTCACCTATATGTCGAACGAGAGGCAATAAGATCGACATCGGCAGGCTAATTTTTGGGCGAATTTGTTATTTGTGACTGGGAGGAATTTCTGTTTTGCGTGCGGAACGGGCTATTTTTTGGTTTGGTTGGTGGTGTGCGCGGCCGTCCAGGCCTTCACCGTGCTGGATAGTTCGGCGAGTACTTCGGGGTCGGTCTTGCCCGATCGCTTCAGCACGTGAAAGGAATGGTCGGCGCCTTCGATGACATGCAGAACGGTTTGTGGTCCGAGACTCCCACAGATGGGGCGCAATAAGGTTAGATCGGCGAGATCATCTCGCGTGCCCTGCAAGAAAAGCATCGGGAGTTTTACAAGCTGTAAGTGCTCAGCGCGTTTGATCGACAGACGTTTGGGCGGATGCAACGGAAAGCCAAAAAATATTAAACCTCTGACCGCTTCCAATTTTTGTTCGGAGGCGGCCAGGGAAGTCATTCGTCCGCCCATGGATTTGCCGCCGGCGAACAGAGGAAGATCGGGCGCTAACTGATCTGCGGTTCGAACGGCGGCGGCCACGGTTGCGGTCAGAAGCGGCTGCTTGTCTGGAACTCCGCGACGTTGTTCCATATAGGGGAATTGGTAGCGAAGCGTTGCTACGTTATCCTCGGCCAATTGATTGGTGATGGCGGTCATGAAGATATGATTCATTCCAGCGCCTGCTCCGTGCGCCAGTACGAGAAGACACGTGGCGCGGGTGGGCGACAGCAGCACGGCTGAAACTTCTTCTTTATCCAGAACGGAAAATCGCAGATTGCGGACGGCGTTCATGGGGGTTTATTTGCGCGGATTTATTCAGATTTTGTGCGAATTGAATTTGGTGCCCGAAAGAGGACTCGAACCTCCACTCCCTTGCGAGAACCAGGTCCTGAACCTGGCGCGTCTGCCAATTCCGCCATTCGGGCACAAGTGCGGCGCGCGAAGCATGTAGAAATCACGCGTAGTGAAGCTTTTTCATTCTGCCCGGCGACCCCACCTTTGTCAACGAAGGCGCGCTGGTTAGAGTTGCGCTGAACGGATTTCCAAGGTAACTTTTGCGTGCTTCAGACATCAAAGGCGTCTTCAATTTTATTTAACTAAACGGAGACATGTTCGATGCGAAAGCTTGTTTCAGGGACCACTGTCACGGTCGCGCTGTGTGCGCTGCCGCTTGTGGTTGTTGGCGCGCAGACGAAGGATGAAACGCAAACTATTAAGGTGGAATCGGCCACGAGTGAAGCGGCGAAGATCGAACACTTCAAACCTGAGCAACAGGCAAGCAAGGGCAGCGTCACGATTGGGGGAAATGTCATCAATTACGACGCGTTTGCGGGCACGCTGGTAGTGCACACGAAGGATTGGGACGATGTGCCACAGAATAGGGATAAGGACGACAAAAATCAGCCTCCTGAAGCGAGCATGTTCTACGTGGCGTATTTCAAATCAGATAGTAAAGGCGCGCCGCGTCCGCTGACATTTCTTTATAACGGCGGCCCGGGATCCTCGACGGTGTGGCTTCACATGGGGGCGTTCGGGCCGAAACGGGTGGTTACGCTCGATGATTTGCACACGCCGGCCGCACCCTATTCTATCGTCAACAACGAGTACAGCCTTTTGGATGTGAGCGATCTGGTCTTTGTGGATGCGCCGGGAACGGGATTCAGCCGCATCAGCGGTAAGGATCGGGAAAAGGCTTTTTATGGCGTCGATCAGGATGCGCAAGCTTTTGCCGATTTCATTACGCAATTTCTGGGAAAATACGGACGCTGGAATTCGCCAAAATATATGTTTGGCGAAAGCTATGGCACCACTCGAGCGGCAGTGCTCGCGAACGTACTCGAGACAGAACGGGACGTGGATTTCAACGGCGTTATTATGTTGTCGCAAATATTGAACTTCAGTTTCAGCGCGGACCGCGCGGAGGCCAATCCAGGCGTCGAATTGCCCTACCAGCTGGCACTTCCCACCTATGCCGCGTCGGCGTGGTATCACCATAAACTGCCAGGCCAGCATAAGGAGTTGGCGCCGCTGCTGACAGAAGTTGAGCACTTTTCGATGGCCGAGTACGCGCAGGCGCTGGAGGCCGGACCCACGCTGGCTCCTGAGCAGCATCGCACAATCGTTGCCAAGCTCCACGAGTACACCGGACTGCCGTCCGAATATATCGAGAAAGCGAACCTGCGCATTACCCCCGGAGAATTCGAGAAAACGCTTCAGGACGACACGGATACGACGACCGGCCGGCTGGATACACGCTTCTCTGGGCCTACTTTGGACCCGCTCAGCAAAGAAGCGGAGTACGATCCGCAATCAGCGGCGATCAGCTCGGCGTATGTTTCAGCATTTAACGACTACGTTCGCAAGGAGCTGAAGTTTGGAGAAAACCGGGCATTTAAGCCCATGATTCGAATCTGGAGAACATGGAACTTCCTACATCAGGGTCCGGGCGCGCCACTTCCCTTGCCACAGGCTACGAACGTATTGACGGACCTGGCGCTGGCGATGAAATATAACCCGGAGCTCAAGGTAATGTTGAATGCTGGATATTTCGATCTGGCGACGCCGTTTTATGAAGGCGTGTATGAGATGCAACATTTGCCGATTCCGGCCAAATTGCAGAAGAACATCGAGTATCAGTTTTATGAATCGGGGCACATGGTCTATGCGCATGAAGCTTCGGCAAAGATGCTGCATGACAATGTGGCTGCCTTCATCCACAAGACCGAGAATACCAAGGGGAAATAAAAGCAGCGCGGAGGTGGCCGCCGCACTGTGAGGATTCCATGGGAGTTAGCGTGATTCATGGGGGGCTCGGATTAGTGGTGACTAATCTGCCTTGTGTGCGTGGCCGCCCGCGGGCTTACTGGGCCGTCGGCACGCTTTGGATTGATACTTCCAATACGAAGTAATAGATATTCGAATTCATGAGAGGTATACTCCTGCCCATACCTTGTCTGTCCGCTCGGACAGGCACCGCAGATTGGCTCCTAACGGAGGACTCATGGAACCCACGCTTTCGGGACCCATTTATTATTTGTTGATCGTCTGGGCGGTTGTTACGGGGGTCTTTTTGCTCCTGTTGGTCTGGCGCACCTTGCTGACCAGTCATGAGGGCGATCAGATCTTCCTGGACTCTGCCCAGGACCATATGGCTAGAGAGCAACGCGAGGTGGTGGCGAAGATTATGAAGCTGCAGAAGCCCATAACCACGACCGGCATCACCGCGGGCACTCTGCTATTGGTTATTGCGGGGATGTGGATTTATCAGGGGCTGAAAAATTTCTAGGCTCTGCGCGAACAGACGCCGCTTCTAGCTGAAGTGGATGTTTAAGCGGCTTATCCGATGCTAGTGAGAGGGCGGCTGTGTCGCTGCCCCGTTGGTTGACCCCGTATTTGTTGGGGGCACCATGGAAGTGTGGTTGTGCACGATAACCCAGTGGTTATTTCTCTTCTCCATGACTAGCGTAGTCTGGCCTTGCGCAGTGGTGGGAGCCCCGTCGGTGACCGCCGCAAAATCCCACTGATAACAGGCCCAGGCGAAGTTTCCGGCCACTTTGATCATAGTGTTCGAACGATCCATACGCACTTGCTGTATGCGTGTGCGTTGCTGCTGGTAAATCGCAAGGTAATTCGTCCAACCGATGATGGGCGGGGCATACGCGCCATTGACCACCGTTACGTCATCGGCATAATCCTTGTGCAGTTTTTCGACGTCGCCGATCTGCCAGGCGCCGAGCACTTCTGAAATCATGTAATCGATCTGGTTTTCATCGGACATGGGGACCAGTGGGTTGGTGCTGTCGGCGGGCTGTTGTGCTTCGGCTTTCTTTTTTTTATCTTTCTGCGCCGCGGCTGGGAGAGAGCAGGCCAGTACAAGCATGGCGATGATTGCCGCAGATAGCGCGAACCGAAACAGGCATGAGTTTTCACGAGTTGTGAACAGAGTTTTCATTCCTTGCAAAACTCCTTCTGGATGAATCGAATTTCAAGAGAACTGCTAGAGGATAGCACGCCAATTTTTGGACGCGGACGGTGTGTCCAGTTGGTCTACTTACTGTTTTCGTCTACTTAGGGTGTTCGCCGGCTGCAGCTCTGGAAGTTTGCGCGGGGTTTCGGCCTGTTTCGCGCGAGACGCTCAGCAGATTTATAAACAGGCGGTACGCGCCGGGCACGCCTTCCGGCAATTGACGAAAAAACGCCAGGCCGGTGTACATGTACGTCCCGTTGCCGTAATGGGTGTAAACCAGCCCACCGTTTAGATCCGCTTCGCCGGGATCGTTCATGGAGAGCAGCGGAGTATATTTAGCGTCGAATTGACTCCAGAAATACAGGCCGCGCTCTTGTATCCAACCGTTGAAATCCTGCGGCGTAATTTTATTGGGCTTGTTGAGTATTGGATCGTCCTGCTTCAAAAATCTGACCGGCGAAGCCTCGTCGGTGATGCGCGGCAGCGGACTATTCGGTTTCTCGGGGGAGATTTTTGCCGGATAGGGTGCGTACTGAAATTTGTCCCAGGCGAAATCCCGCTGGTATTGCACAACAAGAGTGCCGCCGTTCGAGACATAGTCAAGCAGCCGCTGGTTCGCACCAGCCAATTCGGTGCGCAGTTCATAGCCGCGTACACCCACAACGATGGCGTCGAAGCGCGCAAGATTGCTGAAGGCGAGCGCCGCGGCGTCCAGCATTTCCACTTGAATGCCCAAGCGTTCGAGAGCTTGCGGGATCGGCTCGCTTTCGGCGGAAATATATCCGACGCGTAGATCGTCAGGCACAGTGGCGTCGAAAGCGTAAACGCGGCATTCTGCGGGTTGGCTCCAGAGCAGCGTGGGCATGGAAGGGAGCGGGGAGAGTGAGGTGAAGAATCTTTCCTCGCCGCGCTGGGCAAATGCCGCCAACGGGAAGGTCCCGGCAGATAATTTTGTGGGAGGCGTGACGGTTAACTTCGCGTATTGATCACCGGCGCCAGAGAACCGCAGAGTTACGGGGGAACTGACGGCCCAACCTTGCGGCACGGTGAGACCCACTTCGATTTTGCCTGGCTCGGTGGCGTAAGAATGGACCCGCGACAGCACATCAAACGGTTTTGTTGGCTTGGCCAGTAATTCGATGGCTTGATCCGGTTCAAGTGCAAGGGTGTATGCGGGGACCATGCGCACGGGAACGCGATCAATGCGTGTAGAGGTTGCGGCGATATGGGTGACCGCTTGCTCCACTGCAATGGTATAACCGCCCACAGTTACTTGTTGTTTGGCAATTGCGAGCGGCGGCGGATCCGGCTGTTGCTGCTCCCAGGTAGTTAAGGGAGGAAGTGGCGTTTCAATTAGCACATTGAATTTCTTCTGGGTTTTTGCCGGGTCTGCTGTAGCGACTGTTTGCGTGGCTTTCGCTGGCACCAGCAACTCCATCCTTCCCAACTCGCAGCCAGCTTCTTTCCTGCAGTGGGCTTCGGCGTCCACGGTAAATGGCTCGCCGACCACAACCTCGCTTCTATCCGATTCCGCAACAATCTCGAGTCCGGCGGCCAAGGCCAAGGCGCGATCCGCGCGGCGCTGGGCGGAATGCAGATCGGCTAAACGCAGATCGCCGGCGGCCCAGCGCGCGGCGTGACTGCCGCCGGGATACAACGAAGTGATTTCTTTCGCTGCCTGCGCGATTTGTGCGGCGGATTGTTGCCAGCGAAGAGTCAGAGCGTCTTCGCGGGCTTTAGCCAAATGCTCTTCCGCGTGCTCTAAAACAAGGCAGAAAAATGCTGACTGGGCGCAGCCGTTTTCGTAGGCATGGCCACCTAAGTTGTGAAGCGGCCGGGCGAACATGGCGGGATCGACTTTTTCTCCGCTTTCGGCGACCAACGCGATGGGGCGGTGAAGAAAGGTCGATCCCAGGACCCCGGAGATGCCCTGAGTGCGGTGATTCGCAAACGCATCGATGCCAATTTCGCGCCACGTTTTCCCCCATAAGGGAGAGACTTCGTCCAAGGGAAGTTGCAGGCTGGCTGGGTTGGTAGCGCTTCCGCCGCTCCGGTCGACATCCAGAATTTGTATTGGACGAGCTTTGCCTCCCCACGGCATTTCGAACTCTCTCGGTAAGTCTTTCGGTGATTCAGTACTGGGCATTGTGTTTAAGGACCGACCGTAGGCGGGATCGGCCGCGAGCTTGACAGCCTCGGAAGTCCACAATCCGGCTGCCTGGTGATGACCATGGCCGGAATGCACCCCGCCAAAATTGTTAATAACAATGTTTGGTCGAAAGGTGCGAATGACGCGCACCATATCCGCGAGGACTTGATCGCCCCAAACGTTTTCTGTCTCCTCGGGAGTTTTCGAGAAACCAAAATCTTTAGCGCTAGTAAAAAACAGCTTTACACCGTAGCCGCGCGTAGCGGCCAGGAGCTCTTGCGTCCGAATCAGTCCAAGCTGCGGCGCCTGTTCGGGGCCGAGCACGTTCTGGCCGCCTTCGCCGCGGGTTAGAGAGAGCAAAGCGACATCGGCGTGCAGGCCGCGAGCCAGGTAGGTCAGTACAGCAGCAGATTCGTCGTCCGGATGCGCGGTGATATACAAAATGCGGGTGGTGACACCGGCGCTATCGATGGCTTCGACGGTTTCATTGAGGCCGGGGCCGGTGCCGGGAGGCGGAGCGAACTGCGCGAAGAGCGGCGTTGTGGAAAAAAACGCGAGGATGGAAATTGCGAATCGCTTCAATGCTGAAAGTCTCAAGCACCCTCCGGCGCGGGCCGGGGTTCGGCGGCCGCGAAAGGCCATTGTCGCACTTCCCTGGCACGGAGCAAAAATGCCAGGATTCCGAGACCAATGAGCAGCAAGCCCCACTTGCGCGCTGCGCCAGTGGCCCAGAACAGCGCGGCCCAGCCAAACATAGTGAGGATAGCTGGTAGCGGGTAGAGCCACATCTTGAAAGGGAAGCGTTCGGGGGGCCAACGACGGTGCAAAAGGATTAACCCAATAGCCTGTCCGATGAATTGCACCAGCAACCTGGTGGCGAGTATCGCGGCGATGACGGTGGAGAGCCTGAAGAGCAAACTGGATACAAAGGCCACCGCGCCAAGAAATAGTAACGAGACGTGCGGAAATTTCTTCTGCGGGTGCACGCGTGCAAAAATGGAAAAAAAGCTGCCGTCCAGCGCCGCGGCGTAAGGAATACGGGAATATCCGAGGAGCGACGCAAAAATGGATGCAAAGGCGATCCACAACACGAGCATGGTGGCGACGCGAGCGGCGAACGGACCAGAAATGATTTCCACGAAAGTACTCACGAGGAATGGAGAATTCTGAGCTTGTTGCCAGGGCACCACGCCCAGAACGCTGGTTTGCATGGCGAGGTAAAGGATCGCGATTCCCACGATGGAAATAAAAATTCCGCGCGGAATATTTTTTTCTGGCTCACGCAGTTCGCCGCCCAGGTTGCAAATGTTGTAGTAGCCCCAGTAGGTGTAGGTGGTGCTCACCATGGCTGCCCCCAGTCCGGCGAAGAAAAGGTGCGAAAGATGAAACGCGCCCGGCGGAAAAGAGAATGCGAGTGCGGCGTTGAAATGCGTGATGCCGCCGCCAATCAGCCAGATCATGGTGCCGATGACGCCGATCCACAGCAGCACGGAGATTTTTCCAATGGTGGTAATTCGCCGATATAAGAGCACCACAAGAAGCACAACAACCGCGCCAGAAATGGCCTTTTGCTCAGACGCGGTGAAGGGATGGAGGTAGGTGGCGTATTGGGAAAATCCGATGGCGCCGGATGCGATTACCAGCGGGGCCTGAATCAAAGTTTGCCACACGAAGAGAAAGGACATGAGACGTCCCCATTTTCCGGGGCCGTAGGCTTCACGCAAAAAAACATAACTGCCGCCGGCGCGCGGAAGGGCGGCGCCCAACTCTGACCAGACGAAGCCATCGAGCAACGCAAGCAGAGCACCCGCAGTCCAGGCGAGCAAGGCTTGAGGTCCGCCCATCGCGCGAATGACCAGCGGACTGACTACGAAGGGGCCGATGCCGATCATGTCGATCATGTTGAGGGCGACGGCTTCTTTCAGGCCCAGGCCGCGGACCAAGCCCGGGTCTTGTGTCGCGTTGCCCGGCGCTGAAGTTGACTTTGTTTTGGCTTCCGGTTTGGAAGCGGGCTTTTGTGGCGGCGTCATCGGTCCGCAGAGGATAGCAAATGAGCAGCACAGCTCCTACAAAATCAAGGGCAATCGGAACCACAGGCATGCGGATAAGGACCATGCTGATCAAATCTCGAAGTTTTAAGCGGTACAGGACTGGTGGATTGAAGTGGTGTTGGTGCAGCCGCTAAGGGATGGTCCATACTTCGAAAGGCGATAGCATTCAAAGCAGCGCAGACTAAGCGGTCATATTCAGCGGTTCAACTTCTTGTCTTGATACAGCAAGATCATAATGCGCTTGAAGATTTATCCAGAATTCCGGCGTGGTACGGAAATATCTGGCTAACCTTAACGACATTTCAGGAGAAATTCCCCGCCCCTCACGAATAATAGCGTATACGTTCGGCGCGGCTACCCTTAACGCGAGCGCCAGCTTGTTAGGATTGAGCCCGAACAAAACCATGAATTCCTCACGAAGTACCTCTCCTGGATGAATTGATTTTAACTTAGTTATGACCGTTCCCTAGTGATAGTCGGTAGTCTCCACACTATGTGCATCGCCTTCTCGCCACTCAAAACACACACGATACTGATCGTCTATGCGAATTCCATATTGAGTTCGATCTTTGTCTAACTTATAAAGCTTATTGCCAGGAGGCCCTTTTAGATCGGCAAGTTTCGCAGCCGCATCTACCATCACAAGTTTGCGTCTCGCAACGGGTTCTATGTGTTTCCATCGCTTTAGCGGTTCACCCTTAAACAACTGCTGGTATCCGCATCCTTAAAACGACTTAATCACAAGTAAACAGCATAATTAGAAACATTATATGGAAAGGATTTAAAATATGAAATATGTCTTGGTCTGACGCTGTAACCTTTAACTCGCGTTGATACTGAAGAACCCCATTCGGGGCCACACATTGTTGGTCGCATTGACCTTACCGTGCCGAGGGTGATAATCATGAAGGGTCGTTCGGAGCTTTCCTCGCGGGGCTGGAACGAATGTGCTCCTGCGCCGGTCTTTGATTGCTCGGCGCATAGGGCGATAGTCAACGCCTGGCGGGGAATCGGCATCACATCCCAAAAGCAAATTGGCTGCACGCCCATAGTGTGTTGCCGCGATTAAGCGGTTCGCTGACGTCGAACTTGATTCCGATGTATGCCTTGTTTCAGTTGCAACGATGAAGGAGTCTCATGAAGCGGTCCTGGACAGCCCTGGCTGTCGCACTGATATCGATGCTGGCAATCGCCGGCTGTAATGATTACGGCAATACATTTCAAGCGAACACTGGGGCGTCCGTGTCATTTTTGTCTCCCTCGAACATCAGCGCGGGCAGCCAGGATTTCACCCTAACTGTTAATGGCAGCGGGTTTGTGAAGCAGACGTACGTCACCTGGAACGGCCAAAAACTCACGACCACGCCTACCTTCGACTCTACCAATACAATCGTAATCAACGTCATCGCGAAAGTGTCCTCGGCGTTGGTGGCCAAGCCCGGTACGGCTACCGTAATTACACAAAATCCATTTTCGGGTGCGGGTAACAATGGGCTCTCAAATCCCGTTACGTTTATTATTAATCCGCCGCCTAATCCCGTTCCAACGCTGACGTCGATAGCGCCCGCAACAATCGCGGCGTGCGGAAGTTCGTGCACGAATTTGACTTTGGATCTGCAGGGAACCAATTTCATTGCCTCATCGACCGATGCCACGCAGGTATCGCAGGTTCGCTGGACCGCGGGGGCGACGCAGACAACTCTGGCGACAACCAGTGTAACGGCCACGGATATCAAGGCGACCGTGCCGGGCTCGCTTATTTCCGCGGCAGGAACGGCGATGGTTACAGTTTTCAATCCACCCGCACCGCAAACAACTCCGCCGGGCGGAGTGCCCAACCCATCGGCTGGAGGCGGAGGTACGAGCATAGCGCAAACATTCACGATCACCGCTGCGGGTGGCGCGTTAGCGCATGCGGCCTCGCAAACGGTGGCGGAAGAAACTCCTTCGGTTAGCGCGGATGGGAGGTACGTGGCTTACAGTGCGTCGGAGAATGGTCACACGCAGATTTTGGTGCGCGATACGTGCGAAGGAGTTGCCGGCGAATGCAAGGCGCAGACCACTTTGCTCTCGGCTGCTTCTGATGGTAGCGCCGCGAATGACGACAGCAACTCGCCCTCGATTTCCGCGAATGGTCGCTATGTGGCGTTCAGTTCTGCGGCAACTAATCTTGTTGGAAATGCGCCCGCGGGGCACCAAATTTATTTGCGGGACACGTGTTCAGGGGCCGTAGGTGGTTGTTCGCCCGCAACGCAGATTGTTTCGATAGATCCGAATGGCGGGCTGACGGGCACGGAAAGTCTTCTGCCATCGGTCAGTGCTTCTGGCAGGTTTGTGGCGTTCCTCGCTGTTACGCAGAGCCACGCGGCGCAACAGCCGGGGGTCGCTCCTGGCGCTAACAATAGTGGATATCGTCAGGTCTTCGTGCGCGACACCTGTTTGGGGGTTTCCAGTTGTACGCCCAAGACTTCTCGCATCTCGTTGCAGCCTGGCGACGGGACGTCTACCACCTCGAACATTGCCGCGAAACGCGCCGGACCGACTATTGACGCGAATGGTAAGAGCATCGCAGTTGCGGGGCAAGCGGCGACGCTATTTACGCGTTCGGTGGCCATTGATGATGGCGTTTTTCTGGCCATTACAAAATCTGACCAATAGTCCTCACGGACGCGAAGTTTGAAACGCGTCACGACAGTGTATTCATGCTCAAAAGCACGCCACGCGTCATTTAGATCATTGTTCAACGCTGCTTGCGATTCTTGTATTTCTGTTGGTGTGGCTTATTGGCCGGTGGACTTAGTGAAACGGAACAAGGAAATGGAAGTGCCTTTGGGGCTCAGTGATAGCGAGACGATGCGCACTTGCCGTCCGCGTTCGCCGAGAAATGCCACATCGCCGTCGGAAACACGCACGTCACGAAAAATTTCCGGCAGAGGTTTTTCGCCCCCATCGTGACGGGTAAATTCCGGACCCAAGTGCTTTACATACCACTCTTCGACTTCATCCCTCTTGTCTGGGGTCTGGTAGGTTACCGAGCTAATTCCGCTTCTGCGTGCCTGGAGGGCCGCTGCTGCGGCTCGTTCGGTGGGCAGCACCATTTCTGTATTGGGATAGACCGGCAAACCTGGGCCGACATCGGTCTGTTTTTCGATACGGAAACTGCCCGCTGGGGTGTGGATGGTGTCCCTGCTGGTGGCTGCCACCAAGCCTATGGAGCGCACTACCCGGTTGGCAAGAAACAGGCCGCCGCCGAGCAAGCAGCTCAGGCCCAAAAATACCGCAATCGTCATGAACATCAACGATTTAGATGACGACGATTCTCCCGAAGCCGATGATTCCGCCATGTGAGTCTCCGCAGGCAACACTTTTAACGCCTTATAAGTCTGACAGACAAATAGCGCGATATTCTGGCGAGGAAGGGGAGGTGTGTTCTAAATGTTCCTGTTCTTTAGTTCAGGGAACACCGGGCGTTCAGGGGGAACTCGCCCTAACTGGGCCTACGGAGCCCGGGCTTCGCGGGGCTTTCCAGAATACGCGAGCAACCTAGTTGAATCGTACCTTGATGTCTGACCGTTTTTCGAGATGCACAGAGTCTACGAAGCGCACTTGGCGGTCGTCCAAGGTTAAGATCATCGAGTGTGTGCGGATGCCTTCGCCAAAGAAGCGTACCCCGCGGAGCAGGTTGCCGTCGGTCACGCCGGTGCAGGCAAAAATCATCTTTTTCCCTGGCGCCAGATCTTCCGTGCGGTAAATGCGCTTGGGATTTTTCACGCCCATTTTCGCCAGGCGCTCTTCGTGTTCCGGCTTGCTGACCACCAGGCGCGCCACAATCTCACCGTTCAAACAGCGTAGCGCCGCAGCAGTCAGGACGCCTTCTGGCGCGCCGCCAATTCCCATGACGGCATGAACGCCTGTTCCAATAACCGCGGCGGAAATACCGGCCGAGAGATCGCCATCACCGATCAAACGAATGCGGGCTCCTGCGGCGCGAATATCGGCGATTAATTTTTCGTGGCGTGGGCGGTCGAGCACGATCACTACGAGGTCTTCCACGTCGCGATCCAGTCGCCGCGCGATGGCTTTCAAGTTGGTGGCCACCGGTGCGTCAAGCTCCACGACACCTTTGCACGACGGCCCGACGACAATTTTTTCCATGTACAGATCGGGGGCGTGCAGCAAGCCGCTGCGTTCGCTGGCAGCCAGGACCACAATGGCGTTGGGAGCTCCGGTGGCGCACAGGTTGGTGCCTTCGAGCGGATCGACGGCAATGTCCACCTGCGGGAATAGGGCCTTGGGCGCATGGGTAGCCAAGCCGACTTTCTCGCCGATATACAACATGGGAGCCTCGTCGCGCTCGCCTTCGCCAATGACGATGGTGCCATCCATCTGCACGGAGTCCATAGTTTTGCGCATGGCTTCCACGGTTATTTCATCGGCTTTGTGGCCGTCGCCGAAACCCATGGTGCGTGCGGCGGCGATGGCGGCCGTTTCAACGACGCGGAGGAATTCCAGACTGAGCTGCGATTCCATGAGGGCTCCGGATTGTCCCAGGGATACGTGGACGGAGGCTAATGATAGGGCAAGCGAGGGCAACAGACAATCGCTGCGTCAGGAAGTTGCCATAACAGAACTGTTACGACATACAGCACGGCCAAGAGGAACTCTGCCGCAACACTTATACAAACGCCGGAATACCGGTGATACGCTCACCGATAATCAGTTTGTGAATGTCGTTGGTGCCTTCGTAGGTGGATACGCTTTCGAGATTGTTCATGTGGCGCATGATGGGGTAATCGTCGACGATACCGTTGGCGCCGAGAATGTCGCGGGCTTTTCGCGCGGTCTCGAGAGCGATGGCCACGTTGTTCATTTTCAGCATGGAGATGTGTGCGGGATCGACCTTGCCATTATCTTTCAGCCGGCCAACGTGCAGGGCTAGTAGTTGGCCCTTCACGATCTCGGTAATCATCCAGGCGAGCTTTTCCTGCACTAACTGATGACTGGCGATGGGCTTGTTGGCAAACTGCTTGCGAGTTTTCGCGTATTGCAGCGCGGTGTCGTAGCACGCCATGGCCGCTCCCAGGGCGCCCCAGCCGATTCCGTAGCGGGCCTGGTTCAGGCAGCCCAACGGACCTTTCAAGCCGGACACCTTTGGGAGCAAATTTTCTTCCGGAATTTCGCAATCGCTGAACGAGAGTCCAGAGGTGACGGAAGCGCGCAGCGACCATTTTCCATGTACATCCCAGGTTTTGAATCCCGGCGTGTTTTTCTCCACTAAGAACCCGCGAATTTTTTTGTCTTCGCACTTGGCCCAGACGACGGCGACATCCGCGATGGAACCGCTAGTGATCCACATTTTTTCGCCATTCAAGACGTAACTATGGCCTTTTTTTACCGCGTTGGTCAGCATGCCGCCGGGATTGGAACCGAACTGCGGCTCCGTCAATCCAAAACAACCGATGGCTTTACCCTGTTGCAGTAGGGGCAGCCATTTCTCTTTCTGCGCATCAGAGCCGTAGGCATAGATGGGGTACATAACGAGCGCGCTTTGCACGGAGACGAAACTGCGCAGTCCGGAGTCGCCGCGTTCCAGCTCCTGCGTAACTAATCCGTACGCGACGTTGGACATGCCGGCGCAGCCATAGCCGTCGAGGCTGGCGCCAAAAAATCCGAGTTCACCCAATTGCGGAACCAAATGTTTGGGAAAAGTGCCTTCCCGGCTGCATTTTTCTATGATGGGAATCACTTCGTTATCGACGAACTGCCGCGCGGTTTGGCGCACCAGCTTTTCTTCGTCGTTCAGTTGCGAATCAAAATCGATGTAATCCACTCCGGCGAATCCGGCCATAGTGCTCTCCCCGTGCGCACGACTGTTGACGCGGTACTGCGCGTCCGTCTAAGCAGACTCATTCAGAAATACGGTACAGGTTGGTTCCGCGGAGTCTTTGGATCAGTGCAAGCGGAAAGTATTCCCGTCAAGCGCACTATGCAAGTGTAACAAGCGGTTTCCAACGACAGCAACCGAGTCGATTGTGAGTTGGGTGCCGTGCGGGTTTAGAGGCGTTCAGCGCGACGTAATATCGGCGGGCGGGGGCAGGTTACGATGCTTGAGCCACTCCATGCTGATGCTGTGGTTCTTCTTGTCGGGAGGAATCTGATCCAGGCTGGGCATAAAAATTTGTAGACCGGCCTGAGGGGTCATCCTGGTGTAGCCGTTCACAAGCTGGTCCTGATAGTTGGCCAGGTCCAGATCAAACCAGGCGTTGTTGGAAAGATCCACCATCATTAAATCGACCTGCCGCATGGTGAGTTTCCCGAAATCAATGGTGCCGCCCTGCAGTTGCAAAAAGTTCCGCCACTGCTCGACACGGGTTACATCTTCCTGGGCGTTGCCGTAGATCTCCTGGAAGTCAGGATTGATGATGCGCACGCTGGTGAGTTGCCCGCGAATGTGCGGCGGTGGCACGGCTTTGGCGGTGTCCAGAAAAATGTCATTTTCTTTGACCTCCACGCCGGGAATATCGCCCGGATGGAATAAGCTGGAAACGGTGACATCCATCCCACCGAGCAATTTTTTGAAGGGGATTTTCAGGAGATTGATTTTCGTGACATGTATCTTAATGCGGTTGTCGGGGGCCACGCCGAGGGTGGAAATCACTTCAATGGGAAGGGGAATCACTTTGTGGAGCGTTCCAGTGAGCTTCAGCTGGTCTCCGTCGCCGGAAAGCTTGATATTTGTCAGCGGTGAATTGGTGATGCCTTGATTGAGAAAATTTGCGAGGTCGCCGACGTTGGTGTGTACCACGCCGGTTTTTACATCGATGAAAAATGACTCGGGGTCGTCGAATGAAGGGTTAACATTGCGGGAGGTCCGTGCCATCTGCCCGCGGAGCCAACGCACATAAATGCGAAAGCCGGTTGACCCTTTACGCAGCATAAGATTGTGAGCGTAAACGTTCGTGGGCGCCGAATTGGAGGCGCCGGTTGCAGCCGGCGCGTTGCCGGAGATGACTACGGCGGCGCTGGAGGCCTCGTTGATTCTCGGGGGCACCGCGAGACGCTTGGCGCGCCACAGGCACCAGGCGAGCAACGCTACGATTACTATAAGAGACATACCTAATGTCAGACGTTTGCGCATACATGCAGCTAAACCGAAACCTGGGTGACCGTCAAGGACCACCACTATTTATCAAATCGAGTGAGATGATTTAATTGGAAAAGCGTCACGTTTTTAACCATGACAAGCTGTGGCGCGAGATGAGAAGGGGCTACGTTTGTCGACAAGGCGATCAAGAGTTGGTAGCACGCTGCGAACGCAGCCGGAAATTCTGATTTTTGACGTGGATGGCGTGCTGGTGGATGTGCGCGGAACTTATTGGCGTTCGGCGCTGGAGACCGTTCGTCATCTTAGCGGGAAACGCGTTACGTACGCGGATCTGCATCGCTGGAAAGCCAAGCCCGGTTACAACGACGACTGGCGCATGACCGCCGACTGGGTCACTTCGCTGGGAACGCCCACCACCTACGAACAAGCCCAAGCGGCGTTCCATGGATTTTACTGGGGCACCGCCGAGAAGCCAGGAAACGTCCTGAATGAAAAACTACTGATCACGCCGCGGCAGATCGCCGCCTGGGCGAAGCGCTACGAGCTAAATCTTTTTACCGGTCGCAATCGGCGCGAGTTTTCCTTCACGTTTGATCGTTGGGCCGCCGCGCATCACTTTCGTACGGTGATTACCATGGACGACGTGGCGCGCATTAAACCGCATCCGGAGGGCCTGCATAAAATCCTAGCTGGTCGTGATCCTGCCAAGGCGCTGTATATTGGCGACAATATCGACGATGCGCTTGCGGCGCGAGACGCCGGCGTGCCCTTCCTGGCCATCATTGCGGTTGGCGAACACGGCTATCGCGCGCGGGCCTCGGCGTTCCGCAAATTGGGTGCGCTGACGCTTCTGCCGCGTGCTACGGCACTTAATAAGTGGCTGGTGGCTCGCCGATAAATATGTTCTACACCTGAAAGGTCTCCGTACAGCCGGCAACTTCAGGCGCCCGTCTAATTTAAAAAATAACTCACCGATTAATTGTCACGCTGGTAGCGCATTGGACACCACAGAGTGTTCCAAATTCGAGCCAGCGTTTGGCCGGTATAGACTTGAATTCCCTTCCTACACAACGTCCTGTAAGTTCGGGAACTGCTTCTGCTATGGGTCAATTTGGTGACGGATGAAGAGTAGTTCGGTGTGGAACCGAAGGGTGCAGCTCGGTTTCGGAGCTGCCATTCTGACATTGTTGGGCGCAGGCGTAATCTCGTATCGCGCCTTGGTGTTATCGAACCAGAGCCAGGGATGGGTGCGTCACACTGATCAGGTTCTCGAAGAACTTCAAGAACTGCTTTCCGCAAGCGAGAATATCGAATCCAGTACCCGCGGATTTGTGTTAACCGGCGACCAATCCTATAGCGACTCCTTTAAAAGAAATATCTTACGAGAGGCGCAGACCGAAAAGTCCATCGACGACTTGATCGGCGATAACCTCGTACAATGGCGCCATGTCCCGGCCCTGAAAACGCTGTTAGCACAGAAGATCCGATTCAGCGAGAGCGTTATTGACCTACGGCGGGCCAAAGGAATGGAGGCCGCCGCGGCGCTTATTGGAGACGGCTTGGGACAGCAGATGATGGGCCAGACTCAAGATCTCGTTCACGGAATGCAAGATGAAGAGCGGCGGTTGTTGACGATACGCGGTGAGGCCGCCAGTCGACAATTTAACCATACCAAAATTGTATTAGCGATTGGAAGTATCGTGGGTTTGCTAACCGCGCTTGTCGCAGAGTGGAGTGTGCGGCATGAAAACGACAGACATGGACGCACCGAAGATACACTGCGAGACAGCGAAGAAAAATATCGGATGCTCGTTGACGGGGTCCACGACTACGCAATCTTTATGCTGGATCTCCAGGGACAGATTGTCAGTTGGAGTGCCGGCGCCGAAAAAGTCAAAGGATACAAAGCCGACGAAATCATCGGCCGCAGCTTTTCCTGTTTTTTCCCCCCAGAAGAGATCAAGCAGGGAAGACCGGAGGAATTGCTCAGGCTGACGGCCATAAGCGGCCGTCAAGAAGAACAAGGGATGCGCGTTCGGAAAGACGGATCGCGATTTCTAGCGAATATTACTCTTACCGCTTTGCGCGATCGAGATGGGAATTTGCAGGGATTCTCTGAGTTCAGCCACGATCTGACCGAAAGCAAGGAGTCGGGCGCGAAGTATCGCGGCCTGCTCGAAGCGGCTCCGGACGCCATGGTGGTGGTGAACCAGAGTGGAGAGATTGTGCTGTTGAACGTGCAGGCGGAAAAACAATTTGGATATCGAAGAGACGAGTTGGTTGGCCAGAAGGTCAAAAACATCATTCCTCAGGGTTTCGCAGAAAGACTGATCGCGGATGAAACAAGATCCGCCAGTGATGCTTTGGCGCAACAGATCGGCACTGGCATTGAACTTTCCGGGCGGCGGAAAGATGGGAGCGAGTTCCCCATCGAAATCATGTTAAGCCC
>DATHMG010000086.1:0-64963 GCA_035487275.1 Candidatus Acidiferrum sp. | reverse complement strand
ATAACCGAACACTCCTTCCAAGGCATCGCTTCCTCCCCTAGGGGAGGAAGTGTCCGGTACAAACTGTTACCCATGTGTCAGGCCGCTCAGTTGATGGCTTTGGAGATGGAGAAACTTCGTTTCCGATTCAGGCGAGTGATTGCGAGGCTCTTTATCACACTTTTATCCCAACTGCTTTTCGAACTGCTCCCGAACTGCGTTACTGAACTCTCTCACCATCAAGCTGAGTGGATGGCTGCTCAACCTGAGTCATCGCATTTTTCGGTCACTGCGGGAACGTCTTTAATGTAATGGGTTAGGGTTGTGTTCACGCTCGAATGGCACAGCAAACCTTACCGTGCGCGTCCACGACATGGCGGAAATCAGGTGCCACAGTTTTCGCTAGCCAAGGCACTGCCGCTCAAGCTACAATCTGCATCCGATTCCCTAGGAAAAAAGATGTTCATCCCTCGAACCATTACGTTTGTCGCTGTCGCGTAAATCCGCCGCTTAGGCGGACCGTTCCTCTCCCGTTTCAACCACATTATTTTGTAGCCGCGCGAGTCGGTTTGCACCGTGCTCTCGCAGAAATTATAGGTCCTTATGGAAACGCAAGACCTTATAGCCGCGGCGCCGCCGATTCCTATCTGGAGTTCGATTCGCGAAGCGCTGCGCGGTTCACATCAGGATTTCACAACGGGCAGCCTCAATCGCGCCATCCTGCTGCTGGCCATCCCCATGGTGCTGGAGATGGTGCTGGAATCGCTGTTCGCGGTGGTCGACGTGTTCTGGGTCGGCCGGCTGGGCGCGAACGCGGTCGCCACCGTCGGCCTCACGGAGTCGCTGCTGAGCCTGGTGTTTGCGGTCGGACTGGGGTTGAGCCTTTCGACAACGGCGATGGTCGCGCGGCGCATTGGCGAGAAAGATCCCGCGGGCGCAGCGGTGGCGGGCGTGCAAGCCATCGTCATCGGACTCGCGATCTCACTGCTGGTCGGCGTTCCATGCGTGTTTCTGGCTCCGCGGCTGCTCGGCTTGATGGGCGCTTCGCCTCAGATCATCGCGGTGGGCAGCGGCTATGCGCGCATCGCTTTGGGCGGCAGCGGCGCGATTATGCTGCTCTTTCTCAACAACGCAATTTTCCGCGGAGCGGGCGATGCGGCGATAGCCATGCGCTTGCTGTGGGTGTCGAACATCATCAACCTAGTGCTCGATCCGTGCCTCATTTTCGGCTGGGGGCCATTCCCGAAGCTCGGCGTGACAGGCGCGGCGCTGGCAACGTTCACCGGGCGCAGCATCGGCGTGCTGTATCAGTTTTACCGCTTGTTGCGCGGCACGGAACGAATCCGCATCTTGCGTCAGCAAGTTCGCCTGGAGCTAGGGGTGTTGTGGAGGCTGCTGCGCGTGTCGCTGACGGGCATCTTGCAATTTGCCATTGCGCACACCAGTTGGATTGGCCTGGTGCGCATTGTCAGCCTGTTCGGCTCGCCAGCGCTGGCGGGCTACACCATCGCGATTCGCATCATTATCTTCATCATTCTGCCGAGCTGGGGGCTGAGCAACGCGGCCGCCACACTCGTCGGCCAAAACCTCGGCGCAAAACAACCGGAACGCGCGGAAACCTCGGTGTGGCGCACCGGCTTCTACAACATGCTGTTCCTCGGCATCATCGGCGTGATTTTCATCTTTTTTGCCGAGCCGGCTGTCCGGCTATTCACAAACGATCCCGAAGTGGTGCCATTGGCGGCGTCCTGTCTGCGCATTCTGAGTTACGGCAACGTTGGCTACGCCTACGCCATGGTCATGCTGCAGGCCTTCAATGGCGCAGGCGACACGGTGACGCCGACGATCGTCTACTTTTTCGGTTTCTGGTTGCTGGAGATTCCTTTGGCGTACGCGCTGGCGATTCCGTGGCACATGCGTTCGAAGGGAGTCTTCCTCTCCATCGTGATTGCCGAAGGAGCGATTGCTGCCGCGAGCGCTGTATTGTTCAAGCAGGGCCGCTGGAAGCGCCAGCAGATCTAAACGCTGCGCTCAGGATGTTTGTCAGCGAGCTGACCAGCCGCATCCAACGAGGCAAAAAGAAAGCCGTCCACGCACGTTCCGAACACGTCAACCGAAATGCCTGGTGATCTCGCCGCCGTTGGTGGGGATTGCGTATCTACTCTTCGGTTGATTGAGAGTTACGAAGTCTCGAGCACTGTGCCGTGCCCGACGCCTAGCATTGCCGCATCTGCCGAATGCTTGCCCCCTCCGAGCGCAGCTTCTGTACATCGTCGCGGTTCACGATCCGGCGGGGACGACCGACCTGTTTTCCGGATGCTCGTGCATTTCGAATTCCGGCACTCACACGCTCACGGATCAAGTCGCGCTCCAGTTGTGCAACTGCTGACACAATCGTACACAGGGCCTGACCCAGCGAACGCTGAGCAATACCAGGATTAAGGTGAGGAAGCGAGCCAGAATGGGCATCTTAAAAATAGCCGCAATGAAGAATTCCGAGAACCCAATCGTACTCATCTGTAACAGATGCAAATGTCGCATCGACGACATTCTGGACAGAGTTTCTCAAGCCACTATCGCAGTCTTGATACTCCCCTTGGCCTACTTCAGGTAGGGGTCACGTGCAGTAAGGGAAGACCGACGCGCCGCTGCAGGTCCTGAAAACGTGGGTTGTACCGCAAGCTGTCCATGCTCGGATCCAGGTGAAGATAGATAAGCCAGTGGGAGTGCTCTTCGTAAGATTTCTCCAAGTATTCAATCGCGCGCTCGTCTTCTCCTAAGCCGATGTGGATTCCGGCGAAGAAGTAAGAGGCAACATACTTTTGCTTTGTCAGGTTCCTCAGATGATCGAGGATCTGGATTGCTTTCTCTTTCCTACCCGCGGTGGCGAAGGTTTGCGCCAAGGCCGCGTTCATCAGAGGACTGCCGCCAGACAGGGTCACTCCCTGCTCGCCCTCGGTAATGGCCAGTTCATAGCGGCCCATTTTCCTGAGTAACAGGCCCAGAATCCAGTACGTGACGGGGTAGTTGGGGTCCAATTCGACAGTTCGCCGGAGTTGTTCGAGGGCCTCGTCGTATCGCCGGGCCATGTAGAAGGCCCATCCGATAGCGACACTGATAATGAGCGACAACGGATCAAGCTCTTGGCTCTTTTTCATCCTCTCGATAGCTTCTGTGTGGCGTCCGATGATCATTAAATACTCGGCGTACCAATGATTGGCAGTCGGATGGGCGGGATTTAACGCCAGGCTGCGTTCGAATTCCACCTGAGCCTCTGGCCACTGCCAATCTTGAAGCCACAACACCGCTGCCAGTGGCGTGTGGGCTTCGCCGAGATGCGGGTCGAGCCGCAGCGCCTGCATCGCCGCCATTTTGCCTTTAGGGAACGCGTCCTTCGGAGGCAGATAACTATTCCACCCCAGAAGCACGTACGAATCGGCCAAACCCGTGTATGCGAGAGCGTAGCCGGGATCCTTCTCGACAGCTTGCTGAAAGTATTCGATCGCTTTGTAGAATCCGTCTTCGGTCCACCGGTTCCAATGATGACGACCTTTCAGGTAAAGCCGGTAAGCCTCGGCATCGTCCGTTTGGTGTTTCGTTAGTCGCTTTTTTTCCGCCCTGGTGAGCTTTAACCGCAATTTTCCAGACATTTCATTGGAAATTTCGTCCTGAACCGCAAAGATGTCGCCAGGCTTGCGATCGTATTGTGCCCCCCACAATTGAGACCCTGTCGCCACATCGACTAACTCGGTCCCAATGCGCAAAGATCCACCGCTTTGCATTATTCTCCCGGTGAGCACGGCGCGCACATTAAGCTCGCGACCTACAACTTGAGGATCAATTCGCCTCCCCTTATAGCGAAATACCGTGCTCTGAGCGATCACTCGCAGTTTTGGGACGGTCGCCAGAATATTGATAAGACTGCCCGCGATTCCGTCACTGAGGTATTCGTGCTCAGGGTCGCGACTAGCGTTTTCGAAAGGCAAAACGGCAAGCGAGTCAATGATCTTTGAGACCCTCGGTGGACGCAGTGCGCCTGTTTGCGCCGTCGAATTCCGTGCCTTCAGCTTCCCGCTCGACTGTAAATGACTGGTGGTCGGTGTCAGGACGGATTCTGCCTCTTTTCCGGGAGCTCTCCAGCCGGAAACAGTGCCGGGATCGGTGTCTCGCTGCAGTTGTTGCAGATCAGCGCGTATGTCAGCCGCGTGCTGATAGCGTTGCTCTCTATCCTTATGGACTGCCCTGTTGATGATTTCTTCGAGCCTCGGCGGGACATCGGGATTAATATTTCGCGCAGGAGCAGGAGACCGCGTCAGAACGGCCTCAATAATCTTGCCGCCCGTGCCGCCGCTAAACGCCTGGCGCCCTGTCGCCATTTCATACAACAACAGACCGAGCGAGAAGATATCCGTGCGCTCGTCCAGATTATCTCCGCGGACCTGCTCGGGTGACATGTAGGAAGGAGTGCCGCTTATAATTCCCACAATCGAAGTAGAACCCGGCACTTCGCCCCCGGAATCTGCGTCCGCACTCGCAACCCCTTTGGGAACAAGTTTTGCTAGCCCAAAATCGAGCACCTTCGCCTGTCCACGCTTGGTCACGAAAATATTCTCGGGTTTGATGTCGCGGTGGATTATTCCTTCGGCGTGCGCCGCATCCAAAGCTTCCGCTACCTGGGTTCCAAGTTTCAGAATTTCTTCGATAGGAAGCGCCTTACCGTGGATGTGACTGCGCAGCGTTTTGCCGTCAATGAACTCCATGGCGATAAAACCTCGGCCACCCTGCTCGCCGATGTCGTAGATCGTGCAAATGCCCGGATGATTTAGAGCGGATGCGGCTCGCGCCTCGCGGCGAAACCGCTCCAACGCTTGCGAATCTTGCACCATGTTATCTGGCAGGAATTTCAGCGCAACCGGGCGGTCCAATCGGATATCGACAGCCTTATAGACGATGCCCATTCCTCCTGCACCTAGTTTCTCGATGATGCGAAAGTGAGAAATGGTCTCGTCAATCATGGCTGAGCAGGCAGAAGAAAGCGGCTCTGCCGCAGTCTAGCGCAAAGGGTGGAGTATCCACAGTCCTGCGCCCTTGCCCGAAAGGCACAGTGATCGGAGTCGCCCCCGGTCAAACTGTTTTTGCGCGAGCTTCTCCGCCCTTCGCTGCCAGGGCCGCAAAACCCATCTTCACGCGAAGAACGTAGCGCTTCCAATTACGTGCCCGGCTAGAAATTCTGCCAAATAACTCGTATATTTTGTTGCGATAGATGCGCAGCAAACGGGGGCTTGTGAGCGTGTGGTACGGTAGCCGGCGCGTTTCAATGCAAAGGCGCTTATCCTTGTTGGATTTCGGAAAGGCCACGGCGGTGGCCTTCGTGCTGACGGCGAACCTGCTTGTGTCAACGGCGATTTGTGCGCAGGAGAAGAATCCCTACTCCGGAGACGCGAAGGCAGCGAAGTTGGGCGAATCGCAATTCCGTATTAACTGTGCATTCTGTCACGGGCTGGGGGCTAGGGGTGGCGGTCGCGGCCCGGATCTTACGCGCGCGCAGAAGAAACACGGAAGCAGCGACGGCGCATTGTTCCACACGATCAATGAAGGCATCCCCGGGACGGCCATGCCTGCTAATGGAACCACCGGGCAGGGTGTGGGAATGACGCCAGAAGAAATCTGGCAGGTCGTCAGTTACATTCGCAGCGTGGAAACGAAAACAGCGCCGGGGGGGGATGCTCAACACGGCGATGCGCTGTTTCACAGCAGCGCGGGTTGCGCAACCTGTCACATGGTGAATGGCAAAGGTGGGCGGCTGGGACCGGAGCTGACGTCGATCGGAGCGGCGCGGTCGGTGGATTCGCTGATCGAATCGGTGCGGAATCCGAATCGGCGCCTGGCCTGGGGTCTGATCGAAAGCACGAAGGAGTTTCCGCAAGAATATCTTAGCGTCACGGTGGTAACACCGAAGGGCGAGAAAATTTCAGGTGTGGTGCTCAACGAAGACAATTTCAGCGTGCAGATGATGGACACCCGGGAGCAGATTCATCTATTCAACAAAGAGAAGCTGAAATCGTGCGAGATTTCGCGGGACTCGTTGATGCCCGCATACGATACCAAGACCTTGAGCGACAAGGATCTGCAGGATATCGTCGCCTATCTGGTGAGCCTGAGCGCCAAATGAAATACGCTGACATTCGAGTCGGTGCCGCAGGCTCCTTAAGGAGGGTGGACATGTCGAGAGCGCGGACAGCGATCGTTCTCTTCGTCCTGGTTTCATGTTGCGTGTGTGGGCGCGCGGCTCGCGCGCAGGTGACCTACGAACGCATCCGTGATGCAGAAAAAGAGCCGCAAAACTGGCTGACATATTCGGGAAATTACAACGGCCAGCGCTTCAGTACGCTCGATCAAATCAACACCTCGAACGCGAAGAACCTGGTTCCGAAGTGGGTTTTTCAATCCGCTGCGCTCGGAAAATGGGAAACCACCCCGCTGGTGGTGGACGGCATTCTCTACGGCACGGCGCAAGACGACCGTGCGTTCGCGCTAGACACACGCACGGGTCGACCCATTTGGGCCTACCAACACAATTTGCCTTCGGACATACGACCCTGCTGTGGGCGGGTGAATCGCGGGTTCGCGATTCTGGACGACAAATTGTTTTTTGCCACGTTGGACGCCCATGTTATTGCGCTGGATGCGAAGACGGGCGCGGTGGTCTGGAACGTGGCGGCGATTGATTACAGGAAGGGCTACAGCTTCACCATGGCTCCGCTGGCGGTGAAAAACCTGATCATTGTAGGCGTATCCGGCGGAGAATACGGTACGCGCGGGTTTCTTGAGGCCTACGAAGCGGCCACGGGAGAGCGCAAGTGGCGCTTTTATACAACCCCCGGTCCGGGCGAGCCCGGGCATGAAACCTGGGAGGGCGATTCGTGGAAGATCGGCGGGGCACCAGCATGGATCACCGGAGTGTTCGACCCTGCCACGAATCAGCTTTTCTGGACGACCGGGAATCCCGCTCCGTCGAACCGCGCGGCACAGCGCGTAGGAGACAATCTGTATAGCAATTGCCTCCTGGCGTTGGATGTGGATACCGGCAAGCTGCGCTGGTATTTCCAGTACACCAAACACGACGAGCACGATTGGGATTCGACGCAAGTGCCCGTGATGGTGGACCTGGACGGAAGAAAACTGATTGCTCACGCGAACCGCAACGGATTTTTCTATCTGATTGACCGGACCAACGGAAAATTGATTTCCGCAAGCTCGTTTGCACACCTCACCTGGAGCAATTCGAAGGATGCGGAAGGGCGGCCAGTGGCGAGTCCAGAAAGTTCTCCCACTTTGGCAGGGAACCGCGTATGCCCGGGGGCTGCGGGATCGACGAACTGGATGTCGCCGTCATTTGATCCGCGGACGAAACTTTTTTACGTGACCGCGCGAGAGCAGTGCGACGTGTTCAGCACGGCGCCGCAAGAGTTCGAGGAAGGTCACGCCTATTATGGCAGCGCATACTTCCCGTCAGATGAAGCACTGCCATATTGGGGAGCACTGCGCGCCATTGATCCGCTGACGGGCGAACGGAAATGGGAGTGGCGGCATGTGACGCCCAGTTGGGCGGGCGTTCTGTCAACCGCGGGCGGATTGGTGTTCAGTGGCGATTCGGAGGGGAATTTTATTGCGCTGGATGCGGTGTCGGGAAAAGCGCTGTGGCATTTTCAAATGGGCGGAGCTATGGTTGCCGCGCCGATCACCTTCTCGGTGGACGGGCAGCAGTATGTGGTGATTGCGGCAGGCTCGGCACTTTTCGCGTTTGGTTTGCCTCAAACGTAGGACCTGGGGGCCATTCGGCTTCAATTTAGACATTCCGCGGACTACTTCATTACGTAGACTTGACGCCGCATTAATAGAAAATACAACCCTCCGGAAATGCAGAAGCCGACAAACCACGCATAGTCATAAAGCCAGCGCAAAGCGGGCACCATGAGCCCGATTAACGCGCTCGTGACGCCCGCGACTAGCGCCACGATGGCTTTTGGGTTAAACCCGTGCCGATACTCATACGCGCCGCCCCTTCGATACAAATCCTCCACGACCAGCTGACGGTGTCGCACCAGGTAATAATCGCAAATCATAATTCCGGCAATGGGACCAAGCAGAGCCGAACAACCCACAAGCCAGCCAAAGATGTAAGCACTGAAATCACGGAGTAGTTTCCACGGCATCATCAAAATTCCCACGACGCCAGTGATGAGGCCGCCCGTACGGAAGGAAATAAGGCTGGGCCGCAAATTGGAGAAATCATTGGAAGGAGAGACCACGTTTGCGGCCACGTTAGTGTTGAGCGTTGCAAGAAGCAGTGCCACAAGCGCGATTAAAGCAACTACAGGCTGATTAAATCGTCCAAGCAAAACAACCGGATCCCAGATTGCTTGTCCAAAAATCACCGCCGATGCAGACGTAACCGCGACCCCGATGAAGGAGTACAGCGTCATTGCTGTGGGCAAGCCCAGTGTTTGTCCAACGATTTGAGCGCGTTGCGACTTGGCATAGCGCGTGAAGTCGGGAATATTAAGCGCCACCGTGGCCCAAAAACCCACCATCCCGGTTAACGACGGAATGAAAAAGCGCAGGAATTCGCTGGTACTGCGAAATTTGCTCGGCGTTCGCAACACTGGTCCGAGTCCGCCCGCTTTGCGTGTGATCCAGAAAAGCAAAAGCAATCCCACCGCGAGCATAAATGGTGCGCCAATCCCCTGAAGGAGTTTGATTGTTTCGATCCCGTACCAGATGACCATCATGTTGATCGCCCAGAACAGGAAAAAACAGATCCAAAGGCTCCCAGGGAAGGTTGCTGCTCCGGGCCATATCACGAGTAACATCGCATAAATTGCCTGCCCGCCAATCCACGCCTGGATGCCGAACCAACCGCAAGCGACTAGCGCGCGCAAGAGTGCTGGGACATTCGCTCCGCGCACGCCAAACGACGCGCGCACGAATACCGGAAACGGGATGCCGTAACGCGTGCCCGCATGTGCATTCAGCAACATGGGCACCAAAACAATTAAATTACCCAGAAGTATGGTCAGAATCGCCTGAAGCCAATTCATGCCACCTGCGATCAGCCCCGACGCAAGCATATACGTCGGGATGCAAACACTCATTGCCACCCATAACGACGCGTAATTATAAGTGTCCCAAGTGCGTTCCTCGGGAGGGATCGGGCGCAAGTCCAGATTGTAGAGAGAGGGATCGACCTGTGTGAGCTTCATACTCTGTTCATCGCAAAAGAGAATCGGCCGTCAGCCTATAGCAAGCGCTCCGGATATTCCACTGAACACAAGAGGAGCTCACCCTGGGTGCGCTAGATGTACCGTTTTCGAAATTGATAAGCCGGCGGAGGGCTTTCCAGGATAGCGCCACCTAGACTTTCCATTCTTGACACGCGGAGGCCGTTGAGCAGTATGCTGTCTTTTTGGCCTTGAAGTATTCTGGTCGGTAGATTCATCCTTCCGAGCTGGTGTAGAGGTGCGCGCTGAAGAAGTTAGGCAAATACGAAGTGATCGGCGAGTTGGGTCATGGCGCCATGGGCGTGGTGTACCGGGCGCGCGATCCGGTCATAAATCGCCTGGTAGCTCTAAAAACGATCACCTCGGGCGGTGCGGACGACCCCAGCATGCTCGAGCGCTTTTATCGCGAAGCGCAATCCGCCGGCGGTCTACAACACCCTAACATTGTCACTATCTTCGATATGGGCGATGAAGGCGGCGTGCCGTACATCGCCATGGAGTTGATTGACGGCGAAAACCTCGATCAGCTGATTGCACAGCGCACTCCCATTCCGCTCCCATTAAAGCTCGTTTACGCGACGCAAGCATGCAACGCGTTCGATTACGCCCACAAGCGGGGAATCATCCACCGCGACATCAAGCCCGGCAACATCATGGTGAACAAGGACGGTACCCTGAAAGTTGTGGATTTCGGCATCGCACGCGTATTGGAGGCCTCGAAAACTCAAACCGGGTTGCTGATGGGCACTTTTGCATACATGTCTCCCGAGCAGTACCACGGCGAGCACGCAGATGAACGCTCAGATATCTGGTCTTTCGGTGTACTCCTTTACGAACTCTTATCTTTCCAGAAACCCTTTGCTGGCAACACTCCTGCGGCTTTGATGCATGGCATCTGCTCGCAGGAGCCCCCTTCATTGCGCGGCCTGTGTCCCGAATTACCGGAGGAGCTTGAGGCGGTCATAGGAAAGCTGCTGCAGAAATCACCAAATGACCGATTTCAATCGATGGAAGATCTGCTGTTCCGGCTCGACCCTATTTGCAAGAGTTTGCAGGTAGCCTCCCTTGCAGAGATGGTGGCCCAGAGCTGCGCGCTGGTCGAGCAGCGGGATTACCCTCATGCGCGTGATCTGCTGCGCCAGGCCCTATTGATTGATTCAAAGAATGCTACCGCGAGAACGTTACTCGAAAAAGTGAACCTTGAGATTCGGCGCGTCACGCTGCGGCCAAAAGCTCAACAGCAAGTGGAAAAGGGAAAGGCGCTGCTTGAAGAAGGAAAGTTCGCCGAGGCTAAGGTGGCAGCAGACAGCGCGCTGCAGATGGATTCGAACTTTGTGCCTGCACAAGAGTTGCGGAGTTTGGTGCAGAAAGAGATGGAACGGGTTCAACGCGTGGCGGATTGGCTGGACCGCGCCAAACAACTGATAGCGGAGGGAATGCCGGAAGACGCCGAGACGCTGCTCGCCAAGGTAATCGAAGCCGAGCCTGGGAACAAACGAGCCCGGACGCTGGGCGAACAGGCCTTGAAGCAAAGGGCGGAGCGTGAGCGGCGCCTGCAATTGATCGAAAAGATGCAGGCCGCTCGAAGCTTGTGGACCCAGCAGAAATACCCGGAGTGCATCCAGCTACTGACGAAATTGCAGGAGCGGTATCCGGAAGATGAGGATGTGTCGCGACTGCTTCAAACCGCGCGGGAAGACCAGGCAGAAGAAGCCAGGAAGAAAAAACTGGACATGGCTAGGACCCTGCTGGCCGGGCACCGTTACGAGGAGTGCCGGTCGCTGCTCGCCGAGCTGCAGAAGATGTCCCCGGATAATCAGGAGGTCTCCGATCTGCTGAGGGATCTTCGTGAAGACGAAGCGAACCAATACAAACTGCAGCGCATCGCGCAAGCAAGAAACCTGCTGGCATCGCGCGCGTTTGACGAATGCATTTCTTTTCTGTCGGTGTTGCAGAAGGAGTATCCCGGCGAGGAGGAAGTGGACCGGTTACTCGTCACCGCGCATCGCGAGCGGCTGGAGGAAAGTAAAAAGCAGCAACTGGCGAAAGCTCGAATGTTGATGGCCTCCCGCCAATACCAGGAATGCAACAGCGTGCTGGAAGCGCTTCGAAAACAATTTCCGGCGGACGATGAAATTCCAAAATTGCTCGGGGCGGTTGTTGAGGAACAGCAGGAGCAACGCAAACAGGACACTCTGGCAGAAGCGCGAAAGCTTCTGGCTGCTCACCGGCACTCAGAATGCATGGCTTTGTTGGAGAGTTTGCAGAATGAATTTCCGGGTCAGAAGGATATAGAAAGCCTGCTGAAAACGGTGCACCAAGACGAAGCGGAGCAGCGTAAGGCACAAAAGTTAATTGAGGCGCGGCAACTGGTAGCATCCGGCCGCTTCGAGGAATCCCTCGCTTTGCTTACGCAGCTTAAACAGGCGTTCCCGGATGAACCGGAAATCGCCAGGCTCATGGAAACAGCGCAAGAGGAACAAGCTGAACGTCGAAAGCAGCAGAAACTCGGGGAGGCCAGAACTCTGTTTCTTGCTGAGCGATTCGATGATGCTCTTGAGATTCTGGGAGCACTCAACGTTTCTCATCCGCAGGATGCCGCGGTCCAGAAGCTGCAGACGGCCGTTTTACAGGAACGAGAAAAGCACGCCAAAGAGGCAAGGCTCAAAAGCGAACTCGCTGCTGTTAGAAAGCTGGTAAACGAAAAGAAATATAACGAGGTTCTTGCGCGGGCGGACAAGCTACTTTCAGAATACCCTGCAAGCGCGGATCTTGCGCGATTAGTGGAGTTTTCGCGCGGCCAGCAAGCTGAAATGGAACGCGAGCTGGCTGTTCACCAGGCATTGAATGAAGGCCGTTTGCTGCTGCGGTCAAATCGATTTAACGACGCAGCACAACAGGTCCTTGCCGGTCTCGAAGCTTATCCCGAGCACGCTGAACTCCTAGCCTTGCTGGACCAGGTTGAGAGTCAAAGGAGGAAGTTCCTGGCGCGACAGGGAATTGAACAACGAGTCAAGGAAATCAAGATAAAGATCAACCGGGAAAAGTTCAGCGAAGCCATCGCTCTTGCGGACGAAACGATCGCCACTCTCGGGCCTGATACGGATGTGACGCAACTGCGGAAATCCGCTCAAGTCGAAATTCAGGCTCGCGAAAAGAAAAGACTGCAAGAGCAAACCATCGAGGATGTCCGGCGACTTACACAGTCGGGAAAATTTGATGACGCCACTCGCGCTCTAGACGATGCCGTGGCTAAAAAGGTTTTCGATCCATTTGATTCCCGGGCACAGCGAGCGGCTGATGAGATTGCAGCCTCTAGAAACACAGCTAAGAAAGAGCCATCGGCGCCCGGGGCCGCTGTTCCGGAAAGTTTCTCCAAGGAATACGCGTTTCTCCAGAAAAAGTCAGAAATAGATACTCCACCGGCAGCCGAAAATATGACCGTGATGGAGGCTCCTGAGGCGCGTGCTTCGATGAACCCACCGGTAGTGGAAGCGGCGCAGCCGAAAAGACCGGAACAGGTTTTGCAGCCGTCTAGTTCCGAATCGGTGGTGCCGGTGGCCCCGGAGATTCGTGAGCAACCGCCGGTTGTGCCGCACCTCGAACCTCCGAGGGCCATCGAAGCTTCGAAAATCGCGGAGCCCGCCAAAACTGCAAAACCGGCAACGCCTCCATTCAAAGCGCCCTCGCTGCCGCCAGTTGTACCCGCTGAGATAAGCAAGAGCGGACCGGCGGCTCAGCCGCAAGCGCGAACTTCACGACCCGTCGTTTCTGAAACTGCTGAGCGAGAGCATCGCAAAACACCGGCGAAGAAGAATTCCGTCCTGACGGTGGTGGCGCTGGCAGTAATTCTCACTCTCACCGCAGCTGGCACTTATTTGCTGTGGCCAATACATCGAACAGAAGTGAAGATTCCCAACCCAGTTCCAACCCAGCGCAGCGCTCCAGTCGCGCCGAATCCGCTAGAAATCAAACAACGCGATGCTATAAATACAGCGGAAAAATTGGTGGCAGCAAACGATCTGGAGAGCGCGTTGCAAACGGTGACGGACGCCGAGAAGTTGGGCGGTCCGCTAACTCGGAATCTTCAAGACATGCAGGTGCAAATCGAAGATTCCATTAAGGACACCCGCCTCCGGGACATCCGCCAGCGGGAAGCGCAACTATGGCAGCAAGCGGCGGACAAAATGAAATCAAAGCGCTATCCGGAAGCGCAAAATTATTTGCGCCAGCTGTTAGCCTTGCCGGAAGGTGGTGTGCACCGGAATGATGCTCAAACAGCTTTAAGTAACGTCATACCAAGCCTCCAGCAGCAAGATAAGTTTTCGGCAAGAGCGCAGCATGCACTTCGTCAGGGAGATTTTCGTTCAGCACGAAACTTTGCATCTCAAGTTCAACGGGCTGGTGGCGACCCTAGTCAATTGAATGGAGAAATCGACAAGTCCGAAGCCGATCGTTTAGCTCAGTTGGAGACTCAATTCAGGCAGCTCAAAGAGGCAGACGACGATTCTGCTGTGCCGCAGTTACGCGCCTTGCAGACCAGCTTCAAGACGGTAGCGGATAGTGGAGGGCCGAAAAGCGTGGAAGCTCAAAGCTTCTTGGACGATACCGCGTCAGCCATCCCTGAGGTCCAGACTCGGGCGCAGAATAAGCGGCTCGAAGCCGCCTTTCAGTCCGCTGTTCAGAAATATCAGCAAGCTGTCAATGCTACCGATAAGACCGCATTGACTGCTGCGAGCGGAGCGCTACAGCCTTTCGCGCAGAGCGGACCCCACGCAGGTGAGGCACAAAAGTACCTGAGTGAGATCAACGTCAAATTGGCCGCCATGAACAAGCCCGTGACTCCGCCGCCGGTTGCGCCGCCTCCGCCAGTCGACAACACGCCGGTCGTAAACAACAAGCCCGAACCGCCGCCCAATCGTGATGCCGACATCACCAGCGTACGCGCTGTAATTCAGCGGTATCAGCAGGCATTCGAACAAAGGGATGCGGATGCGTTGCGGCAAATCTGGCCGTCAATGGGAGACAGGTACAAGAAATACAAACAGAATTTCGGAGCCGCCAGTTCTATCCAGATGCAGCTGACGATCGTCGACATCAAAATGGGGACCGATGGAGCCACGGCAACCGTGGTAGCGACGCAAGCACAGGAATACTCGCCTAAAGGCGGTGCTAAAACCATGAGTTCCAAGGACCAGACCATATTTAATTTGGTCAAGGCAAATGGAACCTGGGTTATCACTCAGATTCGGTAGGCACCCCGCTTGACAATTCCTGCCTGTCGTATGTTCCGGCCCTTCGGCCATTTAGTAATCACCGGCATCGCTCTAATCAAATTAGACGATGGCGGTCTACGCTCTACCGTTGTACCACTCGTTGGCGCGTCCTATAGCTTTTAGTGGGTTCGCGCAAGTTTGCGCCAGTTAAAAATCTCCGCGCGCGAAGCGCGGTTAGTCGGCCAGCTCTTTGAACCTTCACGTCAACTCTGCAACGTGCACGACTATCACGCTTACGTTGTCTTCCCCGCCGTGCGAGTTCGCGAGCGAAACAAGACGGTCTGCGGTGCTCTGTGCATCAGCGGCCTCGCGAAGGGCATCGGTGATCTCCGTATCAGTAACCATACGCGTCAGTCCGTCGCTACAAAGCAATACGAAGTCCTGATTGAGAACTGAGTACTCAGCCGTATCCAATGTCACTTCTTCTTGAATTCCTAAAGCTCGGATTAGTACGTTTTGCATCTTGCTCAGATGGGCTTGTTCCGGCGCAATGAGTCCGCGTCTCACTTGCTCGGCGACCAGGGTATGATCTGTGGTCAGACACTGCAGCACACCGCCACGAAACAAATAAGCACGGCTGTCGCCGACGTGCACCAGGCTCAAGCAAGAACCTTCCAGCCAAGCAGCAACGACGGTGGCGCCCATACCACGAAGTTGCAAGTCATTGAGCGCTGCCTGATAGATGTTGCGATTGGCGAGGCGAACGGCGCGCGCCAGTCGCTTGGTCTTTTCGGAGTAATCCCGGTCTTGAACATTGTCGTCAGCTGTCGAGGCCTCAGGGGTTGCCGAAGTGCTTGAACATTGCGCCGTGATGGTATCGGCCGCTATCGCGCTGGCCGTTTCTCCATGTGATTGACCTCCCATACCGTCTGAAATAATGAACAAACTTAGTGAGGATAAAGCCCGGCAGGCATCTTCATTGTTTTTCCGGACTCGGCCGACGTCGGTACGAGAGCCAATTTCCAACCGAAGATATGTTTTTTCATTCACGACCGGGCCTCAGGGAAACCATGCGTTCTCACGTCAGCGGCCGATTAATGCTCTTGTTCGCTAAGTGCCACGACGATACCGTTCGGATCTATGTCTCTCGTAATGTGGGTGATTCGGGAGGTTTGAGCGTCCAGGATCATTGCCGGAAGCTCAACTCATCGAGTTTTCGGCGCAAATTGTAGCAGGAGTGGGCAGTGTTTCAATAGCCGGGACACTTGACGCCGCCCTCGTTGCGTCCTAACGTCATTCCCACAGAAAGTGGAAGTCGCGCTCTCCTTCGTCCCGGCGATTTCCGCTATGGAGGGTCAACATGCCGATTAGCCTCGTTACTCTTTCGCTCGTGGATTCCCCGGTAACGGCTGGAGAAGGCCGCAAGGTTCTCGCCCGTGATAATTATGTCTGTCGCTATTGCGGTTTGGACGGACGCGCGAGTTTTGAAAACGCGCTGGTCATGCGCGTCGATTTCGTGATCCCTCGCGCCCACAAAGGAAAGAAGGATCCCAACAATCTTGTGGCTTGCTGCACTCCCTGCAACACCATTAAGGGCACGCGGGTCTATGCCAGTTTTGACGAAGCAAAAACGCATGTCCTCGCGCGCCGCGAAGAATTGCGCAAAGCCTGGCAAGCCAACACCGCGCGACCCTAGCGTCTCTGCGCCTACGACCGACGACGTTTTTGACGCAGGCGCGTACAGCGGTATTTAGAATTTACGCCCGGACCCAATCCGCCTGAGGAGGAAAACCCATGAGGATCTTCGTCGCTGCGGTGGCGCTAAGCGTTGCTTTAATTTCCGCCACCACGCGTTTTCCAGAGGCCCCAACTGGCTTCGACAACAAAACCAACGGCATAGTCGATGACCTAACGCACCAGGCTGACCAAGTGAAGTTCGAGGGAATCGAGCAGCTGAGTGATGGTCTCGGACCGCTTTACAATGCACAGTCCTGCGCCGAATGCCACCAGAGTCCCGTGTCCGGCGCAGCGTCGCAGGTGACGGAATTGCGAGTCGGTCATCAGGGGCCGGACGGACACTTTCGCACTCCCGACATCCCCATCGCTCACGGAGCGGAGGTGGTTACCGGCCGCTCGCTCGTGAATGATCGCGCCATTTGCCCCAATGGTTCGTTTCCCGACAAGGAAATTCAGGAGCGCATTCCCGAGACCGAGACGATCCGCACATTGCGGCTTTCGTTGAATCTCTTGGGCGATGGCTTCGTTGAGGCCGTTGCCGACCAAACCCTCATTGACCTTTCCAAGCAACAATGCAAATCGTCGCATGCGAAAATCTGCGGTCAGATTCTCTATGTGCCCATCGTGGAAGCGCCTGGACAGATGGGCGTGGGCCGCTTCGGCTGGAAAGATCAGCATGCCAGCCTGTTATCGTTCGCCGGCGATGCGTACCTCAACGAGATGGGCATTACCAATCGCCTGCAACCCAACGAGGTGACCAATCTCTGCAACACCGTGTCCGAGCCGAATGACACCACCGGGCCGGACGGCCTTTCCGACATCGACCACTTCGCGCGCTTCATTCGCGCTACCAAGGCGCCCGCGCGCGATGCGGCGCTCGCCAGCAGTGCGGCCGCGAATAAGGGCCTGGGCTTGTTCGAGAAAATCGGTTGTGCTTCCTGTCATGTTGAAACGCTGACCACTGCGCCCGCGGGAACAAAGATTAATGGCGGCACGTTTACGATTCCCGCTGCGCTAGGCTCTATCTCCTTGCACCCCTACGGCGATTTTCTGATGCACGATGTGGGCACCGGTGACGGTATCTTGCAGGCCACACGTGAACATTACGGACTCCAAGTCTTCCAACAGATGTCCGGGTATCTTTCAAAACAGAATTTTGAGAGCAGCCGTAACAAGATTCGCACCGCTCCTTTGTGGGGCGTCCGCTTGCGTCCACGATTGATGCATGACGGTGCTTCCCTAACACTTCTCGAAGCTATCACCCGGCATAGTGGTGAAGCCGGCCACGTCATCAAGCAATTTGAAAAACTGAAACGCCCAGAGCAGGATGCCATCATCGAATTCTTAAAATCTCTATGAACTCCCCATGGCCTCACTGAACAGTGGCGCTCTCTGCCGAATTTTGGGCGACTGGCCGCGCATTTAGAAGGAACAAACTGTCAACGCCAAACGCAGTTCCCCGCACTCGCCCGCGTGTTCAAAAAGCGGCCGGCTTGATAATTCAATCCTCCATAATCTACGCGCCCGGCTCCTTCCTTCCGGGCCCCTATTGTTCCCTGTTTGTGACGGAGATCGGGTTCGCTCGTGCCTGGCTCTCTGCCATCCCGAGGAATCACAGTGCCGGCCGCCTTCTACGCCAATTCCAAATAGCAACAAAAGCCGAAGACCTGTTCTCTCGCGTGTTCAGCGGATTTCATTTCGCAACTTCACGCCGCTCCGGCTAACGGTGAATGGTCTTGAAACGGCGGCATCGAAAGTACTATCGAGAATAGAACCAAACCGCCTCAATCGGCTGTGCAGTCGAGTGTGTCTGGTCTGTTGTTGACTACGCGAAGACAATTCCCGATTAGTTCTATTCCCCTCAACCAATGGGCCTTGTACCGTTTTTGATAGTGGCGAAAAACGACCCTCTTCAACGCGTTGGCTCGTAAACGTTAGTAACTGGCCTTCTAGGAAGCGGGGGCGGTTTTTTCCGATGGACGGAATCTGTACTTCCGGTCAGTTGTGGAGTGTGAAATCAGCGTGCTATTTATGACGAGATCGTGAGTGTGTGTCACTCCGAAAAACGCTGCCAAGCGACCCCAGGTTCAAAACAGGCGGCGCCGGAGGACTCAAAGTTATAGACCTCGTGATGGTCGCGACAATCACTTTGTCGCCCGGCCATAGCTGATACGCAAATTATGAACACTTTCCGCACCTATCGGTCTGCCAGTCTAGTCCAGCAGGATAACCATGAGCTGGTTGTCATGCGGTCTTCTGGCCAGCAGACTTCCGGCCCGGTATCCCTCGCTCGCTTGAGACAGCGTCTAGGCTCGTACTTGCGATTCTCCTAGACCATCGAGTTGTCCGGATTTTTCGTTAGATTTGGAGCCTTTGATGATGAAGCGACGCATAAAATCTCAATCAGGATTTTCACTCATCGAAATGCTTAGCGTGGTGTTGGTCGTTTTTGTCCTGACGGCAGTGGCCGTCATGCTAACGGACAGCACGCAGCGAGGCTACAAAGCCAACGCGGCGCGCGATCTAGTGGTGACGCAGCTGCGCATGGCACGAGAATTAGCGACCTCCAAACGCCGCAACGTGCGCGTCGATTTTACGCCGCCCAACCAGATACAAGTGACAGTGCAATACCTGCCCGGTGAAGCTGCCGGTCCTGCTGTCGCACCGGTTTATTTGAACAATGCCGATCACGGCATCACAAACGGTGCTCAGTTTTACCTTTTCCCGACCTTGCCGGATACCCCCATGGCATTCGGAAACACACAAGCAATCAACTTAGCTCAGCCATCCGGCGCCGGCGTTTGGGGTGTGATGTTCACAACTTCCGGCGCGCTGGTGGGCACCAGTTCGCTAACAGCCATGAATCTGATCGGCAACAGTAACCCAGTGAACGCGACAATTTTCATCGGCATCCCTCCGAAGATCTCAACGGCCCGTGCGGTTACGGTCTTGGGGGGCACAGGAAGAGTTCGCAGTTATACGTGGAATGGTACGCAATGGATAGAGTAAGGAGCGCAGCGATGAATCGCCGACGAAAAGCCATTGGCCAGCAAAGCGGATTCACGATGATCGAGGCATTGATCTCCATCGTAATACTTTCATTCGGAGTATTGTCCCTCGCCGCTGTCTATGCCCAAGGAATTTACTTCGCCAGCCTGACGCAGTTCGACTATGTGGCGGAGAAGAAAGCTGAGCAAGCGGTGGAGGTTATTTTCACCGCGCGCGATAACAACACTCTCAGCTGGGCGCAAATTCAAAACACCGCTTCCGGCGGGGTATTTATCGCTGGTCCGCAGCCCATGCTGCAACCGGGCCCGGACGGGCTGGTGGGCACCGCTACCGACACGGGTTCGCCCGATGAGGTCATTGTGGTAGGGCCGAATTCAGGCGGACAGATCGGCACAACCACGGACAAAACCGTGGACCTAAACCCCTGGATGACACGCACCATAGACATTGAACCAGTTTTGGATACCGCCGGAAACAATGAGCCGAATGTTCGCAGCATCACCGTGACGATCAACTATCACGTCGGGAAGATGACGCGCACCTACACCTTAATTAGCTACATCTCGTCATTCGCATAGGAATCGCGCACAAGGAACGCAGGAGCTTTCGGCTATGAAAAGACAATCGGGATTCACGCTAGTTGAAATGATGGTAGCCATGGGCGTCGCGCTGGTCGCTCTGGCGGCAACGGTATCTGCGTTTCGAGATTCGGCGTACACCAATCAGCAAGTTTCTCTGAAATCGGACATCTCCGATAACTTGCGCGCGGGCCTCAACTTCATCCAACAGGACCTCATCCAGGCTGGTACTGGAATACCTGTCGGCGGCATATCGATTCCTAATACCGGTGCGGCCTCCGGGGCATGCGCAACTGGTGTCTCCGCGCTGAACCGGCCGACCCTCACCACCAGCGGCCTGGAATTCCCAGTTTGCAATACTACGTTGATGGCGGTTGAGCCAGGCGATGGTTTAGGAAATCCTATCAGCAGTCCAGACGCGACCTCCGTGACTCGCACGGACCTGATCACCATGTTGTACGTGGACAACACCTTGGGCCTGGACAACAAGCCTATCAACCAGGCGCCGTTAGGAGCCGACCCGGGTTGCGCCGGAACGATCAGTTCCAATGGACAAACCGTGGTGTTCGACAATACCACCATCTATCTAGGAAAAGTCAATTGCACCGATCTCAGCACCGCAATCGTTCCCATCAACCCCGGCGATTTGATTATGTTCAGCAATGCAAACGGCAACGCCATCCAGACGGTGACGAATGCATCCGGCCAAACGTTGACATTTGCCAGCGGTTTGGCCGCTGGGGATGCCTACAACCTGAACAGTACGGGCAAGCCTGCCGGTACGCTCATTCAGCTACAGAATTCCACCACCAATTCGTCCGGTAATAAGGTTTATTTGGGCACGTATCCGCCGACCACCGCTTCGCGAATCTGGATGATCAGTTACTACCTGGATGATGTCACTGACCCTGGCCACGTGCGACTGATTCGCAGGACCAATTTTAACCCCGGTGTCGCGGTCGGAGAGACCATAGAAAATCTGCAGTTTACCTATAACTACGTAAACGGCAGCACGGTGCTGGCAAATCAAACGACCGTACCCGCAGGTTACTCCGAAAACCAAATTCGTTCCGTGGATGTCTACCTGGGCGCACGCTCGGATAACCCTTTAGCCAACGGCAGATCGGCACCCACTTATATCCGCAACAGTTTGCAGACGCAGGTTTGCCTCCGCAGCATGTCCTACGTCAACCAGTTTAACTAGGAGAACGACGATGAAAGCCCCAAAAATGCGGTTGCGACGTGAGGCCGGCATCGCCCTGCTCACCACTATTCTCTTGATGTTGTTGATGTCCAGCCTGCTCATCGGTTTCGTGCTGCTTATAACCCAAGGGCAAAAAATGAGCGGACTCAACAACGACTATAGCCGGGCCTTTTATGCTTCTGAAGCCGGCATGGAAAAGATTACCGCCGACCTGGGCACCTTGTTCGATAAGAACTACGCTCCAACGGCCGTGCAACTTGCGGCCATCGCAGCGGCACCACCGAGCCTTTCCGGCATCCAATACGTTCAGTTCGACGGGACGTCTGGCTACAAATTGGATTACCCGGGCGAACCTGCGGCGCCCATTGCTAACATCACTACCATCAAGTCCGGCACATCACCCTACCAGGGCATGACCGCTCTGGCCACGCCGTACACTTTGACGGTCACGGCCCGCACCCAGGCAGGAACAGAAGTGAAACTGCAGCGCACCACTCAGACCGTCGGAATTCCGATGTTTCAATTCGGAGTATTCTGCGATGGCGATTGCAGCTTTTTCCCTGGACCGAATTTCAACTTCGGCGGCCGCACCCATACCAACGGAAACCTGTTTCTCGCGGCGGGTGCAACACTTAGTCTTTCCGATAAAGTCACCGCCGTCAAAAACATCATCCGCACGAATCTCTCGAATGGGTTTCCGACAACTACCGGGTCATATAACGGGATCGTGAACGTGACCACCTCGCCCGGGAGCACTTCCTATCGAGCCCTCGGTTATAACGAAGGCAGCTTGGTAGGCACGATCGGATCGGCGGCGAATCCCAACTGGCCCACCATTTCTCAAGGCTATTACAACAGCAATATCGTCAGCGGTGCAAAACCGTTAAACCTTGGAATCGTAACGCTGGGTACGGGTACCAAACCGGTCGACATTATCCGCAGGCCGCCTAGTGGCGACGCCCCTATCGTTACGCAACAGCGTTACTTCGCGCAGGCCAGCGTGCACATTTTGTTATCAGATAACCCTGCTGACATCATGAACATGTCGTGCATCGACCCAACCACTCAGCCGTTCGAACTGCGCAAACTGGCGCAAACGTACGCTGCTCTGCAAGCTTCTGCGGACCCACAGATCACCTATCTGAAAGGAAAGCTGGGAGTGAACTTAGTACCGCTCGCCACCTCTGGAGCTGGAGCCACCTACGTGGCATCCTCGCAGTCGGCGCCTGCAGGGGATGGTTACTGGACTGCAACAGGAACGGCGACCATCTCAGGATTCTTGAAGATCGAGGTGCAGACCTCGCAGGGAACGCCCTGCGGAAATTGGCAGGATGTGACGTTGGAAGTGCTCGGATTAGGCTACGTCGGCAGAAATATTAATCCTGTGGCAGCCATGTCCCACAATACCCTTCCCGCACTACTGGCAGGTCAACAAGTCGCGCAGAGCGCAGTTGGCTGTGCCGAACCCTTTCCCAACGCTATCGTCCGTCTGGAGCGCATACGCGACAACCCCGGAACCACCGGTGTAAATCCTTGCGGCATCACTGCCGGAAATATCGTCTATACGACGGGAAATGATTTTTGGCCCATGGTGTTATTTGACACTCGTGAGGGAACTCTACGTGATAACTCTCCGGCCGGCAGCATCGGTGCCGGTGCGAATACCATAAATTACAGTCAGATGGTCACTCCTGGCGGAGTGATGCATTACGTGGAAATTGACGCTCGTAACTTGTCGAGGTGGCTGTCCGGAGCTGTCGCGGGCAGCGGCCACAATTCGTACGATCCAATAACGGCACCTAACGACTACACCCTGTATTTTTCCGACCGCCGTGGAAATTGGGTAAATGGAGCGACCTTGCCGGGACCCTGGCCTCCGTTGTCCTTTACTCAGAATGAAACTGGCGAATATGGTTTTGAAGATTTTATAAACAGTGGCAACGCGACCGGTTGTCCGGACCAAGCAGTGGAGACTGCCGAAGATTTGGATACCCTTGGCGCCGGCGTTCTCTTTAAGTACGGCCAGGACCCAGGCCAAGAACTATTACCAGTTCAACCAGCGAAGTATCTAGGTGGCACACCGTGGACTGGCGGATATAGCCCGTTTGCAATTGTGAAGACGCTCAGCACCGTAACTTCAGGCCTCGGAGCTACTGCATTTGCGCCATATGTGGGCTGCAACGTGGCCAACAACACTTCCGGGTCTCCGATCTGGCCCGGCGTTTACATTATTCACGCCAACGAAGCCAGAGAAAACCCCACCTTCTTTTTCCGCCGCGCCATGAAAATAGTTAACGGCAGCCTGTTACCGACGGGCATCTGCCCCGGCACAGTTAATTGCGGTCTGACCTTCGCTGCCGAAAATCCCGTTTATGTTCAAGGTGACTTTAACTCCAACTCTTCCGGCAACGGATGGAATGACCCTCATGTCGCCGTTTCCATCATCGGAGATGCGGTTACCTTGTTGTCCAACAATTGGAACGACGTGAATTCCTTCACGACGCCCTTTAACTTGGCGAACCGCACGGCATCCACCACCTGGTACCGCGCTGCCATCGTGGCTGGCAAGGGTCTATCTTTCAATCAACCTGCCGGCACTGGCCAGGACTTCGGTACGGACGGCGGAGTTCACAACTTCCTTCGGTACATCGAAAACTGGGGTGGTCAGAACTTGAATTATGAAGGTTCGATGATCAGCCTCTATACAAGTCACCAGGCGACAGGCGTGTTCAAGTGCTGCACCACTGTATACAGCCCGCCGACCCGCAACTACATCTTCGACGCAGAGTTCCTGCAACCACAACTCCTTCCGCCGCGAACGCCGCTATTCCGTGACGTTAACACCACCGGCTTTACACAACTGCTGCTACCTCAGCAGTAAGAGCGGAAGGTCAGGGCAAGCAGTCGCGGCCTAGTGTTGATGGCAGCGTGATAAGAAGCCCCTGCTTATCGCGCGCGAAAATAGTCGACCGCACAAAACATAATGGAGCTCCTTCCGCAAAAGGAGGGAGCTCCCGAACAGGCCGGTTGGGCCCTAGCTTCCAGCTGCCACTTCGCTGCGTATCCTCGTTTGATTTGACCTGCCGCGGTAATCATTAATCGTTAGGCCTATGCACAAGCGAATCGAGGTGTGCTGGGTGGGCCGATTCCGTAGACTGGAAGTACGAACTCAGATGTCTCCTTCCAAGAAAATCGTGTGGTTCGTCGGCGCGTGGCTAATGTTGCTTGCGATATACGCCACCGTCTCATTCTTGCTTCCGCGCGGAAACCAATCTCTCGCCACTTTCGGAAACTTGGTGCAGTGCCTTGTGCCTCTTGTAGCCAACGCGGGATTACTCGCAAATGCGGGAACTCCTCTATGGCGGCGCAATGCCTTCTGGATGCTTTTGGCCTTGGGCTGCACGCTATGGATGACCGGTCAGTTTGCATGGACGTATTACGAAGTTTATCTACACCGTGCGCTGCCAGGCATGTTTTCAGGCGATATTGTTTTTTTCTTGCGAGGCATTCCGATGATGGCGGCGCTGGCGCTGCGTCCACATCGCAGACTGGAAGAGCTGCGCTTACGCTTCGGCTACCTGGATTTTGTGCTGTTAATTGTGTGGTGGACTTTCTTATACGCCTATATCGTTTTGCCCTGGATGTATGCGGTCCCATCACTGGGGCCGTACAACCACACTTATAACGTGGTTACCAATATTCAAAACATGGTCCTGGTGCTTTCCTTGGGCGTTTTGTGGATGCGCACTGCGGGACCCTGGAAAACTATTTATGCCCATCTGTTTGGCGGAGCAACGCTGTATACGCTCTCATCTCTGGCGCTCAACGTGGCCAGCGACAAAGGGGAATATTACACCGGCAGTCTCTATGATCTGCCGCTGATTTCGTCTTTCCTATGGTTTGCCTTGGCGGGCTTAATTGCCTACGAAAAGCGCGCAGCGCTCGAGGCGCCCTTTCGGGGCGTGGACGAGTCCAGTGTCGAGGCTTCGCGGGGCGAGAGTGTGTGGGCGGCGCGAATGGCCATGGCCGCCGTGATTTCGCTGCCAGTATTCGCAATCTACACTGTGAAATATTCCGGTGACGACCCGGAGGTTAGAGATTTTCGGTTGATGGTTACCTTCGTTGCCGCAATTCCTCTCGCACTATTGGTGTTCCTGCGCACGCACCTGGCGGATGCCGATCGCGTGCGGTTACTTTCCGAGGCGGAAATGTCGGTCAACAATCTGCGGAAGCTGCAGACCCAGATCGTGCAATCGGAAAAGCTGGCGTCCTTGGGACAACTGGCGGCAGGTGCGGCCCACGAAATTAACAACCCGCTCACGGCCATTCTTGGTTTCTCGGATTTGTTGGCCGACGATCCCACTCTTTCTGAAAAAGCCAGAAGTACCGCTGGCAAGATTCGCGACCAGGCGCGGCGGACCAAAACACTGGTGGGAAATTTATTGAGCTTCGCGCGGCAAGTGCCGGTGGAACGCGCGCTCCTCGATATCAATACAGTAGTCACCAACGCCGTGCAGCTACGGACACTCGATCTACACAATCCCAATATCAAAATCGAATTGCACTTTGAGTCGGTGCTTCCCAGCGTGCGCGGCGATTCAAATCAATTAATACAAGTATTTTTTAATATCATCAGTAACGCCGTGGATGCGATGGAAACCGGGGGCGGCGTGCTGACCATCAAGACCGTGCGAAATCGAGGTAGCGTAGTCGTGCTATTTACTGATTCCGGCCCAGGCATAAAGGAACCCGACAGAGTTTTTGATCCGTTTTACACTACCAAGCCTGTAGGAAAAGGCACGGGACTCGGCCTGAGCATCTGTTTCGGCATCATGCAGGAACATGGTGGCAAAATTTCTTGCCACAACGGAGAGCGCGGCGGCGCGGTGTTTCGTGTGGAGCTGGCGGCTCTTCTGCCGGTGTTAGCGACCAAGGAATTACAACTTCCCAGCGCGGCTTCCAAGTCTGCTGTAAGCAACAAAGTCTAGTCCCACGCGTTTTGATTCTTCGCCGATCGTTCAAATTCGGCAAAATCTTCGAAGGCCGCAATTAACCGCTTCAATGTGTTGCGCCGCAGTCATGCTAGAGTTTTCTGCGCGCGGGAACGGAGAAGTGATGACAGATGTCGCAATTCGCACCGAAAAGCTCACCAGACGTTTTGGAAATCTTTTCGCTGTAGATGGTATGGATCTCGAAGTAACCGCCGGGCAGTTTTTTGGTTTTCTAGGGCCCAACGGCGCGGGGAAATCGACCACCATCAAGATGTTGACGGGGTTGTTGGCGCCTAGCTCCGGACGCGTCGAAGTGCTGGGCATTGATTTTGCCACCCATCCCGTGGAAGTAAAACGCCAGATCGGCGTGGTGCCGGAAGGCATGGGCTTATTTGAACGGTTGACTGGCACGGAATATCTGCGATTCGTCGGACGCATGTATGGCCTGGACCAGCAGACTACGGAGCGGCGCGCCCAGGAGTTACTCGAGTTTATGCAGCTGGCGGACCGGCCCAAAACAATGATCGTGGACTATTCTCACGGAATGCAGAAAAAGCTTGCGCTGGCCGCCGCAGTGATTCACGGACCGCGCGTTTTGTTTCTGGATGAGCCTTTCGAAGGCGTGGACGCGCTCGCCGCGGGTGCCTTGAAATCGCTCTTGGGGAGAATGACGGAGCGCGGGGTCACAATTTTCCTGACCTCTCACGTGATGGAAATTGTGGAGCGTTTGTGTAGTCACGTGGCCATCATTAATAAGGGCCGCTTGGTGGCTCAGGGATCGCTTCAGGAATTACGCGCTGGCGTTCCCGGCGATGAAGGCGCCCAGGTTACATTGGAACGAATTTTTCTATCCATCGTTGGCCAGCATGGCGGACCGTCAGGAATGGAATCTCAAGTCGATGAGCTTTCATGGCTGACCTAGCCGGCCCAATCAGTCTCTCTGAGCAAATCCGGCTGGTGGCCGGACTCCGCTGGCGCATGCTGATCAATAGTCTGCACAAAAAAAACAACGTTCTCGATTTGATTGGAATGGGATTTGTTTCACTGCTTGCTTTGCTCTTGGTGATCGGCCCAGCCTTCGCGTTTTATTTTGCAGGATATTCGTTGGTGTCTGCCGGGCGGCTGCCATGGCTGGCGGCGCCCTTCTGGGCTATTTTTATTTTCTGGCAAGTAATCCCAATTTTCGCTGCGGGTTTTGGATCAAGCTTTGAGTTTCGAACGCTGTTGCGCTTTCCATTTAGCGCCAGCGCGTTTTATCTGATTGGCCTCGCGTATGGTTTGGCCAACTTCCCCGCGCTTGCGTGCATTTGTTGGCTTGTGCTTATGACTGCAGGCGCCACGGTGGCAAACTCGAGTGTTTTGCCGATCATGCTGCTCGTAGCAATTTTGATTATTTTATTGAACGTTACCGTGGAACGATTGATCGGCTCCTGGCTCGAAAGGCTCCTGGCGAGAAGGCGATCGCGTGAAATATTTTTGGGCATCTTCATCCTGTTGATGTTTTCGATGCAATTCATCACGCCGATTCAGAGTCAATACGTGAAAAAAAACCCGAATCCAGCCGCTTTCGGCGGAATAGTCAAATACCTTGCTCCTTTCCCGCCCTCGCTGTCCGCGCGCGTTATATCCGGGGTGGTGCGCCACGACTCTGTGGATATCGCCGTCGGGTTGTCGGGATTGGTAGGATTTGTCTTCATATTCTCCGCCTTACTGTGGCAACGGTACGCCGCGCAGTATCGAGGCGAAGAATTCAGTGAATCGCCGGCGCCCAGTCGCGCAGTATCGCTACCCGCCGCCGGCTGGCGTTCGATTCCGCAAATCATCGGCATTGGACGAAGCTTCCCGGGATTATTGCCGCCGATGATAGGCCCCATATTGCGCAAGGAATTTTGTTACCTGGCTCGAAATGGCTTTGCATTTTTTCTACTGCTGCTGCCCCCCGCGCAAATGCTTTTGTTCAGTTCGCAGTTTGGAAGTAAGCATCCGATTATTGCCGGCAGAGGGTTGAATGCCGACCTGTTCTTTCCCGCCATGATGGCCTACACCGTATTAATCGTGATGGGTCCCGCTTACAATACCTTTGCGTACGAGGGCAGAGGCATTCAAACCTACATCACTGCGCCTTTGAAGTTTTCAGATATTTTCGCGGGGAAAAACCTGGTGTCGGCCGCTATGATTGCATTCGAAGTTGCTCTCTGCGGTGTGGTCCTGGCCTGGGCGATTGGTCCCCCCTCAATTCCAACACTTTTTACCACCATCTTCGCGCTCATTTTTACCGTAAGCGGACAATTGCCAATAGCAAATTGGGCTTCACTGAGTTTTCCACGGAAACTGGAATTCGGTTCCATGCGCGGCCAACGAAATTCCGGCGTATCGGTGTGGATTATGTTCGGAGCCCAGATAGTTCTTGCCGGAATTTCGGCGTTGGTGCTGTCGACGGCACGATGGTTCGGCAATCCGTGGCTGCCTGCGGAAGGTTTTGCATTTTTGGCGGCAGCCGCGCTCGGCGGATATTTTGCGTCGCTGCAACCGCTGTCAGAGCTTGCGGAGAAAAAGAAAGAAATACTGATTGAAGCGCTTTGCCGATGAAAGATTTGCGCCAGACTTTAAACATTTTCTACAGATGCCCGGGAGAACAACACTGATGGAAATGGGACTGCGCTATCCGCTCGCAATAGCTGGCTTGCTTGCATGCATGGGAGGTGCCAGACCGGTGAGGGCACAATGCTCTTTGGGTCATTCGATTTCTTTCTTGGCGACCCCGGCCGTGAGCGGGTATGAACAGGAGTTGGCTGCTGAAATACAAAACGCGACAAAAAACCTTGCACCAAAGACCGACAATCTCGGCAACCTCTACGTCACGCTGGGTAGTGGATCTCCACACCGGCTGATTGTCGCGCCTATCGATGAGCCCGGATATGTAGTCAGTGAAATTACAGCCGATGGCTATCTACGAGTTCAGCGGCTCCCGCACAGAGCGCCCAATGCTGTATTTGATTTATTGCACTCCGCACAACCCATCTTAGTAATGACACGCAGCGGAAAGAAAATTTCTGGCGTATTCACTGGGCTATCCGTCCATCTTCAGCCAGCGCGCCAGAATGCGCCGACGATGGCACATCCGGACGAGATGTATGTGGACATCGGAGCTACAAGCGCATCGGAAGTTCGCACCGCAGGAGTGGATTTGCTCGATCCCCTCGCATTGGAACCACTCTCTCAGGACGTCGGCACCGACGAAGTGGCCGGCCCGGCAATTGGGGACCGCTTCGGATGCGCGGTCTTGATTAATCTGCTGCGCCTGATCGCAGTTCACAAGGCTAGTCCTTCGGGAACCCTAACAGTTGCGTTTGCAACCCAACAATGGACTGGCGGCCGCGGACTCGACCGGCTGTTGAATGAATTACATCCTGACGAGCTGATTTATGTCGGGCGCCTTACAGCCCCGCACCTCGAGGCATCCAAGGCTGGTGGGCCCCCGACATACGAGGCAATGAAACCGGGTAGTGGAGTTTTGATTGGAACACCCGATGCTTCTGCGCCACTCTCCGGCCTGGCGGCCGAGCTTAAACAAATTGGCGACAAGCATCACGTGGCGATCCAACCCGTAATGGCCACACCGCCAACTTTAGCTGGTTATGCAAAGACCACACCCTTGCCAAATCGATTCGCGCACCTCGGTGTGGCAACTCTCTATCCCGTTACGCCTGCAGAAACCATTAGCACCGCTGACCTCTCAGCGCTTGAATCGATTCTTTATCGATACCTCGAAATAGAGGGCGGCATAGCCGGCGGTCAAGGCGGCGGGGTATTTGGAAATCATCCCAGCGCCCTTCGAGTACTGAGCGAAACATATGGTGCCAGTGGCCATGAAGAGGCCGTTCGAGAGCAGGTCAAGAAATCATTGCCGAGTTGGGCCAAGCCCGAAACAGACACGGCTGGCAATTTGGTTTTGAAAATGGGAAGCGCGAAGCCTAATTCAAATGCGGCGAAGCTCGTATTCATCGCGCACATGGATGAGATTGGCTACCAGGTGCGTTCTATCGAACCTGATGGTCGTTTGCTCATGGATGTGCTTGGCGGAGGATACACGGAATATTTTCTCGGCCACGTAATGTTGCTCCACAAAGCGGATGGCAGCGCCGTTGGCGGAGTGCTGGAGCTGCCCGCGAAGTGGGACCAGCCCGGATTCGAATGGCCGCACGGGCCTAACGCCATGGACGAACCGCCACATATGTATGTCGGCACACATTCGGCGGAAGAAACGCAGAAGTTGGGGATTAAAGTGGGCGATTGGGCCACTGTCCCCAAAAAATATCGTGCGCTCATTGGAACGCGAGCAAATGCGCGAAGTTTTGATGATCGCGTTGGCTGCGCGGCATTGATTGAAGCAGTGGAGGCGCTGGGCCCGAATTTGGGCGACCGGCAAGTCACCTTCATCTGGTCCACCGAAGAAGAAGTGGGACTGAAGGGCGCGGCAGCCGCAGCGGAACGAATGGCCAAGACAGGCAGCAGCCCCGATTTTGTTTTCGCCATCGATACGTTCGTAAGTTCCGATTCGCCGATCGAGTCAAAACGCTTCGCGGATGCCGAGATCGGGAAGGGATTTGTCATCCGCGCCGTGGACAATTCCAATATTGCCCCGCGTGAATACGTAGACCGCGTCGTGAAGCTAGCCAACGAAAATAAAATACCGGTGCAATACGGCGTAACCGGCGGAGGCAATGACGGCGCTGTTTTCGTGCATTATGGCGCGGTGGATTTGCCGCTAAGCTGGCCGCTCCGCTATTCGCATTCGCCTGCGGAAGTGATCGACACTCGTGATCTTGACGCACTGGCTAAAATTGTAGCCGTGCTAGCCAAACAATGGTGAATCAAAGCTCGCGCACTCGCGGAATAATTTTATTTCGTGTGCTGCGCGAGAATATCATTTTTGCCGCATGGTTCGCAGCGATAACCAAGGTTGGCAAACACCGCTCAGCAGGAGCGGCGGTCTTTCGCTTAAGAGTTTTTCCGCGTCGCGAAACACTTCTATTTCAGCCCCTTCCCCGTCGCGACTGACTAAATCCGGAACACCGGATTTACGCACATGTTCGTCTGGCGGGGATCGTTACAGGTTAAGCTAACGCATTATTACTATATATTTGAATAATTCTGCAACCCGGTCGTAGGACTTAGTGGGAAAATACATTTAGCCGAACTCAGGTGGCCGCCGCCGCTCGGCTGGCAGAGAACCATTCAATCGTTTCTTTCAGACCGTCACGCAAGGAAGTTTTTGCGCGCCACCCAAACTCGCGCGCCGCCCGCGAAGTATCGAGCGAGCGTCGCGGCTGACCGTCAGGCTTGGTGCGATCCCATCGCACCACACCCGTGGCGCCTACCATGGTGCGAATCATCGCCAGCAAATCGCGCACGCTGATTTCTTCGCCAGAGCCCAAATTGACGAGATCGGGTTTTGAATATTTCTCGGAGGCCAGCACAATGGCCTCCGCAGCATCCTCTACGTATAAAAATTCGCGCGTGGCGTTACCGGTTCCCCAGGCCACGATTTCGGCAGCATCGGTTTGTTGTGCTTCGATACATTTGCGAATCAAAGCGGGGATGACGTGCGAGCTTTCTAAATCGAAATTGTCGCGTGGACCGTACAAATTTACCGGGGTCAGATAAATACCGTTAAAGCCATATTGTTCCCGGTACGCTTGCAACTGCACCAGCAGCATTTTTTTGGCTAGACCGTACGGAGCGTTAGTCTCTTCCGGATATCCATTCCAAAAATCCTCTTCGCAAAAAGGCACGGAAGTAAACTTGGGGTAAGAGCAGATGGTTCCGGCGCACACAAACTTCTCGATACCGGCAATGCGCGCGGCTTCGATCACATTCAATCCCATGATCGCGTTGTCGTAAAAAAAGCGCCCCGGATTTTGGCGGTTGGCGCCTATTCCCCCAACCACAGCCGCGAGGTGAATCACAATGTCGGGACGAGCGTCGTTGTACAGCCGAAGAGCTTCGCTTTGAATCCGTAGATCGTGCTGGTCGCTGCGTGGAACCACCACTTCTTTGGCGCCGGCGGCGCGCAACTTATCCACCACGAAGGAGCCCAGAAAGCCATGACCGCCGGTAACTACGACGCGACGTGTTTCCCAAAAGCCCATGGGCCCTCAATTGCCGGTGATTTGTAAACCATTGGAACGGACTTTTTAGTGTGACGCCTGCCCTTGGACCGCTTGAGTCACCCGAGTCACGGAATTGTGCCAGCGATTCCACGACCCGATTTTGTCTTCGAGAATAGCCTTGCCGCGACCCGGCGATGTTAAGCCCAGGGCTTCAACGTCGGCATCCACCATAATGGCCACCAAATCATGGAATCTAATGCGCGCTTCCCAGCCTAGTTCAGCGCGGGACTTCGTGGTGTCGGCAATCAGAGTGTCGACTTCCAACGGACGAAAGTAGCGGTCGGAAATCTTCACGTGTTTTTGCCACTCGAGTCCGGCGTAGGAGAAAGCCTCTTCCACAAATTCTTTCACCGAATGCGCTTCACCAGTGCCAATAACAAAGTCATCCGCGGCATCCCGCTGCACCACCTGCCACATCGCTTCCACGTATTCGGGAGCATAACCCCAGTCGCGGCGCGACTCCAGGTTGCCGAGATACAAAGAATTTTCTTTGCCGGCCAGAATATTAGCGACCGCGCGGGTAATTTTTCGCGTAACGAAAGTTTCGCCGCGGCGTGGACTCTCATGATTAAAGAGGATGCCATTGGCGGCGTGTATGCCGTAGCCCTCGCGGTAAATTTTGGTCATCCAATAGGCGTACACTTTCGCCGCGGCGTAGGGGCTGCGCGGTTGAAACACGGTTTTCTCGTTTTGCGGGACGGGTGCCGAGCCAAACATTTCGGAGCTGGAGGCCTGATAGAAACGGGTCTTGCATCCGCTGCGCCGCACCGCTTCGAGCAATCGCATAGTGCCCAACCCGGTGACATCACCGGTATATTCAGGAACATCAAAGCTAACGCGCACGTGACTTTGCGCAGCAAGATGATAAAGCTCATCCGGTGCCAGGCTATAAATCAGGCTCAGAATCCACTCGGTGCTGGACAAATCTCCGTGATGCAAAAACAAACGCGCGTTGGGATCGTTGGGATCTTGATAAATGTGATCGATGCGCTGGGTATTGAAGGTGCTGGAGCGCCGGATGATGCCGTGCACTTCGTAGCCCTTTGAAAGCAGCAGCTCGGCCAGGTAGGAGCCGTCCTGACCGGTAATGCCAGTGATTAACGCTCGCTTCATAATTTCAAAGTCTCCTGGAGGTCAGCAGCGTAGTGCCGTCAGCTTCCCGTGGCTGCACAATTGTAGCCTCCCGATGCGTGATTGTCGTGTGCCCAGAAAACATTCCTGATCGAAAAAATTTTATACCGGACGACGAATGTCCAATTTTCTCATGCGCGCCTGCAGCGTCGTGCGTTTCATGTCTAGAAGAGCAGCAGCTCCTTTCGGACCACCGATGCGCCATTGCGTTTGCTGCAGGGCCCGGAGGATATGCTCACGTTCTGCTTGTTCGAGAGTGGATATTGAAGCAGAACCCAGTGACTCGTCACGGTTGTCATCGATTCGGGCCGCAACTGCGCGAGGAGACGAACGCGCCTCTGAAGGCGACCCCGGCTCGGATAACAGCTCGGAAACCGGAACGCGCAATTCTTTGCCGGGTGACAGCAGTACCGCGCGCTCCACAAAATTCTCCAGCTCACGCACATTGCCCGGCCAGGAATAATTTGCCAGCGTGGTCATGGCTTCCGCGGGCACATATTCCACCACCTTATTTAGCCTGCGGCTGAATTTTTGAACGAAGTAACGCACCAGCAGTGGTACATCTTCGCGGCGTTCTCTCAAAGCCGGTATCTGGATGGGGAACACATTTAAGCGGTAATAAAGATCGCTTCGAAAAGTGCGGTCGGCAACTTGTTTGGCCAAATCCTGATTCGTGGCAGCGACCACCCGCACATCCACTTTTATAGTCCGGTTGCTTCCCAACCGTTCGAATTCATGTTCCTGTAGGACGCGAAGCAGCTTGGGTTGAAGCTCCATCGGCAGATCACCCACTTCATCGAGAAACAACGTGCCGTGGTCGGCCAGTTCAAAACGGCCGATCTTCTGATTCAGTGCCCCGGTAAAAGCCCCGCGCTCGTGACCAAAGAGCTCGGATTCCAACAGCCCGCTGGGAATAGCGGCACAATTAATTTTGACGAAGGTGCGCTCGCGACGTGGACTGAGATTGTGGATCGCGCGCGCAATCAGCTCCTTGCCGGTGCCAGTTTCGCCCAGAATCAACGCGGCCGTATCGGTGGGAGCCACCACTTCTACCTGCGATAGGGCGCGCTTTAGCGATGGAGCATCGCCAATAATTTCCTCAAAATTGAATTCGCTGCGAATTTCTTCCTCGAGATATAGCTTTTCCTCCGCCAGCTTATCTTTTAAAGCGTCAATCTCCTTGAACGCCAGAGCATTTTCCACCGCGATGGCAATTTGCGCGCCCACTTGTTGAAGAAGAGAAATTTCGCGCTCAGGAAAAGCCTCCAGACGGCGGCTGGCGACATTTAGCGTGCCAAAGGTGCGACCGTGCGTGATCAGCGGGATGCAGCAAATCGTCTGTATGCCGTCTTTGCGAAGAATCTGCATCACTTCACTGGGATAGCGATCCAGTTCAGCGCCGCGAACGCACACTGACTTGCCAGTGGCAATGGCGTCGCCGGACGGAGACATATCGCGCAGGATGGTGACTTCCGGTTTGAACAGTTCCTGGCGGCCGGGAAAGTCGAGAGCATAAATCTTCAGTAGGCCGGTGAACGGATCAAGCAGCGCAAGACTCGTGTAGTCATGATGAATTACACGCTCTAGAGTCGAAACAATGCCGCGAAAGAGCTCTGGCAATTCGCGGGTGCTGACTAACACGTTGTTTACTTCCAGCAGCACGCGGAGGCTGTCGCGTTCTTCTGACAACTGCGCTTGATAAGCCTGAGAAGTCTCCAGGTTCAACGCGTTGTCGACGGCCACCGCAACCTGGCTGGCGACGCGCTGCATGAACGCCATTTCCGTATCGCTTATTTTCTGGGGCAGCAGTGTGCCGAATCCCATCGCTCCGAGCCGTCGCTGCGCGGTGGTCAACGGAACCATGGCGAGGGAATGTACTCCGGCCTCGCGCAATTGCTGCAGAAATACCGGGTAACGAGTGTCTTCTTCGTTCACTACGAACGGCTGCTGGGACTGCCACACCCATCCGGCTGGATGCCCCTCGATGGGAGTTTCTTTCCCCGCCACTTTGTCGGTGGGAATGCGCGTTTCCAGAATGTGTAGGCGCATGACGTTGCGGATGGGATCGTGCAGCACGAGCGTTAGGAAGTCGAACTCCACCACCCAATGAAGCCGCTCGGAGAGCTCATGAAAAAGCGCCGGCAAATCGCGCTGCTGCGCAATGGCCTCACTCACCTCCAGCAGCGCCTCCAACTGGCGCCGGGAGTGGTCCAGAGGCTGGATTTGCGCAATTTCCGGGGACGAAACAGCAGGGTCCGCCATAACAGGCAGGATAGCATCCGGTTGCTGGTGCCTCAACCGGACGCGTGCTTTAGGTTGGGGTGATACGCGATTCTCGTATACTTCAATAAGGGGCGCGTGCGGCTGGAAATTCAGACGCTATAGCCGGAACGGCGTCCACAGTTAGAAAAAGGTGAGGCTGGCAGGAATGAGTTCAACGCTGCAGGTTATGAAATTTGGCGGCACGTCGGTTGGTGACGCAGCGTGTATTGCACGCACCGCGCAAATCATAGCCAAAGCTGCCAGGGAGAACCCTTGCGTCGTGGTGGTGTCGGCCATGAGCGGCGTTACCAATCGCCTTATCGAAGCCGCGCGAAAAGCCGCCACCGGTGATTCGAGCGAAGGCGGGAATCTTATCAATGGTTTGCGCAGTCAACACGCCGCAGCGCTCGAAACACTGATTCAGGAACCCCAAGAACGCGAGTGCGTGATGCACCAACTCGATGGCGTGCTGAGCGAAGCCAAGCGCTTGTGCGATGGCACTGCGCTGTTGCGCGAATTGACGCCGCGCACCCTGGATGAAATTTCCAGCCTGGGCGAGCGCTTGTCAGCCCCAATCGTAGCCGCCGCGGTAGCTAGCCTCGGTTTGCGCTGTGAATCCATAGATGCGACTGAACTGATCGTGACCGACGCTTTTCACGGCGGCGCTGAGCCGCACATGGAGCGAACGCGCCAGAAAGCGCAAGCTCGGTTACGTCCTTTGCTGGCGCAGGGCATCGTGCCGGTCGTAACTGGTTTTATTGGCGCCACCGCTGACGGCAAGTTGACCACTCTGGGGCGCGGCGGATCTGATTATTCCGCCACCATTCTGGGCGCAGCCCTGGATGCCCGCGAAGTGGTGATCTGGACGGACGTGGATGGCGTGCTAACGGCGGACCCCCGGCTAGTACCAGAAGCCCGTACCATTCCAGTGATCTCTTACCGCGAAGCCGCGGAGCTGGCTTATTTTGGCGCAAAAGTGTTGCACCCTAAGACCCTGAATCCCGTTATGCAAGCTGGCATAACCGTCTGGATACGCAATAGTTTCGCTCCCCAGCGCCCCGGCACAAAAATTACTCCTGAAGGCCGCAGCATTGGCGGCGGCGTGAAAGCCTTAACCGCTATCCGGGATGTCACGCTAATCGCCGTGGGTGGACCGGGCATTGTGGGATTGCCGGACGTAGTGGGCCGCACATTTTCAACCACTGCGGATTTGCGTGCCAACGTGCTTCTGATTTCACAGTCGTCTTCGCAAAACGACATTTGCTTTATAGTGTCAGCCGGCGATGCTGCCCGCACGGTGGAGGCCTTGCGTAGAGAGTTTGCGCATGACTTGGCTCATCACACCGTTGAGCACGTCACAGTAGTCAATAACATTGCTATCGTGGCGGTCGTGGGAGAAAACATGCGCGGAACGCCAGGCGTGGCGGGACGTACCTTCGCCGCCATGGGGCGCGAAAACGTCAACCTTATCGCCATCGCGCAGGGTTCTTCGGAGAGCAATATCTCCTTCGTGGTGGAAGATCAAGCGGTCCGGAAAGCTTTGATCGCTACCCACAAGGAATTCGACCTGGATGTGGCGACGCCCGACTAAGAGACCCAGAACAGAGCCGCATATGCAGGGAATACCTTATGTCTAATCTACAAGTGATTGGCCTACAATCCGTCCAACAAAAAGGAACTAGGTGTCATCTAACGTTCATGATGACGTTTTCCTATTGTCCAAGCTGGATTCAACACTCAAACCGATGCCTACCGTCCTGATCGTGGATGATTCCGATAGTGTACGCATTGCGGTTCGCGCCTTGTTTGAAGCGGAACCGGGATTCAGCGTGGTGGGCGAAGCTGTGAACGGAATGGACGCCATTAACAAGGCTGATGAATTGGCGCCCGACCTGATCGTGCTCGACTTGTCGATGCCCATCATGAACGGGCTCGAAGCAGCTGAAACGCTGAAGTCGAATTCGCCGTCCACACCGATTTTTATTCTGACCGCCCACGGCGGCCCTGAAGTGGATCGCGCCGCCCGCGCCGCCGGGGTGGACGCCGTGTTTTCCAAAGCAGGCGAGGATATGGACAAGATGATCGCCAGCGCGCGAACGACGTTCGGCAAAACAAGGTCTAAGAAGCGCGCTATGAAGCAGAAATAAAGCACTTAGTCCAGGAAAACACCCTCCCTCTTCTACAGTAATTTCGACCTTCATTTAAGCATTGCTCCTTATCGACTGTCTGTACCCCAGATGCTAAAACTGTTAATCGCACCGCATGGACCATCGCGTGCCTTTGAAATTCAGAATGAGGTGAGTTAAATGCTAGCGATTATCGCCGGGGTTCTCTTGGTACTGTGGCTGTTGGGTTTCACCGCGTTTCACGTCACCAGCGGATTCATCCACATCCTGCTGGTTCTTGCCGTAATCTCGATTCTGTTCCACTTCTTCCGCGGTAGAGCTGCCGTCTAGTTTTGGCCATACCATGCGGCTCATCAGGGCGCGCTCCTGAGGGGAGCCGCCCTATTTCTTTCTTCAGCGGTCATTTCCGTCCGCCGGTTCCAGTATCAGTCGCACCCTATCTTCCCAAAGTCGCACGCCATCGTCGTTCTAAAACCGTCCCTGCGCATGGCTCCATTACCGCGCGCTCTCGTGCTAATCTAATCCCAATTCAGGCCCGTAGCTCAGTTGGTTAGAGCGCGTCCTTGACACGGACGAGGTCTGGGGTTCGAGTCCCCACGGGCCTACCATCTTTAAATAAATGAATTACTTCGGGCCGAGCTCAAAAAGAACAGAAGACGCGTCCGGTTGATTCACGTGGGCGATTACGTGTTCCGGCGCCCGGTACAGATCGCGTGCAGGCAACTTGAGTTGCTCAAGAAGACGTTCGATGGCGCTCGCGCTACTTTCAAGTCCGCCATCAGAGAGGATATGCTGGACTTCAACCTCCATGTCGACCAGAGAACGCGATCCCAGAAGCGTACGGTGGCATTCCAGCGGGTCTTTTTCCGCGCATTGGAGACAAATTCTGTATTTGGTTGAGCCCTCGACGACGCGCTGTAATCCGTTCTGAAAATCGTCTTTTTGCGTTAGCCGATCGTACCGCACCCGATTCCCATGGTAACGGGCCGGATCATCCCAAGGGCTTCTCGAGCGACCCTTGAAATCCTGGACTCAGCAGCTGCGCCGGACCTTCGGCTGAAATAACCATATCGTCTTCGCAGCGCAGACCGCATTCGCCGGGGATGTAGATGCCCGGCTCATTCGAAAAAGTCATTCCCGATTCAAGCACGGTGGTGCTGCCGCGCACCAGATAGGGATGCTCGTGGCCATCCAGCCCGATGCCATGACCCAGTCGATGCGTGAAGTATTTGTATCCGGGACCATAGCCTCCACTGGTGATCACTATGCGCGCAGCGTCGTCCACCGAGCCAGAAAGTTTTTTCGCGCGAGCAGCATCCAGCGCTGCGTCTTGCGCTTTACGAACAAGCTCAAAGACCGTCCGAATTTTGCCGGACGGTTCTCCAAACACGCCCGTGCGAGTGATGTCCGACTGATAGCCGTCCACGCTACAGCCACCGTCGATGAGCACCACCTCTCCCTCCTTCACTTTTTGCGGCTGCTTGCTGCCATGCGGCAATGCCGCCGCAGCGCCCAGCAAAACCAGCGCTTCGCCGTGCAGATTCATTTTTGCAAATCCTGCCATGACCAGATCCCCGATCGCCTTTTCGGACATTCCTTCCTTGAGATTGGCAAAAACCTCGCGAAAAACATCGCAGGTCGCAGTGCACGCTAGACGCATCAGTTCGAGTTCGTGCGCCGATTTTTGCGCGCGGCAGGCAATGGTCACGGGGTCGGCGGAGACACCTTCATACGCGGGCCCGGCTGCACGGAAATGATCATAAAAAGTGAAGGGCAGCGTCTCTTCGATGCCCACACGGCCAGACCGCATCCCTCTGTCCGAAAGTGCGCCCGCGATAATTTTGGTGGGGCTTTCGTCTTCCTGCCAGACACGTACTTCAGTCGGATAGCGCAAAGACTCGCGCATGCGTGACTCTTCAAATGCCGGGGAGACGAGAATCGGCTGGCCCGAGCGCGGCACAATCAAGGCAAGAAGTCTCTCGCTCAAATGCCAACGAATGCCTGTGAAATAGCAAAGCGATGTGCCTGGCCCGATGAACAGCGCGTCGAATTTCGGATTCAGTTGGCCCATCAACTCCTGCGCCCGCAGCAGCCGCCCATGAAATTCATCCGGCGTGATGGGATGCACGCGGCCACCCAGCGGCTGCAGGGAAGAAAAACTTGCAGGTGTCTGCGCATGGGCTGCCGCTTCTGATGGTACGGCGACTGAAATCGCCGAAGCGGCGGCGGTTGAGAACAGAAAATTACGTCGAGAGATTTCGTGTGTCGCCGGGTTTTTGTCGAAGTTCATAGGGAAAGAAGGATGGTTGTTAGACGCGTCCGATGTCAAGATCTTCACGTCTCGCATGCAGCGCTGTTGGTGCAGATTAATTTAAAGCGCGTAAGGAAGCCAGAATGTGAGTGCATGTGCTCACCGGCACTGGACCAGCCTGTGCGATACTTTGCAAATGACGAATCCGCACGTCGCGATTGATGACGCATTAAAGAAAAAATGCTCGCGCGTGGCACTGGGCTGCGTTACCGCTGAAGTGCAGGCGCAGGACACGCCGCCTGGACTCGCTGGGGAGTTGAAGTCACGCGAGGAAGAGATTTTGCGATTGCCAGAGCCGCGCGCGGTTTTGGAATCCGCGCCAATTTTGGCCACGCGCGCAGGCTACAAGGCGCTCGGAAAAGATCCCGCGCGCTATCGGGGCTCAGCGGAGGCGCTACTGCGGCGGGTGATCGCCACCAAAGGTTTGCCGCGGATCGATGCGGTAGTGGACGTTATCAATCTCGTTTCCGTGGAAAGCCGCCTTCCGGTGGGCCTCTATGATTTGTCGGCGGTAAGCGGAGATATCGTGTTTCGCGCCGGACGAGCCGGTGAGACGTACAAGGGCATTGGTAAGTACGATTTGAACCTGGAGGGCTTGCCGTTGTTTGCCGACGCGATTGGCCCGCATGGCAGCGCCACAAGCGATTCAGAGCGCACCATGGTCACAGCATCCACCAAACACATTATCGCTTTGATCGTCTCCTTTGGCGGCGCGGTGGAGCTCCCGCGCTGGACGCAACGCATGTGTGAATTGCTTGTGCTTTACGCCGCGGCACAGAATTGCGAATCCAGCGTGGTTTCCTGAAGGTTTCGTCCACCCAGGAAATGTTAATTGGACATTGCTTGGAGTGACGCGTTGGGGCGATTCCGTAAACCGAACACTACTAGTTCGAGACTGGTTCCTCGACGTTTTGGCTCTGGTCTACTCGCGATTTGAAAAAGCCTCGAGCAGCTAACAACTCTGCATTCATCACCGCCGCCCCGGCCGCTCCGCGAACCAGATTGTGCGAAAGCAAAGTGAGTTTCACATCGAGAAGCGGGCACTCGCGCACGCGGCCCACGACCGCGGCCATGCCGCCGCCGGCGTCCAAATCGCGGCGGGGTTGCGGTCGATCTTCTTCGTCCAGCACGATGATGGGATGGCGCAACGAGGAAGGCAGTGCAGCAAGTTCAGCATCCACTTCAAAGGTACGCAATGCTTCTTGCACTTCACGTAAGGATGCGATTTTCTTTAGGCCAATGCTGACGCACTCGAGGTGGCCATCCAGAACCGGCACGCGGTTGCAATGGGCTGTTAAACCTACGCCGGCATCCACGAAACGCGAGCCATCCCATTTACCAAGCAGCTTCTGCGGCTCGGTTTCCATTTTTTCTTCTTCGCCGCTGATGAACGGGATGACGTTTCCTTGAATGTCCATAGTCGCCACCCCGGGATAACCCGCGCCAGACACGGCCTGCAGGGTCACCACAAAAACTTTCTCCAGGCCAAAGGCGTCTGCCAGCGGCTTCAACACCAGCACCAGCCCGGCTGTCGAGCAATTGGGATTGGTGACGATGAAACCACGGTCGTATCCGCATTTATTCTGCTGGATCGAAATGGCTTCCAGATGCGCGGCATTTACTTCCGGAATGAGCAGTGGAACATACGCATCCATGCGGTGATTTTTGGAATTGCTCACCACCGGATAACCGGCGCGCGCAAAATCCTCTTCCGCGCCGCCGGCGACCGATGAATCCAATGCCGAGAATACAAAATCGCATTCCAGCGCAGGCTCCAATCCTTTCACAATCAGGTCGCGGGCATTCTCCGGTATCGGTCCATCAAGATGCCAGCGCGCAGCTTCAAAATAGCGTTTGCCTGAGGAACGTTCCGACGCCGCCACTTCGCTAAGCTCGAACCACGGGTGATTACAAAGCAGCTTGACGATGCGCTGCCCTACCAGACCCGTAGCGCCTAGAACTCCAGCACGCCACTTTTTCTCTAGAGGTTGTCCGGAAGAGCTGGGCAAAGTTTTGTCCATGTCATCCTGCCTCAAAGGCATCTTGTCTTTTGCGTGTTGCTGCGCACTATCGAGGCTCATGTCTCGGCTCCTAATTTCGCCGGAGCGTTCTGGATGCGGGGCTAAAGAAAAAACCCACCGCCAGGCGCTTCCGGCGGTGGGTTGGAAACTTTTGCTATTTATCTAGCTGTTTCTCCACTCGCCCGAAGCGCAAATAGCCGGCGTGGTAGTCGCCGTGACCGTAGTGATTCGCGTAATTCGCTTCGTGGCGATGGCTGTCATAGCGGGGAGAGAATAGCACGTCCCATATCGCTGGACAAAGTGCTTAGTGACGAGCGTGTAATCTAAGATCAATGGTTGTCGCGCAATACGCGGCCCGCTGGTGTGGCGGGTTCGCGAAAAGAGTCATCCAAGTGTAGTGTGCTACCATCCAAAAGTTACGTTGTACCTGGGAGCCGCGATTGATGTCCGTGACTAAGTCTGGGCAAATGAATGCCTTGCGCAAAATGCGAGCTGGAGCGGGATTATCGCTCGAATCCGCGCCAGTGCCCTCGATTGGCCCAACCGACGTACTCGTACGGGTAACAGCTGCGTCCATTTGCGGCACGGACCTGCATATATATGGATGGGATCGTTGGTCGCAGGGACGCATTAAACCTCCCGTGACGTTGGGACATGAGTTTAGCGGCGTTATCGAACGCGTTGGTGAAGAAGTATCGGCGGTAAAAACGGGCGACAAAGTAAGCGCTGAGATGCATTTGAATTGCGGCCATTGCCATCAGTGCCGCCTCGGCGAAGCGCATATCTGCCAGAACCTGCGCATCATTGGCATCGATCGCGATGGCGCGTTCGCTGAATTCGTAAGAATTCCCGCCTCGAACATCTGGAAGCTCGACCCTGCTATTCCGGAACATTATGGAGCGATTCTCGATCCGCTCGGCAATGCCGTGCACACCGTGCTCGCCGGAGAAATTGCCGGCAAAACCGTGCTGGTCACCGGGTGCGGTCCGATTGGCCTGATGTCCATCGCGGTCGCTAAGGCTTGCGGGAGTTCAACGGTATTTGCCACCGAGACCAATGCGCAACGCCGCGCCATGGCCCGGAAAATGGGCGCTGATGTGGTTCTCGACCCATCCTCGGGAAACGCAGTAAAACAAATATTGGCCGAGACTTCCAACACCGGCGTCGATGTCTTGCTGGAAATGTCCGGCAATCCCACCGCGATCCAGCAAGGTTTTGCAGGCTTACGCGCTGGCGGCCGGGCTTCGTTACTTGGGATACCGACGGAGTCGGTTCCGCTCGACCTGGTGAACGACGTAATTTTCAAAGGCGCGACGGTGCAAGGGATCTATGGCCGGCGCATGTACGGAACCTGGGTGCAAATGACCGCGCTGCTCAAAGCCGGACGGCTGAACCTGGAGCCGCTGTTTGGCGAGCGTACCTCCCTGGAAAAATTCGAAGACGCATTCAGCCTTTTGCGCGGCGGCTTGGCGGGAAAAATTTTGATGTATCCCGAGGGAGTGCCGCACTAAAAATCTCCACCATGAAGGAAATGTAAAGTACCGAATGTAAGCGTAAAAGGAGTTTTCGATGTCAGACACCGCGGCTACCACCAGCAAACCATCTCCGCTTCATTATATTTCTGAGCATCTGCAGGACCTGCGCAATAAGGGAGTCGCGCCGAAGCTTCGCGCGCTGGAGGGCGAGCAAAAACCGGTTGCCGTTTTTGATGGCAAGGAGGTTATCAATCTGGCTTCCAACAATTATCTGGGCTTGACCACCCATAAAGCTTTGCGCAAGGCCTCAATCGAAGCCGCCCGGAAATATGGTGTGGGCGCAGGCGCGGTGCGCACCATCGCCGGCACCATGAAGCTGCACCTGGAACTCGAAGAACGGATCGCACGCTTCAAAAATGTGGAAGCCTGCGTGGTGTTCCAGTCGGGTTTCACCGCCAACGCCGGAACCGTTTCCGCGGTGCTCGGCAAGGAAGATCTAATTATTTCCGATGAGCTGAATCACGCCTCGATCATTGATGGCGCGCGCTTATCGAAAGCCACCATAAAAGTCTTCAAACACAAAGATGTGCAGGATTGCGAACGCATCCTGCAAGAAACCGCCAACTGGAATGGCCACAAATTGATCATCACTGACGGCGTTTTTTCGATGGACGGCGATATTGCTCCGTTGCCAGAGCTGTGCACCCTAGCCGAAAAATACAACTGCATCATGATGATTGACGATGCCCATTCCTCGGGCGTCCTGGGGCGCGGGGGCCGTGGCACGGTGGATCATTTCCATTGTCACGGGCGGGTACACATTCAAGTGGGGACGTTGAGCAAAGCCATCGGAGCGATGGGCGGCTATGTGTGCGGGTCCCGCGACTTGATCGATTATCTTTACCTGCGCGCGCGGCCATTTCTCTTTTCCACTTCGCATCCGCCCGCCACAGCGGCGGCCTGCCAGGCTGCTTTCACGCTGCTCGATTCACCGGAAGGCGAACGCCTGGTAAAAAAATTGTGGGCCAATACAAAATTCTTCAAACGCGAATTGAAAAAACGCGGATTTCAATTCAACGTCAGCGAGACTCCCATCATTCCCATTCACGTCGGTGAAGCCGCGCAAGCCTTCGAGTTCTCTCGCAAGCTGTTTGACGCTGGTGTATTTGCTCCAGCCGTCGGCTACCCCACGGTAGCGGAAGGCAAAGCCCGTTTGCGCGCCATCGTCAGCGCCACACACAAGCGCGAGCAGTTGCTGCGCGCGGCCGATACGCTGGCCGAAGTCGGCAAAACACTAGGTATCGTATAATTTCGCAGCTGACCAAGGGCTGAGGTCTAGTACCAGATGGAAATCGAGGCGCTAAGTTCTTTGTTTGAGAAAAAAATGTCGGCGCACCGACATTTTCGATGAATCGTTCGAATTGATCAATTCGCGCATTCGAGCACACAAGCTCAAGACAGACGCGAATCGGAAAATTCGTCCGCGAGTTTCAACGCAGCCCTCATCAAACCTTCTCGAAAACTTTCCAGGCGTTAAAGACATCAAATTATTGAGCACAAAAGTGCCCTCTGGCGAAATTGCAGATCGCCGATGGGAATTACGCGGAGAATCGAAATGTATAAATTAAGATCGACCGCAAAAATTATTACCTCACTGTATTTTGCAGCCGTCTGCGCCATGGGCTCTGCGGCGCAATCGCAGCCCGATTCGCAAGCGGGGGCTCAGCTCGGAGAGCAGTCCGCACTGGCAGGCAAGCAAGCGCAGGGCGCTAATACGCAGAAAACCACCGAAACATCACCAAATGAACTAACTACATTCGTAGCCGGTACCCTCATCAACGTGGAATTGACCAGCTCGCTCGATTCGAAAAAGGTGAAACCGGGTGACGCGGTAAACGCGCGCGCAGCAACCGATCTCAAGTCCACGGATGGGAGAACCATCCTGCCGCGGGGCACCAAGATCATTGGCCATGTGACGCAAGCCTCCGCGCGAAGCGCGGGACAAACCGATTCCTCCCTCGGCCTGGTTTTCGATAAAGCCATCCTGAAAAACGGCCAGGGGATCCCTTTGAACGCCGCTGTTCAAGCCGTGGGTGCTCCCCCCTCGAGCTTGTTTGATAGCAATCAGGCTCCCGCAGGTGAACCGATAGGAGCGTCGCCTGGTGCACCCGGTTATGGCGGCCAAGTTAATTCCCGCGGCCCCGGCGGTATAAACAGTACAACTTCAACATCAGCACCGAATCGGGCTGACGATCCATACGCTGGCGGCACAAATCCGTCGGATGCTGGAAGTGGCAACGCAGGCCATTGGGACGCCAACACTCGTGGCGTCGTTGGTTTGCACAATCTGAACTTGAAGGCCCCAGGCGGCAGCAATGGGCAAGGTTCGGTCATTACTTCGACTGGTAAAAACGTGCATCTTGACGACGGAACAAGACTGCTTCTAGTTACCGGCGCCGTGCCTCACCAGGAGTGACTCTCCCGGCCTGAAACTTCACTCCGGCGGTCGCACCGTATTTGCACACCTCTATGTATGTTAAAAACCCCCGCCTTCTGGTACGCTGGTAGTGTAGTGAGGGGGATGCGATGACGAAGCTTTTAGTCATTCTACTCGTCGCTGCCGCTCTTATCGTTCCTCTGGGATTCGCCCAAACCCCGCCGGACACAGCCGCAGACGCCAGGAAATCAAGTTCAGTTCCCGATCCGGTTATAGCCCCGTTTTGTGTTGGAACGGCTTTCAATGCCATTTTGCTTACGCCCCTGGATGCCAGCCGCAATAAAGCCGGCGACCCGGTAACCGCCGAGACGGCTGAGACGGTCACCTATGAGCGGTCGGTAATCTTTCCGAGGGGCACAAAAATTCATGGCCTGCTCGTACGTGCATCCTCCGCGCGTAGCGGAAAAGGTTCGGCGCTATTTGTTCGATTCGACAAAGCGATCTTGAAGAACGGACAAGAAGTGATGATGAACGCAGGTATACAAGCGCTCGTGGCCGGCCGAGGTTCCGTCTCTAACCGAGCTGCGCCCGCACCCGAAGAACGCGGTCAAGGCTACCCGTCGGCAGAAGACTTTACGCCGAGGGACGTTTCGCATCCCACAGTTGTTCCGGCCAGCACCGAATCGGCATCTCACACTCAGTCATCGGGGCTTCCTGCCACGCAGGGTGGCATGACCAAGCAGGGCATGCTTACGCCTGACAGCCAGGGCGCCTTAGGCGGTTCCGATTTGAAAGTGTATACGCCGCTGTCGGAAGGTTCGGACGGCACGGTGTTATTGTCAGCCGGAAAGAACGTCCGCCTGGAAGCAGGAACGAAACTCTTGCTGGTGATTCAACCTCCGCCGGAAGTAGATCCCAGTCTGCAGTAATAAAAAGTTAATTTTGCCGGTGAATAATTAATTAGCGTTCCGGCTGTTTTCAGTCCCGACCAGCCGATTTCGTACTGATTTCCGCATCAACTTTTCGTGCCGGCCCTTTGCCTGCCCGCTTCGGAGCGTTTGCTATACTCGCGCAGATGTCTTTAACAAAGAAGAAATTATTTTTGGTTGACGCCATGGCCCATATCTACCGGGCTTTCTTTGCGCCGATGGTGCGCATGAACACCAGCGCCGGCGTCCCCACCACAGTTCCGTTTCTGTTCAACAATATTTTGCGCAGAATATTGAAAGACTATCAACCGGATTATGTGGGCATCGTTTTTGACACCAGCAAGCCCACCTTCCGAGACAAACTTTTCGAGGAATATAAAGCGCACCGCCCCAAAATGCCGGACGAGCTCTCCATCCAGCTGCCCTTCGTGCGGCGTCTGTGCGAAGCCTTGCGTTTGCCCATTCTCGAATGGGATGGTTTTGAAGCCGATGACGTCCTGGGCGCGTTGGCAAAACAAGCCACCAAAGCGGGCGTCGAGGTGGTGCTGGTCACCAACGATAAAGACATGCTGCAACTGGTTCACGAGGGCGTAAAGGTTTTGCGCACCGGCACCGGCGCAGCGAAAAGCGACGTCCTCGTGGATGAAAAAAAAGTGCAAGAAATCCTGGGCGTGCCTCCCAACAAAGTCACCGATGTGATGGCCCTGATGGGCGACAGCATTGACAACATTCCTGGTGCCCGCGACCCCAACGAAAAGCCGCCTCCCGGAGAACGGCGTAAACCTGGCATCGGAGAAGTTGGCGCGCGCGAAATAATTTTGCAATTCGGCTCCGCGGAAGAAGCGCTACGCCGCGCCGCTGAAGTAAAACGCGCGAGCTATCGCGAAGCGCTGCAAAAAAATGGCAAGTACGTTCTGTTGAGCAAAGAGCTGTCGAAGATCGACAGCGATGTACCCATTACGCTGGACCTCGACAACCTGCAACGGCGCGAGCCTGATCTGCCTTTGCTGGCGGCACTGTATCGGGAATTGGGATTCAACTCGCTGCTAAAAGAATTGGGATCGGAGACCGTTGCTTCTACCGCGCCGGTTAGCGCTGGACCGGTGCTAAAAACCGATTATGTGCAATTCGCGAATGCGGGCGAATTCCGCGAGTACCTGTCACACCTAGCCCCCGAACAACCGATCGCAGTCTGGCTGAATCTGGAACCCGGTGATCGAGAATCCGAAGGCTTCGGCACACGCATTGCCTCTATCGAAGTGTCCTCCAAACCTGGCGAAGGTCGAGCAGTATGGATGGGCGAAAAGGGCGAAGCGCTTGCGGCGTTACGACCGTTGTTGAGCGATCCGCAGCGCCCCAAGCTTGTTCACGATCCGAAACTGTTTCATTTGCTTACCGGCCGAATGACCAATGTTCTGCATGCCACGCAGATTTATTCCTATTTGCTGCGGCCTACCACCGCCAATCACAATTTTACCGACGTGGTCATGCGGCAATTCAATTCCATGATGGGTGGCGGCCCTGGAGAGCGCGCTGATTTTTTACAGCGGCTCGCTCCAGCCTTGCAGGCACAAATTGGCGCGGAACAGATCGTCAAGGTATACCAAAAAATCGATCTGCCGCTCGCGCCCGTGCTGGCGGAGATGGAGCGCACCGGGATCCGCGTCGATCCCAAAGCGCTCGATGCCATGTCTCAAGTCATGGAAACTGAAATCCGCCGGCTGGAAAAAGAGGTTTGGGAACTTGCCGGGATGGAATTCAATGTCAATTCGCCAACTCAGCTAGCGGAGATTCTATTCGACAAGTTGAACCTGCAGCCCTCGCAGCGTCGCGGACGGGTCAAAGGCCGTTCTACCGCGGTGGATATTCTGGAAGAACTATCGGCCAAGCACCCATTGCCTCGAAAAATTATCGAGTACCGGGAAATTGCCAAGCTCAAATCGACCTACGTCGATTCCTTGCCGAAATTGGTGAACCGCGAAACCGGCAGACTGCACACCAGTTATTCGCAGACCGGCACCGCTACCGGACGGCTGAGTTCTTCCGATCCCAACCTGCAAAACATTCCGATTCGAACCGAGTTGGGACGTCAAATTCGTGCCGCGTTTGTGGCCGACGAAGGCAAGGTGTTGCTCTCTGCTGACTATTCCCAAATCGAGCTCCGCATCATGGCGCACTTTTCGCGCGACCCTGTTTTGCTGGAAGCTTTCAACAGCGGCGAAGACATCCACGCACGCACCGCGCAGGAAGTCTTTGGCGTAGGCCAAATGGCGCAGACCGCCGAGCACCGCCGTGCCGCCAAGGTCATCAACTTTGGAATTATCTACGGACTTTCGCCTTTCGGCCTGGCGCAACAGCTAAATATCGAGAACCGCGAGGCTGCACAATTTATCAATGCCTACTTCACCCGGTATCGCGGCGTTAAACGATATCTGGACGACACGCTGGCGGATACTCGCGCTACCGGAGTTGCCAAAACTTTATTCGGCAGAGTTCGCCCGATCCCTGAAATTAATTCCGCGCAGTTTCAACTGCGTAATTTCGCGGAGCGCACCGCACTCAATTCGCCGCTGCAAGGAACTGCCGCGGACTTTATCAAGCTGGCCATGATCAGTATTGACCGGCGTCTGGCCGAGGAGCACCTGCACGCCAAAATGATTTTGCAGGTGCACGACGAGTTGGTCTTTGAGGTGCCCAAAAATGAGCTCGAGGTGGTGTCGAAACTGGTACGAGAAGAAATGGAAGGCGTCCACCAAATCGCCGTTCCGCTGCTGGTCGAAGTATGTTCGGGGCCGAATTGGCGCGACCTGGATTGAGTTCCAGTCGTTTCTTGAGGTGTCAGTTTTGCGCAACCTTTTGCGCGGCTGAGGATTCTTAGTAACGGTGGCGTGTGAGCCGTACCAATCGGGCCCTCCCCACTTCTCTCGATTTTTGCACTCGGAAACGGCGATGAGGCGAGCCGCAATGCCAGCCCTGGGCATGCTAGTTTAGAGAGGGTTAGTCCCCCGCCAAGGAACATTCATGACCCGAGCAGCCGCAGGGCTATTTTTTCTATCGATCATTTTATTGAATAGTGGTTGCGGGGGAGGCAGCACCACCGCACCGTCATCAACCGTTTCTGTCACGGCGACTGCCTCGAAAAGCACTGTAGTAGTCGGGCAAACAGTGACCTGTACCGCGACCGTAACCGGCACAACCAACACGGCAGTCACCTGGAGCGTGAGCGGAGGCGCAAGTAATGGCACGATTTCGCCCACCGGTGTTTACACTGCGCCGGCAACGGTGCCAAATCCCCCAAAGGTGACCGTGATCGCCACCTCGCAGGCAGATTCCACCAAGTCGGGCTCCGCCACAGTAACCGTCGTGACATCATCCTCGGGCATAGCAGTCTCGGTGCAGCCGGCTACGGCGACTGTCTCGGATTTTCTTACCCAGCAATTCGCCGCTACCGTCACCGGCACTGCTAATACCGCGGTGACTTGGCAAGTGAATGGTGTAGCCGGCGGTAGTCAGAAGTTTGGCTTTATTTCCAGTGCTGGCCTGTACGTGGCACCTAGCGCCGTGCCCACGAAATCCGATAGTAAGGGCAACACGGTAACAACTACCGTGCCCATTACCGCGGTCTCGCAGGCAGACACCACCGCCAGCGGAACTTCCACCGTAACTATCGCTCCCCATAATGCCAACGGCCAACCCGTTCCCGTCGAGCTTGGATCTTCGGGCAGCAACGCCAATGATTTCGTAAACAACACCGCGAAAAACACCATCACGTGCTGCGGGGGAACACTCGGTTCGCTGGTTAGCCGCGGCGGCCTGCAATACATCTTGAGCGACAATCACATCCTGGCACGAAGCGACGGCGCTAAGGTGGGAGACGCCATCGTGCAGCCGGGCTTGATCGATACGCCAACCTGCACCACCGCCGGAACCACCACCGTTGCAAATTTGTCGCAGTTCTCCAATTTGCAGGCCAACCCGAGCCCCAATATCGACGCCGCCATCGCACAAGTTGTCGCAGGGAAAGTCGATCCTGCCGGAAAAATCATCTATCTCGGCGCTACCGTGGATTCCAACGGAGTTCCCGTAGCAGAGGGCCCGCAAGGGGGCACGGGATTGCCTGCGAGCAGCGTCACCATCGGTCGACCAGTCGCGAAATCTGGCCGGTCCACCGGATTGAGTTGTTCCACGGTCGAGGCGACGAATATCAGCACCACCGTCGATTACACTGTGAATTGCGACGGTACCGGAACCAAGTTCACGGTGAGTTATAGTAATCAGATAGGCGTGATAGGTGGCGATTTCAGCGGTGAAGGCGACTCCGGTTCGCTGATCGTCACGCAAGACACGGCCACCCCGGTGGCTTTGCTGTATGCGGGGTCGGACACCGACACGGTTGGCAATCCTGTCGCTGATGTTTTGAATTTTTTCTCGAGTGGCGGCAATAACGTCACCTTCGTCGGAGGAGGCCCGCATGCGGTCGTTGGGTGCACACTGCCCACGGCTCTGCAGTCGGCGAAGACCGTGGTGCCAAGCTCCCTCGCGACGCAGTTAATCCAGAAAGCCACCGCAATACGCGATTTACATGCCCCGGAATTGTTGGCGTATCCGGCAGTTCAGGCCGTCGGCGTGGGCCAAAGTTACGACAATCCTAGGGAGCCAGCCATTTTGTTCTTTGTGACCCAGGGGGAATCGCGAACGAATTTACCCGCACAGCTTGATGGCCTTCGGACCCGCGTTATCGAAGGGCCGCTTTTTGCCAAGCGTGGAGCAATTTCAGCGGAAGACAGCGCCATGCTGGAAAAATCAGTGGCAACGCCGCAACTGGTGTACTCCGTTTCCGACGCTGAAATGGCGCGCGCCAAAGTCGTACACACCACCCACGTCGAAGCTCTGATGAAGCAGGCTGGCGTACAAGGCGTCGGCATCGGTTCGAGCGTCGATTCCCCGGGCGAAGCGGCGCTGATGATTTTTACCATTCGCGGTGTCCCGCAGGATCCGATTCCAGCGGTGATCGATGGATTGCGCACGCGTGTGCGCGAATCCAGCCGCTTCCGAGCGGGCTCTGTGGGTTCCGAAGTTCAACGCGCTTGCAAACTCGCGCCCGCCAAAGCATCCATTAAAACAGCCGCAATAAGGTCAGGAACTGCATCGCCGACCACCAAGCCCTGACTTTCGCTCATGCCGTGACTAGCAACCAGGTGCGTTAGAAACGATCGATCTCTATTAAATATCCCGCGCTTTTGTTGCAGTTAGTGTCGCGTGCTAGGCTAAGTTACAGATTGACAGTTCACAGATAACTTTCGGAGAGCCACATGGCACACGCAGCGCAATTTATGAAACTTGTCACCGCAGCTAAGGCCAAGATTAAAGAAACCAGCGTTGCCGAAGTAAGACGCCGCATCGATGCCGGCGAAAATTTCACGTTGATTGATGTGCGCGAAGATAACGAATGGATGCAAGGACATTTGCCCGGCGCGCTACACCTTGGCAAAGGAATTATCGAACGCGATATTGAACAGCGCGTGCCGCAGACTGACGCAAAGCTTGTTCTATATTGCGGCGGCGGATTTCGCTCCGCTCTCGTGGCGGAGAGCCTGCAGAAAATGGGTTACACCAACGTGGAATCGATGGATGGCGGCTGGAAAGGCTGGCGCGACGCAGGCCTCCCCACGGAGAGGGGCTAGTGGCCGCGTCGGTTCGGGTCGGGCGTCTATTTGCTTTCGAGCTTTGACAGAATCTTCTCGAGTCGGAAAGCACTAAAGGCCCGAAGACTGTCCCGCCGACGCTCTCTCGCTCTCAATTAGAATCGCAAATTTGGCTGGGGCGGAAGGATTCGAACCTTCACCGTCCTCATTAACAGTGAGGTGTCCTACCAGTTGGACCACGCCCCAGTTGAAGATAACAAAGGGTTTATTTGATGTGCTTGCGCCACTCTGGAATGACTCTCGTTAAACTCCTGCTAATCAGCACTTTACGCATCGCTTCGACCACATCAAGCGCATTATAACGGTTGTAGCGGTGAAAAACTCCTAGCGTTTCATGGCCGATAATTGCCATTGCGACGCGCTCCGGAGAGTGCTGCGCGGATCCAGGAGCGAGCCACAGACCGCCGCAGGTGATGCACTAACAAATTCAGTGTACCGTTTGTCTTTCTTACCTTCAATCTTTTCCATCTCGCCGACGGCAGTGGCGTCGAACGGTTGCCACGTCGCGTGCCCAAGTTGGTTGCGTCGAAAACCAATCCTTCCTCGGTCCGGCATCACAAAATTCCTCATTAGCCGTCTTACCGGCCGTTTGAGGTCAGGCGCTCTCTGCGAATGCACCACGAATGGACAAAATTAAAAACCGAGGGTAGAGACCAGCCAACTTACTTACGACACAACAACATCGGCTGCCAATCACTTTATCTAGTTTCATTCGGTCGGTGCCGTTATCCTCAGATGCATAGTGGTCGCTCTGTCAAACGAAAAAGGCAGGCGCATTTCTCTCGACGCGCTGCGCGCCAAGATAGTGAGTTTATTCGTGGGAATTTCACTCTTGCCGTAAAACTATCGAGGCACTATTTGAAGTTAGTGAAATGAATTACTGCCAGAGGGTGGTCCAAATCCAAGGCTCGGCGCTTCCATGTCTCATTTCTCTGCGGGCAATTTCATTTGTTGAAGTTTTTTAATTTCCGCCTTCAGCTGCCCCACTTCAACTTCCAATGACTCAACCGCCAAGCAGAGCTCCGACAGGCCGTTAAGCAAGTCCCACTGTGCGGAGTCTTCGTGCTGGCTTGTATGTTCTTTGGCGTCGTCGAAAATCCGCTTCGCAACATCGCTATGGGATGGCATCCTCGCACCTCGGCATGACTCTCTTTGCTAACCAAATGGTATACTCCATTTTCCACCAGAAATAAGCCATAAAGATTACTGGCAGCCTGCATCTGGCGCCGTAAACCACCCTGTGCCGTTTCGGTTATGCTTATGTGCTTCGGTCCCGGCTTCTGCTCACAAGAGCCACCACTTAATCGGCAATTTTGTCGCCGTCGAGAAACCCATGCGGATCGGAAGCGAATGAAGCGATGGACAATGGCAGTTTGGTTTTTTGCTGTACTGTTCTGGGTTACCGGCTGCAGCGCGCCGCCTGATCCTGGATTGCCAGAGATACCCCGCGGCGAAACGCCCGGCGCTGCAAAAAACACCCCGAACGGCTCGCGTGATGATGTTGCGCGATACGATCTGGCGCGCGACGAAGCCCGTGGCGGACACACTCTTGAGAAACATGTGGGCCGTTCCGACCGCGAACTTCGCGAGCGATTGGACCAAGAACGAAACATTTCCGCGGCTTCCACCTGGACCAATCGCGAAGCAGCCGAAGAAACCGTGGGCCAAGCTCTGCGCGCCGAGCGCAACAAAATTGCCCGATGGAAAGAGCGCGGTTACCCCAGGCCGAACCTGGCGCTACATTTTGACGCCGGCCGCGTGGTCGGAAGAAGTATGAGACACGGAGATGAAACCTCGTCTCCCGCTACCCAAGCGGTCATTGTCTTGAAAGCCGATGGCCCGAATAGTTTTTATGTCTTAACCAGCTATCCCGAGGAGCGGCGATGACCCGACAAAAAAAGAAAAAAGCTGCCGGATTTGACGCCCGTGAATTTCCAGTGCTTAAGGAATTTTTCTCCGGCTACCTGCACGAGGATTTCAACGAGGAGTACGGGTCCGCCGCCAGCGCAGCGAGAGCATTTCGCGGGGACGCCAGTCCTGAAGAGTCAGCCCAAGCGCGTCTGGAGTGGGCAAAGCTACGCAAAATTTTGACTGGCCGGTCCATGCCGGAGATACAAATTTCACTGGAAAAAATGGGTGGCGCGTGGCGGCCACAGGATTTGGAGGAATTCCACAGCCTGGATTCTGTGTTCACCGGCAAGCCGCAGCCGCCGTCCAGCTAAAAAAACCGTCGCAGCAATGGAATCTGAGGTTTGAAACCGCTTACAACTTGCGAGCGGACATTTCGGCTGGCAGGTCCTTCCGGAATTTTTTGGTACATCACGCAAATTCCTTCTAACTATTCCTCTATTTTTGAATCTACATCCCATAGTGGCGCATTTCTCAAAATTCGAACTTATCGTTGCGTTCAACCCATATTTTGCGGACAAATTGCTGCATACTTTGTTGCATTCCAGAATGTTTTGGTGGACACTATCGCGTTAACGGAGCCGGGCATGCACTTCCCGGATAGAGTTGCGGACGCCCAGGTAGCCGTTTCCCATTCGGTGCGATCCCACTCTCACGTACAAAATTGACATGGCCCAGATTTTTCACCGCAGCGCAAATTCCATCGCTCGATTCAGTCTTCTATTTGCTGTTTTGGCGGTGACGCTGGGTCTCACCGGCATCTTGATGTTTGCGCGCGCTCCTTATTACACCCACCAGAACATTACTCGCGATCAACCCATCCAGTTCAGCCACAAACACCATGCCGGTGACGATGGCATAGACTGTCGCTATTGTCATAGCGGTGTCGAAACTTCCGCGGTCGCGGGTATTCCTCCCACCAAAACCTGCATGAACTGTCACTCGGTGTTGTTCAAAGACGCCGCTTACCTGGAACCGGTGCGCGAAAGCTATCGCTCCGATAAATCGATTGTGTGGGTAAAGGTCCACAGGCTACCGGATTTCGTATATTTCAATCACAGCATTCACGTGAACAAGGGGATTGGCTGCTCCTCATGTCACGGGCAGGTCGATCAAATGCCCCTCATGTTTCAGGCCAAACCATTGACCATGAGTTGGTGTCTGGATTGCCATCGCAATCCTGAGAGGAACTTGCGGCCACACGATCAGATTACCAATATGAATTGGCAACCGCCCGCCAATCAGGCCGAAATCGGCAAGCAGTTGGCGGTGCAAAGTCAGCTTCGCAGCACGTACGACTTAACCAGTTGCTCAACCTGTCATCGTTAATGGACGGTATGCGAGAGAACGACAAGATCGACGCAAAATTGTCCGGCCTGAGAGACGAACTTCATCATGAACATGAAGATGCGCGTGGTCATGACCATGCCGCCGAGAATGACGCGGATGGCGTCAATGACAACGTGACGCAGGCGTATCCGCTTGATCTCGCGGCCGTACGCGCCAAGCTCAAGTCCAAAACCGGCAAGCAGTACTGGCGTACTTTGGAAGAACTTGCCGACGACCCGCAATTCGAACAATTGTTGCACCGCGAATTTCCGCGCCAGGCTTCGGAGTGGGATGATTCCGTCGATCGCCGCGATTTCCTGAAGCTGATGGCCGCCTCGCTCGCTTTTGCTGGTCTGTCCGGCTGTGGCAAAGCTCCCGAAGAGCACATCATCCCCTACGTGACGCAGCCCGAGGGGCTGGTTCTCGGCAAGCCGCAGTTCTACGCCACCGCCATGCCTTTCGGAGCTGACGCTATCGGCGTGCTCGTCGAAAGCCATGAAGGCCGGCCCACCAATATCCAGGGCAATCCCGATCACCCCTCGAGCCGCGGCGCGATCGATTCCTTTGTGCAGGCTTCTATTCTGGATTTGTACGATCCCGACCGTGCGCAGGTTCCTACTCAACTGGGTGCCGTCAGCTCGCTGTCAGCGTTTCGCGACTTCGCGCAAGCCACTGCCGCCGCGATGAAAACGTTGAATGGCGAAGGGCTGCGCATCCTAACCGGCACAGTCACCTCGCCTCTTGTCAGCGGCGAGATTCAAGCGCTCACCAAGTTGTATCCCAAGAGCAAATGGCACCAATGGGAGCCAGTCGGGAATGATGGCGCGCGTGAAGGTTCACGAATGGCCTTTGGACGTTACGTCAATACCGTCTACCGCCCGGAAAAGGCCGAGGTCATTCTGTCGTTAGACGCGGATTTCATGGCCGAAGGCCCGGGCCATATCCGCTACATGAAGGAATTTTACCGTCGTCGCAAACTGGAAAACGAATCTTCGGAAATGAACCGGCTCTATGTGGTGGAGCCGACACCGTCAATCACCGGCGCAAGTGCGGATCATCATTTGCCGCTGCGTTCCAGCGATGTCGGATTGTTCACTCGAGCCCTGGCCGCCAAAATTGGATTGGGCGGTACGGTGGAGATGGCCCCTGCGGCCCAACACTGGCTCGAGACGGTTCGCGGAGAGTTGCAAGCGCATCGCGCCGCTTCGCTGGTTATTCCCGGCGAGCACCAGCCCACCGAAATTCATGCGCTGACGCACGCGATTAACGCCGCCCTGGGAAACGTTGGCAACACTGTTTATTACACCGACCCAGTCGAAGCCACGCCCGTCAATCAATTGGAATCGTTACGCACTCTTTGTGACGACATGGCTGCCGGGACCGTCGATACCTTACTTATCGTGGGCGGAAATCCCGTTTACAATGCCCCTCACGATTTCGATTTCGCCACCAAGCTCAAGAAAGTCCGCAACATAATTCATCTAAGCTCGCACTTTGACGAGACCGCCGAGCATTGCCAATGGCACATACCGGAGTCCCACTATCTGGAAGCGTGGGGCGATGCGCGCGCCTTTGATGGCACTTTAAGTATCGTCCAGCCCCTCATCGCCCCGCTGTACAACACCATTTCGGCGTACGAGTTCCTGGCGGCGTTCAGCGACAAGCCCGGCGTTACCGCCTATGACGCGCTACGCGAACGCATGAAGACCACGCACAGTGCCCCTGACTTCGAAAAGTTCTGGCGAAAATCGTTGCACGACGGCGTAGTTGCAAACACCACGCTAAATCCAATTAGCGTCGCGTCGGCCGCCACTTTGCCGGCCACCAATCCCACCTCCACCGAGGCGCTCGAATTTATTTTCCGCCCGGATCCCAACGTTTACGACGGGCGCTTTGCCAACAACGGCTGGCTGCAGGAGCTCCCGAAGCCACTCACCAAATTAACGTGGGACAACGCCGCAATGATCAGTCCCAAAACCGCAGAATCTCTTGGCTTGTCGCAGAAAGTAGGCGCCCGCGGCGGCGAGCACGGCAAGATCCTTACTGATGTCATCGACATTTCTCTTTCCGGCAGCAAAGTAACCGCGGCCGCATGGATTCTACCGGGGCAAGCCGATGGCGTCGTGGTTCTCCCCTTGGGCTACGGCCGGAAAAGGGCTGGCTACACCGGTTCAAATAAGGGATTTAGCGCCTATGCCGTACGCAGTTCCTACGCCCTGTGGGCTGCCACTGGCGGCAGCATCAGGAAAACCGGCGCCGATTATCCAATGGCGTGCACGCAATACCACTTCAACATTGAAGGCCGAAAAATTCTGTCCTCCGCCACGTTGGACGAGTACAAACAAAACCCCGCCTTCGCGCATAAGGACGACGAGCAGCCGCCCAAAGAACTTACGCTGTACAAGGAATTCGCCTATCCCGGCTATGCCTGGGCCATGGCCATCGACCTGAACAGTTGCAATGGATGTAACGCCTGTGTGGTCGCTTGCCAGTCGGAAAACAATATTCCCGTAGTTGGCAAAGACCAGGTAATGCGCGGCCGCGAAATGCATTGGATTCGCATCGATCGTTACTACCTTGCCGAAACGTCCACAAACGATCCGAGCACCAACACCCATGACGCACTCGCCAATCCCGAGACCTTTTTCCAGCCGGTCCCCTGCATGCAGTGCGAAAACGCGCCGTGCGAACAGGTTTGCCCGGTGGAAGCCACGGTACACAGCGCCGAAGGTCTCAATGACATGACCTACAACCGCTGCATCGGCACCCGCTACTGTTCGAACAACTGTCCCTACAAGGTACGGCGATTTAATTTCCTGCGCTTCCAGGATTGGGAAACGCCCCAACTGAAACTGCTCCGCAATCCGGAAGTCACCGTGCGCAGCCGCGGAGTCATGGAAAAGTGCACTTACTGCGTGCAGCGCATCAACAATGTGCGCATTGACGCCGAGAAAGAAAATCGCCCCATCCGCGATGGAGAAATCGTCACCGCCTGCCAGGCCGCGTGCCCCAGCGAAGCCATCATTTTCGGCAACGCCAACGATGCATCGACACGTGTTGCCAAGCTAAAGGCCCAGCAACGCAATTATTCAATCTTGGGCGAGCTTAATGCACGCCCGCGCACAACCTATCTCGCCGCAGTGCGTAATCCCAATCCTGATCTCTCATCATCAACGGAGAAAGCATGAGCGTCGCGCAACCGCCCATCGATTCTCCGGAGATTCCGGTCCTCGGACCCGGTCATACCTATGAGTCCGTAACCGAGCAAATCAGTTCCGCGGTTTTGACTCGGCCCACCACTCTGGGTTGGTTTGCAGGCTTCACGGTCGCATTTTCCGTGTTGGGGATGCTGACTGTCGCCGTCGGCTGGCTGATCATTAAAGGCGTCGGAATCTGGGCCATCAACATTCCCATCGGTTGGGGATTCGCCATCGTCAATTTCGTGTGGTGGATCGGTATCGGCCATGCCGGCACGCTGATTTCCGCCATTCTTTATTTGCTCAATCAACAGTGGCGCACCTCCATCAACCGTTTCGCCGAAGCCATGACGCTGTTCGCAGTAGCTTGCGCCGGTTTATTCCCGGTCATCCACACCGGCCGTCCGTGGATGGCGTACTACATGTTCCCGTATCCCAGCACCATGGGGGTGTGGCCGCAATTCCGCAGCCCGCTGATCTGGGACGTGTTTGCGGTTTCCACGTACGGGACGGTTTCGCTGCTGTTCTGGTTCGTGGGCCTTATTCCAGATTTGGCGACATTTCGTGATCGCGCTGTCGTCAGTTGGAAGCAGAAAACCTACGGATTGCTGGCCATGGGCTGGCGAGGCTCCGCGCGGCACTGGCACCGCTATCAGTCGGCATACTTGCTGCTTGCCGGGCTGGCCACACCCCTGGTTTTGTCCGTGCATACCGTGGTGAGCTTTGATTTCTCGATTGCCATCGTTCCGGGCTGGCACACCACTATTTTCCCGCCGTACTTCGTGGCCGGCGCGATTTATTCCGGCTTCGCTATGGTGCTGACCATCGCCATTCCACTTCGGAAGTTTTATCACTTCGAAGATTTCATCACCATGCGCCATCTCGAAAATATGGCCAAGGTGATGCTTGCCACCGGATTGATCGTGGCTTACGGCTATTTCTTCGAATTTTTTTTGTCGCTCTACAGCGGCCAGAAATTCGATGTGTTTCTAGTACAACAGCGGCTCCATGGGCCGTATTCCCCCTTCTACTACGCTTTGATCCTTTGCAACATTTTGACCCCGCAGCTGTTGTGGATACGCGCTGTTCGCACCAACCCCACCGTACTTTTCCTCATGTCCATCATCGTCAATGTCGGCATGTGGCTCGAGCGCTTCGTGATCGTGGTGATCAGTCTGACGCGCGATTTCATGCCTTCCGCATGGGGCCGCTATTCTCCGACAGTTTGGGATTGGGCCACTCTCATCGGCAGCCTCGGACTCTTCACCACTTTGATTTACTTGTTCGTCCGCGTGCTTCCAGCCATTTCCATCGCCGAAATGCGTGAGCTGGTTGCTCATGAAGGGGAGCACGAGTAATGGAACAGCGCTCCCACCTTTACGGCGTCATGGGTGAGTTCGAAACCGCCAAACAACTTCTCCACGCGGCCGCTAAAGTTCGTGATGCTGGATACCGGAACATGGACGCCTATGCGCCATTTCCCGTGGAAGGTTTATCCGCAGCCCTAGGCCTGCCCCGTCCCTGGGTGCCACTGGTAACCCTTCTGGGCGGCATCGGCGGCGGTTTAACCGGCTTCGGATTCCAGTACTGGGTGAACGTATTCGCGTACCCCCTGAATGTTGCCGGGCGTCCTCTCAATAGCTGGCCCGCTTTCATCCCCGTCACCTTCGAATTGACGATTCTCGGTGCTTCGATTTTTGCTGTATTCGGAATGCTGGCGATGAACAAGCTGCCGCATCCGTACCATCCGGTTTTCAATGTGGCGCGATTTGCGCGCGCTTCCACCGATCGATTCTTCATCTGTATCGAGGCTACCGATCCAAAATTTAGCGCCACCGAAAGTGCGCGTTTTTTACAAAACCTGCAGGCAGTCTACGTCACCGAGGTAATCGAAGAAGACCGCCCGCTGGAGAAGGATCATGAGTAGCGCTGCGCCGTCGCGGCTGTCCAAACACGCGCTCCGGCTCGCCTGCGTTGCCGCGACTCTTATGATCGCCGGTTGCGACCATCTGCACCAGGACATGGGGAATCAGCCCAAGAACAAACCGCTTTCGCCTTCTGATTTTTTCGCGGATGGCCGTTCCGTGCGCACGCCGGTGGAAAATACCGTGTCCCGTAGCTCCTTGGACAACGATCAATTGATGGTCACCAAGGACTCCACCAGTTTTCCCATGTCCATCAATGATGCGCTGCTGGAGCGCGGGCAAGAACGCTACAGAATTTTCTGCTCGCCCTGTCACGGTATTCAGGGCGACGGCAATGGCATGATCGTTATGCGTGGCATGAAGCGTCCTCCTACCTATCACCAGGATCGGTTGCGGCAAGCCCCCAATGGCTACATTTACGATGTCATCACCAATGGCTTCGGTCAGATGTATAACTATGCCGCGCAAGTGGCGCCACGCGACCGCTGGGCCATCGTGGCCTATGTGCGAGCGCTGCAACTTTCTCGCAACGCGCGTGTCGCGGATTTGCCGTCCGACGTGCGCGAAAAATTAAATTCAGGAGGCACCACGAAATGACGGCGCAGGAATACAGGGCGCCGGATAGCGTGGGCCGCCTGCAACGCGGTGCAATGGTGGCGGGCGGAATAGCTTTACTGTTGTGTATCTTCGGCGCTATAAAATCGCCGCAGGTTTTCTTCCCGTCTTACCTGATGGCGTATTTGCTGGTGCTCGGGCTCGCTCTGGGCTCCCTGGGATTGTTGATGCTGCAGCATTTGACTGGCGGCCACTGGGGGATCATAATTCGCCGGCCGCTCGAATCAGCCACCCGCACGCTGCCGCTTCTTGCCGTCCTTTTCCTTCCCATCGTTTTTGGCATGAAGTATCTCTATGGCGCTTGGCTTGATCCCGAGAAAGTTCGAGAAGAGCCCCTGTCCGCCATGCAGCAGGGTTACTTGACCGCTCACGGCTTTTACATACGCGCGTTTCTTTATTTCGTGGTCTGGCTCACATTGATGTTTATTTTTAATCGTTGGTCGCGCGAGCAAGACGTCAACCAGACTGATCGCGCGTTGCGCCGCCGTTTCAAGATGCTCGCTGGCCCGGGAATTATTCTTTACGTTTTCGTGATGACCTTCGCTGCCATCGACTGGGTGATGTCCATTTCTCCGCACTGGGCCTCCACCATTTACGGCTTCCTGTTTGTGGCCGGCCAGCTTATTTCGGCCATGTCCCTGATGATTGCCGTAGCGGTTCTCCTTTCGCGCACCCCACCCATGGCCGGTCTCATTCAAAAGCGCCATATCCACGATCTAGGCAAGTTTCTTTTAACCTTTGTTATGTTGTTTGCTTATTTCGATTTTTCGCAACTGCTGATCATCTGGTCCGGCAATCAACCGGAAGAGATCACCTTTTATCGTTCGCGCCTTTATGGTGAATGGGGAGTCGTCGCCGTCATCGTGCTGATCTTTCACTTTTTCGTGCCGTTCTTTTTGCTGCTTTCGCGCGACTTGAAGCGTAACCCGCGCTTGTTGCCAAAAGTCGCCCTGTGGATGATCTTCGTCCGTCTAGTGGATCTCTTCTGGATGACCAGGCCCGAATTCACAGCCCGCGCCATTCCCAGCTGGATTGATTTCGTTGTGCCCCTCGCCTTAATTGGATTGTGGCTCGCATTTTTCGCCTTTAATCTACAAAAGTTGCCGTTGCTGCCCCTCGGCGACCCCCACCTAGCGGAGGCCATTGCTCCTCATGAGCACTGATCCACATTTTGATCCTACCGGGCGCCCGGATCGCACCGTCCAAGGCGCTCATGCCGCCAACGGCGGGTTGCCGCACCACGATACCGTTGCGTACGAAGCGCGCGACGTCCAAGTCCACAGCATTTACTGGTATCTGATAGCGCTGACCATATCCGTGGCCGTTTCTTTTTTCGTCTGCATATACGTTTTGCGCTACACCGAACGTTTTGTGTCGCGTCACGATCCTCCCATGATGCCCGCGCGCGCCGCCATGGGTCCCGATTATCGGGTGTTGCCGCCGGAGCCTCGCCTGCAAGGCGTTCCGGGCCATGGAGCGGACCCCCAACAGGATCACCGCGATAAAGTTCGTGCCGATAATGAGGCCAACGAGAAATACGGCTGGGTGGATCAAAATGCCGGCATCGCGCAAATTCCGGTGAAAGAAGCGATGAAAATTATCGCGCAGAAAGGTCTACCGGCCACGCCAGCAGCTGCGCCGGAGAAAAAGTAACGCATGAATAAAGCACGCGTCATCGCGACCATTGCCGCACTGCTGGTCAGCGGTGTCATGGCACACAGCGAGGCGATTCCCAGTAATGTCGGCGTCAATTCCACGACCATGCCTGCACAGCTGCAAAATGTCGGATTTGATCCGCAACTTAACGCGCAAATTCCTCTTGATTTGCCGTTCGTCGACGAAAATGGCAACAACGTTCCGCTGCGGGATTATTTCAAGCAGAAACCGGTGGTTCTCGCGTTTGTTTACTATGGCTGCCCCATGCTCTGTAACCAGGTGGAACAAGGTGTAGTTGGCTCGCTGCGCATGTTGTCGTTCACACCGGGTCGCGATTACGAAGTAGTCTTTGTCAGCTTTGACCCGCGCGAATCCCCCGACATGGCCGCACAAAAAAAGAAGGCCGCGCTGGCGCATTTTAAGCGACCAGAAACCGCTTCAGGCTGGCACTTCCTGACCGGCACGAAGGAAAGCATTGACGCCGCGACCAAAGCCGCCAATTTCCGCTATTCGTTCGACTCAAAAACAAATCTATTTGCCCACGCCAGTGGCATCATGCTGCTTACTCCTGGCGGACGTATCTCACGCTATTTTTACGGTGTCGAATATCCGGGCCGCGATATGCGTTTGGGTTTGGTGGACGCCTCAGCGGGGAAAATCGGCACGCCCATCGATCAGGTGCTGTTGTTTTGCTACCAGTACAATCCCAGCTCCGCTACTTACAGCGCCTCCATTTTGAAAATCATCCGGCTGGGCGGAATACTCACCGTACTTTGCATCGTCGGCGGCATTCTGATCTTTCGCAGGCGTGATGCGACCCAAGCGGGCATGAAGCGTGCCCAACCGCACCGCACTTTAAATGAACGAGGAGCACACTAAGCGTGCAGGGGCAATTCCCACTACTTCCGGAGCAAGCGTCCAAATTAGCGCCCACTGTGGACTTGCTGATGTTGTTCATCGTGACCATCTGTCTATTCTTCGCCGTTGCGATAACCGCCGCAGTCATCTATTTCTTTTTCAAGTACGAGCGCAAACACCAGACCGAAATTGGCGTGCCCATTCACGGCGACATGCGCCTGGAGACCGCCTGGATCGTGGTGCCCTTGGTCCTGGCCATGGCCATGTTCGCGTGGGGCGCGGTTGTCTATGTCGACTTCCGCCATTCTCCAGGCGATACCCTGGACATTTATGTGGTCGGCAAACAATGGATGTGGAAGGTGCAACAGCCCAATGGTCTGAAAGAAATTAACGAGGTGCATCTGCCGGTTAACCGCGACGTCAGGCTGGTAACGGCCAGCGAGGACGTAATCCACGATTTTTCCGTACCGGCGTTCCGCGTAAAAATGGACGTGGTCCCCGGTCATTACAACACCATGTGGTTCCGTCCCACAAAGGTCGGGCATTATCGTTTGTATTGTTCGCAGTACTGCGGCACCAATCACGCGGTAATGACCGGTTGGATCACCGTGATGGAACAGGCCGACTACGCTGCGTGGCTTTCCGGTGTGGCAGGCGCCGAAGCTAACCCGCTGGTTGCGGGCGAAAAACTATTCGCCGAAAAAGCCTGCATCACCTGCCATTTGAGTGATGGCCAGGGCCGTGGCCCTTCGTTGAACGGTCTCTATGGCCGGAAAGTGCTGCTGGCGGACGGTAGAACCCTTACCGCCGATGACGCTTACATTCGCGAATCTATTCTGCAACCCAACGCAAAAATAGTAGCCGGGTATCAGCCCTTGATGCCCTCATTTCAGGGGCAGTTGACGGAGGA
>DATHMG010000085.1:0-26824 GCA_035487275.1 Candidatus Acidiferrum sp. | reverse complement strand
GACCTCGAGATCGAGTGGGGTTCAGCGGTGCTGACGGGTAAAACGCGCGACATCAGCTCCAATGGCATGTTCATCGAAGCTGCCGACACGCTGTGGATAGGAGCCGGTTTTATGGCTCGCCTGAATGTCGATCCCCCGGTGAAAGTGGATTGCTCCGTGAAACGCGTGGAGCCCGGCTTGGGGATGGGCGTCTCCGTGGCGCTCCCGGAATCTGATCAGCAAAAGTATTACCAAGATCTTCTAGTCTTCCTCGCAGGCAATACCACCGGCACCGCCTTATAATAGGCTGGTGAGCTCGGAGTGGCGGATTTGCGTGCACTTTGCTGCGCCGTCATATTCGCGTCCGTGATTACTTTTCCAACTAGGGGCTGCCAGGGTAAATGACCAGATGCCTCAATTGCGGGTCGGAGCGCAAGGGTGACGAGTGTCCCTCGTGCGGACTTACTTCGTCCATCGCCGAACTGGTGTTTCGCCCGCGTTTCATGAAACGCACCGCGGTTTTTCTGGCGGGCTCGCTGCTCTTCCCGTACGTAAGCCAGCTTTACCCTCCGTTGGACCTCGACTGGATGCTGGTGTTTTTTGGCTTGATATTTTTTGCCGGTCTGACGGTGGCGGTTTTTGTGGATCGCGGCGCGCGCAATCGCCAGGACATCGAAGTCTTGAAGCGCATTTACGCCGGATTTATCCCGCTACCATGGATTCTAGCGGCCACCCTGTTCCTGAACGGCAAACTGGATTCGCCCAAGAATGTGGTCTATTACCCGACCACGGTGCAAAGCCGCTTCAATATGCGTGGAATGGTGCGCGGGAGCAGAAGGCTATTTGTACGTTCCTTACGCCCGGGACAAAAAGTGGAACGGCTAGCCGTGGACGTTGACGATTACGATCGTTTCCATGACGGTGACGCCGTGGTCGTGGGCGTAGCGCCAGGCGCACTTGGGATCCCCTGGTTTTATGGAATTTACCGCCGATGAGTTTACCAGCACCGCAACCGTCAGTCGCCACATACGCGTCCCTGACTTCGGTTTCATCTAATACCGGAAAACTGCCAGTTACCCGGCGCTACTCGCACTATCCCGCTATGATTATTAGTTCACCGGATGAGCGTAGTGCTCGCCAAAAAAATCTCCCTTATTCCACGTCGGACGCTGCGAATCTTCAGTAATCAGGAAGCCGCAGAGAAATACGAACCGCGCATATTTCGCCGCCGCATCGAAGTCCAATCCTGGCTGGTCCATATCGTCTTGCGGCTGGTGATAACGAGTCTCTTCCCAGTTCTTAAAAATGTCTGCTGGTTTTATTTTTGGGTCATCAGATTTGAAGCCTGGAACCGGAAATATCGCCGGGACCCCCTGTTTGACGAATGAATACTGATCGCTTCGAATGAAGACCACTTCTTCGGGATTGGGGTCCGGGCTCTCGCTTAGATGCATGCGCGCCGCGGCTTTCTTGACCACCGCATCGAGGCTGGAATGTTCGGCACCGAAGGCCACGATATCCCGCAAAGGCCAAAGCATCAGATCTTCATCCATGTTGACGTTGGCGACCACCGAGCTTTTGTTCACCGTCGGATAATGGGCGAAATAGTCAGAGCCCAGCAATCCCGCTTCTTCACCGGTAACCGACAAAAACAAAATTGAGCGGCGCGGATGCGTTTTCATCCTGCTGAAGGCGCGAGCGACCTCCAACAAAATTGCTGAGCCCGAAGCATTGTCGAGCGCGCCGTTATAAATAGCGTCGCCCTCGACGGGCTCGCCGATACCTAGGTGATCTAGATGGGCGCTATAGACGACATACTCATTCTTCAATGTTGAGTCGCTGCCTTCCAGTTTTGCCGCGACATTTCGGCTTCCAACGTCCCGCAATTCTGTGACATTGCGAATCTTCGCGCTTAAGGGCATCACGAATGACATGGGTTTTCCAGCTTTAATGGCTGCGAACACTTCTTCCGCCGAATGCGGACTGCCCTCGAAGAATTTTTTGGTCGCCTCCAGGCTCAAAAACGCGTTGCCTTTCAATTCCGGAAAATAATCGTTGGGCCGCTGCTGCTTGTCGAGCCAGCGCAATTCCGGAAATGACAAATCGCGCACCTGCTCCTTAAACGAGTACAGTCGCTCGAGAATGGGATCGTCCAAGACGATAACGCCCACAGCCCCGTGAGCTACGGCGTTCTGTAACTTCACTTCACCTGACGAATAATGCGCTTTCAGCGAGGACTCAAAATTGGGCGCCTCGAACATGAAGGCCACAATTTTTCCCTTCGCGTCTACCCCCTGGTAGTCGTCGTAGCGCTGATCGGGCGCGGTGACGCCGTCTCCTACGAATACAACCGGAGCCTCCGCTGAGGACTCCGGCAGAACGGGATTGCCACGAGAAATATAGTCTTTTCGGAAAATAAGAGTTTCGTCTTTTCCTGAGCGCTCCAGCACGAGAGTCGTCTTCGTTTCGTCAGGCTTCGCTAGACGTAATGGCACGGCTTGAAAGTATGAACCCTTGTCTCCGGCCGGCTGAAGCCCCAAGGATTCGAATTGAGTGGCCATGAACTTCGCCGCGATATCGTAGCCTCGCGAACCCGTGCCGCGACCTTCGAGCGCATCGTCCGATAAAAAACGCATGTCCGCACGAATGGCTTCCGGGCGAATAGTGTTCATAGCCTCATCCGTCGCATCGGGGTTCGCATGCACAGAATACGACCGCGCGAAAATAAGCGGAAGGATGACCGCGCACAGGCAGAGAACCGCGACGCGCTTTGATTTCGGGATACTCATGGATTTTTCTACACTCCTTGAAAACCATTTTTGCGACTAAGTTCGAAAGCGCATCCAGGACGCATTACATCTCTGTGTTTGTTCTAAAAACTGCGACGTCACGCAAGCCGGTAAATGACATCAATACGCCGGTTTGCCGTCGGCGCGCAGCGGGATTTGCAGTTCGAGAATATGCCCGTCCTTGCCGAGCCGGAAGCGGATGCGTTGAACTGGGCCGACGTTGCGATCTTTCCATTCGGTGATTTCCAGCGGCTCCTCGGGCGTGTCGGAAGAAGACCACTGCACTCCATCGCCTTGTGGTTTGACGGTACGGGGATCAATGTCAAAAACCTGGTGCTCGGGTACATTCACCAGCAAATAGCGTTTCCAGAGTTTCACGAGCAGCACACCGCGCTTGGAGGTGTGATAAATATTCCACGAAGCCGGAGCTTCGTCGTTGAAGCGCACGATGGCGAATGATACAGATTTCCATTCGATAGGCTTGCTGGCTTCGGCAGTCTGAGAAGTCTGAGGCCGAAGTGGGTAAGAGAAAAATGCGATCAGCAGCGCAAGCAGCACCGCAGGGAAGAGGACGTAAGAGCGCGGCCCGTTAGATCGTGACGCGTGATGCGGCATGCTTCTTACGCGATGGTCAGCGCCATTTTTCTCGTGGCTCACGAGAGGGGATGACCACACTAGCTCACCTTTACTTCGCTGAACGATTTGTCGAGCAGTTGGATGGCATCGTCCACATCGCCCTTGGTGGTATTCAGCATGGGCGCGAGGCGAAGCGTGTTGCCGTACAGACCGCCTTTGCCGATGAGCAAACCATTGTGACGCGCGCGCTCCATGACCAGATTGGTAGCCTCCGGCGCGGGTTCTTTGGTCTTGCGGTCTTTCACCAGTTCCAGCGCTTGCATTAGCCCCATGCCGCGCACGTCGCCGATCAGCGCGTATTTGGATTGCAATTCCTCAAGCTTGCCGCGGAAATATTTGCCAACGACGTCCGCGTTTTCGCGCAAGCCATCTTCCTCGATGAGTTCGATGGTCGCGCGCGCCGCCACACTGGTAACGGGATTGCCGCCGAAAGTCGCGATGTTGCTCCCCTGGTAGCCACCCGCGATTTCCGGCGTAGTGACGGTAAGCCCGATAGGAACTCCGTTGGCCATACCTTTGGCGCTGGTAATAATGTCGGGTGTCACTTCCCAATGCTCGATGCCGAACCAGTTTTTGCCGGTGCGCCCCCATCCGGTTTGCACCTCATCGGAAATGAAAAGCGCACCGTATTTTTTGACAATATTGAAAACTATCTTGAAATACTCCGGTGGTGCGGTGATAAACCCGCCTACTCCCTGAATGGGCTCGGCGATGAACGCGGCGATGTGACCGCTGGTGCCGGTTTGAATTAGATTTTCGACGTCGCCTGCGCACGCCACGCCACAGTCGGGATACGTCAAATGCAGCGGGCAACGATAGCAGTAAGGATTGACGGCGTGAGAGATGCCCACACTGATCACACCGGCTCGGCGATACGGAGCGTGCGCGGTCATCGCCTTTGTGAGACTGGACCCGCCTGAGTACGCATGACGCAGCGCCACCACGTCGAAACTGCCGGTCGACATGCGCGCCAGAAGAATGGCTGCTTCGTTGGCTTCACTGCCAGAGCTGGTAAAGAAACTCTGCTGCAGGTTGCCCGGCGTGATTTGTGCGATTTTTTCCGCCAGCGCCACGATGTGCTCGTTGGGATAAAGCGTCGAGGTGTGTTGCAGCCGATTGACCTGCGCGTTCACTTTCGAGGTGATCTTCGGATTGCAATGTCCAACCGAAACGGTAAGGATGCCCCCGAAAAAGTCCAGATACTTGTTCCCGTCGAGATCCCAAATGTGTTGCATCTCGCCGCGATCCGCCACCAACGGCTGTTCAAAGTAATTGGTGACTGAAGGCCAAAGAAATTTTTTATGTTTGGCAACGATTTCCTGACTACGCGATTTCGCGGTACCCGAAGTCGCTGGTGCTGGAGTAACCGGAGTGGTCACAATTCTGTCCTCGCAAGCTCGGTAGGATGTCGAAGAGTGTATGACGCGGCGCTATTCGCGGCAAGCAGCAGGAAGGCAGAACAGATTGACTTGGGGGCCAAAATGGAAGGCTCGGAATTTCAGGGCGCAACTATCGGACAGGTGCTCTTATCTAGTTCCGCCAATCTTTGTTTGCCCTCCAGGCTCCCTCTTCTGGCCGCCGCAGCGAAGAGACGCCGAGCCTGGTAACAATTCTTGGTAACTCCGTGGCCGGTGAAATACATATTGCCCAAAGTAAGCATGGAGGTAACGTTGCCCTTGGCAACTTCATCCCACAAAGATTTGATGGTTTGAAGTCGCGAATTGTAGTCTTTAGGAGTCGCCTGCGAATTCGCCGGGTTGGCTTTCGGTTCTTCCACCGGCTTGGCGTCAGGTACAGGCGGCTTGGCCTCCGGCGCGGGCGATTTGGCTTCCGGCACAGGCAACTTCGCTTCCGGCGCAGGTGGCTTCGCTTCCTGAACGGGCGGAGGAAGGCTAGTCTTGGCTGGCTCTAAAACCGGCGCTGGCTCAACCAGCTGCTGACCCAACCAGATGAAGCCTCCGGCGGCTTCACGCCGAAAGACAAACAGTCCTATCAGGAGCATCACCAGCACCGCGGTAATCATGATTCCTGAAGAAGTCTTAATCCTCCCTGGCAGCAACCCAGCACTGGTAGCCTGGGTGTTGATTTGCTCAAATATCACTTCGGAACGCCGCCGCAGCTCCATCACGTGCGCGTGAAGAATTTCCTGAACCTGGCTCTGGAAGCGATCGAGCGCCTGCTGTTGCGCACGCTCCAGCAGGGACGGATAGCGGTCCAGCACTTTGACCGAAGCGCCCGCGGAGGCAACTGCGGATTCCAAGCTCTTCATTTGAGCCTGGGCCGCTTCACGGATAGGAAACAGCTGGCGCTCCGAATCACGCAGCGCCCGCGCTGCGGCCTCGCGAAACGTCGCCAGCATGTGCTGCTCTTCGTGCTGAAAGTGTTGAAGCAGCGCTTGCGCATGTTCGTTGAGCGCGCGCGCAGTGCGATCTTCCAGCGACACGAGCGGATCTTCACGATCCTGCGCGGCTGCTGAATGGGCCTGTGTGTCCAGCCCCGTGGACGTATTGGACTCTTCGGCCAACTCAAAGTCCCCAGACAGGTCGGGATATTCCACGTCCTGATCAAGTTTATAGGCGGTTGCGCCCGCAAAATCCGAGGCAGCTTGGGCTGTCATCCGAGGGAGAAGCGGAGGTTTTCTTTCCACACCGATCGCCGGGGGCATGGAAGTCCACTTTCCACGGGCGGTGTCGCGTTTGTTAGACGTTTCTGGTGGATAAGATTCCGTAGGTATTTCGGGCGCCAGAGGAAAAGCAACGGTAGACGAAACCGAGGTGATAGACCGTACCGATTTTGTCGGTGCGGCTTGTGCAGCCTTGTCGTGGCCGTTATCGGATTCGCTGGATGCAGGTGATCCGGGCGCGGGGGAACTATGGCCATTCGTCGCTGTTGAACTCGCAGGTACAGAACTGCTAGGACCAGGCCCCGTGCTTTGCGTCGGGTACTCGACTGCATTTGCCATCCAGCTCCGCATCTCGTTAAGAAACTCGTCGGAAACCTCGGTGAACTGCACTCCGGCGACGCGCCCCTCTTTATCAGACCATTCCAGACGGCCCCGGCCCTCGACGCGTCGTTTTTCGTCCAGATTGAAGGCGAATTTCACTTCTTGCTTCGGGCGCACGCGTTTGACCGCGCGGAAACCAAAACCATGTTCCGACAAATTAAGTACCATGCCGCCATTGCCCGGCTCTACTTCAACATAGAGAAGGTTTTCAAACCTTTTCCGAGCAGACTGTCGGCGTTCGAGGTTATAAGTCATACGTGATCCAGCCCCATGAGCAGCGTGACGAACCGTCGTCGCAGATGACGAGGCTGCTATCCCATAGCGCCCAGTGTCAGATACAATGCAGACGCCATTACACGCCCTGACGAGTAATGGATGCGGTTATTCTGAACCACCACCGCCTCAATGACAACCACTAGTTCGGTTTCCGTAAGATGCACGCTTCCAATGAGATACAGGGAAAATCATGCGGAAATGGGCGAAGCTCCAGGATGTTGGTGACTCTTGAGTGTTTGTTCTTGCAGTCAGGGACCTTCCCATTTCGGCATGCCGTTCTGCTGCGAGCACTTTTTCGCACGTTCTGAGTCGGTCTAAAAGTTATGTGTTACGTGTGGGCAGCGACAAAAGAGCTGCTACTCAATTGGTACCTCTAGTTTCTCTCGGATCGCGCGTCTGTCACAGACCGTGACTAGATTTACATCGCCGCCCGAGGAAACCGTTCGAATCTGCATCCAGCTAACGCTCAATAGTAGGCGGTCTAGTGGTTTAGTCATTTGCCATATCTAGTGAACGTAGTAGCCGTTCTTCGCCAGGATTACGTAATCGCGTCCCTTTTTCCCGAACGACGATTTGAGTCGTACGTCGAGTTTGTGCGGCTTGCCTGTAGCCCCGTTAGCCTGCGTGTAATACCCAAGGGTGTAGCGCGTTTTGATTCGCTCGACGAGTGCGCGGAATTCAGTATCCAGGTTTGCCACGTCTTTCACGTCAAAAATTTCTCCGCCGGTCTGGTCCATAACTTTGCGTATGTTTACCAACCCGGGAATCATGCTGGCGGCGAAAAGAGTCGATGCCGGGTTGTATCCCGGTATTTTCAAATTATATAAGACGGCATCGGATGCGATGGCTTCCGTCACGATGTCGTGGGTCCCCTGTCCGCCCGCGTCCGTGCCCACATCATCGCTGATCAAAATGATCACCCGCCGGCCCTTCGGAGTCGCACCGAGAAGGTACTTTGCAGCGAGAAATATGCCGTCGTTGATATTTGTGGCTCCGCCGACTTTGAAAGTGCCAAATTGCTCGGCAATCTTGGATTTATCGCTGGTGAACGGCACGCGCAATTCGGCCTCGGTGGCGAAGGTAAAGAGCGCCACCTGATCTTCCGGCTTCAACGCGCCAAGAGCGGTAGTGGCCGCCTCGCGCAAAGGCCCCATGAAGGGGCCAATCGAATCACTCAAATCCAATACCAGAGCAACCTCTAAAGGCAGCTCGTCGCGACCAAAGATCTCCAGTTTCTGCGGAACGCCTTCCTCCCGTACCTCGAAGTCGTCCTTTTTCAGATGAGCCATGATGCGCCCGGCTCTGGTCTTCACGGTAGCATCCAACAACACCAGGTTCACGCTTACCCGAAGTGTACCTTGGTCTTGGGTCTGATCTTGATCCTGGGCCTGAGCTAGGACCGGACTGTGGCAGATGAAGGTCACAAAAATAGTCGCGGCTAACCATCGCAGTTGCTTTAGATCAAAGGCAGACGTCATCATCCTTCAAATTCTGAAAACCAGTTTCTATGGAATGAAATCGTAAGGCGCTCGAGCCGTTACATTTAGGTCCAAACGTTTAGCCGCAGCCTTAATTTTGGCACAACGACGTCGTGCTCGTAACTGGCACACGAAACCCGTCGATAGTCCCGTAGGATTTGTTCGTATTAGAAACACGGTACGCATGCGGCCGGTCCATCGTTGATCTAAACATATCAAGCGAGAATGGCACCTCCATGCAGGCCATGAGCTTCGAGATTGGCGTGGGAGGAAAGTCGGCAGCAACATCAGGACAGTGCACGATGCCTCTGCCGTGGTTCTCCGCTAGGGCAGCGGCAATCTGTATGCCCAGCTCCAACAAGTGACGTGTCGTGGCTTAGCGACGAACAACTTTTGGTTTCCCTATACGACCACATCCTCCAAATGGCCACCGACGGCGCACATCATCCCCATCCGCGACACGAACTCCGCGCCCCAGTGATGTAGTTCATCGGCGTCCCGTCGGGTCCTTATGTACTAGTTCTTGGAAAGCAGTCTGAACCGCGCGAGGTCGGTATCCGAATAATCCAGAAATACTCGAGTACTCACCGTTTCATACAGCTCCGACTGTTGATTGGGTCTGATCACGGCGGAGGCATCGTTTGGTAATTGCTTGCGTATCGACGCGAACAGCTTTTCGCGTGCGTGATAGGCCGCCGCATTCTTAAACTCCGTCAGCAGCAAGATGCTCGGATCGCTTGTCAGGCTGTCGCGGTCAGCGATGCGGTGATAGTTCAGCACGGCACCCTGACGCTTGGCCTGCTCGCGGACACGCATCCAGTTTTCATCCAAATACCCTAACGTGGAGCCGAGCATCCCGGGTTTCACTTTAAGGACTTCCACCGTCCATACCGGCGTTTGGCTGTCCGCGGGACTTTGCGCCGCTTTTCCCGCCACGATGAGTACAGACACAAGAAAAAGACCTGCGATAGCTTTGAGCATAGAACACCTCCATCTGCAATTAGACGCCAAAATATCAGGCGGGACTAATGGCCAACCGATTTAATGCCTTTATCGGCGACCAGAATCATAGCCTGGGTCCACCCATCAGTCCATGCGCCACGCCGAGTGTTCTGGCCAACGCCGTAATTCCTCAGTGGCCCACGTTGTGCTCTTGTCCGCGTGGCACGTAATGCAAGGATTAGGAATTTTATATTTGTCCGTCATCGCGGGCGTTATAAAAGCAAACGTATGCGAACGCACCTTGACGTCTGCGATAGTCGTCGCGATTTTTGGCATATGACAAGCAATGCAACTATTTCCCGCCGATCCTTTTTTGTGGTGCGTATGCTCTTCCAGCGTGCCGGTACGCGGCCCGTTCAATGAAAGTGGGCCGTGACAATCCAGGCATAGTTGGTCGGCCGGTTTTCGCAATTGTGCGTAGTTGTCCGTGCCGTGAGTGTCGTGGCAGCTGAAGCACGTCACTCCCCGCCGGTACATCACGCTCTGCACAAAATCATTCCCTTGCATGCGGTTTTTGTGCGCCGTGCCATCAGGAAAGTGCGTGAACGTCGTCTCGCCCAGCGTGTGCTCTTCCAGTTGCCAGAAATCCCGCAAATGCAAACCCACCTGGTACCCAACGGGCCAGTCATAATATTTGCCTTCGATGGGGCTGACCGGCGGCCGTCCTTGCGAATGGCACTGGATGCACGTGTCGCTGGCCTGAACATAATCCCTTCGCGCTGGGTTCAGAATATTTGTACGAGATGGATGCTCGACGTGCTCGCTTCCCGGGCCGTGGCATTTCTCGCAGCCCACGTTCCACTCCACCACCTGTTTTGTGTGGATGTTGTAGTCGACAGAATGGCAACCGTCGCAGGTTGGGCCAGTAGGCCGTTGCATGTTGTCCGGCGGATAAAACGGCTCCCACCAATCCGTTCCTTTGGCCACGAAATACTTCCGCCAAACGCGTCCAGTGATGTCCCACTGCGCCGGCTCCGGAAAGTAATCGTCGCCTCTCTTCGTGAAGTAACGCTGCTTCCAAACGCTGCCATAAACCAGCGCAACATCGTCTTTGGTGAACTTGGCAATGGTATTGGTCGAAAGATCCGGAATGATCGCGTCGGGATGTTCTCGCGGATCGCGCACCACATTGGCCATCGGCGTCTTTCGCCAGTGTTCGTAAATTTGCGCGTGGCACTTCTCGCAGGATCTCGAGCCCACGTAGCGAGCCGAATTTGCCGTGGACGTCTGCTGCGCCTGTTGTTCCTTGCTTAACAGGCCCAGGCTGCGAATGAACAGCACCAACTTCCAACTATTATCGCTCTGCTCGTCGTGCGGTTTTGCCCAGCCCGGCATGCCCGTCAAGCGCACGCCATTGCGAATGATGTAGCGGATTTCCCCATCCGTCAGCTTCTGCGTTCGGGGCGTGCGTAAGTCCGGAACTTTAGGATAAAGATTGCTGCCAACTTGCGTTTGCCCCGAGCCGTCCGGCCCGTGGCAAATAGCGCAGCGGTCCACGAAACTCTCCCGCGCTTCTTTCAAGACGTCCGCGGTGCCCGTCCAGGGATTCTTTTCCAGGCGCGCTTTCCGCGGGATGGACAGGTTACGCGCCGTGTGCGCCACGACTGTTTCTAAAAATGACGGCTGTTCCGCGGTGCTGAAGCCGTGCCAAACCAACCGCATTCCATAAAAACCGGCAGCCACCAATATTGCGCCACCGACCAAAAGAAAAAGCTTCCGAGGCCTCATGCGAACATTATTGCAGCGGCGGGGCCAAGCTCACAAATTTTCCACCATCCAAACATTGCACTCCGTTGTAGGCGCCGGAATAGCCACGTACTTCCCGTTGTGCGACGGAATCGCCCAGGTCGCCTGGAAGTTCTTCACTTGCCAGAGTGGCGTGCCATTCCCAGCCAAGTCTACGTACAACAGCGTGGACAACCGGCCCGTAGGGTTGCTGGAAACAAAAAATCCTTTGCCGTCCGCCGCCCACTCTATGGACATGAAATTGTTCCAGTCCTTTACCGTAATCTCACGGGGAGGCTGTCCTGTCAGCGATTCTAATCGAACCTGGTGCTTAACGGCGTTTACTTCCGCTGCGGCAATGACAGTTCCGTCCGGAGAAAGGCTCCAGTTCCACCCGCTCGGCGTTTCTGCGAGCTTCAAGACATCGCGAAGCCTGCCCTTCACAGGATCAAATGCCGAAAAAACATACTCCTTCGGTTTTGCCTGACTTAAGACACAGACGTCAGTCGGCGGTCGCGAACATTGAAAATTAATAATGTTGGGACCTTCCAGCACCATTTGTGGTGGCCCTCCCTGGCTCGGCGCCCGCATTAAGCGCACGTTCCCGGAGCCCTTTTGAAGCTCAGACCGTCGTTCGCCACCGATATCTCGCGTGTTTGGCGGTGTCAGGTAGAGAATCTGAGAACCATCGGCATTCAGCCGGGCAACCGATTTTTGTTCTGGACCTGACACCAGCATTTCGGCGGAATTTTCATCAATCCGCTGGCGAAAAATATTAAAGATGTTGCTCCCCCCGGTTCTATTGGAGATGAATAGGATGGCACTGTCGTCCACCATCCAATCGAGGGGCAGGTCGTCCGTGTCGTCCAGTGTGAGCCGCCGGGGCGTACCAAAATGCAAGCTCCGGGCGTTAAATTCGGCTAAATAAACATCGAGCTGTGGTTTGAAGCGGCTAAATAAAAGTTTCTTACCGTCGGCGGTGACGCTCGGTTGATTTACATAGTCGTCGCCGCTGGTGATTTTGCTCGGAATACCAGTGGAACGCCCAGTGCTCGAGTCGATGCTCACAGTCCGGAAATTCGAAGTGTTCTGGCTTGGAGGCGGCTCGGCTACGGCATAGATCAACCGCCCATCCTTCCCGAAGATGTCGCTAACGATCTACAAGCCCTCAACCGCTTTCAGCGCGAGGCTAAAGCTGCCTCCGCACCTGAATCTGCACCATCTACGAAATCGACGATCAACATGGACAAGCATTTATAGCCATGGAATTTCTCCAGAGACAAACTTTGAAGCACTTAATCACCGATCAACCGTTGGAACTGGAACGAGTGCTTGAGATTGCTACTCAAGTTGCCGACGCCCTCGATGCCGCCCACGCCGAGCGCATTGTGCATCGCGGCTCCAATAAAAAAAAACGGACGGCCAATCGCCGTCCGCTTAACATTAAACAAGCCATAAAATACTTTAATTATTCGGCTCGTCTATATCCAGATTGACTCCAGGCAGCACCTGCGTCCCGTCTATTTTGACCGCTTGTAGGGCGCTGGGGTCGAGTCCCAATGCTTTGAGCACGGTCGGAGCAACTTGCATGGTTTCCACCGGGCCGGTAACGGTTTTGGCGGTGAACTTAGGATTGGAAAGAAGCATGATCACGTTGGTGTCGTCGTGTGCAAACCCGCCGTGTTCTTCTTGCTTTCGCTTGCTGGTGGTATAAATCACCCCAACATTGGGCGTCACGATGATGTCCGGAGTCCTCGGATCTTGGCTCGGCGGGTTAAAGCTGGTAGCGAGCGACGGTCCCCAGAAAATTTGACCAATGCCGGCTACGTTTTTATCCGGAGGTGAGGTAGTCTCTAGCAAAGAAACAGCATTCGCCGTTTGGCTCTGATCCTTCAGCCACAGCAAAGAGATGTCGTCTTCCGTCGGACCGATTTGGTTGACTTCCGAGTCCGGAAGAAATGTAGGCCCGAGGATACTCGAGGGAGTCTGGCCGTTTGCTCCGGAGTGTCCCGGAATCGGGAAGAAGCGCTTCGGATCAATGGGCGACTGCCCGTGTTTGGCGGTGATGATAATCAGCGTGGAGTGCAAGACTCCCTGGTTCTTCAGGTGTGTGACCATCTCGCCGATGCTGTCATCTACGAATTTAAACTCACCAAGCAACGGCTCGCTGGGCGTGCCGATGGCATCCACATAACCCCCGGTGGCGAAGATGGTACCCGAGGTGTCGTTGTACTCGATGAGTTTCTGGCCCACGCTGACCGCCTGGAAATTCATCCCCAAAAGATTCGGTACTGGTCGGCCTGGCTTACCGTCGTGAGTTTTTCCATCAATCTCATTCAGAACGGCGTGAACCTTGAGCGTGTCGTAGCACTGGATGTTTGTGAAACTGTCCGTATAGGACCCCACTTGTAAGGTGTCGGGAATTGGCGTGCAGTGCACGCCTTCAGGAGTGCTCACCGGCAGTGCAACTACCGATGAGTTCACTTCCGGGGCGTAAAAATCGTCCACGTTGTTTCCATTGCCTGGACCGGAAACCGACAAATAGGAGGGATGTTTGTCAGACCACGCGGTATATCCACCCGCAGCGTGAATGACACCAAAGATCGTGTTGGTGCGCACAAAATTCCAGGGGAAGACCGGATTGCAATTCTTATCGCGTGGCAAGCGATCCGGGTTTATGGATGCTCGTCCGCCATCCGGGCCGCTCGGACCGATGCCATTGAGGAAAGTCTGATCGTATTCAACTCCTTCTTCATACTCCGTCCTAGTGCCGATTGGCGTGCCACCGACCGCGCACGGCCCGCCGGAGAGCATATTGCCGGTCTTAACTTTGGGCGGATTGAGCGAACGGTCATAAGCGACATCATAAAAAATTCCTTCGGTGCGGGGCGATCCACCACTCACGATAGCCGTTAATCCCGGAAATGAATCAGAGGGCTTTGATGTAGAGGTATCCAAATAATCCACGCCTGTTTCGCCCAGTTCCGCTAGATTTGGACAATATGGTTGGCCGTTATTTACTCCTGCCAACCCCTTGGAGCAATTCAGAAAATCCACCGCATGCATGCCGTCAACACTAATCAGCAGGACGTGTTGGATATCCTTTTTCCCTGCGAAACTCTCATGGTCCTGTCCCAACGCGCTTCCGGACAAGAACGCACATGCGAGCAAAGCGGTCCCTACCGTTGCTATCCATCGATTACATTTCATTGACCATCCTCCTTGACTGCTTGGTGAAAAATCTGCACACGTGTAACTCCGCCACCAGAATCGCGACTCGAATTGACGCGCGATGTCGTTGCGTAGAAATTCTTACTTTTTTGTTTTGGTCTGACTCGAAGCGGTCCGAGGATAGGCCTTACTGTGTTACAGGATGGAGAATAAAAAGTAGCGTTCTCAATAAAAAAATCCCAGGCAAAAAAAATGCCTGGGATTTTTTATAATCTTGCGGAATTTACTTGTCGTCGCCGTCCTTGTCGCCATCCGGGGAAATGAAGAGCAGTCCGCGAGGGCTGCCCAACCCGGTAATAACCGGAGTGACCAGGCCGTTGTCCAGATTTAGAGTGCCCACCAGGGCTTGCGTGTCCGAAGCGGTGTAGGCGGTGCCGGGTTCAAATCCAAATGTTCCGCCATCGATGCGGTAGATGACTCCCGCGACGATGTCGGTGACCAGCAAAAACGCCTTTGGATTTGGCGCAAAAGCGGTGTCGTCCAAGGTGATGCGCGGCACATCTTTCGGAGCGGGTACCGTAGAATTAACTTGTAGGTACCCGACTTTCTGCTCATCCGTAAAGGGATGCTGTATGAACACCAGTACAGAATCCGCCTGGCTATCCAGAAGAATGTTTCCGCGCGGATCGATGGTCAGTGAATCCGGATCGGTTAGGTTAAGCGTCACTGCACCGCCGGTGGCGATGTCCGTCGCCGAAGCGTTGCCGTCCATCACCGGTTCTACCAGCACCTGGCTGCCAGAGAGAGAAGCGCGCACCAACGCGGGGAAAACGTTATTTCCGAAGGCGTCCAGATTCGGATTCGAAGCGGTCATGAACACCTCGCCGTTTTTGACGACCATGTCGTCGTAACCGCCGCCGTGAGGAGTCGGAAGAATAAATTTGTATTTTTTTTGGCTTCCAGAATTGAGCTCGATCACCACCAGATTCGGATTGGCGTCTTCGTTCTGCAGTGCCCAGAGATCGTCATCGCCAACTACTCGCAATCCGTCGTTGTGCCCCGGAACGCTAAACATCCGCTCTACTTTGCCATTCAGAGAAAACTGCACGATGGTGCTCGATTTTCCATCCGTGCCATCCTTGGCCACGCCATTTGCGAAACCTACAATGATATGGTCCCCCCACTGCACGATGGAATCGGGTTGCGAAGTGCCACGAGGTGCCGCCGCGAAAACCTTAATCGCGTAGGGTGAATTGGGTACTGGGGAAATTTGAGCTACGGCGGGCACCGCAGCCGCTAGTACTGCTAAGCCGCAAACCACACCGTATCCCGCCACTGCGTTTCGTATATTTAGATTCTTCATCGGATGCTCCCATTTGAATATCTGCGAGGACGAGAGCCTAAACCTCTGAACATTACTGCGTGATGAACTTAGTGTGAAAGACAAAACGGGGAGGCGGTGAAGGGGCCGATCCAAGAACGAGCCTTTCGGTAGGGGAAGGGCTTTTTTTTACGCCTTTATAATATTGTTCCGCACTGCAAAGCGAATCAAATGACCTATAGAGCGCAGCTCCAGTTTCATCATCACTCGAGCGCGATATGTTTCCGCGGTCCTGACACTGATCTTCATTTCACTGGCAATGTCTTTGTTGCTCTTACAATCTGCTAGCAGCTTCAATACTTCGCGTTCGCGCTGAGACAACATTCGACGCCAGTGTTCACCGCGGGCATGAATACTTGTGCCCGTTGCGATTCTGTTAGCTTCATCACTATCGAGTTGTAGGCTCGGAGCATCGGCCGAAAAAGACCGGTGCGAACTGGTGGTGATGCTTTTTGCATACGCGATACAATCGTCGATCAGCTCGATAGCTCGCGGAAGCGCGCCGGCGGTTCCATCCGAGGAGTGCCCGGTTGTTGCGAGGAACTGTAATTCGGTTTTTAAGCCCGCGTTCACGTGAAGTAAATTACCTATCATGCGATTCAGAGAAACTTTTAGATTTCTAAGTCCAGTCAGTTCCACCGCAAATACCGCGACTTGGGTGACGCGATTTTCAAGGTCCCGAATCGGAAGATAAGTCTCCACCCAGTGTCCGACTTCCAGCCTGGTCGGCAACTTTGCTGTCAGATCGCGGTTAAAGATCGGCTCGCCAGTCTCAAGGACTTGTCGAACAAGACATTCGACCTTGGGTGCAGAACTGCCCAGGGCATACCGAAGCTTCTTCCCGATATGGCTTGAAACGGGAAGGCCGTTCATCGCGGCCAATGCTCTATTAATCGTGCGAAAACGCATCTGCGTATCGAGCAGGGCGACGCCCATTACTGGTGACTCGAAGAGCGCAGGTAGCAGTGGCCCTATCGCTCCATGCGCATTCGAGAGCAGCACATCTGGTGATTTTAGGCACTGCTTGCCTTTTCCCAAGTGAGTTCACCCTATGACAAGCTCGGCGCGTATACGAACTAGGCACGTAACTAGGTATCTCACTGATAATAATACAAAAACGTATTTTGCGGTACGTATTATCTGGAATTGCGCCCCTTTTAAGCCCGACCTATAACGGGCCAAGCTAAACCCGCAGCGATCCTCCCAGGAAAAGCAAGGACGACCTCAAGCCACGAAAATCGGACGCAACCCCGGTAGGAGTTTTGGCCGAAACGCTCCGGTTCACCTGGGAGCCCATTTGTAAGGAGGCGTGATGATCCGCGTGTTTCTAGTTTGTGATGATCTTGCGTTTTGCGAGAAGCTCCATAAGTTCTTCAATCAGCAAGATAATTTCCAGGTTTGTGGTAAGACCCTCTCGACGAAGGCCGCTGTCCGGAAGGCCGACAAACTGCTAGCGGACGTGGCCGTACTCGTGGTCAATGGCGTCCATGACTTCAGAATTGCCGACGACTTTAAGAAAACAATGCCGGGTCTGCCTCTTTTTTTGATGACCACGACTCTCAGTGTTGAAATAGAAAAGAAAGCTTTATCTCATGGTGTGGATGCGGTGTTTTCGGTGGACGATGAGCTTATAACTTTGGCATTGAACGCCCGCGAAGTTTGTCCCTGCAAGCATTTGCTATAGCTCGAAAGGACTTACCGCATGTCGTCGCAGCTGCATGCACCCATGTTGCGCAAAAATAAAACGATCAGTCTTGGCCGCGCTCAGCGTTGCGGCAAGTCTTGAACGGATTCTTGAATTCGTGATTATGATTAACATTCACCTCCAAATGGAAATGCCCGTCCTGGACCTGCGGCTGCCGTGCCTTCGTTGACATGCGCTTCTGCTAAGATGTCTGCGAAATGCCGGATTTCCCCTCTCTAATCGGACAGACCATCTCGCATTACCACATCATGGAACGGCTCGGTGGTGGAGGCATGGGCGTTGTCTACAAAGCCGAGGACACGCGCCTGCACCGCTTCGTCGCTCTGAAATTCCTGCCGGAAGCCATGGCCAGGGACCCACAGGCACTGGCTCGTTTCCAGCGCGAGGCACAAGCCGCTTCTGCGCTCAATCATCCGAACATTTGCACCATTTACGACATCGGCGAACAAGACGGCAGAGCCTTCATCGCCATGGAGTATCTGGAAGGCAAAACCTTAAAGCACAGTATTGCAGGCCGCCCCGTGGAATTTGAGACCCTGCTCAACTTATCCATAGAAATCACTGACGCCTTGGATGGGGCGCACGCGACGGGCATCGTCCATCGTGACATCAAGCCTGCGAACATATTCGTCACTGAGCGCGGCCACGCCAAAATTCTGGATTTTGGTCTTGCGAAGATAAGTTCCGCAAAGAACCCAGCTCCCGATGCGGAAACATTGGCCACCCAACAAATAGACCCCGACCATCTGACAAGTTCCGGAAGCACTCTGGGAACGCTAAGCTATATGTCTCCAGAGCAGGCTCGCGGAGAAGAGCTGAACGCGCAAACGGATCTGTTCTCATTCGGCGTCTTACTGTACGAAATGGCTACCGGTGCGCTCCCTTTCCGTGGCGACACGCCCGCTGTTGTTTTCGACGCGATACTCAATCGCGAACCTATTCCACCGGCGCGCGCGACTCCAAAAGTTCCGCTGAAACTGCAAGAGATCATTGGTAAGGCGCTCGAAAAAGATCGTAGCCTGCGTTATCAGTCGGCAGCGGACCTGCGAACCGACCTCAAGCGGCTGAAGCGTGAGATCGATTCTGGTCTGAGAGACGTGGTCGCGACTTCAGCAGCGAGTTTGGCGCATACTGCCGGTCCCTCGCCAGCGTCCCTCGCGTCATCCCAGGCCGAAGCGACTTCTCACCCTTGGTGGCGGGGGCGCTTGGCCGTGTTGCCCTTCGTGAACGGCAGCGCGGATCCCAACGCGGAGTACCTGAGCGACGGAATCACTGAGAGTCTCATCAACAGCCTCTCCCGGTTGCCGAATTTGAAAGTGATGTCGCGCGATTCCGCATTCCGCTACAAAGGCAAAGATACGGATGCACAAACAGTAGCGCGAGAGCTGGGAGTTCGAACCGTCTTAAAAGGCCGGGTCACCCAGCTTGGCGGCAATCTGGCCATCAGTGCCGAGCTGATCGATGCTGCCGACAGCAGCCACATCTGGGGCCAGCAATACAGCCGAAAGCCGGCGGACATCTTCGCGCTCCAGGAAAAGATCGCCAAGGAAATTACCAAAGCGCTACGGCTGCGTTTGACCGGTCAGGAGGAAAAAAGCCTCGCGAGAACCTACACCACCAGCGCGGAAGCCTACCGAGGCTATCTCCAGGGCCGCTACTGGTGGAACAAGAGAACCGAGGAAGGCTTTAACAAGGGCATCGAATGCTTTCAGCAAGCCATCGCAAAAGATCCCACCTACGCCTTGGCTTATTGCGGATTGGCCGATTGTTACAGCATGCATGCAAATTACGGTTTTTTACTCCCCACAACTGGTTATTCAAAGGCCCATGATGCGGCCCTTAAGGCGCTGGAGCTTGATGACACGCTGTCTGAAGCTCACGTTTCGCTGGGATTTATCAAATCGGACTACACCTGGGACTGGTCAGGCGCGGAAAAGGAATTCCAACGAGCCATCGCACTAAATCCGAATTACGCAACTGCCCACCAATGGCATGGCTATGCGTTGTGGAGGACTGGACGGTTCGAAGAATCTATTACGGAGCACCGACGCGCGCTGGAACTTGATCCGCTCTCACTCCCCGTGAATAGGAATCTGGGGTTGGCATACTACCTGGCACGACAGTATGATCTGGCAATCGAGCAATTCCGGAAGACTTTGGAGATGGATCCCGGTTTCGTGCTGACGCGGGTTTATCTCGGGATGGTCTACATAGAGAAGGGTATGTTGAAAGAGGGTATAGCAGAGTGCGAAGAGGCGGCCGCCTCTGTTTCTGCCAGCCCCTACGCGGTATCCGCACTCGGATACGTCTATGCCGTCTCTGGAAAAAAGGCGGAAGCAGAAAAAGTTCGCGACCGACTAAATAGACTGTCGGAACAAAAATATATTTCGCCAAGGTTTGGGGCCAGTATTTACGTGGGCCTTGGCGAGAAAGACAAAGCCCTAGAATCACTAAGTGCGGCCTTCGAAGACCGCTCTCTACAAATCGGCCCAGGGGTCATCGCGGACCCGACCTACGATTCGTTGCGCGCGGAACCGAGGTTCCAGGATCTATTGCGGCGCATGGGATTGAGCATGGAATTGAACAATGACAGCTAAAAACGGTTTCTCCGCGATCCAGGGGCCCACACTCGCTCCCGCGCTAGTCGAACGAGTGCTGACGAAGCTCGGCCTTCGTCAGCGGCCGGACCTCGATCTGGCTGGTCTGAACACGCTGTACGCGGCTTTCTCCGGCAATGTCCCCTTTGACAATGTCCAAAAGCGGATCTGGTTCGCGAGTCCGCAAACGACTCCGCTTCCCGGCGGAGATCCCAGCGAGTTCTTCAACAACTGGCTACAGCACGGCACAGGCGGAACGTGCTGGCCACTCAATGGGGCAATGTACGCCTTGTCGCACGCGCTCGGCTTTGACGCCCGTCGTATCGTCGGCTCGGTGATCGTCGAAGGATATCCACGAGGCGCCAATCACGGTTCGGTTCTGGTGACCCTGGACGGTATCAACTATTTGGTCGACGCATGGATGGCCTCGTTCGAAGTCCTTCCCTTAATCTCCGGCAAACTCTCGTCGACTGGTCACGGAATCCACGACATCACCGCCATGCCGACGGAATCCAGCTTCGAAATCATCTCCTACCCCGGCTTTGACCGTGAACATCCATTGCCATTCCGCAATGAGCCCGAGTACGACCCAGTCGATCACGCCTTCTTCCTCACTCGCTACGATAGGACGAAAACAGTCGGATTTTTCAACGACGCCATTTTCATCTGCCGCCACTTTCCCGAATCGATCATCACCATGGGCCGCAAGAGCAAATTTCGCGTCGCTGCCGATGGCGCCATTACCAAAACCGAACCCACCGAAGTCCAGCGTAAAGCCTCACTCGTCGAAGAGTTCGGTCTCTCCGGCGAAATCGTCGAAAAGCTCCCCCCCAACGTTCCCGGAGGCGTCGCACCTCCCGGATTATGAGAAATGCTAGATGACTCCATCAAAGTTGTGGTGATGAGTGCTGCGGATTGGATGATGGAGAAATTCCACATACGATCTGAGGCCAAAAGTGTCAGGTCGGCGTACCCAGCCAAGTTGAAGTTTTATGGCGGCAATCTAAGCAATTGGGCGCAATAATTTAACCAGGGTAGTGGTCCGATCGCGGCCTTGCGTTTTCGCTTCGTAGAGACATTTATCTGCCACCCGCAATAATTCCTCGGCAGTAGAACCATGCTCTGGAAACTCAGCGATGCCAATAGAACAGGTAATTGGTCCTAGCGCCGTCTCTCTGTGACGTATAGCTAATTTTTTGACTTTGGTATGCAAGTCGTCGGCGCGCATCACCGCGTCATTCAACGAGGAGTCGGGTAAAACTAAAGCGAATTCTTCTCCGCCATACCGGCAGATTATGTCACTTCCCCGAAAATGGCCCATCAAAACATTTGTAAATGATTGCAACACAAAGTCACCCGCCGCATGGCCGAAGGAATCGTTGAATCTCTTGAAATGATCCAGATCTATAAACATCACCGCAAACGATCGATTCGTTCGTCGCGCCCGCAGTAGCTCACGCTCAAGAAAATCATGCATGAAACGACGATTGTAGAGTCCCGTTAAAGGATCTCGAATCGATTGGTCTTTGAGAGCTTCTCGGAGTTTCAAACTCGCAATGGATAAAGCGATTTGCCCGGCGGCAGAACTTGCGATGCGTTCCAGCGTTACTTGAAGATTTTCGTCTAATGATTTCGATTCCGGGCTACTGACAACACGTAATTGCAAAACACCGATCGTATCGCCTTGGGCCACCATTGGAATGCACAGGACATGGTCTACACCTAAATTGTCCTTCGCGTGATTGCATACCAACCCGGCTGTCGAAGTCGAACTCCAATGTGGTTTTCCCAGGCGCAGGGCCCAGCAATTGTCCGGCGAAAATGTGATTGAGGGGTTTCGGGAAGTGCCCCAACTAGCAGCTAATTCAAGAACGTTCCGCGATGATTTGAACACCGACAAAGACCCGGAATTCTGCGCAGAAAATAATTCCTCGCCGAATTGACTAACAACCGCATAGGCTTCATTTAGACCATTGCAGCCCTGGAGCATAGCATTCAGCTCTATCAGTAACTTCATTTCATTCGTACGTGATTGCAATTCTGCTAAGGACCGTTTCAGGATATTTCCTTGTTCATTTCTTTCTTTCGCGGCTTTAAGAACGTCGGATATGTCTTTGTACAATGCGTATGAGCCGCGCACTTTGCCATCAATTATGAGAGGGACCGCGTGAATTTCCACATCCATGACCGTTTCATCATTTCGTTTTCGGCGTGCAGTGCCTTGGACTGATTGTCCCTCGTAAACGCGGGGTGAGAGCTCAAGGCGATCGTCTATCTGATTCCCATAAATCAGCGAATCGAGCTTTTTGCCGACTAAATCTATTTGTTCAAAGCCAAATAACTCCTCGAAGGCGCGGTTATAAAGCTCGACTTTGCCGGCCCGATCGAGCGCGACGATTCCAAACGGACTATTTTCTATTAAAGAGTCTAAATAAACGGTCCTCTGTTTGAGTTCTTTCCCGATATGTTGTCTTTCGCTAACCGCGGAGCCGACAATCAAACCGGTGGCTGAAACCACCAGCATCAGCAATCCGGCCTTCCCAACAACACTCGGTGCGGCAGGATAGAAATGTAGCGCCGCCACAATCCCGAAATCGAGCATCAGTATGGCAGTTGTGGCGCGTTCAATGCCATTTCGCATGGCCGCCCAAATGATTGGCACGAAACACAGATAGAACAACTCATAAGACGCCAGCATTCGTCCAAACATGACCCAAAGTACTCCAACGATTGCCATTGCTTGCGCAACAGCCTCGACCATATCGGACACTCTTACTTTGCCGATATCGATCCGTGGGGGCGAGGTAGACCGACCGGTGATGTTTCTTTGGACCCAGGGAAGCACATGAATTAGAAGGAATGGAGCAAACCCCAACAATCCAATCATGTCGCCTACATACCACCCGAGTGCGGAGTGCCAATAGTCCGACCGCGTTATCGCGTGATCCAAAACCAGGGAAGTAACACCACAGATGGTAGATCCTACAGCCGCTATTAAGGTAACAGCCGTATACCGGACAACATCCTGACGCCGGCGCAAATCCGGATTGATTCGTAGCCGCCCACGTAAGAGTATCGCGGCTATACTGTAAAAGCTGGTCAAACTGATAGGCGCGAAAAGCGAGCTCCACGAGAAAAACGGCTGGTGGTAAATAACTATGCCTGCCAAGGAATCGGCGAAGCACACGAGTAGCGCGTACCACGGGCTTACTACCAGCATAACAGCGAAAGTCAAACCGGTCGCGGGATACCAAGTGGTGAATCCTAGTTTGGATAGTAGGATTATTTCAGGGCGGTTGAGGACCACATAAACAACTACAAACGATATAGACAGAATTGCGTGACGTAGCCACCACGATCCGATCCTGTCAGGAGGGGACCCCAATACAACGGCTGCGTTGGTCCGATCAGTCACCTAAGGATCCGAACCCTTCTTGGATTTGACCGCAAAGAGGTTGCACGGGCAGTATTCAAGGGTGGGATGAAAATCCCTACTCCCGCTTTATGTAGCTTCGCTAAATGCTTGGCAGTCAACGGCACACTGAGGCCATCGCTTTACCCCTGGTCAACTTTGGCCTGAGACAGACATCTATCTCCTCTTGGCGAGCTAAACAAGACGGTAAATCCCAAAGTGCAGTCCCGATTTGCACCATCGAGTGTGCTCATGTCTAGTGAAAGGGAACTCGCAATAATTTTATCGCGCGAAGTTGTTAACGGTCTTTAAATTAAATATATAGTACTAATGAAGTAACTAAGACCATCGAGAAATGCGGCGTGCCATCGCTTAATCGAGACCACCAAGGCGATCTTTTCCTGGGTGAGCATTTCGGATGGCAAGTAGTGTCGCGGTGTCAACTGACTCGGGTTGGGGTATTTTCGGAGCCACCTTGCTTACCCCGCGCGTGCGTTGACAGCAAAATTCCGCGGGGCGTATAGTCAAGCCAACAGTTAAGATTAGTTACCCCCGTGGACGCGTTTACCACCCCGGTTCCTGCGGGCTTGTTTTTGGTAAGGGCAGGAGTTGCCCCAAGATGCCGCAATTTCCTTTCGCACGGCGCGTCTTCCGTTTCCTGACAATGTCGGTTTTGTTCAGCGTTTGCGCCATGCTGCATGCGCAAAATTCCTCACGACCCGATCCCGCACCCGCCGCTCCATCTGCTGGCGCGCCTGCGACCCCCACACAGGATGAAAGCGCCAAACAAGACGCAGCAAAATCTACCAACGCGCAACAGCCCTCCGAAAATTCTGAGCTGGTCAGTCAAGACACCCCGGCGACTTTTAAAGTCCGCGTAAATCTAGTGCTGGTGCGCGTGGTGGTGCGGGACGACCAAGGAAAAGTCGTTCCTAACCTGCGCAGGGAAGACTTTCAGCTCTTCGACAACCGCAAGCCGCAAGCGATCACATATTTCAGTACCGAAACTCCCGAGTCTCAGGCCCTCAAGCCGGCCGCCACACTGGCCGGCAACGAGGAAGCAGCGGCAACGCCAGAGCAAGCAGAGGCCGCTGCTAAGAAATTGCCGCAGCGGTTTGTGGGCGTGCTGTTCGACGACGTGCACATGTCCATGCAGGACACCACCCTGGTGCGCGATGCGGCCACGAGATTATTCGCAGCCCTCGCGTCTTCCGATCGCGTCGCTATGTTTAGCGCCTCGGGACAGTTCCACCAGAACTTCACCGCCGACCATGAACTGCTCGCTAAATCTCTATCTTCCATCGTGCCGCGTCCCACCGCTGGCGGCGCTGGATTCCACGACTGTCCGGAGGTGCCGTATTATCAGGCCGACCTAATTCAAAATAAGAGTGATTCACAAGCTTTGGCTGTAGCTGCCGAAGATGCCGTGCAATGCGCGTTTAATGGTGACGAAACGAAGATCTCGCAGGCGACCGTGCTTGCGCAGACTGCCGCCGCACGGTCATTGTCTGTCGGCGATCAGGAAACCGAATATACCTACCGCCATGTTGAAGAGGCCATGAGGCAGCTATCGGCCATGCCCGGGCAGCGCGTGATGGTTTTCGTGTCACCGGGTTTTATTCCCAGCACCTTGTGGTCGGAGACTTCTGACCTCATTGACCGCGCTAGCCACGCGGGGATCGTTATAAATACCATCGACGCTCGCGGGCTCTACACCCCCGATTTAATGGGCGATATCGCCGATCCGCCGCACGATTCGGCGCGCACGATCGGTTTCAAATCTTCTTACCGCCTGCAGACGCAGACGGCCCAGGATCAGGTCCTGGAGCAATTGGCTTACGGTACCGGGGGCACTTTTTTTCACAATCGCAACGACTTGGATGAAGGCCTGCGCCAGGCGGTTGCCGCGCCGCCACTTTCTTATTTGCTAGGATTTTCCCCACAAAATTTGAAAGTAGACGGGCGCTTTCACGGGCTGAAAGTTTCCCTCACCAGCAAACAGAAATTTTCCATTCAAGCGCGCAACGGATATTACGCCCCAAAATCAATCCCTAATCCCGTGGAAGCGGCCAAGCAGGAAATCCGCGAAGCCATTTTTTCGCAGGAAGAATTGCATGACGTGGCGGTAGATGTGCAAACTCAATTTTTCAAAAAGGATGCCACCTCCGCGCGCCTCTCGGTGTTAACGCACTTCGACATAAAGGGTATTCACTTTCGCAAAATGGAAGGCCGCAATGCCGATACCCTTACCATCGCCACCGCGATCTTTGACGATAACGGGAATTTCGTTGTCGGCGGCGAGAAAACGGTACAGATGAGATTGTTGGACACCACTTTCAATCGGTTGAGTCGCTCGGGTCTCACCCTGAAATCAAGTTATGACGTGAAGCCTGGCAGCTACATGGTGCGACTAGTGGTGCGCGACGGTGAAGGATCTCAGATGGCCGCGCGCAACGGCGCGGTAGTAATTCCGAATTGATTGAGCGGTGAGGAGGCCATAGCCATGAATATGATAATAAGCGGCAGGCGGTTGAACTGGATGGTTTTGCTGCCAGTAGTTGGGCTGCTCAGTTCACAGGGCCGATTGAGTGCACAGTCGGACAATGCTTCCGCTCCGATACCGGCGCCGCCTACCGCCGAGGCGCCCAAAGATGCCTCGCCGGCTGCATCGCAATCACCACAGCAAGATGCCTCCGTGCCCCAGAGCAACGTGGTAATCAGAAAAGAATCTCGACTGGTGCTGGTCGATACCGTAGTGACAGACAAGAAGGGCGAGTACGTTCGCGACCTCAAGCAAAGCGATTTCAAAGTTTATGAAGATAACAAGGAGCAGGCCATCTCCACCTTTTCCACTGGCTCTGACCCTGCGATCCAAGCCAGCGGACAAAAACGCTACCTGATTCTTTTTTTCGATAATTCCACCATGCAGACTCCCGACCAAATTCAGGCGCGCAATGCCGCGAATCAATTTATCGCTGCGAACACAAGTGCGGACCATTTGATGGCGGTGGTGGATTTTGGCGGCGCGCTGCGTATCGTGCAGAATTTTACCGCCAACGCAGATCTGTTGCGATCCGCGGTGGCCGGTGTGAAAACGTCGTCGGTAAACCCCAATGCCAATGTTCCGGACGCACAGCCGGTGACGGTAGCCTCCGCGGGGCTTTCTTCATTGAGCAATGCGGAGGCCGATTTTGGCGCGCGCAGCGTGTTGCTGGCGGTGCGCAGCCTGGCTAAGAATCTGCGAACCGTGCCGGGCAGAAAAATGCTCGTGCTATTTTCTGGCGGGTTCGCGCTGAATCCGGAAAATCAATCCGAATTAACCGCCACAATCGATGCCTGTAACAAATCCAACGTGGCCATCTATGCTTTGGACGCGCGTGGTTTGGTCGGTGGACTGCCCGGAGGAAGCGCGCGGCTGAACACGGATGATGGCGCGAGCGAGATCGCCAAGAACGGCGCCGGCGCAAGAACGAATATGGGTAAGCCGCGATTGATGCTGGCGTCTTTTTCCAGCTCAGCTGAACCCAATCCGCAGCGGCCCGGCGGCGGTGGCGGACCAGGCGGTGGCGCAGGCGCGGGCGCAGGCGGAGGGCGCGGGACCGGCGGTGCGGGAAGTACTGGAGGAGCTGGCGGCAGGGGAGGCACCGGAGCACCGGGAGGAACTGGAGC
>DATHMG010000084.1:0-4832 GCA_035487275.1 Candidatus Acidiferrum sp. | reverse complement strand
ATTCACGAGATTTTTGGATTGAGTGATTGGGTGCGCGGTCTGTGCGATCAACTGGCAGAGAACGGGGTCATCGCAATTGCGCCCGACCTGCTCAGCGGTCAAACCTTTTCCGATCCCGATGGCGCGCGGAAAGCGATCTCGGCCTTACCGGAACCACAAATCAAGGCAGACCTCGACGCTACGTCAGATTACGCGCTGAAAATCCCCGCGGGCAACGGCACCCTGGCGGTATGCGGATTTTGTTGGGGCGGCGGTTGGGTCTTCCAATACGCAAATATGAATCCGAAACTGAAAGCGGCTTACTCGTTCTATGGAACTGCGCCGGATGAGCCAGCGAAGGTCGCGAACATCGCCTGTCCCGTTTACGGCTTTTACGCAGGGAACGACGAACGTGTGGACGCGACCATTCCGACAGCGCAGGAATTGATGAAGCGTGCTGGGAAAAAATACGAGCCGGTGGTGTACGGTGGCGCTGGACATGGATTCATGCGCGAAGGCGAGAAGCCAGATGCGAATGAGGGGAACCGGCACGCGCGCGATGAAGCCTGGACACGTTGGAAGACGCTGCTTAAACAATTACCCTGAGAAACGCCGTGCAGCGCTGCGCTACCCTTGTTGTTATCGCGCTGCTCAGTCTGGGGGGCGCTTCGGCGGCGGACCAGCGGCCAATTTCTTCCCGCATTGTCCGCCAACCGGTGCATTCGCACGTTCTGGCAGCCGTGGGCTACAGCAAACGACTTCACGCCCTCGAAGTGGAGTTTATCAGCGGCGCCATTTATCGGTACAGCAATGTGCCACCGCAGGTGTACCGCGATTTTCTCAGCGCTGCTTCCAAGGCCCAATTCTACGATGCGAATGTGCGCGGGCATTTTCCGTCGGTCCATGTCAAACCGCCACGAACTTAATGTTCGTTCTCACCAAGGAAGAAAAAAGGGTCATCTGTTTCGTGATGCTCGCGATTCTGGTTGGTCTGGGAGTGAAGGAATATCGGCGCGGTCATACGGCAAATAGCAGCGACGGACAGCATGGCTTAAAGCAATCGCTCGGGAAACAAGCAGAAGCGAAGCCGCGTCAGAACGATACTGCGGCGCCTCCAGCGAGTACTCATAAATAGGATTGAGGACAAATCGATGCGTGGGCAGCGACTCGAGCGGTTGATACGCGAGCTACCAGCCCTGACCTCATCAATCCTCTTCCCCAAGACGATGAGATGCGCTCGGTGGGATGGAGAAGCCTTGAACGCCCTAATGAGTCCTTCAGTTTTTCGAGCACAAATTCCAGAATTTATTGTTATTTTCCGCCGCTGGCATGAAAACTTCTCAGTGGAAGACAATGCGTGTCTTGATCGCCGACGATCAAAAAAGCGTGGGGACATCCCTGGCGGAAATGGTCGGCCTTTGTCACCACCAGGTCGTTGAGGTCGTGGCCACAGGCATGGAAGCAATACAGGCATACGATCGGCACCGGCCGGATGTGGTCCTAATGGATTACCGGATGCCGAAGCTAAACGGCATCACCGCCTGCCGTTACATTCTGGCGAAGGATCCGAACGCCCGCGTGATTTTAATTTCCGGCTGGAGTGCGCCGGTTGAGCCCGAGGCATCAGGTGCAATCGCCATTCTCAGCAAACCCGTTGCCCTGCCCATGCTCGATGCCGCGCTTACCGCCGCGGTCGAGCCCAGAAAGAAAAAAGAGCCAGCGCCGGTAATCGTAGATGCGACGCCCCTCCGAGCGGTAGACTCTGCCGAGCCAGAGGCCACAGTTTGAGTGATGGCGGCGGCTCAACAGAGTCTCGCCCTACCAATCCTCTCTCGCAAGAAATCCACTGGCAGGGCAACGCTTCTGCGGAGCCGGAAACAAAACCGCCGACTCAACCAGACAAAATGTGCAGCCGACACGGCTGCCTACAGAGAGGTAATTTTCCATCTCGCAATTCGCCGGAGATCGCGGTATCACCTCCAGACGGAGGTTTAAAATGAATAGCATCTCGATTTCTCGACGTAAATTTGCCCAGCTTTTGAGCGCGGGAGCAGCCTGCGCTGTGGTTAAGCCCGCGCTGTCTTTGGCGAAAACCACCCCGGAGGTGAAAAGTCAACCAGCATCGCCGCTAACGAGAATTGTGCGCTTGAGCTCAAACGAAAACCCTTATGGGCCTTCGCCGCGCGCGCTCAAAGCGATGACGGACTCGTTCAACGTGGCGTGTCGCTATCCTGACGAAGCGGCCGCTCTCTTGAGTGAAAAACTGGCAACGTTAAATAGTGTTAACGCGAATCAGATCCTGTTAGGAGACGGATCGGGTGAGATTCTGAAACTGTGCGCCGAAACTTTCACGGGAGCACAGCGAAAGTTGGTGGCGGGCGATCCAACTTTCGAGGCCATCCTCCAACATGCCACCGTTAATGGAGCGGAAGTCGTTAAGGTACCACTCACCGACCACTTCGCGCACGACCTTAGCAAGATGGGCGCAGTGGCAAATGCAGGTCTTGTTTACATTTGTAACCCGAACAATCCCACCGCCAGTTTCACGCCGAAGAATGAACTAACCGATTTCATCTCCAAAACATCGCCGCAAACGATAATCCTGGTGGATGAAGCTTATTTCCATTACGCCGATAGTCCCGACTACGACAGCGTCATTCCTTTAGTCAAGGATTACCCAAATCTTATTGTCGCCCGCACTTTTTCAAAAATCTATGGCATGGCGGGATTACGTTGCGGCTATGCCGTGGCACAATCGCAAGCCATTGCGCAACTGCATTCTCATCAAAGCTGGGACAGCGTCAATATTATGGCGGTGGCGGCTGCGACGGCGAGTCTGGGCGACCCCGACCAGGTTACAAACGGCCGGCGGCTGAATCAGGAAACCAGGACGTTTGTGACTACTCAGCTCGACGCCATGGATTACAAATACATTCCTTCGCAAGCGAACTTTGTCATGATTGATGTAAAACGCCCGGTCCTACCCCTGATCAAGGCATTAAAGGAACGAAATGTGGAAGTCGGCCGATTATTTCCGGCATTGCCGAATCACATGCGCCTGACCATCGGCAAAAAGGCCGAGATGGAAGCATTTTTGTCCGCCTTCCATCAGGTTTTGGCCTGAAAAGCGGACTCCGTTTGTAGCACAGCCATCTTGGCGTGGGGCCAGCGGGCCCGTTCTTGCCCGCTGATTCGCCGCAGGCTTAAAGTCCTTGAAGCTTGGCCACAACTTGGCGTCGTCCCTAACACCAGGGAAGGATGATTTGGTTCTATCAGAATCCACTTATATTCCCTTGGGGAATGGACGAAAAAGCCGCACAGGACTTGCTGCACGAACGATCATTTATCGGGCGCTCTATGCATTCCACCTTGCTCGCGAATGAACGCGATCAGGAAATTCGTTTCGACACCAGGAAACAAATTGCCGCGTTCACCAGCCAGATTTGCGAGGTTATCGTTGGCAAAGCCGAAGCTGTAAAACTGGCGGTCGCCTGTCTGCTCGCCCGGGGTCATCTCCTAATTGAAGACATCCCGGGGGTAGGCAAGACGACGCTATCGCAAGCCCTCGCTCGTTCCCTCGGCCTCGTCTTTCAGCGTATCCAATTCACCAGTGACCTGCTCCCCGCCGACATCCTCGGTAATTCAATTTTTGATCGGAACGAACAGCGTTTCGTATTTCATCAGGGACCGCTCTTTTCGCAGGTGGTGCTGATCGATGAAGTGAACCGCGCCACCGCCAAGACGCAGAGCGCGTTGCTGGAAGCGATGGAAGAACATCAGATCTCGGCCGACGGCGTCACTTACGAACTGCCGCAGCCGTTTTTTGTCATCGCGACACAGAATCCGCAATATCAGGTGGGAACATTTCCATTGCCAGAATCGCAATTGGATCGGTTTCTGATGCGAATCGAACTGGGCGTGCCAGACCGCGCGAGCGAGCGGGCGATGCTTCTGGGGATGGATCGTCGCGAGATGCTCAAGGAATTAAATCCCGTTTTTGGCGCGGAAACATTGCTCGAGATTCAAGCAAAAGTGCGGACAATCCATACCTCATCGGCGCTGCTCGATTATCTCCAGGATTTGCTGGAAGCATCGCGACAGCGCCATCGCAGTGGTTTGTCGCCTCGGGCAGGTCTGGCCTTGCTGCATGCGTCGCAAGCCTGGGCCATGATGAACGGCCGCGACATGGTGTTGCCGGAAGACATTCAAGCCGTGGGGACCGCCGTTATGGCGCATCGGCTCGGACACGATATCGAGCAGTCCGGGCAAAGCGGTCGCACGTTTGCCGATACTCTGTTGAAGAGCGTGCCGGTGCCATGAGGCAAGCTGCATCTTCCAAAAGCAGATTTCCCCTTTCCCCTACCACGAGTTTCGCCGGCCTGCTGTTTGTCTTGGTCGCAATCTGGTACGCCGCTTCCAGTCAAAATAACGCCGCCTCATATCTGCTCTTGTTCGCGCTTGCGAGCGTTTTTCTCGTTTCAATTCCGTGGACGTTCTCGAATCTGGGAGGCTTGCAGGCAACGGTCGAATCGGTCAAGCCCGCATTCGCCGGCCAGGAGATTTCCTTGCCCGTGGAAGTGACCAATGGATCGCGCGCCACCCGGTATGGCCTTGCACTGGCGCTGCCTGATTTGGGCGACGCTCACGAACGCATCGACGAAATTCCCGCCGGCAAAGCTGCCCGGACTGTGCTTCGATTTCCCGCGGCGATCCGGGGCGAGCATGAGGTAGGAAGACTGCAGCTGACCAGTGCCTATCCACTCGGATTCTTGAGGGTGCTGAAACAGCTTCCGAGTCCGCAACGTTATGTTGTGTATCCGAAGCCCGCTGGCGAGCAGCGTTTGCCGACTGAG
>DATHMG010000083.1:0-27221 GCA_035487275.1 Candidatus Acidiferrum sp. | reverse complement strand
GCGCCAATGTGAGATGAGGCATGAAGGAGCGGTTTTCAGGAGGGATACCCAATACTGCCAGTCGGCGGTCGATGCTAGTAGCGAGCGCGGCCAGGGACTTCGAATCTTCGATAGTGGCCCACAGCATTACCCCTGTCTTCGCGTTGTGATGCCAACCCAGCCCACGAAAGCACACGTCAACCCGGTCGTCAACGGAAACGCCACCGAGCGCCTCAACTATGGCCTGAACTTTTTCTGTGGGCACACTACCGATGAATTTAAGTGTCACGTGAAAATTTTGTCGTGGAGTCCATCTCACCTGGGAATCGATTGAAGAAAAACTATTTCCTATGTTGGCGAGGTTCTCGCGCACCGCTTCCTCAATTTGCAGCGCCACAAACAAACGCATCGCTCGCGCCTCATTAGAAGCTAGTTTTCTTAGAAATTCGGCTTTGCGTCTTAGGGGACAACTTGCCTTCTCCGGCGTGATATAAAAGATGCATGCGCACCATGTCCAGCGCAACTTGCGAAGCCTGCCAGCGAATGGCCTCGCGGTCTCCCGGAAGAGTTAAGGCGCGTTCGGCAACCCCCGCGGCATGAGCCAGCGCGATGTGCACCGTACCCACCGGTTTTTCTTCGCTGCCGCCCCCGGGTCCGGCGATTCCAGTAACGCCCAAGCCTATGGCGCTGCCCACTCGCCGCCGAATTCCATCGGCCAGCGCCACAGCCACCTCAGGACTCACCGCACCCTTGGTGGCAATCAACTCCGGAGGCACATCGGCCCATGCGGTTTTGAGTTCATTGCTGTAGCACACTACACCACCCAGAAAAAAACTGGAGCTGCCGGCAGTGCTCGTCAGTCTTTGCGAAAGCAGTCCTCCGGTGCAGCTTTCCGCTACCGCAATGGTCGTATTATGCAGAGCCAATTCGCGAGCCACGACTTCGTGCAAGGCCTGGCCATCGCGAGAAAAAATCCGATCAGTCAGCGCGATGTCGAATCCGCGCTCAATCTCGGCTAGCGTTTTCTTAGCCTGATCCGGTTGATCGCTCCACAAGCGCAAATGAACCTGAACCTCACCGGGCGCCGACAGCACCGTCGTGTTCACATTTCCGTAGCGGGTATAAATCGGCGCGATGCGCTGCTCAACGTGCGACTCACCCAACCCGGTTACGCGCAGTTCACGATGGAAAAGCCGAAGTCCTGTTGAGCGCGGCGCTAGTCGTGGTGCAACGGCTTCTTCAAAGAGTGTGCGCATCTCTTTTGGCGGACCGGGCAGCAGTACAATCAAACGGTCGCCCTTTTCGATCCACAGTCCTGGCGCGGTTCCCCGTGGGTTGTCCAACACTTCGGCGCCTTCCGGCACCATTGCCTGGCGCGCATTGATTTCCGGCATGTCGCGCCGGAAGCTGCGAAAACGAGTTTCGATGGCGTGCAGGATGCGATCGTCGCGTTGGAGTCTGCGGCCCAGAAGGGCAGCCACCGTTTCGCGCGTCAAGTCGTCCGCGGTGGGACCCAGCCCGCCGCATGAAATGATCAGTTCCACGCGCTTAAGCGCGCCGGCAAACGCGTCGCTCAATTCCTCAGAATTGTCGCCCACGATGGTTTTGCGCAGCACTTCAATGCCGAGTTTGTTCAACGCCTCGGTAAGAAAAAGGGAATTGGTGTCCAGCCGGTCTGGAGTAAGCAATTCAGACCCGACAGCGATGATTTCCGCTTTCATTTAATGGTTTATCCGATCAAGGGCAAGCCGCGAATGTCCCAATCCAGCGTGAAGAGCGCGTTGGTAGTGGCTACGATGGCGCGGCCAGAGGGTTGCAGCGCCAGTCCTACGATGCCCGAGCCGCTGAGTACCACTTCTGGTTGCGCTTGTGGAGTGATGCGCACGATGCCACGATGCCCGGCGTGGCAGGCGGCCACATAAAGATTCCCGTCGCGATCGAATGCCAATCCTTGCGGGCGCCCGAGGCCGCGGTAAAAAATTTTCACCTCACCGCCCTGAGTTACGCGATAGACGCGATCGAAACTGGAGGTGGTGGGCCCGGTAACATACAAGTCGCCGCTGGGATGAAACGCCAAGTGATAGGCGGCGAAGGACGGTTCGAGGGTGGCAAAAACAAAAATCTCGCGACCAGGGCTGATTTTAAAAATTGTTCCGCTGCGATCGCCGACGTAAAGATTTTCTTCCTTGTCAAAGGCGATTCCGGTGGCTACGCCCATGCCTTCGGTCCATTCCTCGCTGCGACCGTCAGGAGTGATGCGATGAATGGTGCCGTCGTGTCGGCAGGACACGAACAAATTGCCGGCCTTGTCCACGGCCAGGCCGGTGGGATTAATCAAAGCAGTTACGAAGGGTTTGATGCTGTAGTTGGCGGTGACTTTATAGAGCGAAACCGGAACGCGTTGTCCGCGTGGACCGCTGAACGTGACATAAATATTTCCAAGCGCGTCGACGGCCGGATTACCCACGGGATGCAAGTTGTCGGCGATTTGCAAGCCGATGGCTACGGGATAGGGCTGGCTTTCGTGTTCGGCGGTGGTCACGCGCACAATGCCCCCGGTGGCGCCGTCCGGCACGCGTGCGATCAGGCGTTTGCCGCTGGAGAGCGCCAGGCTGGCTTCGGCATCGCCAAAGCGCACCAGTGGGCGCGCCTGGGTGCGCGACACGAAGCCGCTACCATGAATGGTAATTTCGCCGCCGGGAATCGCCGCAGTAGGCGCTACTCGTTCGATGCGTGGATTGCCGTTTTTTTCGACTGCCCCGCCCAAGCCTAGTTTCATAGCACTCTGAAGTGTAACGCGACACGTAATACTATTGCAGCGTAGATGCCTGCCATCCAATCGTCGGCCATGATTCCCCAGCCGCCGGGCAGATGCTCCAGTTGCCGTGCGGGGAACGGCTTCCAGACGTCAAAGGCACGAAAAAGTATAAAGCCCAACAGCCAGCTTTTCCAGTTGAGGGGCAGGATCCAAAAAAATAAATAGTACGTAATTAGCTGGCCGGAGACTTCGTCGATGACGATCCACGCCGGATCTTCGATTTGCGCATATCGCGCGGCGCGGCCTGCAACGATAACCCCCATCACCGCGATCATGAGGGTGATCGATACTGCGCCGGAGCTGGATAATAATCCGGTGGTCCAAAAATTTCCATTTTCAGGTGAAGCTAACATCGCGGTGTGATTTCGGGTATTAGTCCACGCCATTAGCAATGCCAGAGCCATGGCTCCGACCGAGCCCCACGTTCCGGGAGCTTTGGGCAAATATCCGAGGCCAAACCAGGTCGCCAGTAAAAGTGAAATGTGCGGCTTGGGTCCGCGGGTGGAGTGCGCAGTGCTCGCGTGGGTTGACACCATCATGGCGACAAGGGTATCGCAGCAGGTCGATCAGAGTCAGGTTTAATCAGTTAGGAGAGGTTTTGGAGCCATCCTATGGCGGATTGGGAAAGAGAAGTAGCGCGCCGCAAATGATTGTTGCGTCGTAGCAATCGAGACGCGAAGTTAGGGTTCGGCTTCGCCGCGGTCGGGCAGATCGAGAATGATGGTTTTGCGGTCGCCTTCCTCGCTGTCGTCTTCGTTGAAGATCGGCTCCGACACCACATACTTTTCGCTAGCCCAATTTCCGAAGTCGCGCTCGCGGCATCGTTCGCTGCAAAACGGAAATTCCGCATGAACAGTCGAATCTGTAGCGGTCTTACATATTGGGCATTTGTGCTTCATCTCGTCCTGCCTGGTTTGTAATTTCTGCCTCGCCCTAACCGCCACTCCATTGCGGTGCGGGGAAACTATTTGGATGCTGCGAGGTTGCTGACGGATAGCTTAAATGATTTGGGGTGGCCTGCGTGTTGCGACTGCGGATGGGGTTTTGTTCCGAGTTGGCTGGCGGCTATCCCAATACTCTTAACGCAGCTCCGGTAGAAATGCGCGTGAGCTGTTCAACGGGATGCGTGCAGACGGGGATAGCCGATGACGAAATCGCCGGTGCAACGCTGCGCGGCAGAATTTCCACGACTCGCGCGATCAAATCGTAATTGTCGGTCTTGGTGATTTCGACGCGGGCCAGGTCGCCGGTCTCGGCTGCCTGGCGAGCCACTTCGATGTCCGTCAAATAAACTTTGCCATCGATTTCCGGCGCCATGCCTTCGAGGCGGGCTTCCCATACCAACGGATTGTCTTTTGAAGGCCCCTCGACCAGCGCAATGGCGGTGGTTCCTTTTTTTGCGCGCAAATTTTCGCGCGAGATTTTCTTTTGAATAGCCATCAGCTGATTGCGGCGATCCGTGATTGTCGTCACGTGCACTTTGTCAGCGAGTGGGAAGCTCGCGGCGTTATCTACGTCTGAATATTCAAACACGCCCATCCAGTCAAGCTTCGCGGCGCGCACAAAATCGCACAATTCGGCGAAATCGCTTTCCGTTTCGCCTGGGAATCCGACGATGAAGGAAGTTCTGAGGGAAACTTCCGGGATGGTGGCGCGAATGCGCTCGAGCAATTTCAAGAACGCTTCGCCATGAGAGCCGCGTTTCATGCGCGCCAACACGTTTCGACTGGCGTGCTGCAAAGGCATGTCCATGTATCTTGCGATACGCGGATGCGAAGCCAGCGTATCGAGCAATTTTTGCGTTACGCGATTGGGGTAGGCATAAAGAAAGCGCACCCACAACAACTCTTCTACTTGCGCGAGTCGTGCGAGTAGTTGCGCAAGGCCATCGCGCAAGCCGAGGTCTTCGCCGTAGGAAGTGGTGTCCTGACCAATCAAGGTAATTTCGCGTGCACCAGCTGCCGCGAGGTTTTGCGATTCGCGCACCACCGATTCGAATCGGCGGCTGCGAAATTTGCCGCGCAACTGCGGAATGATACAAAAGGTACAGGGATGGTCGCAGCCTTCGGCAATTTTTATGTACGCGGCGTGGCGGGGAGTGGTGACCACGCGCGGAGTCAAATCGTGGTAGAGGAATGTCGGCGCGGCGGCGGGCAGCATGCGCAGATCGCCTTCGACGGCTTCGAGGATGCGCTCTACTTCGCCAGTGCCTACAACTGCGTCCACTTCGGGAACTTGTTCCAGGATTTGTGCGCGATAGCGTTCTACCAGGCACCCGGCCACGATTAATTTTTTGGCGGCGCCAAATTTTTTGTGCTCGGCCATTTCCAGGATGGCGTCTACTGATTCCTTTTGTGCTGCTTCGATAAAGCTGCAGGTGTTGACCACCAGCACTTCGGCTTCATCGGCGCGCGGCGTCAATTCGTATCCTCCGCGCGCGAGAATGCCCATCATGACCTCGCTATCGACGAGGTTTTTGGGGCATCCTAGGCTAACGAATCCGACTTTAGTCATATGCATGATTTGCGGGGTTTGCTGCGGCGTTTACGCGCTTTTTATTGTAACACGCGCGGGCATTGCGGCTGGCCTTCGCTGATATTGGCTCAGCGCGAACGAAATGCCTGGCGCACTTGCGACATGAGCTCTCTCAGCCGCACCGCGTTGCAGGGTACTTCGCCAAACCGCGCCTGAGCGTAAAGTTCGATGAACTCTCGCACCGCGGGCGCAACTCGCGCGTCTCCGACGGCGGCTGCAAACTCCAGCGGCGTTTGCGTTTCGAGGCGCGAAATACCACGCTTATTCAGAACATGCAGCAATTCCGAATATAGGCGCGCGGCGAGCTGCGGGTTGGTATGCGTCGAACGACCCACGCGCATCTGCGCATATACCTTGAGGCGCCGTATCAATTCTGGAATCATGTCCGCGCGCAAGACTACCAGAAAAAATACCAGGGCGACGGGCAACAGATATCGCAGACTGGAATGCTGGAACTCCCAATCCTTCATCCAGCCGCGTGCTAGTTGTTGTTTTTTTTCAAACCAGGCGCGTAACGAGTCGGTCCAGTTGCGCGAGCTGGTTTTGAGGGTTTGCGCCAGCACCACTTGATGGGCGAAGTCGTAGCTGATGACCCATTCGTTCCAGGTCAACGACAGCCAGTCCAGGTATTGCTCCACGCGCGACAGAATGCCGCCGGCATTTTCAGGTCCGGCGGGGGTGGGATCGAAAGTGACCCATCCGTTGCCGGGAAAGAAAACCTCTACCCAGCTGTGCGCGTCGCTCGCGCGGACAACATAGTCGCCGGCCAAATCGTTGTATTCACCGGGCAAAAAGCCATTGACCTCTCGAGCGGGAACCCCCAGGGTGCGCAGCATCACGATCATGGAGGAGGCAAAATATTCGCAGTGGCCCGCGCGGGTCTCAAACAAAAAATGGGCAAGTGGATCGGCCCCTGGCTTTCCTTTCAAGTCCAGGGTGTAGCCGTATCTGCTGCGAAGATAAAGTTCCATGGCCGCGGCTTTGTCGAACGGAGATGTTTTTCTCGCGGTGATCTGCTCGGCAAGCGGCGCGATGCGTGGGTCCAATTCAGGAAGCTGTAAATACGTTCGTTTGATGTCGTCGGGATAATCCGTTCCGGCGATACGCAATTTTACGGGGTCCAGGCCGGGCAGACGCGAGAATCCTGCGTAGCGTACGGCGGTGTAATTGTGAAATGGATTGTAGATTGAGCCTGTAGAATCTCTGTAGAGGTAGGTCTTCAGCGCCGAGCTGTTGCCTGCTTCGCCATTGAAGTTTCCACGCAGCGACACTACTTTGCCGGGAACAAAAATCGCGTCGGAGGCGAGAGGCTCCATATAAACGGTGTAGAACAGTCCCGGTGAGCGCGCTTCGCCGCGGGGCATGCCGTCGCCTAGATAAACCCAACCGTCGGAGTTTGGTGACAGCGCCTCACGACGATTCTCCGAGGAAGTCCAGCGTTTGCCGTCAAAGTTGGCCAGCGCAATTCCTCTCCAGCGCAGGCGCGGATACCCCACCGGTTTTCCGGTCTGGACTCGCATCACGATGGTGGAATCTTTCTTAATTTCTCCGATTTGCCCCAGCTCCACATCATCGGTGAACCCGGTCATCAGCGCGGGATTGAAACTTGTTCGCCCCAGGTAGCCGGCACTGACGCGCGGGAAAAAAAAGAACAGGGTGCCGCCGATCAGGATTGCTCCCAGCGCCACGCTGAGTGATGCGCACCCGAGGGCACGATTTAGTTGGCGTTCACACTCGAGCTGGCCGGCCGGCACGGTGGAGGTCAGCGCGCCTTTTGCGGCGCGACGCAGCTCCATGCCGGTAAATGTGGCCACGCCAAAAATTAAAAAGGCAAAAAAACAAAGCAAAAATGTTGTGTCCACGGTCAAAACCGCGGAGGCCAGGATGCCGGCGAAGGCCAACATGGTCAGAAACACGGCGTCGCGGTCCGTCGCGGCGCTGTACAAGCGCACCAGCATTACAAACATCAGGAAGTGCACAGCGGCCATCAGGGCGGCATACAGCGGCGGATTTGCGGAATTCTGTACTAGGACGCGGGAAAGTATGAACATATCGAGGGGAAAAAACCCGAGGTAGGCAATGACCAGCCAGGTAGCTCGGCTGTTCTGCAGTTCGCTTGGCCGTCCCCCCCACCAGCGAAAAGCTTTATAAAGCACCGCGGCCGGCGCAAGAACAGCGGTGAAGGGATCAAGCTTCCCGGTTAACGCCAGCGTGCACACGGAGGTAAAAATCAGCAGCAGCAGCGAAGCGCGAAAGAAGCGCTCGGCGGGAAGCGCACTCACACCCGTGGAGGTGGCGGCAATGGCCATAGCGATCATCGTAACATTCGGGTGTTGGGCTTAGCTTCCTCAGTGTGGTACCGGGCTACCGCGGAAGTTACTAACAAATTGGGGTTCCCTGCCGAATCTAAAAAATCGCATCCTTAGACCCCCAGGGCAGCGTACCCGGAGGAGGAATCGATCATAAATTATCAGGCGCCTCCAGCGCCGCGCGAGCTACCTTGCGCGTCAAATTGGAAACCGGTACAGAAGAAAAATCCTTCAACAAAATTATTCTTGCGTCCGGGACGCAAGGTAATTTTTTGAATTCTAGGCGAAACGGAATCAAACTAATGGCCCGGTAGGTGACAGCGTGCCGAATTTTGCGAAGCGCAACAAATTGCGACGGCAGCCCCGTGGCCCCTACTATTTTTTTTAAATATTGACGCAAATCGCTCACCGGATCTTCACTAACCGCTGTGGTTGGAAAGTGCCACATCTTCGATACCAAGGTGGGAACATCGTTCGCCAGTGCTGTTTCTGCGCTCTTTTTTGGCGGAGGCAGCAAAATGCACCTGTTTCGTTCATCCACTAACACCGCTGCTGCCAGCAGAACGCCGACGGTGGCGCGCTTCTTGCGCTTCTCCGGAATTAATTCCTGGATTCCCAGTTTGCGCGCGCGGCAGAAGTTCGCCACCGGGCACAACAGGCATTGCGGCGAGCGTGGCGTGCAAATTGTGGCGCCAAGCTCCATCATTGCCTGATTCCAATTTCCGGGAGCTTCCGGCGACAATAAGTGGTCTGCGGTGCGTTGCAGCGATTCCCATCGTGAGCCCTCGCGCAAGTCTCCGCGAAGGGCTTCGAGTCGCGCCACCACACGGGCAACGTTGCCTTCCACCACGGCATGATTTTTTCCAAAGGCGATGCTCAAAATTGCGTTGGTGGTGTACTTACCAATGCCGCGCAACGCTCTAATATGCTGCTCCGTTGCGGGGAACGTGCCGCCATACTCGCGGACAATCTGCTGCGCGGCGGCCTGCAAATTTCGAGCGCGGCTGTAATAGCCCAACCCGGACCACATGCGAAGCACTTCAGTCTCTTCCGCTTCCGCTAGGGCGCGCACGTCAGGAAAATGCGCGCAGAATCTCTCGAAATAAGGAATCACAGCCGCAACACGCGTTTGCTGCAGCATGATTTCTGAAATCCAGATGCGATAGGGGTCGGAGTCACGACGCCAAGGCAGAGTTCGCTGGTAAGTTGCGAACCACGTGAGCAACTCTATACGGAAATTTTTGAGTTCGGATGCTGTCAGTGAGGACGGCGCGCTCATCAGCGCGATATTCTCACACACTCAACGAGACCGCGTGCAAAAACCTACTTCAACACATCATCCAAAAAAATTACGTAAGAGGAGTACCACACGTTGGCGGGAATCGATCCGCGCGGCTGGCTGGTGACGATTACCTTGAACAACTCCGGCGAGGACGCCAGATCGGTGATCAATGTGTGTTTTGGATCGGGCGGCAGCGGACTCGCCAGCGCCAAATATCGCAAGATCAAAAAGACGATCTCTTCCGCGGGGGCCAGGCGAGTTTCCACGCCAGCGCTGCGAAATTGCAGATGCGCGTTGCGCTCGTAAAAATGCCAGGTGAGCGCAGCGCAGAGCGTGATGGCGCGTTCGAATCGTTCGCTAGCGGTATGCCCCTTGGGATCGCTCCCCGGTTTAAGCACCGAGCTAATGTGCGGATCAAGAACCAGCAGCACGCGGCAGTCGTCTTCGCGCGTAAACTCGCGCACCATGAGAGAACCCGAACGCGCCGAGGCTTTCCAATGCACATGGCGCACGCTGTCGTTGGCCACGTAGCCGCGAAGCGCATATAAGTCCTGGCCGCGTCCCTTGGACAAACTCTCCAGCGCGCCGTGTAATCCTGGCAGAATCTCCACTAGCTCATCCGTGGGGGCGACCGAGGGATACACCACCGCCTCGGTTTTCAAATCGAGGCTCCGCGATTTCTGTAAAAACCCAAAAGGGAAGCGAGTAACAATCCGAAACGTGTCCTGGCGGTGCATTCCGCGGCGCGTAAAAGTCATCGGCACGGTTTGCTGCACGCGATCGCGTTTTGGTAAGTATGGAAAGTACACCGGAGTTTCCAGCATGGCGACCGCGAGAGCGTCTTTCGGTTTGACGGCCTCCACACGCAAGGAAAAACTCGGCAGGGTGTGCTTGTCGTTTTGCAGTTGAATATTGGCGCGCACAGGCTGGCCGGCAAAAATGTGTTCAGGGACCTCGAGGCGCATTTCCACTCCAGACAAAGTCACCGAGGAGAGTATGCCGGACATTAGGATGATGGCGATGAGGCAGGCCAGCACAAGGAATAGCAGATTGTTGCCGGTGTTCAGCGCCGCCAGGGCCACGAGAATAATTCCGCCAAAGTAAATCCAACCGGCGCGCGAAACGCGGTATTCCATTTTGTAGCCAATCCAGCGCAGCGGAGTGCGGCGCGCCATGGCGGGCACCAATGTCACCGCGACCCAGGCTGCTACCGCGAGCGCCGCGACTGCCGAGGTGCTGGCCAGCAGTAACTGCCCCAACTCCGCGGCGGCACCCGAATACAGCGCAAGCAGCAGGGCCACCGCCAGAGCCGCAAGAGCCAAAAGAAAAGTGCGCACTGGCGAGCGGTCTGTACTCGCCCGGAGATGCGCGATGGCTGAGCGAGCGAAGCTCATACGGAGAATTTTTCCGCGGGACAATTAAGATTGGAGGGAAGTGAAAACGAAGATTTGGAAAACAAGCGCACGTTGGTGAATGGAGAAAGTCCGGCAAGGATCGAGGAGTTCACAGAGGCACGGGAACGGATTCCACGATGTCGCGCAGAACCGATTCGGTGGTTTCCGATTTTTTCTGTAGCGACGCGTGGCGTGAACTGGCCACTACCCGGTGCGAAAAAACGGGCACGGCGAGTTTCTTGAAGTCATCTGGCAAGCAATAATCGCGACCATCGAGAAAAGCGCGCGCTTGCGCGGCGCGTTGCAGCATCAGCGTGCCGCGGGGACTCACGCCCAGCGCTAACAGATCGGAGTTTCTGGTACGGTTCACGATTTCCAGGGCATAGTCGTGCAGGCTGGAATCAACTTTTATATGCGCCACTTCATCCTGCATGGTAAGCACTTCACTAACGTCCGCGACCGGCTCCAAGGCGTCCAGTGGATTTTCGCCACGTACGCCCACTCGTTTGCGGAGAATTTCTCTTTCCGTCTCCGGCGATGGGTAACCCATTTTGATGCGCATCAAAAATCGATCGAGTTGGGATTCGGGGAGCGGATATGTGCCGTGGTGTTCGACAGGGTTCTGCGTGGCAATCACCAGAAACGGCTGCGGCAGCGCCATGGTTTTTCCGTCGATGCTTACCTGTGCTTCGTTCATGGCTTCGAGCAGTGCCGATTGCGTACGTGGCGTGGTGCGATTGATTTCGTCGGCCAACACCACGTTGGCGAAAATGGGACCGGAGCGAAATTCAAATTCGCGGGTCTCGGGGTTGTACACGCTGACTCCCAGTACATCGCTGGGCAGTAAATCGGAAGTAAATTGAATGCGCTGGAAGGTGCAATGAAAAGATTTTGCCAGCGCTTGCGCAAGGGTGGTCTTGCCCACACCGGGCACGTCTTCGATCAACAAGTGGCCGCGCGCCAGCAAGGTGATCAAGGACAGTTGGATGGCTTCTTCTTTACCGTAAATCGCGCGCGCGATGCTGCGCTGCAGTTGCGCGACGACTCGAGAGGTGGCGGTCGGCATTGGTTGAAAACCGGGGCCCTTCCTGTTACAACTAAACCACGAACGGGCGATTAGCTCAGTTGGTTAGAGCGCTCCCCTCACACGGGAGAGGTCAAAGGTTCGAGTCCTTTATCGCCCACCATTCCTCACTCAAGTGTCTCATTATTTCAATAGTCATCTGAATGAGCGAAGCATCAGGTGTGTTCAAAAAGAAATTTTTCGTGATTAAAATGCAAACGGTCGGCAGGCTAATTTGCTGACAGTCGTAACCGTACGGATAGTGGGGAACCGTGAAGCGTTGCCGGCAAATCTGTTTTGTAGGGTGGCCTACAATGATTCCCGCCATACAGGAAACTCGGTATAGCCGCGCCGGTCGCAGTAAATTATCAATATTCTAGTAACCGGGTACTTTCCATCTATGGCCAGAATTTTAGTTGCTGACGATCACGACGGAACACGGGGAATTTTGAAGGTTTTGCTGCAACAGCATTCGGGATGGGAAGTCTGCGGAGAAGCAGCCACTGGCGAAGAAACCCTGAAAAAATGCATCGAGTTGAAACCGGATGTGATTGTAAAAGATTGGGTAATGCCTGGTATGGACAGCGTCGAACTGACCAGACAGATTTCCGCGCATTCGCCTGACACCGCGATTGTCATATTTTCCTTCTACGACATGCCGGAATTGGAAATAGCTGCTAAAGCCGCGGGCGTACACCGGGTGGCGACGAAGAATGGTTCCTCGTTGATTGCCTCCATAGAGGAAGTGCTGCGCTCTTCGGCAAACCGTTTGATTAATTCTGGCGAGTCGGTAAACCGCGCAAGCCCTGACCCGTCTAAAGAAAAACTAGACTGACTGATTGAGCTTCGTGACACAGTAGCTGCTGCCGATAGATGACCTTCCCATGACGACTTTTTTGAGCACGCTGGAATTTCTGAGCTTGGGGTTGTGGCTCGGTAGCGACGTGTTCTTGAGTTTCGTGGTTGCTCCCGGGGCTTTTCAAGTGCTCGCGACTCGCGATCAAGCTGGCGTGATGGTGGGTTTCGCGTTAACACGGATGCACATTGGAGGAATCATTTGCGGAGTGATCTTTCTGACGGCGCGACTGGCGCGCACTCGCTCATTCTCAAACCTGGTGACCCCGGCTGCTTTATGCGTGTTGGTGATGATTGCGGCTACGCTGATTTCGCAGTTCACCGTCAGCGTCAAAATGGCTGCGTTGCGCACGCAGATGGGATCGATTCAAGCTACCAGCCCCGACAACCCACTGCTTGCTGAATTCTCGCGATTGCATAGTGTTTCCGTTTCGCTCGAAAGTGTGGTGCTGTTAGCGGGTATCGCTGCGATGTTTTTGTTGGTGCGCGAGGTCGGTGGGCTCACCTAGGAAGAAAAATTCAACTGCTAGACCCACGCTACAAAACGGGCATGAGTCAGCCATCGCGTGATTTCGTGTGGTAACGACTGGATAGATGCACCTTGGGCGCGAAAAGTAAGACCCAGGTTCGCGCCTCGACTGCGAACCCGGGTTACGCTGCACCAACCTGCGGATTACTCCGAAGCCTTACCCTTTACCGGCAACGGAGATGCGGTCTTTTTTCTGGGGGCTCTGACGTGCTTGGCGCCTTCGCCGCCCGATGGGCTCAACAGCGTTAACGAGTCCTTCGCGTTGAAGGGGTATTGACGCACAGATTGTTGGCCGGTGGTGTTCAGCGAAACGTCTACGCGACGGTTGTTGGCCCACACGATTACGTGCAGGTTGCCCTCAATTTTTTGCCGTTCGTCAGTGCTCAGTTCGGGATTGTCGTCGATCAGTTTTTTAACTTGGTCGGGAGTCAGGTTATCTTCCTCGCCGAGCGCGCGTGTTTCGATGTTGGCTGATGGAACTCCATGTGCGGTGAGGAAATTGCTGGTGCGCTGCACGCGACGTTCGGTCAATTCCTTGTTGTATGAGGGTGTACCGCGATGATCGGCGTGTCCCTGCAGGATCAGATGCGCTTGTGGCTTGAAGGTCAGATAGCGATTGAAGTCGCTGCTGAGGGTCAGAAGAACTTTTTCCTGACTGTCGACGAGGCCACCCGTGGGATTGTCCACTCTTGGCCGCGCGGTCTGGAAATATATGCTGTGCAGCGCGAGGCGGCCTTCCAGTTCAACTACTTCGGCTGGGACTCGTACAGCTTCCACCTGAACGGTTACGCTGCAATCGGCTGTGCCGCTTCGCCCATCATCGACGTGGCCTGAGACGGTATAGGGGCCCGGCGAAAGATCGCCGGTTCGGAACTTCGCGGAGGATTCGGTGCTGTCAATTTTTCCGCTGCTGGCGCTCCAACTGTAGGCTAGCGGGTCATTATCCGGATCGCTGGCGTTGGCGATGATGGTTACTGGCTCGCCTTGCGTAACGGTGCTGCGGTCTGCTGAACACGCGATCACGGGCGGGCGGTTCGGTCGCTGCTCCACACGAAGGTTGGCAAAGCACTCTGCCGAGCCATTGCGGCCGTTATCCACACGCACTTTGACGCTGTAGGGGCCAGTACGATGTCCGGCAGAACTCCAGCGGACATCCGCGCCGGTTCCGTCCACATCGCCATCACTTGCGGACCAAGAATAGTTGACCGGGTATTTCTCGGAAGTCGCAGCCGTAACGTGCAGGGCGATTACGTCGCCAGAATCGGCGTAAACCATCTCTCTATCGGCCGAGCAAGAAGCAGACATCGCGACTCGCTGCGGCGGAGGCGGATTGCCACCAAAGCGAAAGACTAATCCGGAGGACAGCCGAACATTCTTCTGCCATTTCTGGACGTTTGCCGCGAAAGGATCGCGAAAATTTGTCAACAGAAAATCGCCTTCGATTAGCCGCAGAGCGATGTGATGCGTCAATTTTACGTCGAAGCCTACGCCTAGTGCGGCAGCCAGAGCATTCTCGGAAGCTAGCGGAGTGCAACTCGCATCGCCGGTGCATCCGGCGATGTTAACCGAGGTGGCGTACGCGCCACCAATCAAGGCCTGGAAAAACGGTGTGACCCGTTCGTACCTGCGATAAGAAAAACGCGGACCGAACAGGTAGGTATACGCGGTCCCGTCCGAATTAAACGTGCGGCTGGAGGTTGGACCGAAAAGCGTAACCTTGCTGTTGTCATAGCCGCCAAAATCGGCAACCAATCCCAAGTAGCGATTGAAATTGTAGGCGATCGAGGTGCTGCCGCCGTGGAGGTAGCCGATCCGATTACTCTGGGAGGTTGGCATTGCACGCCAGAAGGAATATCCGAGGAACCACTCAAACTTTGGAGTGACGGATTCCGAATCGTCCGAGGGCCGCGGATGGCCAGCCGCTGCCGGTCGTGGCTCAGATGAAGTCCAGGTTGATAACGATAGCGGAGGCACGAATACGGAAGAATCAGCCGAGGTATCCGAAGCGGCTGCCACTTCATAGCTGGGAGCTTTTGCTTTCGGAATTACAGAGTCATCGGCATAGAGTGCTGAGGCCATGGCCAAGGTAAAACCTAGGGTGGCAATTAATCGCGAAGCACAGTTCATTGGTGATCTCCTGAGTCTTTTCGAATCAATTTCTCGTGTGGCATTGGTGGCTATTAAGCCTGATTGCGATGCAGAAAGAGCGCGCATGGCAACCAGGCATTCGAGCTTGATTCCGCGACTGCTGCCTCTCTTTAAGGCGCGGGGACGTTGATTACAGTGTTGACCATGGTTACCGACGCGTTGAGGGCCAAAGCGCGACCATCGAGGGTTACCAGGGCAACATTGCCGGCGGTCGAAAAAGAGATGCCGGCATTAGCGATGATCGTACCGACCATGGTTCCACCACCTGCCGCATTGATGGTTGCGGAACTGCCGACGTACCAGAACACATTCTTAGCCTGCGCGCCATTGACCAGGATGATGTTGCGGGGGGCGCCTGGACCGCCGACGGTAAGGGTGCTCGCCGGCATCTGGAATACCCAGATGGCGTTGATGTCGCCCAGTGCATCCAGTGTCAGGTCCGATCCGATGATCTGGAAGGAGCCTCCTGCGGCTTTGTAAACACCGGGAGGAACGACTTGTCCACCGAGTTGACCGGCATACGGATCCGTACCGCCGGGGCGTGATGCGGGGGAGATGTTGTTATAGGCCGCGAGAGCATCGAGTGCAGCTTGTTGCGCTATGGCGGCGGTAACGGCAGTTCCTTCCGACGGGCAAGCAACTGTGGGTGGCGGCGGAGCAGTGTCTATAGATCCATTCACGGTTCCGACGTTGAGGGGTGTTTCCGTGTAGATGCATCCCGGTCCTGCGTCGTGAAAGCCGGTGACCAGCGTGGAGACACCGGTGGTGGCGATATTTCCATTGATCACTGTTTCGATGCCTTGGTTGGTGATGCCCGCACCGCCTCCGAAAGCTCCAAAGGGTGCGGCACTTGCGAGATTGGGGCCAACTGGTCCAGCGGCGAGGCCGGTCGTGAAATTCCACGGATTCGGAACGAGGCCTGCGACGAGCGCATTACCGGCCAGATCCTTTGCGGCGTTCGAAACCGTGGCGGTGTATTGCGTACTGGCAGTGAGATTTGCGCTGGGAGTGAACGTTGCTATGTTGGTCTGCGAATCATAGATGACGGTTCCCGTAACTGCCGCCCCGTTAACACCTGCGACGGCCAGAGTGAATGTGCCGGGGGCGGTGATGGTCAGCGGATCCATGGCCGTGCTGAACGTCGCGTTTACCGTCTTGTTGAGAGCCACGCCGGGAGCGGCATTCGCTGGATTGGTAAGCGTTATCGTTGGAGCGGTTGTGTTTGGTCCAGCTCCGGTCGTAAAACTCCACGGGTTGGGAGCCACACCGGCACCCAGGGCATTTCCGCTAAGGTCTTTTGCAGCGGTTGTGATTTTCGCGGTGAACTGTGTACTTGCGGCGAGATTGGCGGTTGGTTTGAATGTCGCGATGGTGCCGGTATAGTTGACCGTTCCTGCGACTGCTGCACCGCCAACGCCAGCAACGGCAACGGTGAATGTGCCGGCGGCGGTGATTGTAGACGGATCCATGGACTTGCTAAACGTAGCGGTGATGGTCTGATTGGTAGGAACGTTTATCGCGGCTGAGACCGGCATCGTGGAAATGATGGTGGGTGCAGTCAGGTCCGCGGTAGCACCGCTCATAAACCCAAAAACATAGTTTGCTGCCAGACCATTGCCCGCGGCGCTCTGCGCTGCGGTGCTGATAGTGGCGGTATATTGCGTGTTGGGGAGCAGATTTGCAGTAGGTGAAAAGATGACGGTGTTGTTGGCGGTCACGAAGGTCGCGGTGCCGGGGACGACAGCTCCTCCAGTAGTGACCGTGAGAGAGAACACACCGGCGGCGGTCACCGTTGTGGGATTCATGGCTTCACTGAATGTGGCGGTGATTTTGCGATTGATGGGGATGTTGATCGCACCGTTGACAGGGTTAGTAGAAATCACCGTGGGAATGGTTCCAGTCGTGAAACTCCACACAAAATTATTTGCGAGTGCCGTGCCAATAGCGTCCGTAGCGCCGGTGCTTATCGTGGCGGTGTACCTCGAACTGGCGGCCAGCAAGGTTGCGGGAGTGAAGGTAGCGGTGGTTCCGGAATAGGTAACCGTTCCAGTCACCGGGGCGCCTGCGGGGCCGACGACTGTGAACGAGGAGGTATTGATCGAAGTGGGATTCATGACTTTGTTGAATGTCGCGGTGATTAAAGATGCGACGGGAACGGCGGTGGCGCCGTTCGCTGGGGTAACGCTGACAACAACGGGCAACGTTGCTGGTGCCTGTTCGCGCCCGCAGCCGGCAAAAACTAGGATCAAGAGAAAAGCGAGAACCGACGTCATCCTGACCGCTGGAAATTTGGAAATCATTACCTTATGCATGAGGCTCCTCTTCGAATTGCAATCTGTTAAGTGTCATCTGGACGTACTTCTGAGTCATCGCTGGGGCCGGATAAGGGCGCCAAACAATTCGGGTTCAGACTGGGTTCCCCACAGGAACGCTCTTGCAGGAAGGTTTGCTAAGAAAATTCTTGGACTTACTTAGCGCGGACGGTGATATCAGTTACGCACGATTAGGTCGCATCGCTGAATTTTAATTAATCGTAATTGTCCCTTTGATTACTAAATATTAATGCCCTTTTGATTACTATAATGTTTCTATTTTTCTTTGGTCGCTGCGAATAATGTGAGCACCATGCGTGCCAAAGATAACCGAGGAACGCAAATCGTGAGCTCCTAGCGAGGGCTAAAAGATTAAGTGCTTGGTCTCCTAGCCGAGTACATATTCAAACACTGGGTTAGAGTGAACGGAGTTTTTCTTGTTCTCGAAGGTGGTACCGAATAGGGAAGAATGGCTGGCGCTTGGTTCCAAAACGAACTAGTTCCAAAACGAACGCGGCGACTAATTCCTGGGTTTGACTTTTAGCAAGCCTGCCCATAGCATTTCTTGTTCTACTCGCGGCTGATTTTCCTTACTGCCGACCGCGATTTGTTCATTCCCCAACGGAGGAAGAATGGCGATTAAAGTTGGAATCAACGGGTTTGGGCGCATCGGGCGCAACATCATGCGGACCGCTTTGGACGACAAAGATATTCAATTTGTGGCGGTAAACGACGTGACCGACGCGGCTACGCTCGCGCACTTGCTGAAGTACGACTCCGTTCTAGGGAATCTGCACCATAAAGTTACGCACACAGAGGATACCATCAGTGTGGAAGGCAAGAGTTTTAAAGTGTTCAAGACGAAAGACCCGGGTGAAATTGATTGGCCCTCGGTAGGCGCGGACATCGTGGTGGAATCGACGGGACTTTTTACCAAGGGCGCCGACGCCAAGAAACACCTGCGCGGAACCGTCAAGAAAGTGATTATTTCGGCTCCGGCCGATGGTCCAGACGCGACCTTTGTTTTGGGCGTCAACGACAACACTTACGACGCTGCGAAACACAATGTGGTGTCTAACGCTTCCTGCACCACGAATTGCCTGGCGCCGGTCGCCAAAGTTTTGCAGCAAACATTCGGCATTCACAGCGGCACCATGACCACCATCCACTCTTATACCAACGATCAAAAGCTTTTGGATTTGCCGCACAAAGACCTGCGCCGAGCGCGCGCCGCAGCCATCAATATGATCCCCAGTTCAACAGGCGCGGCCAAAGCGCTGCATTTGGTGATCCCGGAACTAAAGGGGAAGCTGGACGGCTACGCCATGCGCGTGCCTACACCGAACGTGAGTGTCGTGGATTTGACGGTGTTCGTCGACAAACCGGCCACCGTGGAATCCGTCAATGCGGCATTGAAGGCAGCAGCCAATGGTGCGATGAAAGGAATTCTTGCGTACACCGAAGAAGAGCTGGTGTCCGCCGATTTCAAGGGCAATTCGAATTCGTCCATTGTCGATTCTGGATACACAAAAGTAGTTGGGGACCGCTGCGTGAAGGTGCTCGCGTGGTATGACAACGAATGGGGATATTCCTGCCGGTGCCGCGACCTGATTAATTTCATGGCCGCAAAGTTTTAATTTTTGTAGCGTATCTTAAATCATGGCCAAACTCACGATCAAGGAACTTGATCTACGGGGCAAGCGCGTGTTTCTGCGTGTTGATTTCAATGTACCCCTGAAAGATGGTGTGGTTACTGACGACACGCGCATTCGTGAGACGCTTCCGACTTTGCGGCTGGCAATTGAGAGAGGCGGGCGACTTGTTTTGGCGTCGCATCTGGGGCGTCCCAAAGGCACGCGCAACGAGAAATATTCCTTGCAGCCAGTTGCAAAGAAGCTCGAGCAGCTACTTGGGAAGCGCACTGAATTTTCCGACGACTGCGTTGGAGCGGACGCGGAATCAAAGAGCAAGTCGCTAAAGGATGGCGAAGTGTTATTGCTCGAAAATGTGCGCTTCCACGCCGAAGAAGAGAAAAATGACCAGGCCTTTTCGAAACAGCTTGCCGCATTGTGCGACGGCCTTTTCGTTTGCGACGCTTTCGGCTCCGCGCACCGCGCGCATGCGTCGGTGGTGGGCATAACCCATTTCGTGAAGCAGTCCGCAGCCGGCCTGTTGATGGAAAAAGAACTGGCTTACCTCGGAAAAGCCATCAGCAATCCGGAGAGGCCCTTCGTCGCAATTCTTGGCGGCGCCAAGGTAAGCGACAAAATAGAAGTGGTCGAAAACCTAATGAAGATTGCCGACGTCCTGCTGATTGGTGGCGGGATGGCTTACACATTTCTGAAAGCGCAAGGCCAGTGTATTGGAAAATCGCTGGTGGAAAACGAAAAACTGGATTTGGGTAAAAGAATTCTCGACGATGCGCGGTCGCGAAATTTCAAATTTCTACTGCCAGTCGATAACGTGATCGTGCCGGAGTTTAAACCCGATGCGCCCGCGAAGGTGGTAGATGTGGGAGCTATCCCCGACGATCAAATGGGGCTGGATATTGGCCCGCGCACCATGGCGTTGTATGGGGCGGAAATTGCCAAAGCGAAAACAATCGTGTGGAACGGCCCGATGGGCGTTTTCGAAATGCCAGCCTTCGCGAAGGGCACGCTGGCCATTGCTAAGGCTGTGGCCAGTGCCACGGATGGCGGTGCGACTTCTATCGTTGGTGGTGGAGACTCCGTTGCGGCGGTTCACCAGTCCGGGGTGTCGAATAAGATCTCGCATATTTCCACGGGTGGCGGCGCTTCGTTGGAATTTCTGGGTGGCCGCAAACTTCCCGGCGTCGAAGCGCTCAGTGAGAGATAAAATGCAGCAATATGCAAAAGGATAATTTGATGAGACGTCGCGTGATCGCCGGCAATTGGAAAATGTACAAGACCATCGCCGACACGCGCACGTTTTTTGCCGTGTTTTCTACGCTCGTTGCGGACGCCAATTATTGCGACATCGTGGTGGCGCCTCCTTTTCCAGCTATTTCAGCTGCGTTCGAATCGACCAAAAACACCAAGATCAGCATCGCCGGTCAAAACGTGTACTGGGAAAGGGAGGGCGCGTTCACTGGAGAAGTTTCCCCCGTCATGCTCAAGGAAGCCGGATGTCGCTACGTCATCGTCGGTCACTCCGAGCGCCGTCAGATCTTCGGCGAAACCGATGAGATGGTGGCAAAAAAGACGAAAGCCGCGCTCGCAGCCGATCTGATACCGATTGTTTGCGTCGGTGAAACGCTCGCCGAGCGCGAATCCGGCCATACCGAGCGCATTTGTGAAGCTCAATTGAGGAATGGCCCAGGCTCGTTGACCGCTGAAGAATTCTCCCGTATTCTGATGGCATACGAGCCAGTATGGGCTATCGGTACTGGCCGCACGGCTACCCCTGAAATTGCCGCCGCGTCGCACTGTTACCTGCGTCAATGTGTAGCGAAGCGATTTTCACCGGAACTGGCTGAAACCTTGCGTATTCTTTACGGCGGCAGCGTCAAACCGGATAACATTCAGGGGCTGATGGCTCAAGAAGAGCTGGACGGCGCACTGATTGGTGGGGCGAGCCTGGACCCCAAGTCTTTTGCCGCCATTGTGAATGGCGCGAAGCCGCGATAAAAGGGCGGTAGCGACCATAGTTAAATTGACAATGTGTGCGCAAACCGGAAAGCTGACCGCGCACCAAGGAAAATCGAATGCCTGCTTGGATGAAGTGGACGATAGCGCTGCTGGTAGGTGTGGGGATCATCGTACTGGGATTCCGTTACGCCGGGTGGCTGTTGACCGGCTTTTTTGTGATTAACTGCATGGTGCTGATCATCGTGGTGTTACTACAGAGCGGTAAAGCCGCTGATTTGGCGGGCGCGTTTGGCGGGGCTGGCAGTCAGACGGCATTCGGACCACGCGGTGCCGCTAACGTCTTATCCAAGGCCACCACGTGGTGCGCGGTTATGTTCATGCTATGCGCCATGGCATTGGTGCTGAGAACCGATCGCGCGGTTGAGCAGGGCGGCTCGGTCCTGCAAAAGGTTTCGCAGCCTAGAAGACCAGCTCCGGCGCCAAAGGTGCCAGCCACGGTTCCAAGTTCGACCCCAGCAGCGGGCGGCCAATCTCCTATTTCTCAACCGCCAGCCCACGTGCCGCCGGCAAAACAGCCAGCTCCAGCACCCACGACTCCTAAAAGACCCTGAGCACAGTCACCTAAATCGTAGTCCAACGGTATCGTCCGAAACCCCTAACCACAGTCGACACCCGCCATCGTGGTCTGACCACCATGCCAACGTCTGCCGCAAAATGTTTGTAAAATCGATTCCTTTAATCCTTAATATCAAGGATTTGCTTGACATGCCCCGAGATTGAATGGTATAGCCGCTATACCGTTTCAGGAGGGTGATGTTCCTATGATCTCGAAAACTGCAACCATGAACCGATTTCGATGGATACGCGCCTTGATAGGCGTTCGCCCTTTCTTTGCGCTGTTGGTCTTGCTGGCGGGCGGTTTTCAGATGTATGGCCAAGGGAGCAACGGCGAGATCCTGGGGGCGGTCACCGACCAATCCGGTGGCAACGTTTTCGGAGCCATGGTAACTGTCACCGACGTGGCGCGTGGAATTCCGAGAACTTTGACCACCGACCAAGCGGGGGAGTATGTAGCTTCGGACTTGACACCCGGTACCTACACGGTCCGTGTAGAGGCCAAGGGTTTCAAGGTATTTGAGCGCCAGAACATTCTGCTGGAAGTCGGGAAGGAGGTTCGAGTGGACGCCCCGCTTCAGACGGGATCGCAAAATGAAGTGGTTACGGTGACCGAAGAGGTCCCCTTGTTGGACACCACGACGACAACGTTGGGTGGCACCCTCAGCAACGAGATCATTAACGATTTGCCTCTGAATGGCCGCAATTATCAGAACCTGCTTACATTGCGGCCTGGGACGACAGTGTACCCGGGCGGTGGTCCGTGGACGCAAACTACAAATGGCGCGCGGCCCGAGGATACCAGCTACCTTGTCGATGGTCTCAGCGACGATGAAGCTTTCATGGGCTTCAGCGTAACTAACGCCGCCGCGGTTGCAGGTGATGCGGCGACGATTTTGCCGATTGATGCCATTCAGGAATTCAACACGCAGGTGAATCCTAAGGCGGAATTCGGCTGGAAACCAGGTGCCATCACGAGTGTAGGGCTGAAGTCCGGAACGAACGATTTTCACGGCTCAGCCTACGCTTTCGGCCGCTCCGATTCCTTTGATGCGCGAAATTTCTTTAATCACTTCAATCCGGATGGTTCTCTTCAGGCGAAGACCCCTGTGGAACTGGAACAGTACGGTGGAAGCGCCGGCGGGCACATCATTCGAGACAAGCTCTTTTATTTTGGCGCTTATGAGGCTCGCACGTATACCGTGGGGAACTCCATCCAAGTCAACGCGCCCACGACAATATCTGTTGGTGATCCGTCCATAAGCGTTCCCGATGCCCTGGCAGGTCTGGCGGCCAAGGGGATTCCTTTCAGCTCCCAGAGCCTCACGCTTATCGGATGCCCGGCCGCCGTCGCCGCCCCGTATACTGGCTGTACCGGTGGTGCCTACGGGGCCAATACCTCCCCAGCAAAATCGATCAATGGGGGTTTCCCGGATGTCGATTCGTCGAAGAACGCTCTGGGAAAAGTCGACTATCACCTGAATGACCACCATTCATTGAGTGGTTCGTACTTCTTCGGCAATGACAACATCACTGCCGAGGATTCGCCAGAGTTGCTGCCGTCGTATGGTACGGTTATTCACTCTCGCGCGCAGGCGGCCGCAGGTCACTGGGCCTGGACGCCTAGCGCTACGTGGTCCAACGACTTGAGAGTTGGCTATACGCGGTATCTTCTGAGCATCATCCCGACCAACGCTAGCACACCCGATCTACTCAATACCGGCATTACCAATCCCATTCTCCAAGGTGTGCCCAACGTCCGGATTGACGGTTTCACGGAACTGGGAGGTTTTCATAATTTCCCCAAGTTAGTTGGCCCGGATAACGTTTATGACTTTGTGGACCAGGTCTCGAATTTGCGCGGAAAGCACGCACTGAAATTCGGGGCTGAATTTCGTGTAGATAAAGTCAACCAGGGCACTTTTCGCGGAGGCAGAGGACGGCCTAGATTCCAGAAGAACTTTTCCTTCGCCGGCGAGACGCCGTTAGAGAGCTTTTTGGCCGGTACTCCAAGCAGTGCGTCCCTTTTGGCGGGCGATCCGGTTCGGCACATGACGCAAAATCTTTTTGCCGGTTTCTTTCAAGACGATTGGCGCATTTCCAAACGGGTGACGCTCAATCTGGGGTTGCGCTATGAACTCCAGGGGGTGCCGTCCGAAGCCAACAATCAGCTGGGTAACTTTGAGCCTGCCGTGGGTCTCGAGCAAGTGGGCAAGAACATCGGCTCACTGTACAAGAAGGATCCCTGGAATTTTGCGCCACGCGTGGGTGTAGCCTGGGACGTCACGGGGAACGGAACCACGGTTATTCGGGCGGGAGCGAGTATTGTCTATGATTTGCTGTCGATGAGCACTTTTCTCTCGCAACAAAATACCCAAAACACGGTCACTCTGGGAGCCAACGTGGTTCCCACCGGAGCCGCGATTCAAGTTGGCGGCGTATCGACTCCTGGGATTGGCAATATCGTAGCGTCAGGTATCACGCTCGGACCTTCGCAACTCACTTGGAATGGATCATCGAAAGGCGGCGCGACAATCTATCCTTCTAACCTGGTTCAACAAGTGGCTTGCGGCGACGGTCTAACCTTCGGCGCCGTGACAGACGCTGGCCCCTGCGATATCTTCGCGATGAGCCGTAATTATAAGACGCCGTTTGTCACTACTTGGACCTTAGGAATGCAGCATGCCTTTTCGGGCAAGTTGTCTTTGGACGTCGCTTATGTAGGCAATCATGGTTCGAAGTTGACGGGCATCCAGGACATTAACCAAGCGGCGCTCGGTTCCAGTCCCAATAATCAGGTCACGCGCCCCTTCTATGCAAAGTATCCGTACCTGGAATTCATCAACTACTACTCGAACATTTACCGCTCCAATTACAATGGTTTGCAAGCTACCTTTACCGGCCGCAACTACCACGGTTTGGACATTATCGCCGGTTATACGTATGCCCACGCGCTCGATAATCAGTCGTACAACTGGAATCAGTACCTTCCCAAAAACAGCTTCAATCCGAGTGGCGAATACGGCGCCAGCGATTTTGACATCAGGCACCGTTTCACTCTTTCAGCTACCTACTCCTTCCCGAATATCAAAACGTGGGGACAACTCCTGGAAGGCTGGCAGGTCAACACCATCTTGACACTGCAGAGCGGGCAGCCATGGCAATCGTATGACTCAAGTAACGATTTCAGCGGCACCGGGGAATTTGCCGATCGTTGGGACTTCTTCGGTAATACCGCCGATTTCCAATCAGGGGGATCGCACTCCCTTCCTCTCTGCACCGGGCCGGGCGCTGGAGGATGCACGATTACATCTCCCGGCGGCGGGACGGCGCCTTTATCCGCTACCCAGTCGACTGCACTCTGGAACGGTTGCCTGGCGCACACAAACGCCAACACGCTGGTGTCCCTCAATTCAGCGATTACGGGCGGAACCGGGGGCTGCTACGCAAGCTTAAATGGGAAGTCGTTTTTGCTGCCCCCCGCAATCGGGACCTTCGGAAATTCCGGGCGCAACATTTTTCGTGATACGGGCTTCCACAACCTGGATTTGTCCGTTTCCAAGAACTGGAAATTCAGGGAAAGGTATGGCGTGCAGTTCCGCGCGGAGATGTTTAACATCACCAATCATCCAAACTTCGCGAATCCCTGGGGCGGAACCAGCGGATTCGGCGCCGGCGCAACTGCCGATCCCTCCGTTGGGCCATTTGGCTGCGGTTGTGCCACGCCCGATGTCGCGGCGGTCAATCCAGTGGTCGGCTCCGGCGGCGCTCGCGCGATTCAGTTCGGTTTGAAGTTCACGTTCTAATTGCGTCATGAGCAAAACGGAGCATACCAATTGGCTGCTTGGTTTTGCGTAACTATCCGGCTGATGAGTACGGATGCGATGCCGAGGGGCGGACTGCCTGGCAGTAGCGTTGAAGCGGAGCAATGTCCGCGGAGCGCAGCGGGCAGGCTATCGACGTCGAGACCATAATGGGCCAACTAGAAACAGGAGGAGCCCGCCGGTTTTGACGGAGGGCGGCAGCTCTCATTCGATGGCACGAGCCGGATGAATCGAGAAGTTCAAGTCCGGAATTCTATGAGGGGTTCGGGGCGAAATTCCCCGGGCCTACTCGGCGTTCGTTTTTGATTTGGGAAAGGGGCCGGACGAAGTACGCCGGCCCTTTTTTCTGGGCGGAATCCAAATTTCTGGGAGGCTCCTAGCAATGAAACGATGCACTTCCCATGCAATGGTCAAGTGTTTCCTGCTCGGCGCTTCGTTTGCGGTTTTGATGAACGGGTTTTTGACGAATGGCTCTGCGGCGACGAAGGCTGCAATTGGCGCAGCGGGCGAAGGTGGCGATACGGCGGTGTCCCAGGCGGATCACGCGTTTGTGCAGGCTGCGGCGAAACAGGACAGCGAAGAGATCGGCAAGTTGCTTGACGCGGACTTCACCTGGACGAATGCCGAAGGCAAAACCATAACACGCGCTGAGGTAATTGGTTCCGTGCCCACCTCGCCTATGGGGGATGAAAGCGCAGCGAAAATCGAACATCGCGACTATGGCCAGGTTGTGGCGATCTTGAGCGCGCGTGAAAAAATCCACGTGCTGCGCGTATGGGTTAAGCGCGGAGCGAATTGGCGATTGCTCGTATATCACGAAGTTTCGCAGGCGGAGACAGCGCAATCCTCGTCTGGCAGTGGGGTTGCGGAGTGCCAGAATCCCTGCAAAACGGTCCCATTTCAGCCCAAAAACGAATCACAGCAAGCGGTGCTCTCGTCGTGGCAAGCGCTAGAAACTGGCGTGACCAATCATGACGCGTCAGCGTGGTCGACGCACGTGGATGACAGCTTCATCACCGTCAGTTCCAGCAGCGATCATCCGGTCTTTAAAGCGGATCGCATCGCCACGTTGAATCTGCAGAAACAAACTGGCTATCCATCGGCGCCCGCACCGCTGGTTTCCGCGCAGATGTTTGATTTTGGAAATACTATCGTCATGACTTGCCTGCACCAGCCGTATCACGGTAAGCCTGTCCGCGTTAGCCGCGTGTGGCTGAAGCGCAACGGCCAGTGGTTAATGGCGATAAGTTTCCAGACGACCGTTCAGGCGGAACCGGCGAAGTAGTAGAGCGTAGGTTTTTAGGACGGTATTTTTCTACGCAAAAGCGAACTTAGTCGCTTACGACGGGATTGCGCAGCGTGCCGACACCTTCGACGGAAATTTCCACGACATCTCCGGGGACTAGAGGGCCGACACCTTCGGGTGTGCCGGTGCAAAGCAAATCGCCGGGCATCAGTGTCATGATGTTGGAAATGTAGTGAATGAGGGCGTCCAGCGGAAATACGAAGTCACGCGTGTTGCCTTGCTGGCGAACCTGGCCGTTTACGCGACTCGCGACGCTCACGCCGTTCCACGGATCGATTTCATCAGTGACCAGCGGGCCCGCGGGACAAAATGTATCGAAGCCTTTGGCACGCGCCCACTGATTATCTTTTTTTTGAAAATCGCGGGCACTCACGTCGTTCACCGCGGTGTATCCGAGAATGTAGGGATGCACATCTTCATTAGGTGGCAATTTGTAACAGCGCTTGCCGATAACCACGCCAAGTTCGCCCTCGTGATCGACGCGCTCGGAAATGGTCGGTCGGTGAATGTTTTGCCCGGGGTCTAGCAGGGAAGAGGGCGGCTTGAAAAAAAGCAGTGGCTCTTTAGGAATTTCGGAGCCCATCTCGGCAGCGTGGCCGCGATAGTTACGACCCACGCAAACGATTTTGGAAGGTTGCACCGGC
>DATHMG010000082.1:0-46544 GCA_035487275.1 Candidatus Acidiferrum sp. | reverse complement strand
GATGGCTCGACACTTCGCGCCGGGGCCGTCACCACTCTACAACACGTGCGCAATCCCGTGCGCCTTGCCCGCAAAGTCCTTGAGAATTGTCCGCACATGATGCTCGTCGCCGAAGGAGCGGAGCGCTTCGCTCACGAGCAGGGAATCAAGTTGTGCGCCAACGAAGAACTGGTCACCGACGCCGAACGTGAGGCCTGGTCGAAATGCAAAATGGACAAACACGCCCCGGCACTTCATCGCGGACATGAGCAAGGCACTGTCGGTGCCGTAGCCATCGATCGGAACGGCCAGCTCTTCGCCGCCACTTCCACCGGCGGAACGTGTTGCAAGCTTCCCGGCCGCGTCGGCGATTCGCCGCTGATCGGCTGTGGTTGTTACGCGGATCAGGAAGCTGGCGGCGTTTCCTGCACCGGTTACGGCGAAGCGATCATGAAAATTGTAATGGCCAAAACCGCCGCCGATCTTCTTCGCCATTCGACCGATAGAAGCAAAACCCCGTCGCTTTTGCCCTCGCAGCCCACTACACTCGCATCAGCCGTAACAGAGTCTGCGATGGTTGCCGCTCGCGCGTCAGTCGATATTCTCGCGCGCCGCACACATGCGACGGGCGGCCTTATCCTGCTTGATCGTGACGGAAATCCTGGCTGGGCTTTTAATACTCCGCGCATGTCCTATGGCTATGTCCAAAACGATGGCAGCATCGTTACCGCCGTGTAGCGATGCCGAGTAATGCGCAGCAATTTGCAGCGATTCGGCGAGCAAGCCCGCCTGAGGGCCGAAACGAAGAAGAATTATTGCCTTCCATCTTGATTTCTCGCGCTCACATAACAAGATTGTTCAACCTACTTTGCTAGAATGATGGAATGACGACCGTACAGCGCGAGCAACTCGAGGCGGACGTTCTCATCGTTGGCGCGGGACCTGCCGGGCTGGCCTGCGCATTACACCTCGCGAACCTCATTAAGAAACACAATGAGGAGGGCGGTGCAGCAGGCGGCCCCACGCTCTCGACGGAAAATATCTACGTCCTCGAAAAAGGACGCGAAGTGGGCGCGCATCAGCTTTCCGGCGCGATCATGAATCCCAAAGCGTTGGCTGAGTTAGTGCCGGATTTTAAAAACTTCGCTCCGCTGGACACTCCGGTTACAGATGACGCGGCATTATTTTTTACCAAGAATTCTTCCCTCCGTTTTCCACTGACTCCGCCGCCATTCAAAAACAAAGGCAATTATGTCGTGTCCCTTAACAAAATTGTGAAATGGATGGGCGGGCTGGTGGAAGCCGCAGGCGCGAATCTTTTTACGCAGTTTGGCGGAGCTTCGTTGATCTACGAGGGCGAGGGAATCGCCGGTGTAATCACGGAAGACAAGGGCATAGATAAAAACGGCAAGCCTAAAGCCAATTTTGCGCCTGGATACGAATTGCGCGCCAAAGTGACAGTATTGGCCGAAGGGACGCGCGGATCGCTGACGAAACACTTGGTAGAGAAAAAAAATCTCGCGAACATCAATCCGCAGACATACGGGCTGGGCATCAAGGAATTGTGGGACGTGTCGCCCGGCCGCGTCCAACCGGGCTTCGTGGCGCACACCCTAGGCTGGCCAATTTCAACGGACATGTATGGCGGCGGATGGATTTATGGACTAGCGAACAATCGCGTATCCATCGGGTTGGTGATGGCGCTCGAATATAGCGATCCACGATTCGACCCCCACGCCGCATTTCAGACGTGGAAGACTCATCCGTTTCTCAAGAACATTCTCGATGGCGGGAAGCTGGTTCGTTACGGCGCAAAATCGTTGCCCTACGGCGGCTGGTACGCCATGCCGCGAAATTATCTCGACGGCGGGCTGATCATCGGCGATTCCGGTAGTTTCCTGGATTCGCAAAGACTCAAAGGAATCCACCTGGCGATGAAAAGCGGCATGCTCGCAGCGGAAACAATTTTCGACGCGCTGAAATCCGGGGACACGTCCGCGAAAGCGTTAAGCGCATTTCCCAAAAAAGTGGAGCAAAGCTACATCAAAAAAGAGCTTTGGCAAGTTCGCAATTTTCATCAATCCTTCCAGCATGGTTTGCTCCCTGGATTGTTCCACACCGGCCTGCAATTCATTACCGGAGGCCGCGGCCTCACCGATCCCATGCGCACTCATGCGGGCTACCAGGCTTACAAAAAGCTCAATGGCTCGGCAGTGGACGCTCCTCAACAAGAGCCAGAACGCTTTAAGGGTGACGGCAAATTGACCTTTGACCGTTTGACGGACGTATATCACTCCGGCACGCGCCACGAAGAAGACCAGCCCGGTCATTTGATCGTTCGCGATTTAGAAGTTTGCGCGACTAAATGCGTCGTCGAATATGGCAACCCCTGCCAATATTTTTGCCCCGCCGCGGTTTATGAAATGGCCAAAGACGCGAACGGGCAACCAAAATTAAAAATCAACGCCGCCAATTGTGTGCATTGCAAGACGTGTGATATTGCCGATCCGTATCAAATCATCGAGTGGGTGGTGCCCGAAGGAGGCGGCGGGCCAAATTACGAAGGAATGTAGTTGCGTTCTTCCCCGCGACAAAGGAAAACGCCGCCAGTGGTTCGGTGGCATTTTCTTGCAACTGTGAACAGTCGAAAGTGCGGAATGGATTAGTTGGGCGACAATCCGTACACACTGATTTCGCTGGCGGTCCCAACGTACACTTTGCCATTCGCGACGGTAGGAACCGTAAACTTTACTGCTTGCCCAGCTTGATCAGCGCCGTTGTTCGCGCTATTCCATAATTCCGTACCGAGATTGGTCGCGTCATAGGCATGCAGCACGGCTGGTCCAGCGTTTTCTATGTCCCAAATGATCCCGTTCGAGGAGCCTTGCGATGATAGCGAAGGCGTGGAACCACCATACCCGAAGCCGCTGGGCGATTGTGATGCTGGCGCGGTGTTAAAAGTGCCCGAAGTGGGATTGAAAGAGTACGCCTTGACGTGATCGAAGGCTAAACCAACATACAGAGTGTTTTGCCAGAAGGCGGGCGTAGCAAAGACCGCGTTGCCAGCAGCAAACGTTTGGACGGCACCGCTATCGGTGCCGTTGTTTCCGCCAAGGTTGTCTCTATTCAGCAAATAGAGCTTGCCTTCTTTTCCTCCCCCAATCAGCAAATGTGGTACCGGGCCCGAAGGCTGATCGATAAGCATCGCTGCCCCACCTGAGCCCACATCTTGATCGGCACTATTCAAGCTCGCTTGGTCACTGGGCGCAAAGAAACTTAAAACCCCCAGGTTGCTACCGGTGGACAATTTCAAAAAGCTGTCGCCGAATTGCGTGCTGCCGTCGAAGTTTCCGTTTCCCGTGATGACATACAAATTGTTGTTTGAATCGGCCGCAGGTGCACCTCCTGACATCCATATTCCTCCGTAGCCCGAGCCCGGATCGTCATTAAACAAGGAGACCTGCGCCAGGGATGAAGCGCTGTAGCCCACAATCCACCCGTAGTAAGTGGGATTATCGCCGTGAGAAGCATACGCGATGTACACCACGCCGTTTACCAGCGCGAGGCCAGCTCGCTGATTCTGGGTCAAAGCGTTAAATGTAGCTCCCCCTGAAGAAAAATTGATCTCTTGCGGGCCGTTGAACTTTTCCGACCCGTCAATCAGGCTCAAGGCATGGAGACGCTGGTGAAAGTTTGCGCCATTCTTGGATTTGGAAACTACATAAATCGTGTTGGTGCCGGGATCGATTACCGGAGTCCCAACGATGCCGATATCCGGAGCAATGTCGTCGGAACTCACATCGCCGCTGGTAACCCAAGTTTCGCCGCTGGCCAGCAAGCTCTTTGACCAATAGGTGTGGCAAGGCGAGGCATCGGCGTCAAAAGCGTAGACCGTGTCATGCTGCGTGGCCGCCACCAAAACATTGTGAGTTCCACCGCCGATGTTTACGTTGGCTACCCACAAGGGTTGCGCGAACGCCGAAGCATCGATGGTGCAGGCAAAACGCTTGCCGAAGGTGGCGCTTTTGACTGTAGAAGTATTTAGCGCGTATTCGTGATTGTTCACGCCATCCCTGAATAGATCATTGTGGTAAGTAAAGACGCCGTTGAAGTCGGTAATGGCCACACTCGCGGATGCCGTAGCCGAGGTGTCCGCCACGCTTCTGGCCGCTACGGTGTGCGTTCCCGCCGAGGATGGCGGTGAATAAACTCCAGTCGCGCTAACGGTACCTACGGAAAAATTGCCCCCAGGTATCGAATCTACTTCCCAAGTTACAGTTGTCACGGCGTTTCCTGTCACCGTGGCAGTGAAGGTTTGGGCCTGACCGGTGGTGAGGGCCACGCGAACGGGGCTAATAGCAATAGAAGCGGAACCCCCCGCTGCAGCGGTAATGGTAATTGTTGCTGAGGCAGTTTTTGTGCCGTCCGTCACAGAAGTAGCAGTCGCGGTAACGGCCGCCGGTGTCGGCACTGTAGCCGGGGCGGTGTAAGTAATTGCTTTGCCCGATGCGCTGAAATTGGCAGATAAGGTGCCGCACGCCAGGCCCCTGCAACCCGTGCCGTTTAGCGTCCAGCTCACACCTTTATTTTGCGTGTCGCTTTGTACCGTCGCGGAAATACTCTGGGTATGACCGATTTGCACTGAAGCTGCCGTGGGATTCACTGCCACCGCGATGGCCGCTGGAGGCGCAGTATTTGCAAGTGTAATCGTTGCCACCGCCGCTTTGGACGCATCCGCAATGGATGTGGCGGTCACCATCACCGACGCCGGAGAGGGCACATTCGCTGGTGCGGTGTAAGTGATGGGGATAGCTGAAGCGCTGGACGTTGCAGAAAGCGTGCCACAGGCGGTTCCACTGCATCCGGCTCCCGTGAGCCTCCAGGTCACGCCTTTACTCTGAGAGTCATTTTGTAGCGTTGCCGTAAGGGTCTGAGTATGCCCCGCCTGGACGGAAATGGTCGAGGGCGATACGGTCACCACAATTCCCGTCAGAGATGAGCTGATTAGCGCTTGCGCAGTAGCCATTTTTGTGGGTTGCGCTTGCGAAATTGCCGCGATGGTGACACTCGCCGGCGCGGGCACGGCCGCTGGGGCAGTGTAGAGACCCGTGGCGTCGATCGTGCCATGCGTGGGCTCCCCTCCGGTAGTTCCATTAACTTGCCATATGACGGCGGTATTGGACGCGTTGGCGACAGAAGCCGTAAACTTTTTTGTTCCCGAGACTGGCACTGAGGTGCTCGTTGGCGTCACCGATATCTTGACCTCTTGGGCAGTTTGATTGGCAACCGAAAGGCCCGAGGTTGCGCATCCCCAAGTTATGAAAGCAATACTGAGCAGCAGTGCTACAGACAGGCAAATTCTCAATCGGACAAAACTACGCATTCCCATTTATTCCTCGTCTAAAAATAGCGGTTAGTTCCTCTTGCGAGGGCGAACGCGAACAACAACTGCCACTGGCGGACTTACTCCGGAGTAGGGTCGGAGCGAAGGAAAAGACTAATCTGTATAACCGAAAAAGTAAAGCTCACGGCCAGTTTATAGCTTCAAATCTCACGGGGTTGCTGGGACGCAGCGGAGTTTTAGTTAGGTGACAAACCGTATACGCTGATTTGGCTGGCGGTCCCGACGTACACTTTGCCGTTCGCCACCGTAGGAACCGTAAACTTCACCGCTTGTCCCGCTTGATCGGCGCTGATGGTCGCGCTGTTCCATAATTCCGTGCCAAGGTTCTTCGCGTCATAGGCGTGCAGCACCGCTGCTGGTGTGGCAGGGTTTTCTATGCCCCAAACGATCCCATTCGACGCGCCTTGCGACGATACCGAAGGTGTGGAACCACCATATCCGAAGGTGCTGGGCGACTGGGACGCTGGCGTTGTGGTAAAAGTGCCTGAAGTGGTGTTGAACGAAAATGCCTTCAGGTTATCGAAGGCCAAACCCAAATACAGGGTGTTCTGCCAAAACGCCGGCGTAGCGTAGATCGCGTTGCCAGCCACAAACGTCTGGACTGCACCACTATCCGTGGCGGTGTTTCCCCCAAGGTTATCTCTGTTCAGCAAATACAGCTTGCCTTCTTTTCCTCCGCCCACCACCAAGTGCGGTACCGGCCCGGAAGGCTGATCGATAAGGATCGCGGCTCCACCTGAGCCCACTTCTTGGTCGATACTATTCAAGGCCGCTTGATTGCTTGGCGCAAAGAAACTTAACACGCTCATGCTGCTGCCCGTGCTTAACTTCAAAAAGCTGTCCCCGAATTGCGTGCTGCCGTCATAGGTCCCGTTCCCCGTGATGACGTACAAATTGTTGCTCGCATCCGCTGCAGGTGCGCCCCCGGACATCCAAATGCCGCCGTAGCCACCAGTCGGCTCGTCATTAAACAAGGAGATCTGCGCCAGGGATGAAGCGCTGTAGCCCACAATCCATCCATAGAAAGTGGGATTATCGCCGTGAGAAGCATACGCGATGTACACCACGCCGTTTACCAGCGCGAGGCCGGCTCGCTGATTTTCCGTCAGCGCATTAAATGTAAGCGCACCTGAAGAAAAATTGATCTCTTGCGGGCCATTGAACTTTTCCGACCCGTCAATCAGGCTCAAGGCATGGAGACGCTGGTGAAAGTTTGCGCCATTCTTGGATTTGGAAACTACATAAATCGTGTTGGTGCCGGGATCGATTACCGGAGTCCCAACGATGCCGATGTCCGGAGCGAGGTCGGTGGAACTCACATCGGTGCTACTAACCCACGTCTCTCCGCTGGCCAGCAAGCTCTTCGACCAATACGTTTGGCAAGGCGAGGCATCAGCGTCGAACGCGTAAACCGTGTCATGCTCCGTGGCCGCCACCAAAACATTGTGCGCTCCTCCCCCGATGGCCACATTTGCTACCCACAAAGGTTGCGCATACGCCGAAGCATCAATGGCACAGGCAAAACGCTTGCCGAAGGTCGCCGTTTTCACGCTCGATGGGTTCAGCGCATATTCCTGGCTATTCACGCCATCTCTGGATAAATCGTTGTGATAGGTGAAAACCCCCGCCAGATCAGTGATGAAGACGCTCGCGGAGGCGGTAGCCGTTACGTCTGCCACGCTTCGAGCCACTACCGTGTGCGTACCCGCTGAGGATGGCGGTGAATAAACTCCGCTCGCGCTGACCGTTCCCACGGAAGAATTGCCACCGGGGATGGAATCCACCTCCCACGTCACGCCGATTGCGGCATTCCCTGGCGCCGTGGCGGTGAAGGCCTGGCTTTGACCCGTTGTTAGTGCCGCCCGAACGGGGCTAATCGTGAAAGCGGCCGGGCTTGCCGTAATGGTAACCGTCGCGGATCCGGATTTGGTCGAGTCCGCAGCGGACGCGGCCATGACGGTAACAGTCGGCGTGGATGGTACAGCGGCTGGAGCAATGTAGGTACCAGTCGAGTTGATCGTGCCGTGAGTGGCGTCTCCACCCGCCACGCCGTTCACTTGCCAGGTAACCGCTGTGTTAGACGTGTTGGCCACGGCCGCAGTAAAGATTTGTGTTCCCGCAACCGGAACGGATGCGGAGGCTGGGGTAACAGAAACCATGATGCCCTGCGCGGTGGATCCGCTGGATCCGCCCCCGCATCCGGCAGCCAACCCTCCAATAATCACAAGGCATGAAACAAACAGGCAGTTACGAGATTGCAAGAAAGCGCGTGACGCCATGAATGGAGGTTCCCCTGATTAGGTGACTTGGTTCCCCCTTAGATGGAGAAAAGTCAGGATTTACTCTATGTGAAGACCCCTGGGCGGGGACGTTCAGGGACTTCTTAAGGCTAAGAGGTTTGATGCAAAAAGTAAAGCTTTCTGGTGAGGGTAGGTTCAAGAACCGAAGGGCCACAGTTTGCGGAAAAAGGTGCGAACGCGTTCCATCAAGGAAGCCGTCTTAGTTACGGGTTGGGGAGATGCCGGGGGCGGCACTGCAGGACGCGAAGGTAAGGCAGCGGGGGCCTTCACGGGGACCATGTCGCCCTCGACTTTCCCTTGGAAGATGAGCGTAGGCCGCACGCGCACACGGCGAATCAGCATGATCATCTTGGGATCGATGTCCGGCTGAACCTTGGCTTTGGCGTTGAATATCAACGGGGGCACAAACACCTGGTAAACCGGCGCCTCTTTGGGCGCCACGGGTCTGGGAGGCTCAACGGTAGGCACATTTGGTTTGACGTCTTCAACTTTATGGCGCACTTCCTCGGCGGTGGCCAGGCGGCTGACCTCCGGCTGCGGTGGTACCGCTTCCGCAAGCTGTAGCTGACAGGCACAATGTTCACCGGAGTCGGTGCGTAGCGAATCGATCTGCCCGTTCGCCAGAAAAACACTTCCACCCTGAGGCACCAGAATATTTTGACCGGTCAGCTGCTGCTCGAGGCGTAAGGCCCCGCGATTGGTGCGGACACACATAGCGCCGCTAGCCTCGAATCCCACGGTGATATCTTGCGGAGCGTCTCCAATCGCCACAGGCTGGGCCTGGATTTGCGGGGCGTACACGGTCAGCGCGGGCTTACGTTCGATGTGCGCGTGAACTGTTCCGGTGTCGAGGGCGATCGTTAGTGAGTTGCCGGATTTGAGCACAGAAAAGTGCGCCGGCCCGCATATAGCGATCTGCCCACCTTCCACCAGATTTATTCGCGCACTGCCGGATTTAACGCGCACATCACTACCGCTGTGCAGCACGGTGGCGACACTACCGTTCAAATTCTCTACGCTCATAGGCCCAGTAACAGCGATGGCTTCGCCTTCGATGGCGCCAACAGCATCCCCCGGCGAAGGATTATCGGGACGCGCGACCGCCGCAAAAATTCCGAAGAGTGCAAGGCTGGCGGCGCCAAGGAATAGGAACATGTTGCGCCACGCGTTTTGCTGTTGAACCAGAAACGCCAAGTAAATTTCTCTCCTCTGGATTGAACTGCTGGGACTTTCGCGAAAGCTCTCAGCCTATACTATACGACGATGGCTAACCATGAAGCAGACCAAGGTGTCCCAAGTGAATCCGGCAAGGGGCTGTCGCCGCCATCGGCTCCGCAACCTGAAAGCGAGCCGGTAAATTTACATTACGACACGCGCCTGCCGCGGCTGCCATGGTCACGCCGGGTACAAATCCCGATCATCGCCGCCGCGGTATACAGCGTCATCCGCACGCTGGGGCCGACGCTGCGCTTTGAAGCGCTGGGGGAGCAACAGTCGGAACGCGTTTACGCTTCCGGACAGCGGTGCATTTTTGCGTTCTGGCACCGTGTCATTATTCCGGTGGCGTGGTGGGCCAGGAATCGTGGCATCGTAGTGCTCAATACAACGGCGTTCGACGGCCAGTGGACGCGCAAGGTAATCGAGTGGCTGGGATTCGGCACGGCACAGGGAAGTTCGACGCGTGGTGGACTGCGCGGGTTGGCCGTGATGGCCAAGCGGCTAGAGGAAGGGCTCGATTGCGGCTTTACCATTGATGGTCCGCGGGGGCCGCGCTACGTGGCCAAGCCGGGGCCGGTAATGCTGGCGCGAAAAAGTGGTTGTCCGATCGTGGTATTTCACATTGGCGTGGACCGGGGCAAAACCTTTACCCAAACCTGGGATCATTTTTTGTTGCCGGCGCCTTTCGCGCGCGCGGTGATTCTGTGCGCGCCGCCAATTTATGTGCCGGCTTCTGCGGACGCAGACGTGATGCAAGCGAAGCACACAGAAATGCAGCGGGAATTAGAGCGCGTTCGCGATGTAGCGGAGGGCTGGTTTCAGTTTAGCGAAGAAGAACGGCAGCGTTATCGCACTGAATTTTTGAAATAGGGAATATTTATTTTACGGGACGTTCCGCGAGCTTTACCTGCACATCTAGTTTCTTGCCGCCGCGATACAGTGTGACCGGAACGATATCGCCGGGACGCTTGCGGTTTAGAATTTTTCCTATGTCGAATTGACTGGTGACCGGCTGGCCGTCGATGGAAGTGATCACGTCTCCGCCGATGGTGATGCGGCGCATTCCGGCCTGGGCGACTTGATCGCCACCCTTTATTCCTGCAACGGCAGCCGGGCCACCGCGCGTGACCGTTTCGACCAGCAAACCTTCTTGCACCGGCAGATCCAGTGCCTGCGAGAGGTATCCACCAACCGGTAAAGTTTCCAATCCAAGGAATGCGCGATGCACGCGGCCGTCAGTGATTAAGTCGTTGGCGATCGCTTTTGCGGTGTTAACGGGAATCGCGAATCCGATGCCGGCAGTGGTTCCCGACGGAGTATAGATCGCGGAGTTGATTCCGATCACCTCGCCGCGCGAGTTGATGAGCGGGCCGCCGGAGTTGCCGCGGTTAATGGCGGCGTCGGTTTGAATGGCTTCATCGATGAAAGTGGTCTCGCTGGTTTGCACCGTGCGGCCCAATGCGCTGACTACGCCAGTGGTCAAGGTGCTTTGAAACCCGAAGGGATTGCCGATGGCGAGGACTTTTTGCCCGACCTGCAAATTGTTTGAATCGCCGAGCGGCAAGGTCGCCAGGCTTTTTCCATTGGGTTCGATCTTTAGTAACGCCACGTCGTTGCGTTGATCGGCGCCAATAAATTTTGCCTGGTAGCGCGATTGATCGCCCAAAACAACTTCGATGGTTTGCGCTTCCTGCACTACGTGAAAATTCGTGAGGATGTAACCGCGCTTGTCGATAATAAAGCCCGAGCCGGCGCCTTCCACCGGGACAGGGTCCATGAAGAAATCATATTGCGTGGCCTTGGTGAGCACGTTAGCGACCGCCGGCGCGGTCTGCCGGTAGATGCGCACGTTGATGGATTCATCGTCGGTGAGCGCGGCATCGCGCTGCGAAATGTTGGTAGTCGAGGCAGGAGGTTTTGCCGGACTGATGGGCACGGCGCCGACGTCTACCGGTTGATGCGCTCCCCAGCGCCCTCCGGCCCAGTAGGCGGCGAGCAAGATCACCAAGGCGGCAAGAAAGAGACGGATGGCACTGGAGGATCGCGAGACGCTCATGTTGGTTGCCCTTCTCCGGGTTCTTGTTGCTTGAGACTTTATTCTTTATTAATTTTAACGCTGGCCGGCGTGGATCGCGCGAAAATATCTTCGAGCCCGCCCCCGAACTCTGCCGCAAGCCGGTTTTGCCCAGGGCCGCGCAGGCACTCAGACGGTTGGACGCACTTCGCGAAGTTTGGCAGCGAGCTGCTCGACTTGTTGACGGGTTTCGGCGAGCGAGCCCGAGCAATCGATTCTCTCGGTAGCATGACCTAATTTCTCTTCCACTGGGAGTTGCGAGGCGATTCTCCGGCGAGCTTCCTCTTCGGTGAGACCGCGGGCCATCAAACGTGCAATTTGCTGTTCCGGCTTGCACCACGCGACCACCACGCCATCGAATTTTTTATCCAATCCAGCCTCCACGATCAGCGCGGCTTCCACGAATGCGGCGCTTGGCGATCCGCCGCGCTCCAATTTTGCAAATTCCGAAATAATGTGCTCCTCCACGCGAGGATGCACGATCGCGTTTAGTTGTTTAAGTTTGATGGGGTCGGCAAAAACGATTTTGGCGAGCGCGCCGCGATCAATATGGTTTTCGCCGTTCAGAATGGATTTTCCGAATACGCGTACGATTTTATGATGCGCGGGATAACCGGGTTCGATGAGCGTGTGCGCTATAGAATCGGCGTCGAGGACGGTAAAGCCCATCTCACGCAGCATGGCGCTGACCGTGCTTTTGCCGCTGGCGATGCCGCCAGTGATCCCAAGACGGAGCATGAACGATTCTATCTTGCGGTGACGCTGGATTGCGGTTGTTTCGCTGCGGATGCTCCACGGCGCAGGCGTGCAGCTTTCACAGTATTGCTCATAAGCATGGTGATGGTCATGGGGCCGACGCCACCGGGAACGGGAGTAAGGGCGCCGGCTACATTTATGGCGTCGGGATGCACGTCACCGACGAGCGCGGAATTTTTTACGCGGAATTTTGCTAGGCGTTCGGGTGCATTGCGGAAAAACCGCTCGGCTTCGGCGGGATCGGTGACGCGATTAGTGCCTACGTCGATTACGGCAGCGCCGGGCTTTATCCACTCAGCAGCAACGTAACCGGCCTTGCCCATGGCGGCGACGAGGATGTCAGCGCGGCGCACGGTGCCGGGCAGGTCGCGCGTTTTGGAGTGGCAGATAGTGACGGTGGCGTTGGCATGCATCAAGAGCAAAGACATGGGCTTGCCCACGATGTCGCTACGTCCGAGAACAACTGCGTTTGCGCCTTCAATGGGAATGTTGCCGCGGCGCAGAATTTCCATGCAGCCCGCGGGTGTACAAGCGACGAGTCCGGGGCGGCCACTGACCAGGCGGCCCAGATTCATGGGATGAAATCCGTCGACGTCTTTGGCGGGATCGACGTACTCAAGAATGAGTTTGGTATCGACCTGCGGGGGCAGAGGGAGTTGGATGAGGATGCCGTCAACGGCGGGATCGCCGTTCAAATCGTCGACCAGCTGCAACATTTCACGAGTGTTTACGCTGGCCGGAGGTGCGTGCATCCAACTGGCGATGCCGAGTTGTTCGCAGGCGGCGATTTTGCTTTTCACGTAAAGCTGTGACGCGGGATTCTCACCGACCAAGACAGCAGCGAGGCCCGGACGCGTACCGGATGAGGTCATGGCCGCAATCTCGCCTTTGAGCTCGGCGAAAATTTGATCGCGGATTTTCAGGCCATCGAGGATGCGGGCGGTCATGTGCCGGGACTCCTGTAAGGAACCAGAAAAATCATAGCACACGCACATTGCGAGCCGATTCGGCAGACTAAAAGCAAAAAATGGTTTACTGCTGAGCTTATTCCTTGGACCAAGGCGGCAAGACGCCGGTGATTCGCGCGCATGCGATCAGTTGCCCCATATGCTCGTTGGCGTGAACGAGGATGCGAAGATACATACCGTCCACGGTGGCGTCTCGATCATAGATTTTCACGGCGCGCTTCAAGTCCTCGAAAGTCTCTGCTAAATGAGCCGTTTTGACCGCCGGCAAAGACCTTTTCAGCCAGGCGATGACTTCCGGTTTCGAGGTGACCGTCTTTTCCATTTTGATGTCCAGAGCAGCGGGCATCCTGAGGCCGGTGACCCTCAGCAAATAGAAATTGGCGATTGCTATGTGCACATAGACTTCGCTGGTAGAGCGCACTCCGGTGCCGGTTGCCACGAGTATTTTTCCGCGGGTGTGGCTTCGGCCAGCGCGATCAGTTGTTAGCGAGACAACAGCGAAAAAGGAAGGAGTTAGCGGACGGACCAAGGAGCCAGCCAGCTCGGTTATCGGAATTTGCTGATTTCGTCTGGCGCGCGCCAGGCTGCGTACCCGTAGTGCAACTGTCAAAATCGGCTATATTCTGCTTACCTCCGAAGAGGAGTCCAATCATGATCACTCGCCTTTGCGCCACGAATCGGCAAAACGTCGCTATTGCCGCGTGTCTTCTGTTTCTCTTCTTAGTTGCGCCGCCGCGATCTCTTGCGCATGACGAGTGGTATCGGGGCCTCGACTTGGAATCTGCCTTGGCGGACTCCGGCCTCGTGCTCGTCGGGCGCGTCACCGATGTAAGCGAAACTAAACTTGGCGTGGGAGGGAAGGGCGAGCGCTCTCTGCTGCAATACAAATTCGAACCGGTCTTGGTACTTAAGGGCGTGTTCTCGCGTGAAACTTTGTTGCTCACTAGCGACGATCTCGGCACGCAACAATACATGGAGGCCGCCCCTATCGAGGCCGGGCAGTTGCGCTTGCTCATCCTGGCGCGTTCGTTCGCGGGATACGCGATGCCTCGAGAAGCGGTTAGCTTCGATCAAGCAATTCCTCGGCTCGGTACTCCCAACGACGAGTTGCTCGCGACGGTCAATATCCTTCTGGCCGTCAATCATAATTTGGATCGCGCCAAGAAGGTCGCGCTGCTTCTCGACGGGCTGCGCAAGCAAAAAGGCGCCGCGGCGATTCCGCTGCTCCTCGCCGTGGAGCGCCGCTCGCTGCTCGCCGCGCAGACACCCGGCGCACTCGAGAGCATTGCCCCGCACTTGAACGATGCTTCGCCCGCGGTGCGCGAGCAGGCGGCAAAAACTCTCTACGCTTTGCTCCAAGCGGACTACTTGGACCAAGCGAAGTTCCGCGATGTCGCGGCCAACCGGCTCGCCGCATCGATTGCGAGGCCGGACCTGAGTTTCACTCCTCGCGTCGCTGCATTTGAAGCACTTGGCGTCGCGGGACCGCAGGCTTTGCAGGACGCCACAGTGAAAGCCCAGCTCGGACTTGATCCGGTCGCCACTTTCGCGGAACAAGGCGCGCGGCTTCACGCCATTGGCGATCTCCAGATGACCAGCCAATCGCGTGCGGTGCTGACGCTACTCCATCAGGTGCCCCTGGATGCCCCGGGCGAAATTCAATATGGAGCGGAGTGGGCCGCGGCGCGATTGGATGCCGCAGCGGGCGTCAAAGAAGTGACGCTCAGAATCATGAAAAAGTACGACACCGGGCTGCCGGTCGTAACCGAGATAGACTTGCTTGGCAACCTGCCGTCTGCCGAAGCAACTACCGCGCTCGTCGACGTTGCGAAACTTTCTTTGAACCACGACGAGCGGCGGGCGTTCGTTTCAGCTTGCCAGAAGGTCGCGAGCGCCCCACTCGTGGCGCCCCTCGCCGCCATGCTGGTTCCGGCTCAACAGGACATCTGGTGGTCTGCAGAGGACGCACTCATAAAAATCGACAGCGACGATGCCGCAAAAGCGCTCCAACCGCATCTTGTGAAGGAAACGAACCTGCAGCGCAAAATCGAGATCGCCGGTTTTCTGGGCCGCCACGGAATTCGAGATGGTTATCCCTACGCTATCGAACATATGTCCGAGCCCTATCTGCGCGAGGAGGCCATTTCGGCATTGGCTGCGATTCGCGAACCTCGCGCCTTGGGAGAACTTCGCAAAATTCTTGAGACCAGCAACGATGTGGCCTGGAACAGCGCCGCTGTACGGGCTCTGGGCGCGCTCGGGGCTTCCGATCTTGCGCCTCGGTTCTTGGAAATGGCCCAAGACACGGCGAACCCACTCGGGCCTTCTGCGCTCGTCGCTCTTGGCGACCTTCGCGAAGCCAAGGCCATTGAGATTGCGCGAGCCGGTTTTGCTTCACGAAACCCAGAGAGATTGGCCGCCAGCGCTGTTGCCGCGGGCAAGCTCCTAGCGCTGCCTGGCATAAGCGCCGATGACGTACGAGATCGTCTCGCCGCGGTGCTCGGGGATCGCGGTGCTTCGCAGCCAGCACGTCTGGCGGCACTCAATTCGCTTCTAGAGTTAAATGACCGGCGACTCGACGGCGCCCTGGCCCTTGCGGTGCGCGACGCCGCGCTCGAGAGCAGCGAACTCCTAAACAGGATCGAAGAACAGTCGCGCAAACGAAGAGTGAAGCTCATGTCGCCGTAATCGGGGATTTAATAGTAATCCGGAGCGGCGAGGCTTCGTTCGCGGCTCAGGTCAAACCACGACATGATGTCTTCAATGGTGGCGCCTGCTTCGAGATTCTCAAATACGGGCGACCGGCAAGCGCGTGCCACGGAAGACCCATGCTCCGCTTACTGCATGGAAATTTCCAGAGGCGTACCGATGGTACACGGAATTGATGAATGGACTTTTCCATCCTATTTCGACCGGGTGTTCATTTTTTGCTGGATTGAACAGTAAGGTCGTTGAACTTTGCGGAAGCCAATCTGCAACCTGAAAGTCTGACGATTGGCGAATCTGTACGAAGTGAGAGGCGCCCTTAGCTTCTTCAGCGGGTGACTAAGTCAGTAGATGTCGTACTGCTCCCAGTGGAGGGTGGCGTCGGACTGGATGATGATGTGTTTGTGCGAGGTTTGCTCCAGCTCATCCATGAGCAGGGACTCGCGGGTCTTTAGCGCTTTGGCGATTTCGGGATGCACGCGCAGCGTCAGGTTGGGGCCTTCGTGACCGGCCATGGCCATTTTGCGGGCTTCAGCCTGGATTTCGTAGCACAGCGTGGGAATGGATTTGACCATGCCGGAGCCGGTGCAATAGGGGCACGGCTGGCAGAGCACGCGCTCGAGGGCCTGCTTGGTGCGCTTGCGAGTGATGCACACCAGGCCAAATTCGTTGAAGCTCAGCGCTTTGGACGGCGCTTTATCTTCTTCGAGGGCTTGCTGCAGCGCGAACAAAACTTTGTCGCGGTTGCGGCGCTCTTCCATGTCGATGAAATCGACGACGATGATGCCGCCCAAATCGCGCAAGCGAATCTGGCGCACGATTTCCTTCACCGCTTCCAGATTGGTTTTGACGATGGTGTCTTCCAGGCGCGTGGAACCTTTGCCGACGAATTTGCCGGTGTTCACGTCGATGGCCACCAGCGCTTCGGTGTGGTTGATGACGATGTAGCCGCCGGACTTGAGCCATACTTTGGCGCGCAACGCTTTGTCGAGTTCGTGCTGGATGCCGAACTCTTCGAAGATGGGCGTTTCCTTGGTATACAGCTTAACGCGGCTGACCAGCTTGGGCTGAAAGCGGCTGACGAATTCGACGACCTTGCTGAATTCTTCTTCGCTGTCGATCCAGATGGCGGTGAAATCGTCGCTGACGTAATCGCGCAGGATGCGTTCGACGAGATTCAGATCGCGATGGAGAAGCGAGGGAGCTTTGCGCTGCTCGCTGCGCTCTTTTATCTCGTTCCAGGTGGTGCCGAGGAATTCGATGTCGGCGCGAATTTCTTCATCGGTAGCGCCGCCTGCCGCGGTGCGTACGATGAAGCCACCGGGATAACTGCCCCGCGCTTCGCCGACGAGGCGGCGGAGACGCGAGCGATTATCGGCGCTGGCGATTTTGCGCGAGACGCCGATGTGATCGATGGTCGGCATGTACACCAGGAAACGTCCGGGCAAAGCGACGTGACTGGTGATGCGCGCGCCCTTTTTGCCGAGCGGCTCCTTGGCGATCTGGATGACTACATCCTGACCAGCCTTGAGCATTTCGGAAATAAGTTGCGGACGGCGCGAGGAGCCGGGATGATGGCCCCCCTGGTGCCCGCGATCATGACGCGGGCCGCCTGGCCCGCTGGGACGGCGCTCGAAGCGCTGGCCGGGGCGTCCGCTGCGTTCCGGGCGGCCGCCACGATTGTCGGGGCGGCCTCCACGGCTATCTGGACGGCCACCGCGATTATCGCGGCCGCGATCACGTCCGCCGCTACGAAAGGGACGCTGGAAACGCTGGCGCGGATTGCCACCGACACGTGCGGAGTCGCGTGGAAATTCTTCGCGAGGCGCGGATGCACCAGCAGCGCTGCGAGGGGCGCGGGTTTCTCCCGGCAATAAGATGATGTCGTCCTCGGCGATGTGAGCTGCGGCGGTGGCAGACACCAGATTGTCGACCGAAACATTTGCGGCATCGGCGCGCTCGGTTTCTTCCTGGCCGTGGGTTCCTTCATGATGCCCTTCGTGATGTTCTGCGCCCGCAGCATGTTCTTCTTCGTGAAGTCCAAGCGCGGCATGATGCTCGGCACTCTCGTGCGCGGCATCGGCTTCCGCTTCGGCACGACTTGCCGCGCGACCCTCTTCGACCTCGGCGGTTTCATCATCGGTAAGCTCGGAAACTTCGGCGTGTGATTCTTCCGCTTCGTTTTCCGCCTGGTCTTCCTCTACTTCTTCGGCTTCCTCGACTTCTTCCTCTTCTTCAAAAATCGCATCACCGGTGAGAGCGGCAACTTGCGGAACTTCCTGTACTTCCTCCTGCTTGGCTTCGACAAGCCCGGACCCCAGTGCCGCGATCTGATCGTCGTCTAGATCGGCACTTCCAGAGGTCGGCAATTCCAAGGGAGACGCTTCGTGCCGCGGTGGATTATTTCCGTGCGCGGAAAGCGTGCTGTCGTCACCCACGCCAATGTTTTCGTCCGCGGATACCGGGGCGGCTTCGGATTCGGCGCCCGCATCGGCGAGAAGCCAACGAGGAAGTCCTCCGGTGAAGCGCCGAGGCACGACGCCGCCTAAAGCGGCAGCAGGTTGCGAGGGCGACGCGGCTAGAGAAGCGGGCCGTGAATTTTCGGTGGCGTCGGAGGTCTTGTTGCTGGATTCTTGCTCGACTACCGGGGAAGCAGGAGCGGCGATGGGTTTGCCGCGATATTTTGCGAGGGATTCACCGGGTAGCAGGATCGGTTCTTCAGCGGCATCAAAATTCGGGGCTGCCGGAGAGGGGCCGCTCTGGCGCGGCGTTTCAGGACGGCGATTATCAAAGCCGCGCTGCGCTGCACCCCGTGGCTCGAAGCCGCGAGGTTGCGCGCCGCGATTCTGGCCTTGCGAACGCGGGTCATGGCCTCGCGAATCCCCGCGAGTGTCGTTGCTTTGAGAGCCTTGCGGCGAGGCATATTTCGACGGCGGCAAATTGCGGCCGCCAGGCCCGCCGGGGCGTCCTCCGCGACGACGTCCACCGCGCCGGCCGAAACGGCCACCGCCACGGTTGCTGCCGGAATCCTGCCCGCGATCGTTGCCACGGTCATTGCCTCGGCCGAAATTCTGGCCGGGTCCACTGGCTCCGCGCGGCGAGTAATTCTGCGAAGACTTATAGTTCGGGCCGAAATTCTGCGGCGCGGAGGCATTAGAGTCCGGCTGGCGGTCTTCCGGCTCCGGCGCCTCGTGCGCATTTCCGGGCTGTGGCTCCTCCGAAAGTTCTTCGTGCTGGCCTTCGTGCTCGCTGGCCTGAGCGTTTTGCGACCTGCGGGGTTCGTCGGTGACTTCTAGGATGGAATTGTCCTGGCCATCGGACGCGCCACTCTGTGAGGCGCCAGCTTTCGCGAGCGATTCGCCGGGTAGCAATTCGACAGAGTGCGACTCAGGTTCGTGCTCGATCGCCGCGGCGGGATGCGATTCGGTTTCTATTGCGGCCGCATGCGGCATGTCATGCACATGGTCGTGATCGTAATCCTCGAGATTTTCGAAAACGTCGCTGACGTACAAGAAGGCGTCGCCATCGAGACCGATGTCCACGAAAGCCGACTGCATTCCAGGAAGGACGCGGGTGACTTTGCCTTTGTAGATGCTGCCGACGAGGGCGAACTCTTTTTCGCGCTCAATATAAATTTCTACTAACTGACCTTCTTCAAGTATCGCGACCCGCCGTTCATGGGAGGCCGCTGATATTACTAACTCTTTCGACATAAAACTCCTCGGGACGCATCGCCGCGAGCTTGTGCCCGTCGGAGGTCCGAGAAACCGGCGCCTGCCCCGGGGTTACCGGGACACACGTGGCCACGACCGCTGGGAGGTGGTTTTGACGTTCGAAGGCGGAGGGGGTGGCAGGCTGGAGGCCACCGCTGAAATGATAACTCCTCAGTCTTTCGAGGCTAATCCGTTGCGGGGAGCTTCCCAGGCAAACGGCGGACGATGCTGTCCTCACTCTTATTTCCTTAAATTTACCGGCGACCGCGAGCGGCCAAACACAAAAAACGGCTGCAGGGCGGTCAACCCGTTCCCATCATTTCTAAAGCTAATTTTGAATCTACGCCCGGGCGGCCAGCCGAAGCGAGCACGTCAAACGGGCACTGGCGTTCGTCAGTTGACGAAGCGGCGAAGCCGTACATTCATCACCAGGCCAATCGCCAGGAAAACAAACAACGTGGCGGAACCTCCATAGCTCATTAAAGGCAACGGAATTCCGGTAACCGGCATAGCGCCGATAACCATGGCCACGTTTACTAAAACGTGAAAACCCAGCGCCGCGGCGACGCCCATGACCAGAAACATTCCCGCGCGATCCTTCGCGCGCTGAGCGTTCTGGACCAGCCGAAGCAGCAGCGCCATATACAGCCCTAGGGCAAGCAGCACGCCTTTGAATCCCTGTTCTTCAGCCCACGCGGACATTATGAAATCAGAGTAACGGACGGGGATGTAGCCCAGTTGATTCTGACTGCCGTTGCCAAATCCTTTGCCCCAGAAACCGCCGGAACCGACGGCAATCTTGGATTGCAACACTTGATAACCGGAACCTTTTGCGTCCTCTTCCGGGTGCAGGAAGGAGGTTACCCGCTCCCGTTGGTACGGTTTCAAGATGTGGCGGCTGACCGGGGGGTAAAAAATGCTGCCTACAGCCAATAAGCCCACCAGTGAAATTATCGCCGCATGCTGCCATTGCAGGCCGGCGAGAAACGCGCCCACTACCAGCATCGGTAACAGCACGAGAGCTGTACCCAGATCGGGCTGCTTCAAGATCAAAACCAGCGGCAGCCCTACTAAAAATCCTGCTTTGATCAAATCCTGCAGGGAAAGCTCATCGGTGCCCACTTCGGCAAAGAAGCGGGCGACTACAATGATTATAATCAACTTTACCAATTCTGACACCTGAAAGAATTCCCCTAGCAGGGGAATCCACCGTTTGGCACCGAAACGGCTGTGTCCCATGAGCAGCACGGCAATAAGGGCCACGATACCAATGAGGTACAAAATGGGGGCTTGATCGAGGATCAGATGGTAGTCGAGGCGGGATAGCACGAACATCAGCGCGAAACCGATGACCAGCCAGCGGACCTGCTTCATGTGCATGCCAGAGAGAGAGCTGCCATGCGTGGCGGAATAGATTTCCACTACGCCAAGCGCGCAGATGGCCGCTAGGATGGCTAGCAGCCACCAATCGTAATCGCGAGTACCGGGTGCGTCTTTCATTTACTTTTCTTCCGCCGCCGAAATGCTGCCGAATTTTTCCAACTAAACATCTATCGCCGTAGGGTCGTCGCCGGTGGCCCCGGAATAACAGCGGGAGCCGCGGCTGCTGGGTTCGTTTTGGCTGACGTCGTAAGCTGAGCCTCGTTGACCGCTATTGCTGCCTGCGCCGGGTTGGTGCCATTGTCAAAATTGAAGTGCTGATATTCGACGGTGGTCTGAACGTTGTTTTTATTCTTCTTGTCGTAGTAGGCCTTGATAATGTCGCGCACTACCGGGCCGGAAGCGGTACCGCCATGCTGGCCGCTTTCCTGAACCAAGACGGCAACGACGATTTCAGGATTGCGGCGCGGTGCGTAGCCCACGAACCAGGCGTTGTCTTCAAATTTCTTCTGTTTGCCGACGCGGTCGCGCGCGGAATAGCCGATGACTTGCGCGGTGCCGGATTTTCCGCTGAGCTCGACGCCGGCAAGCTTCAGTGAAGCGCCGGTGCCGCCATCATTCACCACGCCATACATCGCGTCGGTGATTTTTTCCACCGTGGGCTCGGAGATGCCGAAGCGCTCTTCGCCTACGTTTTGCGCGTCTTTCAATAAATGCGGCTGCTTAAAAACGCCACCCATGGCGATGCCACCGATGGTGCGCGCCAATTGCAGCGGCGTAGTGGTGACCGCGCCCTGACCGGTGGAGACTGATATGGTTTCGCCGGCGTACCACTTGCGATGGAAAACGCGCTCCACCCACTCCTGCGACGGCATCAGGCCAGGCTCTTCGGAAGGCAGATCGATGCCTGTTTTATGGCCAATGCCCATTTTTGTTGCGTAGTAAGCGAGGCGGTCGATGCCCAACTTCATGCCCACGTTATAGAAAAAAATATCGCAGGAATCGAGAATGGCTTTGCGGAAATTCACCACTCCGTGGGAACTTTTCCCGAATACCCAGCACTTGAATTGGCGGCCGTAAAAAGTCGCATAGCCAGGACAAAAAGCAGTGTAACTCTCGGGCGGAACTTTATCTTCCAGCATGGCCGTAGCGGTGATGATTTTAAAAACGGAGCCAGGCGCGAGTTGTGCCTGGATGGCGCGATTCAACATGGGGTGCAGGGGATCGTCGTTGAGGCGCTTCCAGATCTCGTTCGAAACGCGTACGGAAAAATCGTTGGGGTCCGGCGTGGGGCGGCTGACCATGGCAAGAACTTCGCCGGTGCGCGGGTCGAGAGCAACGACTGCACCAGGGCGCGCCCCCAAAGATTGTTCCGCGACTTGCTGCAGGTCGTAATCAATGGTGAGCTGAATCTGTTTACCAGGAATGGCTTCCTGCGTGGAGAGGCGGCCGACTTCTTTTCCGACGCTGTTGACGATGACGCGGCGCATGCCGTCGGTGCCCATCAAAAGATCGTTGTACTGTTTTTCCAGCCCCGTTTTCCCGCCAAAATCACCGGGGCGGAAACGGCCATTGCTGGCTTCGATTTGCTGTTCGCTTACTTCACCAACGTAACCGCTGGCGTGAGCCATAAATCCGCCAGGAAGGTAGCGGCGGCGAGAGATGGAAATCATTTCAAGAATGGGGATATCGGAGCGATGCGACTCGATGAAGGCAATGTCGGCGTCGGAAGCTTCGGGCTTTATGATAATGGGCTGAAATTTAGGAAGATTGCGAGTGGTACTTAATTCTTCCTTCAAATCCGCTACTGGTATGCCGAGTCCGTCAGCAATCCCGGGAAGATTTTTTTCGACTAATACGGGATCGTCACGCAACAGCAGAACGCTGAATGACGGGCGATTGTCGACCAGCACGCGGCCGTCACGATCCAGCATGCGGCCACGAGGCGCGATAACTGGAATGGAGCGCACGCGATTGCGTTCGGCCATCGAAGCGTATTTCTCAGCGTCGATGATCTGCAACTTCCAAAAGCCAAGAAGCAACACGCCGATCATTCCCACGATAACGTAGGAAGCCATGGCCAGACGGCCTTGCGGCAAACGATTGTCGTTATGAAACGAGTACGACACGAAGACCTCGCGCGCGAATTTCTAAGCTAGGGCTGGTCACCCGCTCCGCCATACACCGGAGTACCTTCGCGTCACGAAAATTTACAATTGGATTTCGATTTCTGCCGGCTTCCGTCGTGGAAAGATGCTAACCGGGCCCGAAAATCGCTAACCCCGCGCTGCAGCGATGCCCCACAGCTGTTTGCAACCGTAACATTAGGGTTACCGTGCTGCAAGCCGTCCTGTTGTACAGGGTTCCAGGAGCGCATTGTTTTTCAAGGGGAACCCGGAAGGATGGCGGGTTGCTCGGAGCACATAGGCCACGTTAAGGTAAGAAATTATTCATGAACAGCGAATTGCATAAGGAAAAGCGCTCCCGCCTGGCGTTGGTGGGGATGTCTGGAAGCGGCAAAACTTTCTGGACAAGGAAGTTAGCCGCGGTGGGCTGGAAGTCGGTCTGCTGCGATGACTTGATCGAGCGGAGACTGGGCCCACGACTGGCGGCGGGCGGGCACTCGGGAATTAATGGCGTGGCGGCGTGGATGGGGTGGCCGAACAGCGTGACCTATGTGCAACGGGAAGCGGAATACCTGGCGGAAGAGATCGGAGTGATGGACGAATTCCTGAACAATCTTGAGAAAGACTCGAGCGGCACACCGATGGTTCTGGATACGACCGGGAGCGTGATTTACGCGCAGAACAATATCCTGATGCGCTTGCGGCGGCAAATGACGGTGGTGCACTTAGCCAACACCGAAAACGAACAACGATTGCTGGTGGAAAGGTATTTGAATGACCCCAAGCCAGTGTTGTGGCGGGGAACGTTTCATGTGAAGAATCAGGAAACGCCGCAAGAAACGGTGGCGCGATGTTATCCGCTGTTGATCGCGGCGCGCAAGAGAAGTTACGAAACGCTCGCACATTGTGCGGTACACGTGTCCGAGTTGCGCGTGGAGCACAGCGGTGATTGGGAGAAAAATCCGGCGGACATAGAACGGTTCCTACAAAAGATACGCGAGCAGGTTGAACCCACCTGATGTTTCTAACCAACGACAGTAAAGCTCTGAGATGAGATACCGCAGCACATCCCGGAAAGCGCCACTCACGTCGCTGCGCGGCGCAGTGTTGCGAGGCTTGGCGCCGGATGGCGGATTGTACATGCCCGTAGAGATCGCGCGACGCTCTCTGGAGGAATTGGAAGAATTCCGGCGGCTGCCGTTCACGGAAGTATGCTTTCGCGTGGCCCGGCCGTTTGCTGGCGCGGAAGTACCGGAAGAAGTCATGTGGCAAGTGGTGAGCGAGGCGATTAATTTTCCGGTCGAGCTGGTGTCGCTGTCTCCGGGATTGCACATCCTCGAACTATTTCACGGGCCTACACTGGCGTTCAAGGATTTTGGCGCGCGATTCATGGCGCGGCTGATGGCGTATTTTGTGCGTGATGAAACGCGCACGCTGACGGTACTGGTAGCTACGTCGGGCGATACCGGCAGCGCGGTGGCGCATGGTTTTCTGGGCGTACCGGGAATTCGCGTTGTGATTCTTTACCCTTCAAAGCGCATCAGCGAAGCGCAGGAAAAGCAATTTACAACGCTGGGAGAAAACATCACCGCGCTGGAAGTGCAAGGAACTTTTGATGATTGCCAGCGGTTGGTGAAACAGGCCTTCTCGGATGTGGAGCTCAACAAGCGCGCTTTTTTAACTTCGGCGAATTCCATTAATATCGGGCGGCTGTTGCCGCAGATGTTTTATCACGTGGCCGCGTACCGGCAATTGCCGGTGGCTTCGGTGCCGCTGATTGTTTCAGTGCCTAGCGGGAATTTCGGCAATTTGACGGCGGGAATTTTTGCCAAGCGCATCGGGTTGCCGGTGACGAGATTCGTGGCCTCGACAAATGCGAATGATGTGGTGCCGGAATATTTGCGCAGTGGAAAATTTGCGCCACACCCGGCGTTTGCCACCTTGTCTAACGCCATGGACGTGGGGAATCCAAACAATTTCCCCCGGCTGCTGGATTTGTGCCGCAACCGGCTGGAGTACATGCAGAAAGAAATCTGGGGACACGGCGCGACGGATGAAGAGACGCTGGCGGCGATGAAGTTGGTGTACGAACGCTATCAATACATTGCTGATCCGCACACGGCGGTTGGGATTTTGGGTTGGGAGGCTTATCGTAAGGCCCAACCTGAACCGGCGCAGGGATTGGTGCTAGCCACGGCACACCCTGCAAAATTCGCGGAAGTGGTGACACGCGCGATTGGCATTGCTCCGCGATTGCCGGCCAGGCTAGCGGCATATCTGAAACGGGTGAAATTGTCGCTACCCATGTCGAGTAGCTACGACGAATTCAAACAGTTTTTGTTGGCGCACTGAGTTGCGTTTTACCACCACGGATTTCATCAGCCCGATTTTATCTACCGTAGATGAGCAGCTTGAAGGTGTCCGGCACAATTGCCGGACGCGGCCTGGGATGTTCTGGTGTGGGTGCTGGCGTCGCTCCAAAATCCGCGCTGACCAGGTATAAATTGTGGTTCGATTTGTCCAGTTCCATGGTGCGCGCGCCTCGTTGCGTAGTGATAGTGTCCACTACTGAGAACTTGTCCGGCGAATCTTCGTGCGCCACGGTAACCGTTCCGTCGCCGCATGACGCGAAGGCGAAGCCAGTTTCAGGGTCGAAGCGGTTGGCATCCACGCCTTGACCGATGGGCACCGTTCCAATCACGTGCCCGGAATTGCCATCCACGAAAGCCATCATTTTGTTATGGCAGCCCACAATCAGAATCTCGCGCTCCGCGTCGATAGCCAGTCCGGAAGGCGATTCGCACGGGGCCAGCGGCCAGGTCTTTTCCACCTTCAAGGTGAGCGGGTCGAATTTTACGATTTGGCTCTTATCTTCCAGATTTACGAACACATGTCCCTTGCCGTCGGTAGCCGCGAATTCAGGTCCGCCGCCTAACGCGACGGTGCCGACGGTTTTGCCGGTTGCGGCGTCGATGGCCGTGGCCGAAGATGCGTCGCCGTTGAAAGTAAATACTCGCTTCGAGGCGGGATCATAAATAATCGCGTCCGGATCTTTATCTGTCTTCGCTTCCCCGAGAGGCTGCAAACTCTTCATGTCAAATATTGTTGAGCTCGCCGTCTTCCCGTTGCTCGTGAATCCTTTATTCATCTCCGGGACGAGCGCGATGCCATGCACGCCTGAGGTATTGGGAATATCGCCGACAACTTTGCCTTCATCGGCATCCACCACCATGACGTGAGTCCCACGCGAAATAAACAAACGCCGGCCGGCCGGATCGACCGTGAGATAATCCCAGCCGCCTTCGCCGCCAAGCTTCACTTTTTTGATGAGGTGATATCCGGATTTGCCCGCCGCGCTCTGGCTGCCGCCTTCTTGCAGTTTAAGTGTGGGACTTCCGCCCGCGACCAATCCAACAGTCAAAGTCAGAATTCCTGCAGCGGTCGTCGACGCCGTCCGCGTAATGCTGGTCACAAACACCTCCAGAGATTTCTATGCACCCGCATTCAAACACAACGGAAGTGGCGCTGCAATGTCCATTCGCGCAGTCTGTGAACCCCGGGTGAATATTTGGTCAGGTGCGAAGAGGCAGCAAAATAACGAGGCGAGTCACTCAGAATTTGTGAGAGGAATAAAAAAGGACGGGCACGAATGCCTGTCCTGTAATACTTTCCAATTAGAATCTATGCTACGCTGCGATTTTTTGCTCGCTGAGCAAATGCACTGGGACCTTTCGCAAATCCCACACGATGCCAAACCACGACAATACTTTGAGCGTGTAGTAGGTGATGTCCACTTCCCACCAGAAAAATCCCTGACGGGCTGAGGCCATAAAGTGATGATGGTTGTTGTGCCAGCCTTCGCCCAGCGTCAGCAGCGCCAAAAACCAGTTGTTTTTGCTGGTGTCGGTCGTTTCATAGCGGCGCGTGCCAAACAAATGCGATAGCGAATTGATGGTAAAGGTGTCGTGCCACAAGAGTACGGTGCTCAGGCAGAACGCCCAGACGAACAAGTGCCAGCCGCCAATCAGCCAGATCACCGCTCCCAGGACTACCGGAGGAACCATGTGATATTTATTCAGCCAGCGTAGTTCGGGATATTTCGCGAAATCGCCAATGTAGTTGAGGCGCGTATCATTGTATTTATCCGACATGATCCAGCCGACATGCGACCAGAAAAATCCAAACAGCGTCGGAGAATGAAGATCCAATTCCTGATCGGAATGCCGATGATGATGGCGATGATGCGCTGCCCACCACAGTACGCCTTTTTGTGCCGAGCTCATGGCCATGAACGCGATTATGAATTGAAAGATGCGGCTGGTTTTAAAGGCGCGATGCGAAAAATAGCGGTGGTATCCGGCGGTAACGAAAAACATGCGCACGCCGAGGAGCACCAGGCAAGTCACGAGGTAATACCAATGAAAAGGGATGAAAAATATCAGCAAAGAGGCGATATGCACCAGCGCGAAAGGCAGGGACATGATCACCGAAATTCGTGAGCCGTTAGGCAGGGGAATCGACCATCCGCGTGAGGCTGTAGCCATTCTTGGTGTTTCTTTCCGCGTCCGTATGCGACGGGACGCTCTTAAAGCATATTCTGCGAACGCAGAGTCACTTCAGACCAACGATGTGGACGCGGCAGAAATGTCGGGTGTAGAGAAACCCTGCGCAACCAGTTTACGGGCGGACATTGTAGCGGTCAAGGGTACTGTCGGCCAGCTGTACTACCTTGGATGCGGGCTGGCGCCGATAAGATAGCGCTTGAGACAGAATCGTCTGCGCGAATGTGCTATCGTTTCTCGCGCGCCGCTGCGGAACTTTGTGCCCGCGGGTTCAGATAATTGTTACTTCAGAAGGATTAGAGAGAGAATGGCTGAGCGGCCGGTACTTGTAGGCGTTATTCCCCAGACTGTGGTGCTCGATGATGGCGACCAGATCGCCTGGATCTCTGATGCCGGGAATCTCCGCGTAGAGTTTGACGTTAACCGCTGCCCATTTTCATCCAATGTATTCCAGGCGCCGGCGGGCATGCGCCTGCTGAGCGGCCCGCCGCGGGTCGGCATCAAAGGCGCAACTTTCAAATACCGGCTATGGCTTAACGACCAGCTCGTCGGGCAAGGCGAAGTGATCCTCCGCGACAAATAAGTAACCGGCGGCCCTCGAAAAGGCTCGCTCGAGGATCCGACTGCTAAAGCGAAAAAACTATCGCACACCGTTTGCTGACGCGATCTTCACTCCAGCACAAAAGAACAGCTGAATTTACGGGCGGGCCGACTCTGTCGGAGTGGTTACGGCAGTGGAAGTAGAAGTTTTTGGCGGAGGCGCGGCAGGCGGAATGACGGTGGGCGGTTTTTCTCTAGGGCTGCGGGGTTCGTCCTCGGTGGGTGCGGTGTCGGGCGTGTCCACGTGAACTTCGTGGTCGGCGGCTTGTTGTTCGAGCGGCACAACGTTGGCAAATTCGACTTCGGGCCGGCCGCTGTGGGCGGCCTTCATAAATTGAATCCAGATCGGGAGAGCTGCGCGCGCGCCGGTCTCTTTTTTGCCCAACGAGATTTGCTTGTCGTCGAAGCCGACCCACACTCCGGAAGTAATTTGCGGCGTGAAACCAATGAACCAGGCGTCGGTGTAGTCCTGTGTGGTTCCGGTTTTTCCCGCGGCGGGACGCCCGAGTGATTTGGCCTGGATGCCGGTGCCGAATTGGATGACTTCCTCAAGCATGGCGGTCATGGTGCGCGCTACTTCCGGGGAGACCACGTCGTGGACTTCCGGATGTGCTTCCTCGAGCAACGCGCCGTCGTAACTGGTCACGCGGCGAATCATGTGCGGGTCGATGCGGATGCCGTCATCGGGAAAAACGGTGAACGCGGAAACGTGTTCGAGCAGGCGCATGTCCGCGGAGCCCAGCGCAAGCGGAAGATAAGGCGGCAGCAGAGTGGTAATGCCGAAGCGGCGGGTGATATTGACGACGCTGTTGATGCCCACTTTTTCGGCGAGCTTCACGGCGGGAACGTTGCGCGAGCCGGCCAAAGCGCGGCGCAGAGTGATATTGCCTTCAAATTTTTCGTCGTAATTGCGGGGCGAATAGGACTGGCCGCCGCTGACGGTAGTGAACGGCGCATCCAGAATGGTGTCGAAAGGCGTGGCACCTTTTTCCAGCGCGTCGGCGTATACGTAAATTTTGAACGAGCTGCCTACCTGGCGAAATGCTTGTGTTACGCGATTAAATTTGGAGTCTTCGAAACTGTACCCGCCTACCATAGCTTTGATTTCGCCGGTGGGATTATCGATGGCGACCATGGCGCCTTGTGGGCCGGGTTGCTGTTCGAGCTGCACGCGCGCGGTAGTTTCACGTAATTCCTGGATAGAAAATTGCGCGAGATCGCCCGGTTTCAGAAGATCGGAAGCTTTCTTGCGACCAGTCCAGGCAAAATCAGCGGGAGAGAGAATGGCGCGATAATTACCGATTTTGATGGTGGCGTTCTTGTCTTCGACAGAAACCACGAGTCCAGTAGTGTAGCTACCCTTCTCGAGCGGGCGGCGCCAGTCGTCGTCTTCATAGGTGGCGATGGTGCCGAGATTGTCGCGGATGATGTTGGGTAGATTGCCGCGCCAGCCGTGGCGGCGGTCGTAACTATGAAGGCCGTCGCGAACGGACTGATTGGCGGCGCGCTGCATGGCGATATTTAAGGTGGTGTAAATACGCAGGCCGCGTTCGTGAACGGCTTCGGTGCCGTAGGTGGCTTCCAGATATTTGCGGATATCTTCGAAGAAATAAGGCGCCAGATCGTTGCGTGGATATTGGATATGCACGCCGAGAGGAGTTTTGCGGGTGGCGGATTCTTCGGCAGGAGTGATTTTTCCTTCTTCCTCCATGCGGTGAAGCACCAGGTTGCGACGCGCGAGTGCGAGCGCGGGGTTATTCAGCGGCGAAAACTTGGGGCCGTTGACCATGCCGGCCAGAAGAGCTGCTTCCTGAAGCTTCAGATCCGTGACGGGCTTGCCAAAATAGAATTGTGATGCGGCAGCGAAACCATAGTTGCCGTGCGCCAGGTAAACCTGGTTCGAATACATGGTGAAAATTTGCGGCTTGGTATATCGGCGCTCGATTTGCAGAGCCAGCAGTATTTCTTGCATTTTGCGGCGAAAACTTTTATCGCTGCGATCAAGAAAGAGATTTCCGGCGAGTTGCATGGTGATGGTGCTGGCGCCTGCGGTGATGTGATGCTTCAAAACGTTGCGAAAGGCGGCACCGGCGATGCGTGGGAAATCGATGCCCCAGTGATCTTCGAAGTGCTGGTCCTCAATGGCGGTCACGGCGTTGTATAGGACTCGAGGCACCTGCTCGTAGGTCATGAGGATGCGGCGCTGCAGCGCAAAGCTGCCGACCATCTGCCCGTCGTCGGCGTAAATCTCGGTGACCACGGTGGGGCGATAAGTTTCAAGGGCGCGAATCTCCGGCAGGTCGCTGGCATATACGAAAAGCAAGCCGCAGGCCGCGCCCAGTGCGATAGAGCACAGCAGCAAGAACGCCAGTGCGACGCGGTCAATCAGTTTGAACCCGCGCAGGCGCAGGGTGATCGGGGGCAGACTTATCATCGATAAGAAAGTTTAACGCAGTTGGAAGTTGTTGCGGAGAGGCGAAGGCAGGAGGAGTTTCCAAAGTTCGGGCGCATAGCAAATCAGCTAGCGGGCGTGCGATTACCGGCAGTTAAGCTTAATCCTGATATAGATTATGGCAGAGAACTCCGTTTCGACGACCTTGCTGTTTTGTGTCTAATTCTTTTGAAGCTCAGAAAAACGAGGAAATTAAATAAATGAACTTTTCCGGAAGAGCGGCGCTCATCACCGGTGCGGGCAGCCCGCTGGGGATAGGTTTCGCCACCGCTCGTCTCCTGGCACAAAATGGAGCAAAAATCGCAATCACCTCCACAACCGACAGAATCAAAGAGAGGGCTCGCGAATTGGCCACGGAGAACACTGATGTCTTTGCGTTAGCCGCAGACCTGCGCGATCAGGCGAGCACTCAGAGGCTGATTCGTGAGGTTCTCGCACGCTATGACCGTATCGATATTCTTATAAACAATGCGGGCATGACTCAGATCAGCAATCCTGATGAGACCCTCTCGGTATCTCTAGCCGAGCTTAGCGAAGCAGACTGGGATTACAGCATCGCGCTTAACCTGAAGACCACTTTTAATGTCACGAAAGCGGTTCTGCCGTCGATGTTGAGGGCAAACTACGGCCGCATCGTGAATGTTTCCTCGGTCACCGGGCCACTCGTCAGCAATCCTCGCTCTACGGCCTACAGTGCGGCTAAAGCTGGCATGGTCGGGCTGACCCGCAGTCTGGCACTCGAGGTTGCCCGCAATGGAATCACCGTGAACGCGGTGGCGCCAGGATGGATCGAAACCGCGTCGTCAACCACGGAGGAGATTATCGCCGGTAGGAATACCCCAATCGGGCGACCAGGCCGTCCTAACGAAGTCGCTGCTGCTATCGCGTTCCTCGCTTGTGAATCAGCATCCTACATTACCGGGCAGATGGTCGTAATCGACGGCGGCAATACCGTCCAGGAATACAAAGGCCCGCCCGATTCTTACTACTGACAGTTTTAGCGAATGGCGCGGCGAGAGCCTTTAACGTATTTACCGGGCAATTGCATCACATCTGCGATAGCGACTATTCGCGACATGGCCTTTTAGCGGGACTGATGGCCACCTCTCGCCCGAGGCGCGTGTCTTTGGCGCGCTACACCTCGCCCATCGCGCCAGCGCCGAGCGAGGCAGAAATTTCGTAAGGTCCAAGTGAGGGAGAGGCATGAATTTCGGAATTATACTCCGAGGAAAAGTTTGAGCGATAGGTTTAGGCCTCAGGGACGGGTTTCGCGCATCGCATGCCAACGATACATCCTGACGATTTCGGGAGTGGTGAAAACTCGCTACCACTGTCTTCGTTCGCCACCTGTGCTAATCAGTTCCCTGACCGGCCGCACCTCAATACTTCCCACGCGAGCGGGCGGTATTTGCGAGGCGAGTTGGATAGCATCGTTCAGGTCGGCAGCCTCAATCAGATAAAATCCGGCCAAGTGCTCCTTGGTCTCGGTGAAAGGCCCGTCCCGGATGCAGACCTTTCCGTCGCGGACCCGCACCACCTTGGCGGTGTGAACAGGTTGAAGGGCTTCCGAGGCAAGGCACTTGCCGCCGTTTCGGAGGGCTTGGTCGTAAGCCATACACGCATCGTCGGTCATGGCGCCGATTTCTTTCTCTTCACCGTAGACCAGGCATAGGTACTTCATCGGGGTCTCCTTCATCTTGGATGAACTTTCAGGAGCAATTCTAGCGTGGGCTCAGCGCCCCATTGATCATCCCGTATTCTCTCAACTCCGTCTCGCCCGCGGCCTACGATCATCTCGGTTTCCATTACGCGGCCGATGGGCGGTGCGAACTGGCAATTGCGGGGTACCGCAAGGTTCCTTTACTGGACCCCAACTGGGAATCTTCGCATCATTGGCTCTGGCATGCCTATCGTCTCCAGGGAATATCTGAGGAAGCTCTGGTCGAATATGAACGGGCCATGGCAGTGGAGAAAACCAGCGCAGAATTTGTGAGAACGCTGCGAAAGGCATTCGAAAAAGAAGCATGGATTGATTAGGAGGATTTCAGAAACTGACCAAGTGGTAAGGAAGTGGATTATACGGTCTCAGGTTTTGGCGCTGCGCTCCACGGGTGTGAACGGCGGGCTTCGATGAACGCAAAAGTCGTCATGAGGACGGCCAGTGCCGACATTGCCGCGTCTTCCATAACTTTTTTCAGGTTGATCGGTTCGGGGGTGGCGAAGCAGCCGCAATTGATGTCCATGTGCAAAAGGTAGGCCCGCAAAACCACCGCGAAAAATCCCAGCATGATGGCGGTGAGCAGCAATGCCCAAATGCGCAGCTTCCACCCGCTTAATACCAGCAGACCCAGCGCGATTTCAGTGAAGGGTAGGACGTGGGCTACAAACTGCACTCCCCACACCGGCAGCAACTTGAACGCTTCGACCTGTAGCGCGAAGTCCGCAAGGTTCGTGGAAATGGAAAATTTCAAGAAGAAAAGAGGCCAAAAAGTGTGATTCGGCAGAAAGGCCTTCGAGTAACCCGCGTAGATGAAAATCGCGCCAAGAACCAGGCGCCCCAGCCACATGATGGCGCGCCGGAAGTTGAGTGGGCTGGATTGCAGCAAGTTGTTTTACCCGCGCGCTTCGAACATCCTAACAGAAGAATCAAAAATTGAAATGCGTGACCAACGTGATGCACAGAACAGCGGCAAAATTCGAGGCGGATTCAACTGTAGGAGCCGCACGAACATGACGCGGTTACTTCTGGCTAAGTAGTTGGTCGAGGAACTGGTGTAAGACGGCGTAGCTTTGCACGCCAACCACCGGATAGGTCTGGCCATTCGAATGAATAATCGTGGTGGGAGTTTGGTTTACGTTGTACATGCGGCCAAGCGCCAGATCTTTCTCGATCAGCGGATCGAGGGTGCCGCCTTTTACCAGGGCGCGCACTTTGTTCATTTCCGCAGGTGACAGGACGGCTGCGACGGTGCCATCTATGTCTCCGGAATTTTCCCACTTTTCCTGAGTTTCAAACAACGTTTGCTCCACGGGCTCGGCTTTTCCCAGTTGCGCGGCCGCGCGTGCATACTGCGCTGCAACTCTAGAGTGGGCGTGCATAGGAAGCGGGAAGTCGCGATGGATGAGGTATACCTTGCCAGTGCTCACGTAATTGTCCATCAGTTGCCGGTTGGTGGTCGTATACAAGGTCTTGCAAGCCGGGCATTGAAAATCGCTAAAAACTTCCAAAGCTAGCGGAGCATTCTTAGAACCGAAAGCCTTGTGCGGGTCGACCTCGGTTACTGCGCCGGGCGTTTGGGGAGGCGCGGCCATTGCCATAAGAACCACGCCGATACCTAGGGCGGCCAACACGCTGAGGAATGCCACGGCAAGCTTGGGGATTCCTCTTCGATTGTGAGTCAATGATTCCTCCGTCGTTAGTTGGACGCTTGAAACCGCTCCTTGAGGATTCTACCGCGAATCATCCTGAAGGTCAGCGCCGGCATAGCGAAATGTACAAGCGAGTTTCCGGTCGCGTTTCGGTGCGCGAGGCTCACAGAGTAGGATGCTGCCAGGCTGAGGATGTTTGTGTCGGCAGAATACCGCTAGCTAGGAGACATGTATAACTAACATACATAAGGAGATACAAAACATTATCCAAGACTTGACAATAACGCACTCAATATTTATAATGTGCCTCGAGCTGATTCGAACGGGTCACTGGGGATCCGGGCAAACTTTGGGTGTTGGTGGCTCAACAGGTTTGAAGATATCGGGCTTAATGGAGGCCAGAACTACATGAGTAAAATAATTGGAATTGACCTAGGCACAACCAACTCGGTCGTGGCTGTGATGCAGGGTGGAGAGCCAGTGGTAATCCCGAACCAGGAGGGTGCGCGCACAACTCCTTCGGTGGTTGCCATCACCAAGGGCGGCGAACGCCTTGTGGGGCAAGTAGCAAAGCGTCAAGCGGTGACGAATCCAGAGAATACGGTGTATTCGATCAAGCGCTTTATGGGCCGTCGCTTCGATGAAGTGACCGACGAAATGAAGCGCATCCCTTATAGGGTCGTCAAGGGTGAGCACGACGATGCGCGCATAGAGATTTTCGGCAAAGTGTATAGCCCACCGCAAATTTCCGCGATGATCCTTGGAAAACTGAAGTCCGCAGCGGAAGACTTCCTGGGTGAAAAGGTCACCAAGGCGGTTATCACCGTGCCGGCGTACTTCAACGACGCGCAACGCCAGGCGACCAAGCAGGCTGGCGAAATTGCGGGCTTGGACGTGGTGCGCATCATTAACGAGCCGACGGCGGCCGCGCTGGCGTACGGTTTGGACAAAAAGACCGACGAAACGATCGCTGTGTATGACTTGGGCGGCGGCACGTTTGATATTTCCGTGCTGGAAGTTGGCGCCGGTGTGGTGGAAGTGAAGTCCACTAACGGCGACACCCACCTCGGCGGCGACGACATCGACCAACGGATCGTGGATTGGTTGATCGACGAATTCAAGAAAGAAAACAATATCGATTTGAGCAAGGATCGCATGGCGCTGCAACGCCTGAAGGACGCGGCGGAAAAGGCCAAAATCGAGTTGTCGCAAATGATGGAGACGGAGATCAATTTGCCGTTCATCACCGCGGGCCCGAGCGGGCCGATTCACATGCAAACTAAGCTGACCCGCACACGCCTCGAGCAATTGATGAACGATTTGCTCGAACGCTCCATGAAGCCGGTGAAGCAGGCGTTGGAAGACGCCAAGATGTCGCCGAACGACATACAAGAAGTGGTGCTGGTCGGCGGTTCGACGCGCATTCCGAAGGTGCAGCAATTGGTGCGCACGTTCTTCGGCGGAAAAGAACCGCACAAGGGCGTGAATCCGGACGAAGTGGTGGCCGTGGGAGCCGCGATTCAAGGCGCGGTGCTGGCTGGAGACGTGAAGGACATCCTGCTGTTGGACGTCACACCACTCTCGCTCGGCGTGGAAACTCTGGGCGGAGTAATGACCGTGCAGATTCCTCGCAACACCACGATCCCCACGCGCAAAGTGGAGACTTACTCCACGGCGGCGGACAACCAGCCTGGCGTGGAAATTCACGTCATGCAGGGCGAACGCAAATTCGCGAATGACAACCGCTCGCTTGGCAAATTCAAACTGGATGGAATTCCACCAGCGCCGCGCGGCACACCGCAAATCGAAGTGACGTTTGACATTGATGCGAACGGCATCCTGAACGTCAGCGCCAAGGACAAAGCAACCAACAAGGAGCAGAAGATCACCATCACCGCGTCGAGCGGCTTGACCAAGGAAGAAGCCGAGAGAATGCGCGTGGAGGCGGAATCGCACTCCGAGGACGATCGCCGGCGTATGGAAGAGGTCGAGGCGCGCAATCGCCTGGACGGCATTCTGTACCAGTCGGAAAAGATGATTCGCGAGAATCGCGAGAAGCTCAGCGAAGCCGACGTGAAGACCGCGGAAAGCGCCATCGAAGAGGCGAAGAAAGCTATCAACGAGGGCGGCGTAGCCAAACTGCGCTCCGCAACTGAAAACCTGGAACGCTCGCTGCACAAGATCGCCGAAGAGCTCTACAAGAGCCAGCAGTCGGCTGGCGGCGCGGAACAGGCCGGTGCGGCGGGAGCTGGTGCCGGCGCTCATGGTGGACCGGCTGGCGCAGGCGGAAACTCTTCCGGCGGGCCGCAAGGCGGGAAGCCTGGCGATGTGATCGATGCCGAGTACGTGGACGTGGACGAAAGCAAGCGTCCTAATTAATTGAGTAGCTGAGCGAAGAAGGAAAGTGCGGAGAGTCACTCCGCGCGGGCCGGAACTTCGCGGAAGCGAAGGGTAACTAACCGGCCCGCTTCGTTCAAAAGACGGAGTGGGCCGGATATTTTTTGGAAGCAGATTTCGACAGATTTCGAGCAGTGCGATTCGAGATCACGCAAATATAAATCAAATCATGGCAACGACAGCTAAAACGGATTATTACGAATTGCTTGGTGTGCCGAAGAAGGCCAGCAGCAAGGACATTCGTACGGCGTTTCGCAAGCTTGCACGCAAATATCATCCTGACCTGAATCCCGGCGACAAGTCGTCGGAAGAGAAATTCAAGCAGTTGCAGGAAGCGTATGACGTACTTTCGGACGCCAAGAAGCGGCAGATGTACGACCAATACGGGTTTTATAGCGACAACCTCCCGCCGGGAGGTGGTGGACCTTCGTCGCACGGCGGCGAGGACAATGATGCGCGCGTCAATTTTGATTTTGGCGGTTTCGATTTTGGCGGTGGCGGCGGTTCCGGGGCAGGACCGGCGGGAAGTGGCGGAAGTTTCCGCGATTTGTTCAGCCAGTTTTTCAGGGGCGGCCGCGGAGGGGAAATGGAGCCGGAGCAGGAACCCGGCGGCGACCTGGAATACCAGGTAGAGATTGATTTCTGGGATGCCGTGCGCGGCGCGGTGAAAAAACTTTCCATCACGCGCATGGATACGTGTGAGACATGTCAAGGGACCGGAGCAGTGGGCTCGCCGCAGACCTGTACGACGTGCGGCGGGACCGGCACAGTCCAGCAAGCTGCGGGAAAAATGCGCTTCAACGTGCCGTGCACCCGCTGCGGAGGCACCGGCAAATTGCGCACCATGTGCCGGACGTGCAATGGCGAAGGGCGGGTGCGGCGCACGGAAACGATCGAGGTGCGCATTCCGGCCGGCGTGGCCAACGGTGCGCGCTTGCGTGTCCCCGGTAAAGGAAATGCCGGAACGATGGGAGCACCGCCGGGAGATTTGTATTTGCGGATCCTGGTGAGGCCGCATGAATTCTTCGAACGGCGGGGCCATGATCTATATACCAAGATTCCGATCACCGTGCCAGAGGCCACGCTTGGCGCGAAGATTGAAGTGCCCACCATCGATGGGCGCTCGCTAGTGCGCATTCCGCCGGGAACCGACAGCGGCAAGACGCTGCGCCTGAAAGAAAAGGGCGTGCCGGTCGGGCGCAACGGGACGCGCGGCGATCAATATGTCGAGATTCAAGTAGTGGTGCCGAAGCCGACGGATGAGCGCGTCCGTAATCTGATGAAAGAACTGGAAACGATCGACCCGGAAAATCCGCGGCAAAATCTTTTCAGCAAAGCAGGTGTGTGAGGCCATGCCGCAAAGAACTAAAAAACGAGCCAAAGCCGGTTACATGATCAGCGCAGTAGCGGAGCTTTATAAATTGCACCCGCAGACGCTGCGCTTGTATGAACGTGTGGGATTGTTGAAGCCTTCGCGGTCGCAAGGGAACACGCGACTGTATACCGATTCCGATCTCGAGCGGCTGGACGTGATTTTGACGCTGGCGCGCGACATGGGCGTGAACCTGGCAGGTATCGAAATTATTCTGAACATGCGCGAAAAAATGATTGAGATGGAACGCCAGATGGGAGAGTTCGCGCATGTAGTGCAGCAGGAATTGTCGCGCGTGGCTTCGCGTCCCCCGGGACAGGATTCGCGTCACGCTATTGTGCGGGCGGTGCCGCGGATAGTGCGCAGCTCCTCGTAACTACTCCTCCGATGCAGGTCGGTCCGGGTTTTTTAAAACGTGTGGAATATGCGCTTCCAGCGCATAGTGCCTGGGTGTATTAGTACCTTCGCATAGGCGAGAAAGCGGTCGACCATGTGCCCCGGTTGCCATGTGTCCGGTTTCGCATCAACAGACATATAAATCATCAACGGCGTGCCAATGATGTCTACCCGCGGGACACAACCCCAGAAGCGGCTGTCGTAGGAATTTGCTCGATTATCACCCAGCGCAAAATAACAATTGTCGGGAACACGGTAAGGAAAGGTGACATTCATTCGACCGCGCTGAGAGTATCCGGGCGGCGCTGGTTTGGTGGGACCTAAGGTGTAATCCTCTTCCAATTGCTTTCCATTGATCCAAACATTGCCGTCACGAAGATCCACAAGGTCGCCTGGCATGCCAATCGCGCGCTTTACTAGGTCCGTTTGATCGGGCGCGTACGGCGGCCTGAAAATTATAATTTGCTGCCGCTTGGGACTGCGCCAAAGAGGAACATGCCAGTTCGTGAAGGGCAGACCAGCATCGTACCCGACGCGGCTGATGATCAAGTGATCTCCGATCAGCAGGGTATTTTCCATGGAGGCGGAAGGAATAACGCGCGCCTGGCCAATCGTTCCGTTGATCAGTAGAAAGACGAGACCCACCCAAAACCAGGCCAGGATCTCGTTGCGGACGCGAGCGCTTACGGATGTGCTCGGTTGGGACGTTGCAGTTTTTGTTTTAACTTTCAGTTTGCACCGTGGTTGGTTTGGGAATTTTAGCATGCCGCTGGCGCAAACAGTTGGCCGGCGACGCGTACCTCGCTTGCCGTGACGGGTGCGTGCTCGTATGCTGAGTCGATATGGCGATAGAAAATTGTCCACTTTGTAGAGGGACGGGGTGGCGGGTCGATCAGCGGCGGGAGGGTCCGCCGGGTAAAGTCGCGACGGCGTGCGATTGCGGAATGCAAGAGCGTGCTGCGCGGGTGGTGGAGCGAGCGCGCATACCGAAGCGCTATGAACATTGTGATTTTGAAAGCTATGTCGCGGATCTGACAGATGGGAAGACGTGGATGCCGCAGCATGCGCAGTCCATGAAACAGGCCAAGTTGTTGACGCAGGGATTTGTGCGCGATTATCCGGGTGCGGCGGAAAAAGGGCTGCTGCTGATGGGGCCGTCGGGCGTGGGCAAAACACATTTAGCGGTGGCAGCATTGAAAGAGCTGATTCGCCGCGGGCATGGCGGACTTTTTTGTGATTACCGAGAATTGCTGAAAGAGATTCAGGCAAGTTATAACCCAGCCAGTGAATCGACCGAAATGCGCATTCTGGAACCAATTCGCAACGTGGAAATTTTAGTGCTCGACGATCTTGGGGCCAGCAAGCCTTCGGATTGGGTACGCGACATTGTGGGCATTGTGTTGAACGCACGCTATAACGAGAACCGCACCACGGTCATCACGACAAACTATGTGGACAATCCGCCGTCGGAAGGCGAGCCTTCACGGCTACCCGGTGGCCGGATGATTCCTGCATCGCGCGAAGATACGCTGGAACAGCGCATCGGGAGCAGAATGCGTTCGCGGTTATATGAAATGTGCCGGACCGTTGAAGTAATTGCTCCGGATTTCCGCCGTGAAAAAACACAAGCAGGCCGCACGTAGGGCGAAGTCCGCTGGAGACCGGCCGCCATGAAAGCGCCTCGGTCACAATTCTCGTGGAGCAAGAAGTTAGCGGTAGCCGCGCTGACTCTTGCGACGATGAGTTCATGGTCTCTAGCTCAAAGCTCTAGACTCATTTTTGATTCCGGCGATGAAATCGAAACGGTTACGTTCGACCCGGCCAAAATCTCCGACGCCAAGCTGCATGAGCTCATGCTCTTATCGCCTTACCTCGTGACCTATTTCGATCAGCTGCCGGCGAGAGACATCGGGGTTGCTGGTTCAACAGAAGGTTTAGTTGTAGACAAAAGTTTTTTTTCGTTGAAGCTCGAATTGTGCATTCCAGCCGAAGTTGTATATGTGCATTGCGAGGCCAACAATGTGGGCGGGCCGAACTTTGTGCGCAATGCAGAGGTCAATGTTAAAAAAAGCAAACGTGGACTGGCATGGCTGCAGAACCTCGACACTCCTAAAGAGCTGACACCGGTGATGAAATTCCTGGTGGAGGGTCTTGAATTTTCAATTGCGACCGAGGAAACCAGATTGAGGTATTACACAACATGGGATGAGAACGTCCTGAAGGAAGCGCATGACGGTATTGAGCCTGCTGAGCAGTGTTCGGAAACATTTCATAAGCTGGACGGTGCTACATCTGAAAAAGAGAAGTATGGCGTCGTCGCGCATGATTGGGCGAACTGCCTGAACCGAGCGATTCAGCAAAAACTAGGAAAATACCCGGTCGCGTCCTGGAATGCATTCTTGCGTACTTACGGAATAAAGGAGACCTTCAAAGAGATCGGGCCTCCGGACTGAGTTGTCCCGTAGTGAACCCAAAGAATTCCAATGGGTCGACTAGCAATTGCCGTCACACAATCTGGTGTGCTAGCATCCGCCCGATTGGCTGCCAGGGGCAGTCCATCCACTGAAAAGCAGACCACAAATTCGTTAGTTCTTCGCCCTGCTTGTGTAAGACAAAAGCGACAGACCAAGGACCGCGCTTTTCAGAGTATTTAACTCGCTCAGGCGCAGGCCCGCGCCCTTCTCATCGAGCACGGACCTCGCGCGACGGAGGTCTATATGAAAAGCTATCTCACGAAGGATATTCGTAACGTTGGGATTGTCGGCCACGGCGGCACCGGTAAGACGCAGCTGGTGTCGTCGTTGCTCTTCACCGCGGGGGCAACCCCGCGATGGGGAAAAGCTGCGGAGGGAAGCACCACCACCGACTGGGACGAAGAAGAAATCGCGCGCAAGCTTTCCATTCAAACGGCTATCGCGAACGCCGAATGGCCCACCACCGCGGATCCCGCCAGCCATGCCCCCGGCAGCAAGGTCAAAATTAATTTTCTCGATTTACCCGGATACTCCACTTTCATCACCGAGTCGAAAGCCTCGCTGATCGCCGCGGATGCGGCGCTGATTACCGTTGACGCCCACGTCGGCACGCAAGTGACCACCGAAAAAGTCTGGGATTATTGCGTGGAGTATGACATTCCGCGCGCGTTCGTGCTTACCGGAATGGATCGCGACCTGGCCAGCTTTGAACGTTCGATGGAATCGCTGGAACAGGTTTTCGGCCGCAATGTGGTTGCGCTGCAATTACCCATCGGCCACGAAAGGGCGTTTCGCGGGGTAATCGATCTGGTGGCCATGAAAGCTCATTTCTACCAGCCGGATAGCGACGGGAAAGTCACCATCGAAGAAATTCCCGCCGCGCTCGCGGAAGATGCCAAGGAAGCCCACGAGAAATTGGTCGAGATGGTCGCTGAAGGCGATGACGCGCTGATGGAGGAATTTTTCAACGAAGGCACGCTTCCATTGCCCGATCTGTTTGCCGGACTGCGCCGCGCCATCGTGGGCGAAAAAATCATTCCGGTGCTGATGACCTCGGCGCTACATAATATTGGTAGCGTCAGCCTCCTGTCCTTCATCGCCGACGTCTTTCCGCACCCGGACGAGCATTCGATCGTCGCCTACAAAGAGCCAACGGGCAAAAGCGAAGCCATCCCCCGCAAATTCGACGACGCCCAGCCGCTTTCCGTATTCGTTTTTAAAACGCTGGCCGATCCTTTCGCCGGCCGCATCAACTATTTCAAAGTCATGAGCGGCGTGCTGAAAAATGACGCCACGCTGATGAATTACAACCGCAACTTGCCGGAGCGGTTTCAGCACACGCAAATAGTGCAAGGTAAGCAACTCACCGAAGTGCCCGAGTTTCATGCCGGCGATATCGGTGCCATCGCAAAATTGAAAGAAACCGCTACGGGCGAGACGCTTGGTGATAAATCCACTCCGATTTTTTATAAACGCGCGCTCATTCCCGAACCTTCCATCACTTTTGCGATTGAGCCCAAAACCCGCGCCGACGAGGACAAGATCGGCGTGGCGATTCACAAAATTCTGGAAGAAGATGCCGCGCTGCATTTCTCTCGCGATCCGCAAACCAAGGAATTTTTGCTTTCCGGTTCCGGCCAGCAGCACATCGAAGTGGTGGTCGCCAAGCTGCACAAGCGCTACCACGTGGACCTGACGCTGAAGCCACCTAAGGTCGCCTACCGCGAAACCATCCGCGGCAGAGCCGACGCCGAAGGTAAACACAAAAAGCAGTCCGGCGGTCACGGCCAGTTTGGTGTGTGCCGCATCAAGATGGAGCCCACCGAACGCGGTAAGGGCATTGAGTTCGTGGACGACATTTTTGGCGGGTCAATTCCAAAGAACTGGATCCCCTCGGTGGAAAAGGGGATTCGCGATGCTGCCGCGCGCGGCTATCTCGCAGGATTCCCAGTCGTCGATTTTCGCGTGAGCCTCTACGACGGCAAATACCACGACGTCGATTCGAGCGACATGGCTTTCAAAATTGCCGGCTCGCTGGCTTTCAAAGAAGCCATGAAAGCCGCCAAGCCCGCTTTGCTTGAGCCCATCATGCAAGTCGAAGTCTACGCGCCCGACCAATACTCCGGCGACTTAATGGGCGACCTGAGTTCGCGGCGTGGGCGTATCGCCGGCAGCGATCTGCGAGGTCACAACGTGGTGATCAAGGCGCAGGTGCCCTTCGCGGAAATGCTCACCTACGCTAACGACCTCATTTCTAAAACACAGGGACGCGCCACCTACACCATGGAATTTTCCCACTACGACTACGTCCCCAATGAGTTGGCGGAAAAAGTAATCGCCACCCACAAACCCCACGCCGATCAGCACCCCGACGATGAGACCTAGCGCCGGTGTGCGCCGGGCGCCAAAATGGCGCTTGTCGGGAATGGCGTGAAGGCCAACAATTCCAGCACCATGAAAAATTCAAGTAGTCAGAAGTGGGGCCCGCAGACTCGCTCGGTCCACGCCGGAGAACCGAATCGCCACGGTGTTGGTGGGCCGGTTGGCACAAATATTTGCCGCACGTCTACCTTCACGTTTTCTTCCACCGAAGAAATGAAGCTTTGGGCCGAAGGCAAGAGCCAGGCATACATCTACACGAGGTATGGCAATCCCACTCTCACCGTGGCGCAGGAGAAAATAGCCGCGCTCGAAGGTGCAGAGGCTGCCGTGGTTACCGCGTCGGGTATGGCCGCGATTTCCTGCGCGTTACTAGGCACCCTGAAAGTTGGAGACGAACTCATCTCCACCGCCCAGCTGTACGGCGGAAGTTACCGGTTGATGCGCGACATCTTTCCGGACATGGGCATCAAAGTCCACCACGTGGAAACCGACCTGGCCGGCATGGAAGAAAGATTATCTTCCAAAACCAAAGTGCTGTATGTCGAGACGCCCACGAATCCCATGCTGCGTCTAGTGGACCTGCACAAAGCGGTGGCCTTCGCAAAAAAGCACAAACTCGTTTCTATTATCGACAACACTTTCGCCACGCCCATACTTCAGAATCCCATTTCCATGGGCTACGACATGGTGGTGCACAGCGCCACCAAAGCCCTTGCCGGCCATTCCGACATCATCGCCGGCGCAGTTGCCGGCAGCGCGAAGTGGATGCACCGCATCCAGCACATGGTGATTGCGCTCGGCGGCTCCATGGATCCCGAAGCGGCGTTTTTGCTGGTGCGTGGAATGAAAACCCTGGGTCTGCGCGTGCAGCGCCAGTGCGAAAATGCCCTGGCCGTAGCGAAATTCCTCGAGGCACATCCGAAGGTTGCCGCCGTCCACTATCCGGGACTGAAATCCCACGCCGATCACGCCATCGCGAAAAAGCAGATGCGCGGATTCGGCTCCATGCTGGCTTTCGATTTGAAGGGCGGTCTTGCGGCGGCGCGGCGCTTCGGCGATTCCGTAAAACTCTTTCTTCTGGCGGTCAGCCTTGGTGGCACGGAATCGCTGGTGGCGTTGCCGCTGTACACTTCGCACTACAACATGAGCGCGGAAGAATTGCACCGCGCCGGCGTCAGTCCCGGCACGGTGCGCGTTTCCCTCGGCGTGGAGGATGCGCAAGATTTAATCGCGGACCTGGAACAGGCCTTGAAGTAATTTCCGAAGAGAAACTGTTGCGTCCTGCTGGAATTTAATCGCTAAGAGTGGTACACGACCTAACGCGTAGTTTGCGCCACCGGTACGTCCCAGCCCACCTCGTCTGGCAGCAAAGACTTTACGATGTCTTCCATTTCGTGCGCGCTCTGAACCTGCTCGGGATAGTTGTAGCAATTGATGTCGTAGGTGCCGCCAAACTTCGCGCGCACGGCCTGCAAGACTTCCTGTAACCGCAGCGCCACGCGCTGGGCATTATCAGGATCCGTTTCCGGGAGGACTACTCCAAACAAATCGGTCCCCAGTCGATAGATAGAATCAGTAGGTCGCAACCTCCGCGCCATGACCTTGGCCGCGTCGCCCCAGGCTGTGGATTCGTCCCCGACCGACCCCACTTTCGCGGGTTTCGCTTTTACCAGCAACAGCGACAATGTTTTCTGGGTGCCCACCGCGCGGCGAAACTCCATGGTCAGGCGATCCCAGAAATAGTTGATGTCGGGCATGGACTGCAGCACATCCACGCTAGCCTGGTGGCTTATCGCTATGTTGCGCTCCAATTCCTCGAGCAATTGCTGCTTCAATTTGCGAACCATCCCCTGGCGTTCAATGAGGTAGCCGATGAAGAACAGCGTAAGCCCACAAAAACCAAAATAAGCTACGCGCAGCGTCCACTTGTTGCCGTCGGGATGATCGAAGACCAGCGGATACATGAAGGCCGCCAAGCCCGCGGCCAGCACGAACACAAACACCGCCGAAAGAACGGTGAGTTGTAGTTCACGCCGTTCGAGATGATCAAGTTCTGCGCGATTGAATTTGGCCATATCCAGTTGCCCCAAGGTGCAGATGGACAGAGGTGTCTACAATATCCATGGTCACTTGATGGTTTGGTGAAGGGCAATAGCCCGGCCACGTCAACGTAGCGCAAACAACAATGGCGTTGTTCACGCACCAAAACCACCGAGCCACCGTGGGTTTTTGGAGGTACGCTGTCGGGAATCTCGAGCGAAAAAAAAAAGCGACGCACCGAAGCGCGCCGCTCTCAATTGTGATTTTGCGAAGTGGGTTAGAGGGGCTGGACGTTGGAGGCCTGCAGGCCCTTTGGTCCCTTGGTAACCTCGAATTCAACCGCTTGGCCGTCATTCAACGACTTATAGCCATCAGCCACAATCGCGGAGAAATGCACGAACACATCTTCTCCACTCTGGCGCTGGATGAAACCGAAGCCCTTGCTGGCGTTAAACCACTTCACTGTTCCTTGTTCTTTACTCACTGCGTTACTCTTTTCTGTCAGCCGGGTTACGGCTGAGCATTACTAAATTGAGCTATTTGGTGCCTTTCCGAGCCCCTCACAGAGCCTGGCCGTCTTCGGCCGTACACAAAAAAAGGCCGCAAGTGTGACCTTGCGACCGCTTTCTTCAACGTTCCAAAGGCGATACAAGAGCATCAAACGCGACAAAATAGTACCACAAACCTTTGCCGGTGCCAAGCCCCATTTTTCGCCCCTTTTTCCGCCCTTCTTGCATCCAATTGGTCAGCAATAACCGCATAAATTCGGCCCCAGTGCAGCCGACACGGCCCTTGACGGTTGCAAGGCTCCTTAACACTTTTTTCAAATTCCTTATCGATGTCCGACCACCTTCACTGGAACTGACTTGTCGTACCTCCCGATCTAACATGCCGCACACTCGTTCCGGAAGGCACACCCCCGTGCTGAAGAAATTCGCTATAAGCAAATTCGTGCAAGGTTTGATAGAGGAGCAAATGTGTTGAGGCTTTTCGCGGGGGAGCTTTTTCGCCAAACGCTTGCGCGGCTTGCCAAGTCGCGGCACGTCGTGGCGGTGCGGAATCCCCTGGACTCCGCAGCCGCCAGCAATGGGCTCAAAAGCTAGTTTCTATCGTGGCGCGCGTAGGTCGATGCGCGTCGCGTGTAGCACGCCGTCCCCATCTACAGTGCCGAGCACGATAATGAATGACCCTGTTTTTACATCTTCCTGTTGCCCGGGCTTTCCGCCGTTCGTCCATTTGGTGGAGACGTCGTACATGATCTTTCTTTGAGCTTCTGACGGATGCGCACCGCCATGGATGTCTATGGTGGACGAGTCCTTATTAATTCTGACTACCTTACCCTGCCACTTGGTTTCTTTATTGGCCGCGTCCTTCTTTTCGGTCGCGGCTTGTTTAGCCCAGGCAGGGGTGACGGCAAATACCGCCCCCGCAAGGACCACAGAAAGCAAAGCTACTGGAATCTTCATGCATCCTCCACGTTCAAAACATCTTCTGGGAACCGACTACGGGATAGAACAAACGGACAGAGGATAATGCTGCAATAGGGAAGTGTAAAGGAGAATCTCCATCAATGAGTGTGCCATGACTGCTGCCTGCCGGCTCAAACAAAAAGTTGTTTCCGCCTGCCCTCAGGCGTACAGTACAGGCAATTTTTGGGAGGCACCCCTATGCGAGAACTTTCCAAGCGCCTGGTGATACCCCTTTTTATCATTCTGACTAGCATTATTATTCCTTGGAGCCTTCCTTGGAACGCGGCTGCTGCTGACGATGAGCCGCTCACTAAGGATCAGATCAAGCAATTTCTGCAAACTGCTGATGTCATCAAAAGCAAGCCTTCCCCCAGGGGCGTCACGCATCCGTTGAGGCTAACGCTCAG
>DATHMG010000081.1:0-25816 GCA_035487275.1 Candidatus Acidiferrum sp. | reverse complement strand
CGTCGAAGCTCCCGGAATTCAACGGGAATTTCCGAATTTGGCTTTGTCCTTGCGCAAAACCAGATGCCTTAAAGCCTAGCTAAAGTGCCAACCGGACAGTCAAATCTCCCTTAGTCCCTAGAAGTCCTAGTGATGTATCGGAAGCGCGCATCAACAGAAGAATGAGGATGAAAGCGTGATGCTCTGGGGCGCTTTCGATACATCGACTTGAAGGGAGCCGCCCGCTGTTGCGGCGGACGCGGGCCCTATGCAAATTCAATGGAGGGAAGGTAGGGCGTCGAGGTGCGCCGAAGCTGTGCGGCGAAGCGCAGAGGACAGCACCGCGTGGGCTGGAGCTGGAAGAAAAGCAAGATGACCGCAACGGATAGTATGGAGAAACGGGAAGAAGAGATTTGTTCGGCGGCAAGAGGGAGAACGACGAATGGTGCAGAAGCACGCAGAGTTTCCGAGCTATGGTTGAGTCGTTTCATGCGGCAGCGGTGATCATGAAGGGTGGAGAACGAAGCTGGATTTCAGTAGCCGTAAGCCCTTCGATGACCGCATTGATCCACCACATTTGGGGCAGAGCCGAAGCTGACTTGTGGGTGAGCCCGCCTACTCGGTTTGCGGCGCCGCGCCGAGCAGATGAAAGCAGAGTGGGAAGGTGGTGGCACGCTTGCGGTTGGCCAGGAGGCCGAAGTTTCGATGCGCACGAAACCTTCCGGGAGCTGGTGCAGCAGGAAGCGGCGTAAGAACTCTTCCGGTTATTGTTACCGTTGCGGTAGAACAAAATTTATTGCTGGGAAAAACGGCCCGATGGGTATCGTTGTCATACTCGCCGTGACCTTCACGCATCCGGCACGCGTATCATCAAGCGCTACTGCTACTGGTTACATTCATTCCGATGTCTGCAGCAAGCGTTGTAGCATAACCCTGAAAATTGCGACAGTTATCGGGTGTTTGCGCACGACACGCTGCGGTCTGCAACGTAAGACAAGTTGCTTTTCGCGGAGGTAGCCGACAAATCGACGCCACTTAAAATGAGAATAAGGAATGTGGGCATGACCAAGGCAAATTCAAAAAGAATGCTTCACGCGGAAACCGGACTTACTCGCCTGTTCTATCGCGCCGTCATGCGTGCCGTACCGGGTCGGTGTGCTTGGCTCTGAATGGGAAGTAATTGCTCGCTCCGGGATGTGGGGAATGCTCAGCGCCGCCGAGCGCAGCATTCTGCTAGCCCTCTACGAATGGCAGGACGTCGTAGGATAAAAATAAATGACCTCAAAAGTTTGAAAACATAGACTTTCATTAAAAAAAATAGCGGACGGGCCTATAAGCCGGATTCTCCGGGCTGGAATGCAAGCAAACAAGTTATTTGTAATCAAGCCGCGTTTACTGTCAATAAGGTCAGCTTCGGCAATATGGACAGGATTTGCGTCACACGGGCGTCACAGTTTTTATTCGCGGTGAATTATTTGAATTAGTTATTTCAACTTTGCGTACTCAGCTTTGGCTGCAATCAGAATCGGAATATCAAGGTCGGCGTCTTTCCAGAGCTTAAGAAAATTCTGATATGCCGCTTTAGCCTTGGCGGTATCACCTTGACTGACATAGGCTCTGCCGATTTGAAGATGCGCGAGAGCGCCGATGGCCTCGTTTTGCACAATACTACGCTGGTTAACAATTTTCTGGAACTCACTCGCGGCTTCGTTACTGCGATGCGCGGCCAGATACGCTTTCCCCCGAACGTAGACGGGATACAGAGTAGGCGAGAAAGCACCGCCGCCGGGAAGCCCCAACTCATATGGAGCGGCTAGCTGGAGAGTGCTAATGGCCTCCGAAAAATCGGTGCGGTTCAGCGCAAGTTGAGCATGAATTGTCGGCAGGTATTTGAACTTTACCAACGTATCTTCCGGGAAACGCTTGCGCAAATCATCGGCTAACGTTTGCGACCCTGCTGCATCCCCTTCGAAGGCCAGCACCAGCGCCGCTCCATATTGCACATCCCGTCCTCTTGGAAGACCGAGCATCACACCGACTTTTTGCTTGGCTTCGGCTGCGTTTCCGAAGAGGGTTTCCCGGAGGGCTGCTTCGGCTTCATATCCCACCGAAGTTTCCTTCTCCTGTGACCGCTCAGCGGATGCCACCGCTCGACGCGAAAACTCTCGGGCCTCCGCAAGCCGTCCGAAGTAGGCGGCCGTATTGGCTTCGCTTGCGAGCAGCACGTCTTCCGCTCCCGGCTTGCCCACAGCCCAGGCTGCCTGCCGCGCCATCCCAGCCGCATCATTCTGCAAGAAGGCAAGCTGGTAGAGACAAAAACGTAGGTATTGAGAATCGAGCTTTTTCGCCTGCGCTTCTTCGGCCACGGCGCGGGCCTGGTCCAACCGATTTAGATTGAGATAGGAAAATGCGAGGTTGGCATAATTTAGACCACTCGTGGGGTCGCGACGGAGGGCCTCTTGGGATTCCGCGAGGGCCTTGTCATGTTCACCGATTTGAGTGTAGATGGCGCTAAGGTAGCCTGGCGGCACATCATCTCGTGGATAGCTCTGCGCCCATAGTTCATAAGCCTGACGTGCCTTTTCCAGGTTCCCTGCGGCCCAGTAGTAGTTACACTCGATGTAGAACTTTTCACGGTCGCTCACCCGCTCGCGCAACTCGTAAGCCTTTATTGCATTCTCAGCGCCGAGGTTGGTTTCCCCGAGAGACCAATAGGCATTACTGAGCGAGCTATAGGCCATGGCGAAATTTGGGTCAAGGCTGACGGCTCGCTGAAACAAGAGGACCGCAGCAGCAAAATCGGATTTTCCTGTCATGGTTTTCCGTCCCAGGCTGTAAGCCTGGAGAGCTTCGAGCGAGGGCGTGGTGGCCTGCTCGAGGGGCGTGTCGAATTTCTGCACAGTGATGAGCGATTCCCCCAACTTCCCGCGCAACTTCGCGACGGCCTTGTCCATGGCCGAAAGCACCTGCTCTTTGCCCGAGGCTCGTACCTGCTCCTCGGCCACTGTATCGCCCGTGCGGCAACTCACTGCTTTGAGGCCGAGGACATATTGGCTCCCCAGGCTCACAATCGAGCCCTCAATGACCGCAGCGCTGTCCGTACGTTGGCAGAGGTCGCGGGCAATTTGCGGCGTGAGCCTGGCATCGGCGTGATTGCTCATCAGGCGCAGGGTCTGCTGGATTTGCTGGTCAGAGATAATTCTTAGGAAGGGTGATTGTTCCAGTTGTACCGAAAGTCCCTGCCGCAGCGTACCGTCAAACACCGCGTCACCGGTCGCGTTGGTGAAGTCGGCGAGGACAATTGAGTCCTTCTCACTCAGCCCATGTGTCGTGCGGGAGTACAGCAACCAACCAAATATGGCGAGTCCAATGAGCACTATCGTTGCCCCACAAATTAATCCCCACCATAGTCGAGTGGATTTCGCTCCGGGTTTCGAATCGCCTTGCGCCGTGGAGGGCGTTGCATAATCCGATTCTGTATCGCGCTTCAAGCGCTGCAAATCCGTGCGAATCTCTGCTGCGCGCTGGTATCGCAGCCTTCGGTCTTTCTCCAAAGCCTTGTTGACGATTTCTTCTAACTTGTCGGAAATGTCGGGATTGAGCCGCACTAGCGCAACTGGATTGCGATTCAGAATCGCTTCCGAAATAACCCCAGACGTATTGCCCCGGAAGGGTAGAACCCCCGTAGCCATCTCATACAGCACAACGCCAAACGAAAACAAGTCCGTCCGCGAATCCAGTTCTTCGCCCCGCACCTGCTCGGGTGACATGTACGGATATGTTCCCATCGTCGAGCCGAGCCGAGTGAGGTGTTCTGGGTCGGTGGCTGTAGGTAACTCGGAAAGATTCAGGACACCACTTGCGGGTACGACCTTCGCCAGCCCGAAATCCAAGACCTTTGCGTGACCGCGCTTGGTCACAAAGATGTTTGCGGGCTTGATATCACGATGAATGATGCCTGCCGCGTGAGCGGCGTCCAGAGCGTCGGCGATTTCAATCGCCAGCGTGAGCAGTGCGTCACCCTCGATAGGTTTCCCGCCGATACGATGCTTCAGCGTTTCACCATCCATGAATTCCATGGCTATGAACGCTTTTCCGTTCTGCTCCCCGATGTCGTGAATGGTGCAAATATTGGGGTGACTCAGCGCGGACGCGGCTTTTGCCTCGCGGCGGAATCGCTCGATGGCTGCTGCATCGTGAACAAGTTCTTCGGGAAGAAATTTGATGGCAACGAAACGGGCGAGCCGCGTATCTTCGGCTTTATAAACAATACCCATCCCGCCACCGCCGAGTTTTTCGAGAATGCGGTAGTGCGAGATGATTAGGCCAATCATGAGCGAGAATGCCGGAATCTTAGGCTTCGCTCACTGCTCAAGTCAACGTGTGGGCCAAAACCACGACCACGTGGCCATGTGAAAGTTCGATGCCGTGCCCCACGCGAGCTTGTTTCTGGTTTTATAGATTCAAGCTGCGTGAAGAAATCTTTTGAATGGGCGAGCACAAACGCTGGCTACATCCAATGGCTGACCATCCAAAACTTGAGCTACGTGTTTACCAATCTTGTTATGTGCCAGAACGAGCCACCTTTCAAGTCCGTGAATTTGGTGAGTTTTTGGGGAGTGAAAAAGTCTCGCTGCTTAAGGACATCAACAAGCTGTTGGTTGAACGGTTCAAATGCTGGCGCTTACAACGCATTCATAGGAAAAAGTTTGCTCGTGGTGCCAGCAGCTTAACGCTCGATGTAGCCATCCTCCATCGCATTTTTTCCTTTGCAATGGAAAATGACTTTGTTTTGGCAAACCCGGTGCGGATGGAAGACAGGCCGGGTGACAATCCTCAAGGCGGTGCGGAACCATTCACTGCGGAAGAGTTGGGAAAACTTCGAGAGAACGCCGCTAATGACCTCTTGCCATTATTGCTGCTTCGTTGGACTGGATTGCGCGGTTCCGATGCTGTCGGCCTTACTTGGCAAGAGGTTGATTTCACCTAAAGGGAAATCGAAAAGGTTACACAAAAGCGAAAAAAGAAAGTCTTTCTACCACTACACACGGAACTGCTTTTCGCTCTCGAAGCTGAGCATGCCCGCCGCAAACCAGCGCCTATGGAACGGGTATTGATAAACTCAAATACAGGCACGGTGATGACCCGCCCCCGGCTATACCAGCGCATGCTCGCTCTTGGCAAGCGTGCAGGCGTCGCCAATGCCCATCCCCATCGTTTTAGGGACACTTTGGCCGTAGATATGCTTCGTCGTGGAGCGTCGCCATATGACGTGGCAAAAATGTTGGGGGACACGATTGACACCGTTGAAAAGCACTACACCCCGTTCGTGCGTGAATTGCGGGAGCGGGTGCGGAGCATACTTGAAAATGGCAGTAGACTAGAAGAAATCGGTAAATTCCCGTCAGAATCACTTCAAAACCCGTCGCGAAAGCCTAATTGAGAAAAAATCTGGAGAAATGAAGGAACTAAGCGGAAGTTCGCCAGATTTATGCGGATAAGCGCTTTAGTTTCAGTACAACTTGCGTCACACGGGCGTCACAAATGGCTAAATCGAAATTGTAAGTGTTTTGTTTCAACGTTTTTATAGCGGACGGGCCTATAAGCCGGATTCTGTGCAGCGTTGCAGCGCGCATGGCGCGCTGCAAACCGCGGCAATCATTCCTCTAGGTCCCGGTTCGCACCGGGACTCCAGCAGCCTACCCGAGGGTTTTCGATTTACGCGGCTTGCGCTAGCGTAAAATGGAGTGCGTTCCTTTGCAGGATCGCCGCTCAATGAACCGGGCCAGCTCTCCCCTCCTATTTGGCCTTGCACCACGCGGGGTTTTCCGTGCCCTCGCTATCGCTAGCGAAGCGGTGGGCTCTTACCCCACCTTTTCACCCTTACCAACAGTGCGAGCATTGCGAGACGTCTCGCAGGTTTTGCCTGCGCGATGCCACCGTGCTGCGCTTCCGCCGGCGGTTTATTTTCTGTGGCACTATCCGTAGCTTCGCCTTGTAGCGAAGCCCCCTGGCGTTACCAGGCGCGTTACCCTGTCAAGAGTTCTGGCCAACAGATCGTTGGCCATGCCTCAGGACGGTGTCCGGACTTTCCTCCCGCTGCCGCGCCTTGCGGCCCAGCAGCCAGCGATTACCCGGCCCGCCCGCTGTCCTAAGTATACCCCGCAAGTCCACTTGTCCTGCACAGGTACAATATCCGGCTATGCCGGTGAACTCTTGGTGACCATCACATGACACAAATAGAAAACTGGCCCAGTATCGCCGTAATTGGAGCGGGCGCCGTCGGAGGATATTTCGGAGGCCTCCTGGCGCGGGCGGGAGCACGCGTGACCATGATCGGGCGCCCAGCTTTCGTTGAGGCCGTAAATAAAAACGGTCTTTTTCTGGACACTCTGCAGTTTCATGAAAACGTCCGGGTGCAGGCATCCACGGAACTATTCGCGGCTGCCGGCGCAGAAATTATTCTGTTCTGCGTGAAGACTCCCGACAACGCCGCCACCGCCACTCAGCTGGCCCCGTTGCTCGCACCCGGTGCTTTGATCGTCAGTCTGCAAAACGGCGTTGATAACGTCGAACAGATTCGTGCTGCCGCCAATCTCGAGGTCTTGCCTGCGGTTGTATATGTGGCGGCCTCCGTACCGGAGCCAGGCAAAATCAAGCACGTGGGTCGCGGAGATCTCACGCTCGGACCGAGAAGTGAAAAAACCGGGCGTCTCGCTGCGATCTTTACGCTTGCCGGCATCCCATGCCGCATCTCCGACAATATTGCGGGCGAATTATGGACGAAGCTACTTTGGAATTGCGCCCTAAATGCCATTTCCGCACTGGGACGGGTGCAATACGGGCAAATCGCCGCCAGCGGCGACGCCCGGCAAGTAGTCCAATCGCTGGCAGAAGAAGTTTTCGCCGTGGCCACCGCAGCCGGCATCCATCTTGCGGCTGTAGAAGATCCGAGCGCTGCGTTCGCGGGCGCATGCAAGATTGCTACACAAATGTCCGGGGCTTTATCGTCGACCGCGCAGGACATGCTGCGCGGTAAGCGAACTGAAATCGACTCGCTGAACGGCTACATTTCTCGGCGCGGTGCGGAACTCGGCGTACTCACGCCGGTAAATCACGCGCTATACACGTTGATTAAGTTTGCCGAAGGCCGCACTTGATGGTGCGATTGGAAAGAATTGGCTCTACTACAGCTATCAGTTCCCGGAAATACGCTCACCTTTGCGGATTGCATTCGTCCATCACGGGCGGTGGTGTACGGTGTCGGCGTCGGGAGGAAAACCCGTGACTCATGTTATCGTCAGGACATTATTCTCGTTAGTTGTTACTTCCCTCGGATGCTCAGCAACTGTGTGGTGCCAAGCGCCTGCAGCGAATTCTTCACACAAGAGAGAGCAATTCCGGAAGGCCGAGATTACCTACGACTGGGTAACCAATTCACAGGGCCAGAAAATCCGTACTTTTGTGACCAAGCCAAAATCGGCCAGCGGCAAAGTACCCGCTATTTTTTTCGTTGGCTGGCTGAGTTGCGATTCCGTTGAATACTCCGAGGGGGAAACCGATGGATTCGGAGCGATTTTCTGGCGGTTGATCGAGCAATCCGGTTTTGCCACCATACGCATGGACAAGCCCGGCGTCGGCGAGAGCGAAGGAACGTGCGCGCAGACCGACTTTCAAACTGAACTGGATAGCTACCGGGCAGCTTTTGACTCCATCTCCAAATACCCTTTTGTCGATCAGACGGCCGTCTTTGTTGTCGGCCTCAGCAACGGTGGCGGCACCGCGCCTTTGTCTGCGGGCCAGCATCCCGTGCACGGTTATATTGCCGCTTCCTCCTGGGGGCGCACGTGGTATGAGCACATGCTCGAGAACGAACGAGTCAGACTTGCGAAGGACAAGAAATTGTCCGCTGCGGACATCAACGATTCGATGCGGGCGTTCACCGATTTTTATTCGCTTTACCTCATTCATCGAATGAGTCCCGGCGAAATCATCGAACAGCATCCGGAATGGAAGAGGCTGTGGTACGACGCACCCGATGGGCAATATGGGCGCCCGGCCGCGTTTTATCAGCAACTGCAAAATTTAAATCTTGGAAAAGCGTGGCAGGAGGTGGATGCTCCGGTGCTGGTGCTACATGGCACCGCCGATACGATCATGAGTCCATCCGATAGCCGCGCCATTGCTGATATCGTGAGCCGGGCTCACCCCGGTCACGCTACTTACGTGGAAATTCAGGATGCTGACCATCTCCTCGCCGTCCACAAAAAACTCGAAGAGCATGTCGTTCCGACGATGATGGACTGGATGAGGAAACAGCTCGGGCCGCGGTGAAGAACTTACCGAGAGCGACGAACCCGACGTTTATCAGGCGCCGAATAGCTTTTCGAATTCCTTTTCGGTGAGGATCGTTACACCTAACGCCAAGGCTTTATCATGTTTTGAGCCGGGGTCTGTGCCTACCACTACGTAGTTTGTTTTTTTGCTGACGGAGCCGGAAATTGTCCCCCCGTGCTGCTTGACGATTTCGGCAGCTTCTTCGCGGCTGCGATTGGCGAGTCCCCCGGTAAAGACGAATGACTTGCCCGCAAATTTGTCGCTCATTATTTCGCGCTTTTCCATGGTTGGGTGCACACCGGCTTTGTGCAGTTTTTTGATGAGCTGGTGATTTGCGGGTTCAGAAAAAAATTCGGTGATGGCGGCGGCAACCTTCGGTCCAACTTCGGACACTTCTTCAAGTTGTTCCTGACTGGCGGCGGCAAGATCCTCTACCGAGGAAAAGTGGCCTGCCAGCAATTCGCCGGTGCGCTCGCCCACAAAACTGATTCCCAGCGCGTAGATCAATCTCGCCAGACTGTTCTTCTTGCTGGCTTCGATTTCGTCCAGGAGATTTTGTGCGGATTTTTCAGCAAAACGTTCCAGCGCGACCAGCTTGTCCAGCTTCAGCGAGTACAAATCCGCAACGTCGCGCACTAATCCTTGCTCAATCAGTTGATCGACGATCTTTTCTCCCAGCCCGTCAATATTCATGGCGTGGCGTCCTGCAAAGTGGAGTAGCGATTCCCTTCTCTTCGCCGGGCAGGCCGCATTCACGCAACGATATGCGACCGTATCTGGAGCTTTGTGAATGGTGCTGCCACATTCCGGGCACTTTTCCGGCATGCGGAATGGCTTGCGATCCTTGCCCGCCTTCACAACCTTCAGCACGTGCGGAATTACTTCACCGGCGCGCTCCACCAACACGGTGTCGCCAACCTGCACGCCCAGTCGCTCAATTTCATCCATGTTGTGCAGCGTGGAGCGGCTCACGGTGACGCCGCCGACCCGCACCGGCTCCAAAAAAGCCACGGGAGTGAGCGTCCCGGTGCGCCCGACGTTCACCTGAATATCTTTGACCAAAGTAGTTTCCTGGCGTGCCGGATATTTGTACGCAATGGCCCAACGCGGTGCTTTCGCGGTGTATCCCAATTCGTTTTGAATGGGGATGGAATTTACCTTTACCACCACGCCATCAATTTCGTACGGGAGCTTCTCGCGCTTGTCTTCCCAGTGGTCGCAGTACTTCAGCACTTCCTCGGGGCCGTCGCACAACTTCCAGTCCGCGGAGGCCCGGAATCGCAATTCCTTCAACGCCTGCAAGGATTCGGAAAGCTTTGTGAATGGCGACCGCCCATCGACCAACAAGTAGTAAGAAAAAAATTCCAGTCGGCGCGACGCGGTGATCGAAGCATCCAGCACGCGCACACCGCCGGCAGCAGCGTTACGCGGATTCGCAAAAATCTTGCCGCCGGAAAGTTCCTGCTGGCGATTCAATTCCGCGAAAGCCTTTTTGGGCATAACAATTTCGCCGCGCACTTCAAAGTTCGGCGGCAACTTCACTTTTTTGAGCGCAGCTGGATCAACCCGTAGCGGTATCGAGCGGATTGTTTTTACATTGGGCGTGACGTCTTCCCCGGTGCGCCCATCACCGCGCGTCACACCGCGAGCGAGCGCTCCATTTTGGTATTGCAGCGAAATGCTCAGGCCATCAAATTTATGCTCCGCGATGTATTCGATTTTTTCGCGGCCGCTGCTTTCCCGCACGCGGCGGTCGAATTCTCGCAGCGCATCATAGGAAAACGCGTTATCCAGACTCAGCATGGGCCGTGCATGCTGGTAAGTCTGAAAACCTGCCCGTGGGGCGCCGCCAACGCGAACGGTGGGCGAATCCGCGGTGATTAGTTCTGGGTGCGCGGTTTCCAGCTCCTTGAGCTTGCCCATGAGCCGATCGTACGCGGCGTCAGAAATTTCCGGGTCGTCCGCGACGTAGTAGCGGTATTCGTGATGACGCAGCTTTTCGCGCAGGCCTTCGATTTCGGTTTTTATGGTAGCGCCGGCCCTGGCCATGATTCCTCGCCCAGAAATCTCCGCAGAAGAGATGCTGTGATTGCTCTCACATTATATAGAATGAATAGACGGAAGACGGACACGGACCTCGCCAATCGAATGACTATCGGGCTTCAGAATGCTCTTCTGATTCATAATCCCAATGCCGGGCGCGGAGGCGCGAAACGCCGCCGCTCGTTGGACGAGGCGCGCAGGATTTTTGCCGCTGTCGGAATTGAAGTCGAGCTCGCCGAGACGACGGGCCCGGGCGAAGCCACGGAGATCGCGCAGCGCGCCACGACTGAGCGGCGGGATTTGGTGGTCGCTTGCGGAGGCGACGGCACGTTAAATGAAGTTGTCAACGGTCTCGCCGGCCCATCGAACGGCCATCGCGTTCCGCTCGCGCTGCTGCCGGCAGGCACCGCCAACATTTTCGCGAAAGAGTTGAGCCTTCCGTGGGACATTCCCGGGGCGGCGCGCAAATTAGTTCGCGGCATGGTCGTTGACATTGCGCTGGGCTTGGCCACGCCGTTACGCGAACCAGAGAAGCGAAAATATTTTCTCAGCGTCGCAGGCGCTGGGCCGGACGGCAAAATCGTTTACTCCATTGATCTGGACCTCAAAGCTCGCCTAGGGACTCTGGCTTACTGGTGGCAGGGCGCCCGCGAAATTTTCCGCTACGACTACCCGCATTTTCGCGTGGTGATTCGCGGCCAGTCCTCCGATTCGTCCCTGGTGATCGTGGGACGCACCAAACATTATGGCGGGCCATTCAAAATTACGACGCTCGCCGATTTGTATGAAGATAAATTTGAAGTAATGACCTTGAGTACGCGGAGTGGTCTCCGTTATCTAAGTTATTTGCCGACTCTTTGGTTGGGCAAACTGCGCGGAACGAGGGGCGTATTTTTCTCGAAGACCGATTCCCTGGTGTGCGAGCCGCTGCATGGAAATTCAGTGCATGCGCAAGTAGATGGCGAGCCGCTCGGCCAGCTGCCGGTGGAATTCAAGATTGTGCCCGGCGCATTAAAAGTGCTGGTTCCTGAAATCGCGGGCATAAATGGACGAAGTACTGTTGCATCGGGTTAGTGTTGCGATGCGCCTTGTGCTTGGCTGAAATTTTATGGACGTAGGCACGCATGCTCTGGCTTCGCTTGCGCTGTCTCGCGCGATTTTCCCTCGCGCACCCCGGCTACTTTGGGCTTGGACCATTCCGACTGGCGTGATCGCTGATGTCGATGCATTCAGCGCGTTCATAAGCCCCTCCGCCTACCTAAATTGGTACCGCACCTATACGCATTCCCTGTTGGCGTCATTGATTGTCGCGTTTATTTTCAGCGCAGGATATCGTGTGTGGGCATCACGCGACTTGATTTCACGCTTATCCGCGGCCACTGTTTTTGTCGCGGTGCTATTGGCTCAATGGCTGCATCTCGCAATGGATGCGGCGCAATGGCAAGGCGTGGAGTTGTTCTGGCCCGTCAACTCCGCACGAATTGCAATGGATTGGCTGCCCACGATCGATCCCTGGATCGTGACCATCCTGGTCGCGGCTATTGTACTGCCGGAATTTTTTCATCTGATCGGCTCCGAAATTGGCGCAAAGGATACAAGACCTCGCGGCTTCGTCGGCGCCATCGTGGGATTGGCCATGGTGGCTTCGTATATTGGCCTGCGCGCAGAACTGCGCGCTACGGCTGTCGCGCAGATGCAAAATCGCAGCTACGCCGCTGAACTGCCAAGGCAAGTTGCGGCGTTCTCCGACTTTGTCTCGCTAGTCACCTGGCACGGGGTCGCGGACACCGAAAGCGCGCTTCATCTGGTCACCGTACACATAAATTCTTCGCGGCGTTCCTCGCTCGATCCGGGCATAAATTTGTTCAAGCCTGAAGCAAATCCACTGCTGCAAGCTGCGCAAGGCACGGAAGCAGCAAAATACTTTTTGCGCGTGGCACGCTTTCCAAAAGCTACCGTTCAGAAAATAGATACCGGCTCGGAGGTACAAATCCGCGACTTATGTTATGCGGCTGCAGGGGAGGTGAAACGCGAGACGATGTTGACCGTCGATTTCGATCCGTCAGGAAAGATAATTTCTGAAGAGATTGTGTGGGTGAGCCGCGAAACGCCTCGCTAGACTGGCTTAGTCGACGGGCTTTTTTTGTGCCGTGTCTCCGTAGGGGTGTTTGGCGCGCAAAATTAATTGTGAGAGTCCGTAGCTGATGACCACCAGCACGACCGCCGCAAGAGCCACATTTAGTTTGTGCCGCTGTAAAAACGGGAGTGCGCCGTCGCCGTATCGCACCGCCAGGTAGCCTATGCCGAAATATCGAAACAGCCGCGCTATGGCAATCGCGGAAGCAAAACGGGTCAGCGGCATTTCAAATACTCCGGCGGCAAAGACAAAAAACTTGAAGGGCGTAGGCGGAGGCAACAGCGCGGCGGCCAGCATCCCGACAAATCCGTTCCTCTCAATCCAGTGGCGGACCGCACCGCCGTGTTTGCCGGCTTTGCTGTGAAAAAAAGCTTCGCCACCTGTTCGAGCGATGAAATACAGCAGGATGCATCCCAGGGTGGATCCGGCAGCCGCCATCAATGCGTAAAGCGGCATGCGCGGGCGATGTTGCATGGATAATTCGATCAGCAAAAGATCGTTTATGACCGGAAAGGTTAAAACTGAGGAATCGAGAAACGAAATAAGAAAAAGTCCGGGAGCACCCAAACTGCCGGCGAAGGCGACGATCTTTTGTTTCCAGGTGTGGAACGAAATCACCAAGTACAGCACCTCGCGTGACTCACACTAACACTCTTGGCGGCGATCGTTGACCTCACAAGGCCTTAGGGCACGAAGAAAAATACCTTAATTGCTAAGGCAGGCCGCCGTTTTCCTTACAGTAGAGCCTCGATGCCCTGCAAAATTACGTCATAAACGAAATGTAGTTCCTCGCGCGTGATTACATACGGCGGGAGCACGTAGACTACATTTCCCAAAGGCCGCAACAATACGCCGTGGTCGATGAAAAATTGGTACAGCTTGGTGCGCATGGCCGATAAATAGCCGGCATCTTCCGCGCGAAGCTCAATCGCTCCCATGGTTCCGATCTGCCGCACATTCGCGACCTGCGGCAATTTACGGAATTGCTCCAATCGCTCAGTGTTGACCGCAGAAATCATCGCGATGCGCTCGAACACCGGCTCATCATCAAAAATCTGCAGACTTGCGTTTGCCGCCGCGCACGCCAGAGCGTTGCCGGTGTAGGAATGTCCGTGATAAAAAGTATGCAAGCGGTCTTTGCTGTGGAATGGCGCCTCTACACGATCGCAGCAGACTGTCGCGCCCATCGGCAAAAATCCGCCGGTGATTCCTTTTGACAGACACATTAGATCTGGAACCACCTCAGCGAGATCGCAGGCAAACATTTTTCCGGTGCGGCCGAAGCCGGTCAGCACCTCATCGGCAATCAGCAAAACATCGTAACGAGTGCACAGCGCGCGCACTTTTTGCAGAAACTCTACGGGATGAACGATCATGCCGCCCGCCCCTTGCAGCAGCGGCTCCACAATAACCGCTGCGATACGCTCGTGATTTTGCTCCAGTAATGTTTCCAGTTGCTGCACGCATTCGATGTGGCACGCGGCGCGCGTGAGGCCCACCGGGCAACGGTGGCAATACGCAGAATGCACGCGGTGCACCGCATAACGCATGGATTGAAACGGTTTGTTAAACAATGAATCGTCGCTCGCGGACATGGCGCCCGCTGTGTCCCCGTGATAGCCATGCGCAAGCGCCACGATCTCCGATTTTTGCGTGCGTCCGCTGTTGCTGAAATGCTGCACCGCGAGTTTCAATGCGACTTCCACAGCGGTCGAGCCATCGTCGGAGAAAAACAGGTGCGTCATTTGCGCCGGCAACCGCTTGCGCAAGCGCGAGACCAGCTCCTCCGCCGCGTCGTGCGTGAAGCCCGCCATGATCACGTGTTCCATTTTACGGGCCTGTTGCGCGATGGCTTCCGCGATGCGTGAATTGGCATGTCCGTGCAGGTTCACCCACCAGGAGGACACCGCGTCCAGAATTCGCCGTCCGTCCTTGGTGTAGAGATAAACGCGTTCCGCGCGCATTACGTGGAGAGGGGGCGCATCCATCGCGGCGTTCGTAAAGGGATGCCAGATGCGCAGCGGCGAACTCATTTTGTTTTATTGGGAAAACGCGGCGCGGTCGAAATTATTCATGAACACTTGCATCAGCGAAGTACGGTGCAAATTGGGCAAGCGCGGAATCTCTCCAATGACGCGCACGTGCCCGAAGCGCTCGATAGTTTCGCGATTTTCGCGATTCTGGTCGCCAATCAAAACCACGCCGTGCACGGGAAGCTCCGCCGCGTGCAAGGCCGCCAGCGTCAACAAGGTGTGATTGATGGTGCCAACGCCGCTTCGCGCGGCAAGAATTACCGGCAGCTTGAATTTTGCCATCATGTCCAGCATGAATTGTTTCGAGTTGATGGGCACCAGCACGCCGCCAGCGCCTTCAACAATCAGCCAATCGTTGACCAGGCTGGTCGGCAAATTGATACGGCCCAAATCAATTTCCACACCCGCCCAGCGCGCCGCCAGGTCCGGCGAAACCGGGGGAACGAATTTGTAAACTTCTTCAATCGTTCTATCGGTGCCGAGGCCGGCCAGGCGCATCACCGTCACGCGATCAGAGCCTTCCAGCGTGCCGGTTTGTATCGGCTTCCAGTACACCGCATCGAGCGCGGCGCACAGTAAGGCCGCGAGCGTGGTCTTGCCCACTCCGGTGTCCGTTCCCGTTATAAAAAAATGGTGTCTCACGCGGCGCCCGCCAATGCCAGATGACGCGATTGCGCGCGCCACGTTCCTAAAGTCGCTGCGAGCCTTTCAAGTTCGGCGGCGCTGATTTTGTGCGTCACCGAAAAACGTAGCCGCGCCCTTCCTTGCGGCACGGTCGGAGGCCGGATAGCCCTGACGGCAAATCCGGCGTGCTGCAAAAACTCGGCGGCAGCTACAGCGGCATCGTTTACACCCATCACGGCGGGAACGATTTGCGTAGTGGTGGCAAGCGTTTCCCAACCGTCGCGCTGCAATGATTGCGCGAAGTTTTGCGATCTCGAAAGTAGGTCCGCTCGCTCTTTGTCCATCCCGGAGGCCAGACGCAGCGCCGCTCGAATTTGTTCAGCCAAATAGGGGGGCATGGCGGTGCTAAAAATAAATGTGCGCGCGTGACTGATCAAATGCTCGCGGAGCACGGCCGGTCCACAAACGAACGCGCCAGCGCTTGCCAAGGCTTTGCCGCAAGTATGCATGGCAGCCAGCACTCGTCCGTCGGCGAAGAGTTGCGCAGCAATTCCGCGTCCTCGCGGTCCGTGTACGGCAGTGGCGTGCGCTTCATCGAGAATCACGCTGGCGTCGTGCTTCTCAGCCAGCGCGACGATGGCGTCCAGCGGGGCAACATCGCCGTCCATGCTGAAAACCGTTTCGGTCACGATCAGCTTGCGTCCTGGTGTCGACTGGTTTTCTTTCAGCGCCGATTCCAACGCATTTAGATCGCGATGGGGATAAATTATTTTTTGCGCGCCCGACAAGCGAATCCCATCAATGATGCTGGCGTGATTCAGGGCGTCGGAAAAAATCACATCGTTCTTGCTTGCCAGCGAAGTGAGCAAGCCAATGTTGGCAGCGTAACCGCTGCCGAAATACAATGCCGCTTGGCTGCCGGCGAACGCGGCGAATTCTTCTTCCAGCTCATTCCACACTGCAGCGTGCCCGGATAGCAGGCGCGAGCCGGTGCCGCCGATCCGAGTAGCCTTGAGCATGGCCTCGATCACGGTTTGTTTCAGGGCGGGGTGGTCAGACAATCCCAGATAATCATTGGAGCACAGATTCACGCCGGTGATTTCCACCAGTGTGCGGCGCTGACTCCGCGATTCAAGTTCGCGCAGCCCCGCTTGCAATTCCGCCAGCAGAGATTCGTTTGATTCAGATGGCATGCGATTCGAGTGGCTTCAATCCCAAGGTTTGCAGTAGCTGTTCGTCCTCATCCGCGCCGGGGTTGGGAGTGGTCAGCAATTTTTCACCGACAAAAATCGAATTGGCGCCCGCGAGGAAACATAGCGCCACCGCTTCGGGCGACAATTGTTTCCTTCCGGCTGCGAGCCGCACGCGCGAAGCGGGCATCAGCACGCGCGCCGTGGCAATCGCGCGCACCATTTCGAGCGGATCGAGCGCGGGTCTTTCCGCTAGCGGCGTGCCCGCTACGCGAACCAGCATGTTGATCGGAACACTTTCCGGATGGGGCTCCAATGTGGCCAGCTGATGCAACAAACCGATGCGGTCTCTTTCGCTTTCGCCCATGCCCAAAATTCCGCCGCAACAAACGGTGATGCCCGCTTTGCGCACTGCTGCGAGCGTCCGCAAGCGGTCGTCGTAAACGCGCGTGGTGATGATCGAGCCGTAAAATTCGGGCGAAGTATCCAAATTGTGGTTATACGCCGACAGGCCCGCCTCTTTAAGTCTCAGGGCCTGGCTGTCCGTCAACATACCCAAGGTGCAGCAGACTTCCATGCCCATGGCCGAAACGCCACGCACCATTTCGAGCACGTTGTCGAAATCTTTGCCTTCGGGCGCCTGCCGCCAAGCAGCACCCATGCAGAAACGCGTTACTCCCCGACCAGCCGCTTCACGGGCCACAGAGATTACATGTTGCGGGTCCAGCAACCCCTGCCGTTGCACGTCGGCGTCGTAATGCGCGCTTTGCGGGCAGTACGCGCAATCTTCCGGGCATGCGCCGGTCTTGATGGAAATTAATTGGCAGGTCTGCACGCGGTCCGGCGCGTGAAATTTGCGATGCGTAGTCTGAGCGTGAAAAATTAATTCAGGCAGCGGGGTCCGATAGATTGCCGCTACCTCCTCGCGGCTCCAGTTGCTGCGAAGCGGTGACGTTGCGGCCTGATCGTTTCCGAAAGAAACGGAGGCGGCTGCCGATGAAGATACCGATGGGTTTATGCTCATAATCCCCGTCAATGTTATTGTATGGCTGGCCCACACCCGTGGGCCGAATTTTCGAATGGCATGTTACCATCGCTAGACGATAGCGTCTCGCCATTCCAGTTGATTCATTCCACTGGGCAAAGTTTGCCGTCATCGCTAGAGGCACGATCCCAGGTTAAGGCGGCGCGGTTTGACTCGAATCGCGTCATCGAGGTGGTTTGACCGCTATCGTTGCTAAATGTTATAAATCAACGCTTTGTTGCCAGCCCGCGCAAAGCCTTTTCGCTATCCCTGGGAGGGGTTCCAGGGACGGTCAGCTAAGATAAACAGTACAGGTTAGGCCGTTGCGGCGTTTTAGCGCAGGGCCCTGTTTCAAATCGGCGGGTGCGCCGCTGGTGCGGTTGTACACATGCTGAAAAATGTCCGCCGAATCGTTGTACAGGGCCCTGGGCTCTGAAACCATTTGTAATTTATGGAGGAATTGTTGATGCGCACCTGGTTCGATAATTTGTGTTCGCTCGCTCGCGGGCCCTTGAAAATCAGCGCCAGCATGGCGTTTCTCTCGATCTTCGCCTGCGTATCCGCGCGCGCTCAGGAAGTTCAAGAGGCTGGTGGCGAGGCCAATCTTAAGCTTCCGGATTTGTCGCAGGTCTCCTTTCTCGGTGTTGACGGGCACAAAATTCTCATGTTTGGACTGATTTTCTGCGTGTTCGGGCTGATCTTTGGTTTGGCTATTTACAGCCGGCTCAAGAATCTTCCCGTGCACAAATCGATGCGCGATATCTCCGAGCTGATTTACGAGACCTGCAAAACCTATTTGATCACGCAAGGCAAATTCATTTTGCTGCTCGAAATTTTTATCGCCATAGTGATCGTTCTTTATTTCGGTGTGCTGCTGAAATTTGAAGCCATGCGCGTTGCAATTATTTTGCTCTTCAGCCTGGTGGGCATTGCGGGCAGCTATGGCGTGGCGTGGTTTGGAATTCGCGTGAACACTTTCGCGAATTCCCGCACGGCATTTGCGAGCCTTCGTGGCAAGCCGTATCCGATTTATCACACGCCGCTGCAAGCGGGCATGAGCATCGGCATGATGCTGATCAGCGTGGAGCTGCTGATCATGCTGTTTATTTTGCTGTTCATTCCGGGGGACTACGCGGGGCCGTGCTTCATCGGCTTCGCCATTGGCGAATCGCTGGGCGCTGCCGCGCTGCGCATTGCGGGCGGAATTTTTACCAAGATAGCTGACATCGGCTCCGACTTGATGAAGATCGTCTTCAAAATTAAAGAAGACGACGCGCGCAATCCGGGCGTCATCGCGGACTGCACGGGCGACAATGCCGGCGACTCGGTGGGACCCAGCGCTGACGGCTTTGAAACGTATGGGGTAACGGGCGTCGCGCTGATCACTTTTATTTTGCTCGGAGTATCGAGCCCGACGGTGCAAGTACAATTGCTGGTGTGGATCTTCATCATGCGCATCGTGATGCTGATCGCCAGCGCGGCGGCGTATTTCATCAACGGAGCAATTGCCAAAGCAAGATACGGCAATGTTGCGGACATGAATTACGAAGCTCCGCTTACTTCCCTAGTGTGGATCACTTCTATCGTTTCGATCGGATTCACCTACCTGGTTTCGTACTTGATCATTCCGTCGCTTGGGCAGGACACTACGCAATGGTGGAAGCTGGCGACTATTATTTCGTGCGGTACTTTGGCGGGCGCGATTATTCCTGAGCTGGTCAAGGTATTTACCTCCACGGAGTCGCGGCACGTGCGAGAAGTGGTCAGCTCCGCACAGGAAGGCGGCGCGTCGCTCGGCATCCTCTCAGGATTTGTGGCGGGAAATTTTTCGGCGTATTACATCGGACTGGCGATGGTTGTGCTCATGTCGCTTGGCTATCTGATCAGCGAAATGGGACTGGCGACCTTCATGATCGCCGCGCCGGTGTTTGCGTTTGGATTAGTGGCCTTCGGCTTCCTGGGAATGGGACCGGTCACCATCGCGGTGGATTCCTACGGACCGGTAACGGACAACGCGCAATCGGTTTATGAGTTGTCGTTGATCGAGCAAGTTCCGGGGATTCAGCAGGAATTAAAGCGCGATTACAACATCGACGTGAATTTTGAACGCGCCAAGGAAATGCTGGAAGCGAACGACGGCGCGGGCAACACGTTTAAGGCTACCGCCAAGCCGGTGCTGATCGGCACCGCAGTAGTGGGCGCCACAACCATGATTTTTTCCATCATCATGGCACTCACTCACGGCTTGACCATGAACGTCAACAAGCTGTCGCTCTTGCATGCGCCGTTCGTTCTTGGGCTCATCACCGGCGGGGCGATGATTTATTGGTTTACGGGAGCGTCCACGCAGGCGGTTACCACGGGGGCTTACCGCGCGGTTGAGTTCATCAAGGCCAACATCCATCTGGAAGAAGCCAAAGCCGCGAGTATTGCGGACAGTAAAAAAGTCGTGGAAATCTGCACCAAGTATGCGCAGCGAGGCATGCTGAATATTTTTATTGCGGTGTTTTTTGCGACGCTGTCCTTCGCCTTTGTGGAGCCTTTTTTCTTTATCGGCTATCTCTTCAGCATCGCGATTTTCGGGTTGTACCAAGCGATATTCATGGCGAATGCCGGCGGGGCTTGGGATAACGCCAAGAAAATCGTGGAGGTCGAGCTTAAGCAAAAAGGCACGCCGCTGCATGACGCCACGGTTGTCGGCGACACCGTTGGTGACCCGTTCAAGGACACTTCTTCCGTGGCGTTGAATCCGGTGATTAAATTCACCACGCTTTTTGGACTGCTGGCGGTGGAGCTGGCGGTTCAGCTAACTGTTACGCAAGGATCAAACGTGACGCATGCGCTGGCCGCAGCTTTCTTCGCGATTTCGTTTTTCTTCGTGTACCGTTCGTTCTACGGGATGCGCATTCGGCAGGAAGCGCACTAAACTGGGGTATACATTGGCAAAACTCCGGAAGCACGTGGGAGCCCCGGCGGCCGAAGAAAACTCTAACCCACGAACAAAGGGCCTTTCGAAAATTGAATGGCCCTTTTTATGTCGGCGAAAATGTCGGCGCGCCGACATTCTAAAGAAATATTTTACTTATTCAGTGCTTCAGTAATATTGCGCGGTTCGAATCGCGTGCGTTCGAATGACTCTCGAAATTGTCGGCGCTGCTGTTTGAATGAAGAAGTCATTTCGAGATCAAGAATCGTAACCGGGGCCGCGAGGCGAGCCGCACTCTTTCCAGAGCTTTTCCCAATTCCAGATTCCATCAGCTACCTCAGGGGGGAGCGGGAAACCGACTTGATGCGCGAGCATGCAGACTTGGCCACGGTGGTGGGCTTCGTGGGCAAGCATATAGCACAGCATTTCGAGGCCCACCGGCCAGGAGGGGGCCCAGCCGTCTCTACGGAATTTCTCGATAGGGCCCGGGGTAGCGGAGAGCGCTTCCGCTAGCATTTCGGTGCAGCGAGCGGCGCTTTCGGCCAGTGCCGCACGGGCTTGCTGCGGGGTGCAGCGGGCGCGGTGGAGTTGTCGCGGAACCTTCAGGTGCGGAGCTGTAAGCCTGACCCACTTGACGCGGACATTGTGCATGTGGGTGAAGATGGCGACGATGGGGCGGGTCTTGCCGGGTGGTTTGGCGTTCCAGGCAGCACGCTCAAGATGGTGGATTAGCATTTGGTTCATGCGATCGTTGGCGGCAAAGATTTGGACTGCGGCTCGGCCGAGTTGCATGTGAACCATCTGCGAATGGTGTGGACGCGTGGTCACCTCGCTACTCCTTAACCTATAGTACCTCCGAGCCGTCGGCCAATGGAGTTAATCCAGAGAAACACTTCCCAACTCATCCTGCTTCGACGATGAAGCGTGGTACGTTCTTGAGGGAATCCTGTGCGTTAAGGTTGGTAAGAATGAAGTCGAGCCCGCGAGGGATCGGGCGTCTTTGTTCCTCATGGCACGCCACACCCCTACGGGAATCCGGGTCTTGGGCCCGTGCGGTATTTGCTTGTCATGACTTCAAATATTTTTCGCCTGATGCGGGTAATACACACGATGTCAGAACGAACTCCCGAGGCCCTCGTAAGAGTCTTCGAAAATCATGATTCGATCCTGCTGAATCAGCCCTTAACTTGAATTCGAACCTGTCGGTCGACAACCGATTGAAAATGTAGAGCTGCACGACAAGCTCGTTAAGAATCAAGTCTCCTGGAGTGATAACTCGCTAACCGAACATTAAAAGTAGTGAGATGGCAGATGAGCAGCGCGGACAGCGGAGTTCCCTCGCCGGGAATCAAAAAAAAGCACACCATGAGGGTTCGTTTTGCATTTTTTTGCTGCCTCTCTTCCCTGCTGAAACGCTGCAGCATCAGTCTGGATTTGGACTTGCTGTTACACGATGACAACGCTTAGAAAAGTTGACAGTTTGGTACGAGTACGAACCTCGGGGAAACCATGGTTATCAGTCGTTTTTTATTCGCGGCAACGGTTCTCTTCTCTTGCAGGCGCATCCGGCCCGGTCGCTAGGTACCACTGGCATTCCCACCTGTAGAAACAGCATCAGCCCAGACAAAGTCAAAGAACTCTTTCGCCTGATTATTCAGCAGCATTCCTGGGACCTTCCCGACAGACACTTCATTTTCCTTAACGTCTCCCGATCAGAAGACGAAATTTTCGTGCACACAATAGCCGTCGATGATGGATTAGCGAAGGCAACTAGATCGACTGATCAGGCCCTGATCAGGCCGGGAAAGCGGTGCGCGTTGTTGTCGAAGCCGGGAAATACTGTGGCTAGATCTTTTACTCCGATGTGTTTCGTCAGCGTCTCGCCCAGGACGTAGCGAAAATCGGTGGTCAGGGCTAAGTCGCGGCCGTCGTTTAGTTGATGATCGTCGAGGCCGGGCCACTTGCCGTAGACCTTTCCGCCTTTTACTTCTCCGCCCATTACGAACATGCAGTTGGCGTGGCCGTGATCGGTGCCGCGATTGCCGTTTTCTTTGGCGGTACGGCCGAACTCACTCATGGTGACCACCACAATGTCTCGCATTCGGTCGCCCATGTCTTGCTGAAAGGCGGCGAGGGATTGGCCGAGGTCTTTCAGGAGATTGGAGAGCTGGCCTTGCACGCCGCCTTCGTTGACGTGATTGTCCCAGCCGCCGCAATCAACGAACAGAACTTCAACGCCAACTTTGGCTTTCAGAAGCTGGCCGATTTGCTGCATGTTTTGACCCAGGCGGCTGGTGGGATATTGCGCGCCATTTTCCGGGGGCAGTTTGCTGGTGTCGATTTTGTTGAGCATGTCGATGGCTTCAAAGGTTTCCGTGCCGGTGCCGTGCAGCACGTGGTCCACGCTTTGCGAATACATGGCTTCGAAGCCGCCTTGCACTACGTTGTTCATGGCCGCTGATTGCGGTATGACTTTGAAATTCTTTAGATCCGGCAGCGCGATGGCGCCGGCGTTTCCTCGCAACATGCGCGGAAGATTCGGGCCCATAGCTACAGCGCGAAATGGCGAGGCATTTTCTTCGGGTATGGTTTGCAGGGCGCGGTCGAGCCAGCCATCATCGGTGGCTTTCACGCCGGGTGTGCCGGATTCCATGAAATCCTGAGCGTCGAAGTGCGAGCGGGTGGGATCCGGGGAACCGGCAGCGTGCACGATAGCTAATTGATTTTTGTGAAACAGTGGCTCCAGTGGCGCGAGGCTGGGATGCAATCCAAAATATCCATCCAGATCGATGGCCGCTTCTCCCACTACGCCGCGACGTGGCTGAGGAATCGCAATAGAGGGACGGAGGCGGTAGTAATTCGGCTCAGCGAAAGGCACTACGATATTTAATCCGTCGGCTGCGCCTCGTTGAAACAACACTACCAGCTGTTTTTTGTTGGGCATCGGTGTGGCGGCAACGGCGCGCTGCAAAAATGCGGGCATGGCGCTCAACCCCACCATGGCTACGCCGCCCTGCTTCAAAAAATATCGCCGGGAAAATCTCACGTGCGACTCCTTCTGCTACAACATCGAGTCAAGATCAACGCACATCAACTCAACATCGAACCTGGGGTTAGCGTCTCTGGAATTCTGGAGCGCCCAACACCAGTCCGGTCACCACTCCAAGGTCAACTTTCTTTACCGGGTCATCGAGCTTGGCCTGCAATACCTGCGGACTATCCAATTGTTTTTGCAGCGTCTCTAATGTCGTTGGGCTTGCCTGACCACCCAGGTAAATCTTCACCGCGCGTTCCAGCGCAACCTTCGGCTCGGTGGCATCGACGCCCAGCAGCGAACCCACGTCAGCTCGAGCGCCGCGAACTTTGTTTCCCGCCAAGGTGAGGGAAAAATTCAGGCGATTCAGAAGCGCACCGGTATTCACCCACGTTTCAGCGTTATCCGCGTAACCAGTGGGAGGCTGGCATTGATACAGCGGCTCGCCGATGCGTCCGACCCATTGCACCAGCGGCATGGCGGTATCTACATCAGTACCCAGGGCGCGTACCGCCGAAACCACTAATTCGAACGGCGTTTTGATTTTTGCGCGGTACGCTTTACGGGACCAAAACTCCGGGGAATAAACCAAGGTGTGCATCACGGCGCGAATATCGCCGTCGCTTGATTCAAATGTTTTGGCCATGCGCGCGACGAGCTGAGGTGGCGGGTTATCAGACACAAATCGCCGCGCCAATTTCGTGGAAATGAACTTGGCGGTGCTGGGATGGCGCGCCAACAGCTCAATGGCTTGCTCGCCGTCTTTCATTCCGCCAGCATGAATTTTCTTACGCAAAACGGTTTTCTGGTCGGGATCGTGCAGCTTTTCGTCAAATTTAAATTGCGGATTCAGCCGCGGCTTGTCGATGGTCCAGCCGGTGAAGCAGCGCGCCAGTTCGGTCACGTCTTTTTGGGTGTAGCCCCCGTCCACGCCCAAAGTGTGAAGCTCCATCAATTCGCGGCCGTAATTTTCATTGAGGCCGCGGGTATTTTTTTTGGCCTGCTGGCCTTGCGGCGCTTTTGGCCGACCAAACCGGCCGCGATTTTGCCGCATGGCGCGCAGTGCCGCCTGACGCTGCGCGGTGTTGGGATCGACGCTTAGAAAATTATCCAGATAAAAAAGCATCGCGGGACTTTCAGCGGTCGCGATGACTAAATCTTTGAACTTGCCCAAGGTGTGGGGCTGGATTACATCGCGTTCGTAAGAACTCAGGTACCACTTGTCTTCGCCTTTGGCAGCGTAGACATTGAAATGGTTGAACCAGAAATCATCCATCACTTGCTGCAGTTGGCGCTCGCTGTAAATGGCGCGCGTCACTTTGGCCATGGCCAGTTCTTCAATCACGCGCTGCGGCTTTTTGCTGTCGTCCGCGATTACGCGTGGCACGGCATTGGGATCGGGGCCGCTCAATAAATTTCGTTTTCCGGCGCCGGGCGTGGTCAAGTTGCCGGCAACCTCAGGGTTCGACGCTGACGGTTTAGTCTTCATGGAGGCCGGGGCGCTGGCCTGGTCTGCGACGTTTACTTCAGCGGAATTACTTGGCGCCGATTGGCCGACAGCCGCGGACGAACTTGGCGGTGCCGGAGCCCCAGTCGACCCACTAGTATCGGCGGTGTTTGGCATGTCCTTGCCACCCGCGGCGGCGTCTGCGCGCTTGGCAACCTGAATGACGGCTTGTTTCGGCTGCGGATATTCTTCGATCAGGCGCGCCGAGGACATTGAGAGCGTGGGAAGATTCTCAAGACGCGCATTCACTGCTTTATCGTCAATGGAATTTGGCGTGAGTTGTTGATCGATCCATTTAGCCAATCCCATTTTGCGCACGCGCTCAACATCTCCTGGGCGCGGCCCGTAGGCGAGGCGGTTCATGGCGTGGAGAATGGCTTCATCGACGGTGAGTTCGGTGATCGGCAAGCCCTTCAACGCCTCTTGTCTTGGTTTTTTGTCTTTGGTGGCGGCTGCTGGAATGGCTGCAATGGCAGGAACATCAATTCCCAAAGATAATACGCAGGCGATCGACAAAAACGTCGCGAGCAAGGCCTTGGGCCGCAGCGACACCGTCGCCACTTGAGCGTGGCTAGAATCCTTTGGCAGCAGCGGTTTTGCGTAGCTGGGCTTCATCCGTGCTCCATACAAGATTAACCCTATGCGCGGCGGGAAGTTGCAGGCTCGGGCTGCATTGTGTCGAATGCGGTCATTACAGAACAGCGCTGAAAAATGTCGTTGGGCAGGGTTATCCCGGTAAGTATTGAATGGCAAAAAACGATCACATTATGTCGAAGTCGATCATGCGATTTGGAGCTTTGTTGCCGGCGCCGTCAACGGCCTGCAACACCAGGCAGTAGCCGCCGGGCGTCAAGTCTTTAACATTAACTTTCAAGCCCACGGGCACTACAGGATTGCCTTTTTGAATGAATGTATCGGCTGCCACCACTCCGGTGAACATCACTTCTTTCTTGGTGGCTCGATCGAGAATGCGATACCCCAT
>DATHMG010000080.1:0-12398 GCA_035487275.1 Candidatus Acidiferrum sp. | reverse complement strand
CCGGGTATAACCGGTAACACGGGCACAGCTGCGGTGCCCGCCGGAGTGAAATGGCGGTAAATCGCCAGGGAAATAGCGCCCATACCCCACAGCAGCACGGCAAACTTGACCCACCCTCCAAAGAACGGGATCATTTCCACGACACGCAGAAGAATGACGCCCACAACCATGCGCCCAACCAACTGCCAAGTCTCCCTGGTATGGCCCATCAGCGATTGGCCGACAATGGTGCCAACTACGATTTGCGCGCAGAACATCGCGGTCATCCACAAAATAAAAGTGGAAATTCCGATCATCAACCCCACCACGGTGATACAGGCGATGAAGGCGGCGATGGGCACACCGAACAGCACCAGCACACCGAGACCAAACGAGGCCCCGTAACGCTCCGCGGAGTCCACCGTAGCCCGAGCAAAGTTCGGAAGGATCAGGAAAAGGACCATGCCAAATAAAATGACCGCGGCGGTCCAAATCACACGCCAGACGTAAAAACCGCTTTGTTGGTACGGTTTGTGATGTTCCAGCTGGGTGAACACCACAGGTAATACCGCCAGTTTTGCTCCGGAAGAAACCTCGGGCGGGTTATTTCCTTTGAATTTGACTGGACCTTCGACCTGCGCTCCGGAATTAAATTTTAAAGTAGTGCCCTGGGCTTGTATGCCGCCGCCAATTTTTCCCGAAATGTTAGTCGCATTGACGAAGGCCAAAAGATCACGTCCAACGGTGCCATCGATGGTTAGCGTATTCACGAAGGTTGTAACACTTCCGCCGACCTTACCGGTAGGGTCGATGGTGACGGTCTCAGAAAACGTAAGCAAATTCTTGGCGACGTCCCCGGTCACCAAAGTGGAATTGGTAAAGGAGCGTATATTACCGTCTATCTTTCCGGTGACGCGCAGCATTTGGGCGAAGGCGATTACGTCTCCCGTCACGTGCCCTTCAATATCAGCAGTTTGGCAGAACACATAGACATCGCCATCGACAGTGCCCTCGATTTTTACGTGATGGCCATGGCCAAAAAAATCGCCCTTGATGACTTCGTTCCTCTCAACTTCAACTGTGTCGCCACGACCGCGAAATTCGGTGGCCATGGCCGGCGAAGACATCGAAGCCGCCGCGCAGACTCCGGCCACCATCATGGCGAATACCGATCCGCGGCGCATGCGCCTGCGCAGGAACACCACCGCCGAACCGGCGATCGTCAAAAGAGCCAAGACCTCAACTAGAGTGAGCATCGATTGCCATCCTTTCCAGAAGGCGCCTTGAAAAATCATTAGATTGAGAACACTGCTGCCGCCAAAACCGGCTTGCTCGAAGCGCTGCTGCATAGGCTCGACATACCCGGTGTACATCGCGTACAGCCCAGTAGCGGCAAGTCCAAAGACCGCGCCCCAAATCCATTGCATGGATTTTTGCGCACTCTGCTGGAAGGCGTCTAATCGCGACGGAAGCGGTTCGTCTTCTTCAAGCATGGCGCGAGTCAGAAGCCGCGATTCACGTTCGAGGGCGCGCAACAGCGTGCGGCAAGAAGGACAATCCTGAGCATGCTCTGAGACTTGCTGGGCACGGCTGCGCTCCAGTTGGCCTTCCACATAGAGCATGCCGGTCATTTCATCCAGGTGGTCTATCTGCTCATCCAAACGGTCGTCTGGAACGTTCGACGAATCGTTCATGCATGCCCTCCCGCCGCTAGAGCCGCGTTGCCTTCCAGCGCGTTTCGCAATTCGTGACGCGCACGCAGCAAAACGACGCCTACAAAGGCGCGCCGCACGCCCAGCTCGTCGGCAATGTCGTCATAACTCATATCCGAGTAATAGCGCATCACCAGCGCCATGCGCGCACGTTTGCTCAGGCAGGCCAGCGCCTTGCGTACTTCCGCGCTGCTGCGCTGCTCGATCAAGCGATCGAGCTGGCTTGGGTCGGGATGCTCGAGAGGAAGCTCATCGCTATCTTCGGTTTCCTTGTCCTGTCGGATCTTGCGACGGCGCAGTGTATCCCAGCAATGATTGGCCGCTACCTTATAAAGCCAGCCCGAAAACGGCCGGGACGAGTCGTATTGGCTGATTTTTCCTTTCAGCTTCATAAATACTTCCATGGTGGCGTCTTCGGCGTCTTCTCGAGTCGGCAATGCGCGGCGGCAAAAACGGAAAATCGCTGGAGCATAGTCGTGGTAAAGCTGACCCCAAGCCTGGGCGTCCCCTGCCTTGGCACGGGCGATGGCCTCCGTCGGTTCCGCTATTCCCGGCGAACTCATCCGTCCTGGTCTCAGAGTTTCCATAAGGTAATACGCAGCCGAGTTGCAAAACTTACATGGTGTGCTGGTTGAGGGTTGCAGGGTCTTTATGGACCCATGCGGCGGGACCACCCTCAAACTGCCAGCAATCTATCAGAAATCGGCATAAGGCAGGTTTGCTGCATACGGCTCCTACCTCAGATATCTGGCGTTGAAGCGCAACACCGGACGTGCGTGCAGGATCGTAGCACTCGGGACCCACCGAGCGACAAGCGGTCCGATACGCTCCCAGGACCGTCCGACTTGGGCCTGAAAGCTCTGCAGGCTATCGATGTTGCCGAGCACCGCATGGTAGTTGAAGTATCCTTGTACAGCGGACCTCAACCACTTCCCGACTTCGACAACTGGTTCGTGCCAGCGCTGCCGAAGCTCCTCCCATACGGCTTTGAGTTTTGCTGAGGGTCGCTTGCAGATAGCCTTGCGATCGAATCCCATGACGATATCATCCGCGTACCGCGCGATTATGACGTCGCCAGTAGCGCGGTGTTCTCGCCAGTGTTGGGCCCAGAGGTCGAAAGCGTAAGGCAGATACACATTCGCGAGCGGCGGTGATACTACTCCTCGAACGCAAAAGATAACTAGGCTTCTGGGAGGCTCCGGCAGGGTGAGACCCTGCGCGGCGTACAACAGAAAGGCCCGGCGGTTTGCCAGGCCATTCGAGAGTGATTAGGAAGGAGAAGGCCGCAGCTGCACCAGGTTCAGAGCGCCAAGGGCTAGAAGCTAATTTTAGCGGCGATTTGTAGCCCGCGAGGGCCGCCGCTTCCCAAGAATGGATAGCCGATGCCAACGTCTCCAGTGGCCGTGAGGCGAAAAGCTCCAATGGACCTGCCGTTAGGGGAGATGCCGTTGACCGCAGGGTCAGCAATAAATAGCGGAAGGTAGGGATTCGCGAAATTCGGGTGATTGAATAGGTTGTAGGCTTCAAAACGCAGCTCTAATTTTATGCGCTCGGTTATCGCGGTGTCCTTGAAGATGGAAAAATCAAACTGGCGGAAATGGGGACCGATGAGGGAGTTGCGCCCTTCATTGCCGAAATGGCGCGTGCCGGGAATGCAGCTATTTGCGAAGCCAGTGCCTCCGGCGGCTGGATAAGTACATGGAATCGCGAACGAAGTGAGGTCCAGGAATTTTGCGGGATCGCTGGAGTAATGGATTGGTCCCACAACATCAGGGCGGGCGAAGCCTTCTCCGCTGCCATCAAAGTCATCTTCAAAGTTGTAATTCAGCTGGAAAGGCTGCCCGGATTGGACGGTGACGATGCCGTTGAGGCCCCAGCCATCGGTAACGCGCTGCCAACTGCCTTTGTGGTTAGGGAATTGATAAACGAAATTCCAGGTGAGGCGATTGCGGATATCAAAGTTCGAATTGCCGCGATTGGAACGGATGGGCGCGGAACTGTCGTTAGGTTGCGCGGCATTGGGGACATAGTCTTCGCCGTCGCTGGCGTCGTCGATGGAATGCGACCAGGAATAGTTCAGCGTGGTATTAAATCCGTGCCAATCGGTTACGCGCAAGCTGGTCTGCAAGGCGTTGTAATTGGAATTGGCGGAACCCTCCTCGTAGTTAATGTAGAAGAAAGGCGAGGTGGGGTAGCGGCGCGGAACGCCATAGATATTTATGCAAGCACATGCGACATCCGCGGCGTCAATTTGCGCCTGGGTCGGCTGATTTATATCGCGGAAGCGAAGCAGTTTGTGTCCATTGGAGCCGACATAGCCGATCTGGAAAACGGTCTTGTGGGTTAGTTCCTGCTGAAAATTCAAATTAAAATTCTGCATGTACGGCGTGCGGAGATGCGGATCTACTCCGAAGGCATCACCCATAGGGGTGGCGGTCCCGTATACCATAGATTTTGGGTCGAATGGACCGGGGTTAACATTCGCCGAAGAGATGGGGTTCGGGCCGAATCCTGAATAGGCGGGGCCGGGATCAAAGCCACTATTGAATGGCAGATGGCCTATGAACAGGTCCTGGGAAAACGCGTCATAAAAGATTCCATATCCTGCGCGCACAACGGTTTTACCCTTGCCGGTCACATCCCAGGCCACGCTGACACGTGGCGCCCAGTTTTTGTAATCCGGTTGGTACAAACGGTTTTGGCCCACGAGCACGCCTAACCCCGTGGCGGTGTCCACATTCGTAAAGTTGCCGTGCTTTTCCTGTATGAGGCCGAAATAGTCGTAACGCAGTCCCAAGTTAACGGTGACGTTTCTCTTCCAGCGGTAACTGTCCTGGATGTAACCGGCGTGAGAATTCTCAAAGGTGTTGCGGTCGGTGTTGCCCTGGCGCTGAGAGCCGCCCGTAGGCGTACCTGCGAGAAATTCCTGGAGGCCGGTTTCTGTGACGAGGCCAGTTGCCGCACTGGTCTGCGTGTTGAAAGAAAGGGTTCCCCGGAATCCGCGATTGAAGATTTGGGACACGGAAGTGCGCCTGAATTCATAGCCAAACTTAATGTCGTGCTTTCCATGCTTCCAGGAAATATTGTCGATATAGTGCCAGTTGGTATCCACTCGCTGGCGCGGGTCGCCCTTGTCGGCCCCGATGTTAGCAAGTCCTGAGACGCTTATTGCTGGGAGTCCGAAATTGTAGGGCGTGGCATTGGCGGTGCCCGGGCCTATGGTGTCCAGGCCGATGCTGGTGGGGTTGAAGCCGCGATCCTGGGGGAAGAATCCCTCGGCGAAGCGGTTCCAGCCCAGACGCGCCTCGTTGACGACTGACGGCGTAATCGTCGAAACGTAGGAAATCGAAACGAGTTGCACGCGCGTGGGAGTAGAGGTGTTATATCCCGGCACGAGTCCGCCACCGGTTAGCGCCAGCGGGAAGCTTTGCAGGCTGTCGCCGATGTAATAGCGGCCTGTTAAAAGATTATTGGCGTTTATGTTGTGATCGATTTTTACAATGGCGTTATCTACGCGGTTTGAGAATGGCGTGGCTAGAGAAACGTTGGCGGTCACGGGAGTCTGCCCATCGGATCCGTTGCTAAGGCATGAGCCGCCGAGGTTTGGTGCGGGCCAGGGATTTTTTGCCAACAGAGCAGAGCTAACGGGATTGACGGTTCCGCCGTTGGCGGCGGTTGCGGTGGCGATATCCTGCGCGGTAGGGACACAAGCGGTGCTGGCTTCGGCGCCCTTTTCACGCAAAGCTTCATAGTCCACGAAGAAGAAAGTTTTATCGCGACGAATGGGGCCGCCGATTGCTCCGCCAAACTGATTATTGTGAAAAGGATTTTGCGGCGTTCCGACCTGGTTGTAAAAATTGCGGGCGTCGAGAGCGTTGTTACGGAAAAACTCGAAACCCGTTCCGTGAAAGTCATTGGCGCCGCTCTTGGTTACAATGTTGACCACGCCGCCGGCGCTGCGGCCGTATTCGGATTCGAAATTCGAGAGCACGTTCAACTCAGCGATGGCTTCGATAGGGAGAATGGTCGCAGGCGTGCCGAAGACCCCGGCTTCGTTGATGGCCGGGTCGTTGCGATAGCCGTCATTCATGTCGGTGCCATCGAGCAGGAAATTGTTGGCGCGGCCGCGCGCTCCATTGACGGAGAAGACACCGAAAGAGCCGGGCGAATCGGTGATCTGGTCCGGCGAGCCGGCGACACCAGGGACGAGAAAGATCAGCTTCTGGTAATCGCGGCCATTCACGGGGAGGTTGGTCACCACGGTGGACTCGATGATGCCGCCCAACGTGTTGGTCGTGGTTTCCACCTGCGGCAAAGTGTCTCCGGTGACCTCCACCATCTGAGAAACATCGCCGGCTTGCAGCACTACGTCGGCGCGGCGCTCGGTGGAAACTTCCACGCCAATGCCATTTACTACGCCAATCTTGAAACCGGGCTTTTCTACCGTGACGCTGTAGCTGCCGATGGGGAGCTCGGGAGTACTGTAGTTTCCGTCATCATCGGTAGTGACCGTGCGCACAAGTCCGGTGCCGGTATTCTTGACGGTTACGGTGGCGCCGGAGATGGCGGCACCGGAGGAGTCGGTGACCGTACCGAGAATTGTTCCGCGAAAAGTTTGCGCATTCGCGGGCATGCTTACGGCCATTGCCATCAGGAGCGCGGCTACGGCAAAAAAACGCGCCGCGGCGAGGCTGCGGATAAATCCAATCATTGAACTCTCCTCAGTGTTTTTGTGTCTCACAGCACGCAATCCCAGAAACTTGCGGGCTTCCCTCGAAGAAGTACCGTTTTTATGCGTTACAAGTAGGATTACACTACCCGCGGGCCAGCAAGCGCGTCAAGCAAGTTAAAGATAAGTTTTCTAAATATCTGATGAGCTTAACGTTAGCAATTCCGAAGGAACTCGACTAAGAGCGGGCCCATTCGGTGTTCATTTTTGGCGGGTGGAGCAAGGTTTGCATAACAACGCAATATTGTTCCGTTTTTTCCTGCAGGGCCTTCATTTGTTCGAGAGTTGCCTGCGGGGCAGCAACATCGAATTGGACACGAATTTCCTGGAAACCCACGGGGACTTCTTTTGAAAGACCTAACGTCCCTCTTAGGTCCATGTCGCCGCTTACGCTAACCTTCACGTGCTCAGTGGCAATTCCCATCGCCGCTGCCACAAGCTGACAAGTAATCTGCGCGCAGGCCGCCAGCGCGCCGAGCAGCAGATCGCCGGAGCACGCCGAGGTGCCCGTGCCGCCAACCCCCCTGTGGGCTTCCGCTTGATAGATGGCGCGGCCAATATCCACGGAACAACTCATGGGTGTACCTATCTGCGACCCCGTCGCGGTCATGGTAATGCGCGAGGAATTCGGATCGCTTCGGTACTGTTCCTTCAGCGGTTTTTGCAGAGATCTAATATCCAATGGAGGCCTCCAAAAATTTGTTATGCTGCACCGATATTAGACGCGCGGTGCCTCAGTTCACAATGGAATCGGGCAATTCAATAAATAAACCGGCAAAGCGGGTCAGGACGGCTCAGAACGAGGCGCTGACGCTTCCCGCCGGTTCACGATTTGGCCACTATGAAATCCTTGGCCCACTCGGCGCCGGCGGGATGGGTGAAGTTTATCGCGCGCGCGACACGCGGCTGGGACGCGACCTGGCCATAAAGATTCTTTCCCGCAAGCTTTCCGACAGCAAACTAGATGTAAAGCGATTTGAGCGGGAAGCCGGTTCGGCTTCGGCACTCAATCACCCCAATATCGTGACCATCTTCGAGTTGGGACAGGTGGACAGTACTTACTATATCGCCATGGAACTGGTCGAAGGCGACTTGCTGCGCGAAATGCTGCGTGCAGCGCCAATTCCTTTGCAGGCGGTCATCCGCATCGCCGCTCAAATCGCCGAGGGACTGGCAAAAGCACATGTGGCAGGCGTGGTGCATCGGGACATGAAGCCAGAAAATGTAATGGTTTCTCGCGACGGCTTGGTAAAAATTCTGGACTTTGGTCTCGCCAAGCTAGTCAGCACGGATACGGACACGGACCCGCGGCTGGATCTGGAGACCGTTAGCACCTCGGAAACTAACCCGGGCGCGGTTCTGGGCACGCTTCCGTACATGTCGCCGGAGCAAGCCAGCGGTCTGCCGTTGGATTTCCGTTCCGACCAGTTTTCTTTTGGTTCGTTGCTCTATGAAATGGTGACGGGAAAACGCGCGTTCCCCCATCAGGGCGCCGCGCAGATTCTTGCAGCGATCCTGCGGGATCAACCTGAAGCAGCTGCGTCGCTAAATCCCCAGGCTCCCGCGCCACTTTGCTGGGTTATAGACCGATGCCTGGCTAAAAATCCCAAAGAACGCTACGACTCCACGCACGACCTGGCTAGAGATCTAGCGGCGATACGGGATCGGCTTCCCGAGGCGCCGTCGCGACATTTGGCGCCTAGAGTCAACACCCTGCCAAGCCAGGCCACGGCGTTCATCGGTCGCGAGCGAGAAGTGGCGGCAGTAAAAGAATTGCTGTTGCGCGAAGATGTTCGAGTGGTCACGCTGACGGGACCTGGCGGCATAGGAAAAACTCGGCTGGGGTTGCAAGTTGCGAGTGAAGTAAGCCAACGTTTCGACGGCGGAATTTGTTTTATTGCGCTGGCTGCGGTGAGTGATGCATCGCTTATTCCCTCAATCATCGCGCAAGGATTGGGAATACGGGAAACGGGCCGCCCAGGGAGCATCCAAAGCCTGAAGGAATATTTACAGGACTCGCGCTCGAACCTGTTGCTGTTCTTTGACAATTTCGAGCACATGCTGGCGGCGGCGCCGATGGTGGCGGAATTAATTACTGCCGCTCACCAGCTGCGCGTCTTGGTGACTAGCCGCGCGCCCTTGCATATCTATGGCGAATACGAATTCCCGGTGCCGACTCTGGCGTTACCGGATCTGCAATCCGGGACATCGCGTGAAATCCTTTCTACGAATCCCACTGTAGCCTTGTTCATGGCACGCGCAATTGCGGTTAAGCCAAATTTTGAACTCACCGAGGAGAATGCGCGGGCGGTGGCAACCATTTGCACGCGACTGGATGGGCTGCCTCTGGCGATCGAGCTAGCCGCCGCACGTATCAAGTTGCTCTCGCCGTCTGCGATGCAGTCGCGACTGGAAAGTTCGCTGCAACTTCTGACGGGTGGAGCGAAAGATCTTCCGATGCGACAGCAGACGTTGCGAAGAACGATGGACTGGAGCTATGACCTGCTCAGCCCGGCCGAGCAAACACTGTTCCGAAGAATTTCAGTTTTTGTCGGCGGTTGCACTCTGGAAGGTGTTGAAGCGGTCTGTAATACCAAGCAGGATCTTGAAGTAGATGTGCTGGACGGCATGGGATCGCTGGTCAACAACAGCCTGGTTCGGCAGATTGAGCAATCCGCTGGCGAGCCGCGTTTTGCGTTACTGGACACGGTTCGTGAGTATGGCCTGGAGCGCCTGGCTGCCAGTGGCGAGGAATCCGCGATAAAACGGGCACATGCGGCGTACTGCCTGGTGCTGGCCGAAGAATGCGCGTCGCAAGGCGCCGATCCCGTACAGACGGAGTGGGTAAGTTTGCTCGAAGTGGAGCACAACAATTGTCGCGCGGCGCTCGATTGGTTGAAACGCAGCGGAAACGCGGAGTGGGGGCTGCGTCTGGGAGCGGCGCTCTTCCAATTCTGGGAGACGCGTGAGCATTTGACCGAAGGCCGCGACCGGCTGGAAAAACTTCTCAAACTTGAAGGAGCTGCAGCGCGTTCTAATGCTCGTGCGCGGGTGCTCTTCGCTGCCGGCGTGCTGGCCAGCGAGCAGGGCGATCACCGGGCCGCTCGCGGGCTGTTGCAAGAGAGCCTGCAAATTGCTCGAGAGTTGAACGACACACGCGGTGTAGGCATCGCCTTGAACGCCCTAGCGGCGAACGCTCGTGACGACGGCGAGATGTCGACAGCGAAGTCCCTGTTCGAAGAGAGTCTGTCGGTCTGGCGTGGTTTAAATGATCGTGCGATGGTGGCGCGCGCGCTCAGCAATGTCGCCAGCGTAGTGAAGTCTCAGCGGAACTATGAGCTGGCCCGCTCTTTGCATGAAGAGTCCCGCGTGATTTTTGAGGAACTGGGCGATAGTACCTGCATAGCATGGTCTCTCAATTACGAGGGCGATGTGGCGCAGGAGCAGGGGGAAAATTCGGCGGCGCGCGAGCGATACGAACAGAGCCTGAGCATATTCAGGAAGCTGGGCGACAACTGGGGTATCGCGGGATGCCTGGTGGACTTGGGAAACCTGGCGCGCGAGCAAGGTGATGAAAAAAAGTCGCGGTTACACTTCGCTGAAAGCATGAAACTCTTTCAGGAATTGGGGCAGAAACGTGGTATAGCGCGCGTTCTCGATTGCCTGGCTTGTTCCGCGGCGCTGCAGTCTCAACCCGAGCGGGCGTTGCGATTGGCGGGATCGGCTGCAGCTATGCGCCGTGTTCTCGGCGTACCGCTCCCGATGGCGGAGCAAACGCGCCTGGAAAAAACTTTGGACCTGGCGAGGCAATCGATCCCGCCGGGTAAAGCGGCAGCCGCATGGATGGACGGTTGGACCATGGCAACAGACAAAGCGATACAAGAAGCCTTATCGCGGGGATGACTGATTCGGAAATTGCAGGTCTCCGGCCGTTCTCCGGCACAAAGGGCCGGAAAATTCGCAGCCAAATGAATTACTCGGCCGTAGTTGGATCAATCATCCTGCGCACTGCGGAGATGCGGTTGGCGGGAATCCCGGCTTTGTTCGCGTGGTTCTGGACAGTAGCTTCATCCGGGGCTAAATAAACGCAGTAAATCTTGTTGCCAGTCACGTAGCTGTGCAGCCATTGTATCTGCGGGCCAATGTCCCTGAGAGCTCTGATCGACTTCTGCGCGGCAGCACAAAATTCGGCGTCCGACAGATTGCCCACATTGGGAATTTCCCGCTCGATAACAAACTTGGGCATAATTCACCTCCAACAATGCACCGCGCTTAGATGCGGCTATGGCAAGAGCGAAACTTTATCCTCGATATAGTTGGCAGTCAATCGAGTATCCCTCGGAGAAGATACACGCTAGGCTGGCAAATTTAATATTTGCGACTACAATGGCAGCGGCGGATGGACCCAATGCCTCAGCCTGCTCATTTTTCCTATTGGATTATTTTTGGCCCCATCGCCGCGGTCGGCACATTTAGTTTGCTGCTGTTGGGTTTGGGCCGAACCGGGCCGCGGCCGCCTGATGCGGCATGGAAGGGATCGTTTTACTCCAATGCGAACGACCCGGCACTGCTGGTGCCGAAGCGCTTCGGCTTGGGTTACACATTAAATTTTGGAAATCCGTGGAGCTGGGCGGTCCTGGCCTTCGTGCTGCTGATTGTCGTGATGCCATTTATTTTGTTGGTGGGAACGTCACACCTTTTACCTGCTACGTCGAGATAGTGATATCCACAAAGTCCGCTGCCGCCAAGGCATATCCAGGAGTGAAGCCCACCTGCCCAACGGCGTGCCTTGTCCGGTTTTCTTCTGAAGGTTGACCGACAAAAATCAAAGTGCCTACCAGCGGTCACGATGGGTGGCCATGAGCTTGGCGGTTCCGAACCAGCTGGACATATGGATGTCGTGACCGCAGGCATGCATGGACTGGAATTGAAGTTCCAGAATCGCTTTTTAGGACAATCTAGCTGGCAAACGGTAGGCCGGTTTTTTCTTCAATAGGCAGCGCGTCCATGTCGGTGCGCAGCAAAACGGGGGGCCCGGACCGTTTCGCAGTATGGCGACGACGCCAGTACCGCCCACACCGGCAGTGACTTCGTTATCCCAGCGCCTTCATGCGTTCGGCCAGCTTTGCGGCGGTTTGCTGCTCGTGCAAGGCAAGTTCCGGGGAGCGATGCAAATCGATATACCACGACTCGATTTCTGGGTAGATCGCGTTCACTTGATCGGCCGACGGCGCTGTCCATGTTGACGTTTTTGTTTGGGCGGGGCTGATTGAGGCTAGAAGCACGCAGCCGAAGATGAAAGTGAAGAGTTGTCGGGCCATGACAGTTCTCCGTTGGCGGGAGATCTTACTTGAGATGGCCGGCAATTCGCTTTTTTTTCGATGAAAGTCCGCATCTCGTGGCTGGGTTAACCACCATGCGCGGGAGGGCCACGATTCGGCTGCGGCTTTGGACTGACGCGGCGATGCGGTACAGTTGTCGCACGTCCTGCTGTGGTTTTGCGCGATCCATGCGCGCGCGACAAATTCACACGAACGGCCCGCGACCCAATTCATGGCACAAAATTTACCATCGCTTGTAATTGTCGGGCGCCCCAATGTGGGCAAATCCACGCTGTTTAATCGCTTGACGGGAACGAGGCGCGCGATTGTTACCGATGAGCCGGGGATTACACGGGACCGCATCTACGGCAAAGCCGACTGGCGCGGGCGAGCGCTGGAAATTGTGGATACCGGCGGGCTGGTTCCCGATGACAAAGCGCTTATCCCCCAGGAAATTTTGCGGCAAGCGCGAGTGGCGATTGAGAACGCGGCTTTGCTTGTGCTGGTGGTCGATACGCATGCGGGAATTACGCCGCTGGACCAGGAGCTTGCGCGGCTGCTGCGCACTACCGGCAAACCATTCGTGATTGCCGCCAACAAAGTGGACGCGCGTTCGCAGGAAGCAAATATTGCGAACTTTCATTCCATGGGCGTGCC
>DATHMG010000079.1:0-87018 GCA_035487275.1 Candidatus Acidiferrum sp. | reverse complement strand
AGGTACGCGCGTTGAGTTTGCCGGCGGTAAATTGACTGGCGTGAAGCCGGCTGGGCTGGCGGCGGGAACTACCATCAGTGTCGCTGATCTTTTTTACAGCGTGCCCGCTCGCCGAAAATTTTTAAAATCCGACACCACCGAGCTAGGGCACATTGCGTCGCTGGTGACGCATTACGCGCTCGCCAATCCCTCGAAGCATTTCGTGCTGACCACCCCAACACAGGAAATCATCAATTGCACTCCCGTTGGGAAACTGGCGGAGCGCGTATATCAGCTTTTTGGAAAGCAAGCGCTCGATGAGCTAGCGGAGATTCCTGCAGCGATGTCGGCGTTTCGTTCCACAATTACGGAGCCGGCGCTGGAACCCGAAGAAGAAAAATTCGCCCTGACGGTCAGCGGCTTCACCTCGCGCCCTGAAGTGCAACGTGTGAATCGTAACGGAATTTATGTTTTCGTGAATCGCCGGCTAGTGCGTGACCGGCTGATTCTGCACGCCATCCATGAAGGCTACCGCAATATTTTGCCTGCCGGAGTTTTTCCCGCGACACTTTTATTCCTGGATATGCCGTATGACGAAGTGGATGTGAATGTGCACCCGGCAAAAATCGAGGTGCGCTTCCGGCGACCGCAGTTTGTTCACGATTTTACGCGCGACACCATTCGGCAGACGTTGACGGGTACGCGCGCAATCGCGAGTTTCGTGACTGCGGCGGGCGGCACCCAGCCGATGCGAACGCCAGGAGTGGGTGCGGGAATCTCCATGGCGGCAACGACCGCTGAATTTTCGAGGCGAGAGCAGGGAGTTGGCGACGGCGCGGGGCCGCCAGGAATTCCGCGGGCGATCATCCCGGCGTCCGAAGACTTCGGCATGGCCTCCGGGGTGGCGGATGGCGGTTTCGATTTAAGTTCTGCGCCGCTCAGACCGATAGAGCAGCGACTAGCATTTGGGCAGGGCGGCCTCTCCACCGACCCCGGATTAACCCGAGGCGCCACGGTTGGCAATTGGGCCGCGAATCTGGCGGGCCCGAATGGCGATGCGCCGGCCAGCCTGCCGAGGCCTGATCAAATTTCCGATTTGAAACCGCTCGGTCAGGTGAGCTCGAGTTTTATTGTGGCCGTGAATGGCGGCGGCCTGTGGCTGGTTGATCAGCACGTCGCGCATGAGCGCATCCTATTCGAGCAACATTTATCGGCGCGCCGCACGGGAAAAATCGAAGCGCAACGAATGCTTATGCCCCTGGTGATCGAACTGGCGCCACGACAAATTGTGATCTACGAAAAAATCGCGGAAGAACTGGCCGCCAACGGATTTGAAGTGGAGCCAATGGGACCGAGAAGTGTGGCCATCCAGGCCGTCCCTGCGGGAATTGTTGCCAGCGATGCGGAAAAACTACTCACCGAAATTCTCGATGGAATTGAGCGGGAAAACGCCGCCATTTCGATTGAAACGCTACAGGCCAAGATCGCGGCCTCCACGGCCTGCCACGCGGCCATCAAGGTAAATATGCCGTTGGATCAAACAAAAATGGAATGGCTGCTGGCGGAACTAGCGAAAACGGATTGTCCCATGAGTTGTCCGCATGGCCGGCCGGTGGTGTTGCGATACTCGGTGAAGGAGATCGAGCGCGCATTTCAAAGAATATAGGTGTCTGCCGCGCGAAGATTTTCAAGAGCGCTAAAGGGCACAGACAAACGATTGATGACGCGAGGTGAACGCACAGCATGAGCGACACGCAGAAGACGGCGGTGATTTTTGGAGTTGCTAACAAACGCAGCATCGCGTGGGCCATTGCGCAGAAATTGCAGCAGGCTGGATGGCGGCTCGCTATCACCTACCAAAACGAGCGGCTGGCGCAGGAAGCCAAGGGCCTGATCGACGAACTTCCGGGAGCTACGGGATTCATGTGCGACGTCTCCCACGACGAGCAGATCGTGAAACTTTTCGAAGAACTGAAACAAAATTACACCACGCTGCAGGGCGTGGTCCATAGCGTGGCCTTTGCGCCCGCCGCGGAACTAAGCGGCGAATTCCTCAATACTACCCGCGAGGGATTTCGCATCGCTCACGACGTCAGCGTGTACTCCTTGATTGCCGTGGCACGCGAAGCGGCTCCATTGATGACAGACGGGGGCGGCATCGTAACTATGACCTATTACGGTGCGGAAAAAGTAGTTCCCAAATACAACGTCATGGGCGTGGCTAAGGCGGCACTGGAAGCCAGCGTGCGCTATCTTGCCAATGACTTGGGGCCCAAAAATATTCGCGTAAACGCCATCTCCGCAGGGCCTATCAAAACGCTCGCGGCTCGGGGGATTTCAGGTTTGGGCGAAATGCTGAAGTCACATGCTGAGCGCGCTCCACTGAAACGGAATGTTGATCCCGGGGAAGTCGGCGCGACAGCGGCGTTTTTGCTATCCGACGCCGGTTCAGGAATTACAGGCGAGACAATTTACGTCGATTGCGGTTATAACATCATGGGATTTTGATCGCCCCATTTACAACTGCGAGCTCAACGCGCGAATGTTCATAACCATTGGCCTTCTCCCGAAGCGCGGTATGGTGGTGTGCTCATTACCAAAAACATGCAAAAGCTAACCATCGCCATTGACGGGCCGGCGGGCTCAGGCAAAAGCAGCTTGGCGCGCCGTGTGGCCAGCATGCTGGGCTATTTGTATATGGATAGCGGTGCGATGTACCGCGCGGTGGCACTGAAAGCGCTGCGCCGGGGATTGTCGCTGAGCGATGAACGAGCTCTCAGCGCAATTGCCCGCGAAACACACGTTGAGTTGAAGCGCCCGAGCGCGGCGCAAGAAGCAGCCGGTGCCAAGAACTGCGTTTTCCTGGACGGCGTCGAAGTGACCGACGAGATTCGTACCGAGGAAGTCGCCCAGGCGGCTTCGCGATTGGCCACCATTCAGGATGTGCGCGAAGTACTGGTGGCTGAGCAACAGCAAGCTGGGGCAGGAGGCGGCATCGTGATGGAAGGGCGTGACATCGGAACCGTGGTATTTCCTGTCGCCGAGCTGAAGATTTTTCTGGATGCTTCCCCGGAAGTACGCGCCGAACGGCGCTGGAAAGAACATCAGGAAAAAGGCGACAGAATTTCACTGCAGGAAGTAGTGGAAGAAGTTCGCGAACGCGACCGGCGTGATCGCGAAAGAAAAGTATCGCCACTGATCCGCGCCGCGGATGCGGTGCTGGTGGATAACACCGCCATGGGCATCGCAGAAACCGCGCGGATAATAGTAATGCTAGTGAAAGAACGCGAGGCCAGAGCATTAAAGGCAGGGAGGACCGCATGATACGGATGCTGACGATGGTGGCGCTGAGCATCGGTAGCGGATTGCTGGCCATGCCAGTGGTTTTGTTGGCACAAGGCGCGGCAAAGGAAAAAAACAGCGTTGAAACTAGAAGCGACAACGAGGCGAGCCGGAAATTTCGCGTTTACCTTCAAGAAGACTGGAAGCGCTGGATGGTGCAATACCCGGAACTGGCGACGGCTGCGGGTTTTCCAGGTCAGAACCGACGGTGGACTGACGATTCACCCGCTGGAATCGAAGCGCGCAAGAAACATCTGCATGAGAGCGCGGCCGGGTTGAATACATTTTCACGCGAATCCTTGGCGAGCGCGGAACAACTTAATTACGATTTGTATTCCGATTTGCTCAGCACGGCGGAAGAAGGGCTGCAGTATGGCGACGATCCGCTGCCGTTCCGCAATGTAGTGCCGCAGAACAATTGGATGCCCATAAATCAGATGAGCGGGGTCCAGCAGGGAGCCGCGGAAACCATTTCCACAATGCCGAACAGATCGGTAGCCGATTACGAGGACATCTTGGCAAGGCTCGAGGCGCTGCCGCCTTACGTTGAGCAACAGCAAGCGTTGATGGAAGAGGGCCTGAAGCGCGGATACACGCCGCCAAAACTGACATTGCGCGATGTTCCCAAGCAGATTGCCGATCTAATCCCAGCCGACCCGCTGGCCAGCGCTTTGCTGGAGCCATTCAAAGGCTTTCCAGTGGAAATTCCCGAGCACGAACGTACGCGACTGACCAACCGCGCGAAAGAAATCTATAGCGCAGGCCTGGCGCCCGCCTTCCTGAAATTGCACGATTATATCGCGTCCACTTATTTGCCGGCTTGCCGCGAATCGATCGCCGCTACGGCGCTCCCCAAAGGAGCTGAAGCTTACACGTTTCACGTGCGCTGGCAGACTACGACAAATTTGACGCCGCAACAGATTCACGAAATTGGCTTGTCGGAAGTGAAACGCATTCGAGCAGAGATGGATAAGGTAATTGCTTCAACGAATTTTAAAGGCAGTTTTCATGAGTTCACCGAATTTTTACGCAACGATCCGCGTTTTTATTTTGAGAAGCCCGATGACTTGGTCAACGGCTACCGCATCATTGCGAAGAAAATCGATCCGGAGTTGGCGCATTTATTTGGCAAGCTGCCGCGATTGCCTTACGGCGTGACGCCCATACCAGATTTTAAGGCGCCGTCGCAAACCACTGCGTATTATCAGCCCGGAGCGCCGAGCGTTGGCCGGCCCGGCTACTATTTCGTGAACACTTACAACTTGCACGCACGTCCGAAATGGGAAATGGAAGCGCTTTCCCTGCATGAATCGGTGCCGGGCCATCATTTGCAGATTTCCTTGGCGCAGGAACTTGAAAACGAGCCGGAATTTCGCAAGCACGTAGGCTACTCTGCGTTTGTTGAGGGCTGGGCGCTGTACTGCGAAGGCCTGGGCGAAGAATTGGGGATGTACAAGGATCCCTATTCAAAATTCGGCCAGCTCAGTTATGAAATGTGGCGCGCGGTGCGCTTGGTGGTGGACACCGGAATGCATGCGCAAGGTTGGACGCGCAATCAAGCCATCCAATTTTTTAAAGACAATACCGGCAAGACTGATCAGGACATTACCGTGGAAGTCGATCGCTACATCGTATGGCCAGGTCAAGCGCTGGCCTACAAGCTCGGCCAACTAAAAATCCGCGAGCTGCGCATGCAAGCAGAGAAGCGTCAAGGCGCGAAATTCAATGTTCGCGCGTTTCACGACGCCGTATTGGAAAATGGCGCCCTGCCCCTCAACGTGCTAAACGCACACATGGAAAGCTGGGTGGAAGTTACGCCAAAGTAATTGCGCAAGTCCAGGAGGCAACAGACCACAACTGAGCGGCAAGACGACAGCCCTACCCTATTTGTAAATAATTGGGCGGTTGACTACGTTGGTGCGGACATGGAGCCGAGGAATTCGGAGTTGGACTTGGTTTTAGTTAGGCGGCTCAGCAATAACTCCATGGCTTCTACGGTCGACAGCGGGCTGAGCACCTTGCGCAGCACCCAAATGCGGCTCAACTCCTCCGGGGGAAGCAGGATTTCATCCTTACGCGTGCCGGAGCGCTGAATATCGATAGCCGGAAAGACGCGCTTGTCAGAGAGGCGGCGGTCAAGATTGATTTCCATGTTGCCGGTGCCCTTGAACTCTTCGAAGATGACGTCATCCATGCGGCTGCCGGTGTCGATCAATGCGGTGGCAATAATGGTGAGTGAGCCGCCTTCTTCGACGTGGCGCGCGGCTGCAAAGAAACGGCGTGGACGCTGAAGGGCGTTGGCATCGATACCACCGGATAACACTTTGCCTGACGGCGGTGTTACCGCGTTGTAAGCGCGTGCGAGACGCGTGACGCTGTCGAGCAGAACGACAACGTCGCGCTTGTGCTCCACCAGGCGCTTGGCCTTCTCCAAAACCATTTCCGCAACTTGAATATGTCGCTGTGGTGCTTCGTCGAAAGTCGAGCTGATGACTTCGCCTTTTACAGTGCGCTGCATGTCGGTGACTTCTTCAGGACGCTCATCAATGAGCAGCACGATGAGCGCTACTTCCGGGTGGTTGACGGTAATCGAATTGGCCATGGATTGCAGCATCATGGTCTTTCCCGTGCGTGGAGGAGCGACGATCAAACCGCGCTGGCCTTTGCCTACCGGGCAAAGCAGATCCAGCACACGGCCGGTCATATTTTCCTTGGTAGTTTCCATCTTCAACCGCCCCTGCGGATAGAGCGGCGTGAGGTTATCGAAGAAGATTTTGTTCCGCGCCACTTCCGGATCTTCGAAATTTACGGCTTCCACTTTGATCAATGCGAAGTAACGCTCGCCGTCCTTGGGTGGACGGACCTGGCCGGAGACGGTGTCTCCGGTGCGGAGGTCGAACTTGCGAATCTGCGACGGCGAAACGTAAATATCGTCAGGGCCCGGAAGATAGTTGTATTCCGGGGCGCGCAGGAAGCCGAAGCCGTCGGGCAGGCATTCGAGGACGCCTTCGGAGAAGATCAGGCCGTTCTTTTCCGTTTGTGCGCGGAGGATCTGGAAGATCAGCTCCTGCTTGCGCATGCCGCTGGCGCCGGGAATGTTGAGTTCCTTGGCGATCTTGGCGAGGTCGGTAATATTTTTTTCTTTGAGCTCGGCAAGGCTAATGCTCATCTGATTGCTTCCTTCGACGCTTGTTTCTTTCATATGTCCTTAACTTTTATAGGTGAAAATTGACCTTAGAGAAATCCGGATTGTGTACGAGGTGGCGCACAAACTGGCGAAAGCACGGCACTCGGCCAGGGAGGCAAACCAGACTATCTTCAACCGGGAGCGCTACTTAACCAGGATCACAGGTCGCGACAGCCCGAACGCGAACCGCACTCCAGTGGCGCTTTCAGTTGGTCAAACTTGTGTCTTTCTCAGCACCGGCCACAAACGGTTCAGCGACGGGTGCAACTGCGGGATGCTCAATCGGCACAATCAGCCGTTCAAGAGCGACTTGCAAAACTTCATCCATGGTTTCAACAAATCGGATCGTCAGACTGGAGAGGATCTCCTGCGGTATCTCCGCAAGGTCTTTCTCATTGTCCTTCGGAAGCAGTACCGTACGCAAGCCCATTCGATGAGCAGCAAGAAGTTTTTCTTTGACCCCGCCGATGGGAAGAACCTTTCCACGCAGCGTGATTTCGCCGGTCATGGTCACATCGCGGCGCACCGGAATACGCGTCAAAGCACTGACAATGGAATTGCAAATAGTGATGCCGGCGGAAGGGCCGTCCTTGGGAATGGCACCTTCGGGAACGTGCACGTGAATATCGATATTGCGATAAAAATCCTTCGGTAGCCCGAAAGAAGCGGAACGCGAGCGAATATAGCTCATCGCCGCTTGAGCAGATTCCTGCATGACGTCGCCTAGCTTGCCGGTGAGCGTGAGGCGGCCTTTGCCTTCCATCAGGGTAGCTTCCGTAGTGAGAACCGTGCCGCCAACTTCAGTCCAGGCGAGTCCGGTAGTGAGACCGATTTCGTTCTGTTTTTCAAGCCAGAATTCGCGATATTTCAAAACGCCGAGGTAATCGTTGATGTTGGCGGGCACGATTTCCGCTTTCACATCTGCCTTCGGGCCCTCGGTGACCACCTTGCGGGCCATTTTGCGCGAAATATTTTGAATTTCGCGTTCGAGATTGCGCACCCCAGCTTCCTGAGTGTAATGCCGTATGATGTGCAGCAACCCCTCGTCAGTAAACGACAGATTCTTTTCCTGAAGACCGGTGGCCTCGCGTTGGCGTTTAACGAGAAAGCGCTTAGCGATCTGAAGTTTTTCCTGCTCGGTATAGCCCGGGATACGCAGAATTTCCATCCGGTCCTGCAAGGGCTGCGGAATGGTGTGCAGGACGTTGGCGGTACAAACAAACATTACTTTCGAAAGATCGTATTCCACGTCGAGATAGTGATCGGTGAAAGCGTGATTCAGTTCGGGATCGAGAACCTCCATCAGAGCTGCGGAAGGATCGCCCCGGAAATCAGTGGACATTTTGTCCACCTCATCAAGAACGAAAATCGGGTTGGTGGTGCCGGCCTTCTTCATCATCTGGATGATCTGCCCAGGCAGGGCACCGATATAGGTGCGCCGGTGGCCGCGAATTTCAGCTTCATCGCGAACGCCGCCCAAGGAAACGCGAACGAATTTGCGCCCCGTAGCGTGCCCGATGGACATGGCCAGCGAGGTCTTGCCGACGCCCGGCGGCCCAACAAAGCAGAGAATTGAGCCCTTGGGATTTTTGACCAGCTGGCGAACCGCGAGGAACTCGAGAATGCGATCTTTTATCTTTTCAAGGCCGTAATGCTCCTCATTGAGGATTTTCTCTGCGGCCAGAATGTCGCGTATTTCCTTGGATTTTTTCTTCCATGGCACAGCCAGCAGCCAATCAAGATAATTGCGACTGACAGTAGACTCCGCGGACATGGGCGGCATCAGCTCCAGGCGTTTCAGCTCCTGGATGGCCTTTTCGTGAACTTCCTTGGACATGCCGGCGGTATCGATTTTCTTCTTTAGCTCGTCGATCTCGCTTTTTTCGCCGCGGCCAAGTTCTTTCTGTATCGCTTTGAGTTTTTCGTTGAGGTAGTACTCTTTTTGCGCGCGCTCCATTTGCCGCTTGACGCGGGTGTTGATGTTGCGATCGACGTTCAGTTTTTCAAGTTCGATCTCCAGAATGTCGCCAATGCGGTTCAACCGCTCCACGGGATCGACGGTTTCCAGCAAATCCTGTTTTTCGTCCACCGGTAATTGCAAGTTGGCGGCAATGGTGTCGGACAACCGGGAGGGATCATCCACGCGCGCGGCGGCGATCATGGTGTCGTAATTCAAACTTTGTGACAGCTTGATGAACTGCTCGTATAGGCCGGTAATCTTCTGAACAATCTGTTCCACCTGGGGAGAAGGCTCGACGCGAGCATTCAGCAGCCGAACGGTAGCGCGGAAAAACCCTTCTTCCGCAGTGATACTGATGGAGCGCGCTCGCTCCACGCCTTCCACGAGAACTTTTATATTCCCGTCGGGCAGCTTTACGCTCTGCACGATGTTTGCGAGCGTCCCTACGGCGTAAATTTCTTCGGGTTTGGGATCGTCCACCGAAGCATCATGCTGGGTAGAAAGAAAAATCTTCTTGTCGCCTGCCAGGGCTTCTTCAAGCGCGCGGACGCTCGCTTCCCGGCCGACGATGAACGGCGTCATCTGCTGCGGGAAGATCACCATATCGCGCACCGGCATCATCGGTACGCGTTTCATTTCCTGCTTTTCCCGATTGAACATGGGGCCCCTGACATAACGTCGCGTCAAATTCTAACGCGATTCACTTCTCAGACTGGCAAAGGATTTAGCGTGGTGCTAAATAGCTAACCAGCCTTTTCAAGCAAACTCCAATTGATTTCGCGGGTGCGAACCATCTCCGCGGTCACTACAAAATCGCGCACCTTGCGCTGCATGGGCAGGTGATACATAAGTTCTAGCATTAGATCCTCAAGGATCATGCGCAGCCCACGAGCGCCAACTTTGCGCTGCATGGCGAGCTCGGCGACGGTTTCCAGGGCATCGTCGGTAAAGCGTAAACGAACATTTTCGAATTCAAAGAGCCGCTGGTATTGCTTTAGCAGTGCATTCTTAGGCTCGGTCAAAATTTTTACCAGCGCGGCCTTGTCCAGATCATTCATCACCCCTGCAACGGGAAGTCGCCCGACGAATTCAGGGATTAGCCCGTAGCGGATTAAATCGCCGGGCTGAACATGCTCAAGCAATTCCGTATTGCGGCGCTGCGGAGCCGCGGTAGAAGCATCCGTATGGAAACCCAGCGAGCGCCGGCCGGCGCGCTTCTCAATAACTTTTTCCAATCCGACGAATGCACCACCACAGATGAAGAGAATGTTGGTGGTATCGACGGGCGTGAATTCCTGGTGCGGATGCTTGCGCCCACCTTGCGGAGGAACGTTGGCGACAGTGCCTTCGAGAATCTTGAGCAAGGCTTGTTGCACGCCTTCGCCGCTCACATCACGAGTGATCGAAGGATTCTCGTCCTTCTTAGCGATCTTGTCGATTTCGTCTATATAGATGATGCCTTGCTGAGCCTTCTGCACGTCGCCGTCGGCGGCCTGCAACAGCTTGAGAATAATATTTTCCACGTCTTCGCCAACATAGCCCGCTTCGGTAAGCGTGGTCGCGTCCACGATCGCGAAGGGCACGTCCAGCATGCGCGAAAGGGTTTGCGCCAATAACGTCTTGCCCGTACCGGTGGGGCCGATGAGCAGAATATTCGACTTGCTGAGTTCCACATCGCCAGGCTGCTTGTTAAGGAAAATGCGCTTGTAGTGGTTATACACCGCGACAGCGAGTTTCTTCTTGGTGCGGTCCTGGCCGATGACATAGCCGTCCAGAAATTGTTTGATCTCCGGAGGGCGGGGAAGGCGCTTCGCCGGAGCTGTGGCCTGCTCGCGCTTTTCGTCTTCTAGAATGGTTTCGCACACGCCCACGCACTCATTACAAATGTAGGCGCGCGGATAGTCGGAAGGCGAACTGATCAGCTTTTCGACCTGTTCCTGGGTCTTATGGCAGAAGGAACAGCGCAGCGGCTCTTCTGGATTGAATTTTTTCACGGGCGTGAAGGCCTCGTCTCCGCGAAGCTTCGACGGAGTCCCTACCCATCATTCTAGGCCGATTTATCTCCGAAGCAAAATAGAAAGGTGAAAACTTTGCTAACTTTTTGGAACAAGTCTGGCATCAAAAGGCGCGCCGGATGGTGAGCCCGGCGCGGGGCTAGCGATGCTTGTAGATTATCTCGTCAATCATCCCGTATTCCTTGGCTTGCTCGGGATTCATGATGAAGTCTCGCTCTACATCCTTTTCGATGCGCGTGAGGTTCTGTCCGCTATGCTGCGAGAGAAGTTTGTTGATAACCATGCGCATGCGCAGGATTTCCTTGGCATGCAGGTCGATATCGGTGGCTTGACCGCCTAGGCCGGACATCCACGGTTGGTGAATCAGGATTCTTGCGTTGGGCAACGCGAATCGTTTCTTTGGCGCTCCGCCGACCAGCAACACAGCCGCGATGGAAGCCGCCTGACCCACACAAGTGGTGACTACGTCAGGCTTGACGAACTGCATGGTGTCGTAAATGGCGAAGCCCGCAGTGATAGAGCCGCCCGGAGAATTGATGTAAATCTGAATGTCTTTTTCAGGATCCTCCGCCTGCAGAAAAAGCATTTGCGCGATAGCCAGGTTGGCGACGTGGTCATCAATCGGCGTGCCGATAAAAATGATGTGCTCTTTCAGGAGCCGCGAATAAATGTCGTAGGCGCGTTCGCCCCGGCTGGTCTGTTCGACCACCATGGGTACAAGCGTGGTAGCGCGATAACCTGGATCGTCAAAGTTTTTCATTGTTTGGCTTGGTTGAATGTTTGCAGTTGCGAATGATCAGCTTACGCTTCAGTCAACTACCGCGCCTGCCAACCGCTCGACGTAGTTCGAAAGTTACTTCGCTTCCACGGCGGCTGCTTTGGCGGTGCTTACCCGAGCATTCTGCGCGAGCCAGTCGAGAGTTTTATCACTCCGCAACTTCGCTTTTATCCTATCGAGCGTACCTTGCTTTGTCAAACGAGCACGAATTGCTTCCGCCGATTCGTTACTATGTCCGGCGAGATGTTGCAGCTCGTGCTCCACTTCTTCTTCGGTGACATCAATATTTTCCGCCGTGGCGATGCGGTCCACGATGAGCTCTGCCTTTACATCCTCCTTGGCACGGTCTTCGTTGCGCTTACGCAACGACACCCAGTCGATATTTACCGCGCGCGGATCCACACCTTGTTGCGCCAGGGAGCGAACCACGCGTTCCAGGCGCACGTCCATCTGATGCTCGGCTAGCGACTGTGGAACAGGGAAGTCGTGCAGCTTCACGATTTCGCCCAGAACTTTTTCTCGCAACAAATCTTTCTGTTTGTGGTCGCGCTGGTGTTCCAGACCTTCGCGAATCTTTTTGTTTAGCTCGTCGAGCGTGGTGGCGTCGCTGACGTCCTTGGCGAATTCATCGTTCAGCTCGGGAAGCTTCTTGGTTTTGATGCCCAGCACATCGACAGAATAATGATAGATCTTGCCCGCCAGCTTGGCATCAGGATAGTCGGCCGGATAGGCCACGTCGAAATCCTTGTGGTCCCCGATATTGACACCGCGAAGATTTTCGTTGAATGGCGCCATGGTCTCTTCTGCGCCGATGTGGCAAAGAACGCTGTCGGCTTGCAGAGGTTCGCCTTCGCCTTCGGGTGCGCCAGTGAGCTTTAGCTGCACGAAATCGCCGTCCTGCACAGCACGGCCCTCGGCGGGAGCAAACGCTGCGGCGCGTTCGCGCATGTCTTCCAGCGTTTTGGTCACGTCCTCATCCACGACATCCATAACGGGCATCTCGAGTTGCAGATTCTTATAATCGCCCAGCTCAAATTCGGGAAGCACTTCGAAGACGGCTCGAAATTTAAGTGGCTGGCCATCGTTGAAGTCCAGCTGTTCGACTTTCGGCTGCGATACCGGTGTAAGTTTTTGCTCGCTAACCGCCTTCTCCACGCGCTCGGGCACCAGCGATTGCAGCACTTCGCCCTTGATATCGTCCGCAAATCGCCGGCGAATCAAGGTAATGGGAGCCTTGCCGGGCCGGAAGCCCGGTACACGCGCGACTTTGGCAAATTCTTTGGCCACCTTCTCCATGGCTTTGGAGACTTCGTCGGCAGGGATTTCGAGGTCCAGCTCACGACGACAGGTAGCGGCAGCATCAGCTTGATTCGCGCTTTCCGGCGTGCTTTCGGCGGTCTTTTCGGTGCCTTCAGTCATACGAGTTGCCTTTCAGTTCTAAGGGCGATCAATACAGATTACAACGCTAAGACGTTATCGGCGAGCACAAACACCCCGGTGCCAGGGCAATCCAGTGATCCAGGCTTTCAGTTGAGCTTAGAGAAGCAAGGACAGACTCGCGTTCAATCATCAGTATAAACCGACGCTTCTCCCATCGTCAATTCGTGGCCATGCGCGGTGCAATTGCGCACATGTACTTGATAGAACCGTTGGTTGAGTCAGGTAGTCATCTAAAATAATGGAGGCACATTGGAGATCGAGCTTTGAAGAACAACGCGATTTTGTTGGTGGAATGCCCGGACCAGAAAGGGCTGGATGCGGCCATCGCCGATTTCATTTTTCGGCATGAGGGAAATATTTTGCATTTCGAGCAGCACCAGGCCGGCCAAGAGCGATTTTACCTCGCGCGTGTGGAGTGGGATCTTAAAGATTTCCAGTTGAAACTGGACGACTTTTCTGCCCAATTTGGCCCGATTGCGCAGAAGTTTTTCATGCACTGGAGACTGGCAGTCTCCAGCTATCGGCCGCGCGTTGCCATTTTTGTTTCCAAATTCGACCATTGTTTGGTGGATTTGCTTTATCGGCAGCGCAATGGGGAACTGGCTTGCGAAATTCCCCTGATCATCAGTAATCACCCGGAAGCTAGGCGCGACGCCGATTTTTACGGTGTAGCGTTTCACCACGTGCCAGTCTCCAAGGAAAATAAGAAAGACGCCGAGAGGCAACAACTGGCGCTGGTGGGCGAATATCAAATCGATCTAGTCGTGCTGGCGCGCTACATGCAAGTATTGTCCGCGGATTTTATAGCTCATTACCCCCAGCGAATCATCAATATCCACCATTCGTTTTTGCCGGCTTTCATTGGAGGGAAGCCGCACCAGCAGGCCTACGACGCAGGAGTGAAGTTAATTGGCGCGACGGCGCACTATGTAACGGAGATTCTTGATGAGGGACCAATCATCGAGCAAGGTGTCTCGCGAATCACCCATCGCGACAATCTCGAAGATCTGGTCGAAAAAGGACGAGACCTCGAAAAAATCGTCCTTTCCAGGGCCGTGCGATGGCACATCGAGAATCGCATCCTTCTATACGCTAACAAAACTGTGATTTTTGAATAGGACCAGGCGCCAGCCGCTTTGTGAACGCCCTGGGAACCGGCCGGGGATCGATTCACATTTAGTCTGCGGCCGCTTCGGAGCGGTTCGCGGCGCCAGTCAAATCGGCGTGCAGCAAGCGATGGAAAAGATGTTCGCCGGCTTCCCGGCGGACCGAGAGACGCCCCGCTAGATAAGCTCGTGAACCTAAACCGCGTTGCACCGCGTCGCAGATGCCCATATCTTCATCTTGAACTTTTTCGCTGACGGCAACGCTCTCACGGTTCCGCGCTTCCGCGGCTGCGGATGTATCTGAAAAGTAGTAATCGAAAATCACCGCGCACTTATCCACGCCTAAAGGGACCACTACGTTCGTGTCCATCACGCCTTCGTACGCGTTCAACATGAAATTGGGATAGATCCACAGATAAAAAGCGCGGCCCTGGCGCGTGGATGCCACTCCCGCCTCAGAGTTGGCGTCGGAGGACAGCGGACTGGATTGCAAACAGGCGCGCTCAAAGTTTTCTATGGTGTATTTGGTGTACTCGATGACGCTGCTTAGGCCTTTGTGCGCGTGTGGAACGTGGTAGCCGCCATCCAGATAATTATCGACGTACACTTTCCAGTTGCACTGCAAACGGTAGATGCGGCGATCGAAGTAGCGTAGTTTTCTTGTCAATTGCAGCGGTGCGACGATGGGTGGAATGCTCCCAAGAAAGCTGGCCAGCGAACCGGCGTCGGGATCGAGATTCACAAATACAAAATTCTCCCAGGTGTCCACGTGAACTGGCACCAGGCCGTTAGCGGAGCGGTCGAAATCACAGACGCCGTCAAATTCGACCATGCCTTTCAACGCGCCATCAATCCCGTAGGTCCATCCGTGATAAGGGCAGCGAAACTGTTTTGCGCAACCTTGCGCTTCCGTGACCACCGCCGCGGCGTGATGACGGCATACGTTATAGAAAGCGCGCAATTGAGAGTCTTCACCGCGTACCATGACAATCGGGTCACCGGCGATATCGGCGGTGAGGAATTTTCCCGGGTTTTGAACCTGTTCGGCGCGCCCCACCGCCTGCCAGGTTTTACCAAAAACAGAGGAGTTCTCCAGTTCCGCAATACCTTGATCAAAATACCAAGGCGAAGGGATAGTGGACGCGTGATCCAAAGGATTACTGGGATTGTAGAGTTCCAGAAGAGTGCGCACATCTCGCGGCATAAACGGCTCCAGACAATCGCTGTTCTTTAGCTATAAATTAGCATGATAAACTTTCCATACACATCGCGGGAATGGCGGAACTGGCAGACGCAGCAGGCTTAGGACCTGCCGGGCGCAAGCCCTTGGGGGTTCAAATCCCTCTTCCCGCACCATCGATTACATTCCAATCATTGATTGCCGCTGTCAATTAGGTCAGAGCGCGTCCGGAGGTTTCAGGAAGAAGCAATGCCAGAACCGCGGCTACAAAAAAGGCTGCGGCCAGCAGCGAGAAAGCTGGGCCGATGCCGTAATGCAGTGCCAAGGCCCCGACGGCAAACGGTGCGAAGGCGGAAAGTCCGCGGCCGATGTTATAGCTGAGACCCATGGCTGCCGCGCGGATTTGGGTAGGGAATATTTCACTGGCGATGGCGGCGTACCCGGAGAAAAATCCAGTTCCAAAAAATGCCACGAAAGGGCCGAGCAGCAGCAACCAGAAAGCGCTTTTCGCAGATCCATAGATGGGCGTCAGCCCGGCGGCAATCAGCAAATAAATAAAGTACGGTTTACGCCGGCCGAACGCATCGGCGAAAAATCCAAAAGACGCGTAACCCAGCCATTTTCCAAAGCACAAGACTACAAAGAACGTTGTCGTCTTAACAAGGCTCAGGCCGCGCCCGCCTTGAGAAACTGGCAATGACAAGTACGCAGGGATCCACGTGAACAATCCCCAGTAGCCAAACATCCCGAAGGCGTTCATCGTGGTGGCCAGGAATCCCACGCGAAAAACTCCCTTGCCAAGCAACAGGCTGAAGAATCCCGATCGACCTATTTCTGCACGATCTTTCCAAACGGCGGGCTCGGGCACCTTGCGGCGGATCCAAAAAACCAGAAGCGCGGGTAGAACGCCGACGAAAAACACCGCTCGCCAGCCAAAATGCGGCAATACGATGGCGACAACCAGGGCTGCGATGGCTTCACCGATGGCGTAGGAGGATTGCATTATCCCCAAGGCCTTGCCGCGATGTTCAGGCCGCCACGTTTCGGCTATCAAAGCAGCCGCGGAGGTCCATTCACCGCCCATTCCAAGCCCTAACAAAAACCGAAATGTGGCCAGCTCCGGAATGGAATGCGAGAAGCCACACGCCGCACTAGCAACTGAGTACATCGCAATGGAGGCCATCAGCGCACGAGTGCGGCCGATGCGGTCGGCAATCCAACCAAATCCCAGCCCACCAATGGCAGAGGCCAGAAGAGTCAGGGAATTGAGAAACCCTGCGGTGCGCGTATCCATTGCGAACTCGCGCAGTAGAAATGCGAGCACCAGCGAGTACAACATCACATCCATGGCATCGAGCATCCAGCCAAGGCCGCCGGCGACGAGTGTCCGGAGCTCGGCGGCCGTTGTGTCGCGCGGCCAACTGAAGAGGCGAGAGGGTGCGGTGGAATTCGCGCGGGAAAGGCTTGGGGACGTCAATACGTCAGCCATGAAGGTCAACGCTTGGCAAAAGGGCCGTCAGCCCAAAGATCGTCTTTACGAATCGTGAGTCATCGCAAAGTTGCTGGCCGACACGATAAAACATTGCGCTGGAGGCCCTCTTTTGTTACGCTCCGGCGCATTATATCCTTCCCGGAGGTCTTGCAAATGGCGTTTTGTAAAGCGTGTGGAACGGAGTTAGGCGGCGCGGCATTCTGTCCAAAGTGCGGAGCCAGCCAGACGGCATCCGCAGTTCCGATGAGCACGGCGCCGGCGGCAAGCAGCGAAGGTCTCGCGGAAAATGTGGCTGGACTGTTGTGCTACGTGCTGGGATGGCTGACCGGGATCATTTTTTTACTGATCGACAAACGGCCCTTCGTGAGATTTCACGCCGCACAGTCGATCGTCGTATTCGGCGCTCTGACCATCATCAGGATCGGCCTCGGCATTATCATGGGCATTGGCGGCTTCGTTCAATTCGGTCTTTGGGCGTTGATTTCGATGGTACTGGGGCTGCTTGGAGTTATTTTGTGGATTCTCTTGATGATTAAAGCCTATCAGCACGAGCTATTCCGTTTGCCCATTGCCGCGCCTATTGCGGATGGAATCGCCGGAAAATAAGTAGACAGAGAATCTCCGCCGGGGTCGTTTCACTCTTACGCGACTCCTTTCTATTCCGCCGTTTGTCTAACATATGCCTGAAGGTGGTTGCTCTTGACTTTCCCGCTGGCTCCCACCATTGTAAAAAGCTTCATTTAACATTGCACTAAGCCTAGAAAGGCATCTGCCAGGTTTTATGACCCGAGTACGCCTGTGTTTCCATGATCGTTGTTTTGATGGCACCGCCTCCGCCGCCTTGTTTTACCGTTTTTACCGCGAACGCTTTGATGCGAACGCCCAGTTCGAATTGACCGGTATGACCCATCGCGCCGTGCAGCCTTGGACAGACGGCTTTTTTGACGGCGACGAAAATGTGATCGTGGACTTCAAATATTCGAACTCCCCGAAAGTGACCTGGTGGTTCGACCATCATCAGAGCGCCTTCCTCACTCCTGCCGACGCTGAAAACTTTCGCAAGCATCCCGGACCGAAAATGTTTTACGAGCCGGAATACAAATCCTGCACCAAATTGATCGCCGACGTCTCCAAGGAAAAATATGCATTTGACACCACGCCTCTCGAGGATTTGATTCATTGGGGCGACATCATCGATGGCGCGCAGTACCCCACGCCCGAGGCCGCGGTGGCTTTGACCGAACCAGCCACACAGCTGGCGCTGGTCATCGAAGCAGCGCCGGAAAATGGACTGCCGGCAAAAATAATTCCGGAGCTGGCCTACCGCCCGCTATCGGAAATGGTGAAGCTGCCCATGGTAGCCAGGCACCTTGAGCCGCTACTGGACCGGCATCGAAAATCCATTGAGATCCTTCGGGAGCGCGCCGACGCTCGCGAAGGAGTGATTTTCTTCGACGTCAGCGACCTGGACCTGGAAGGCTACAATAAATTCATCCCTTATCTGTTGTATCCGGCATGCATTTATTCCGTAAGCGTGAGCGCATCCGCGGTGCGTGCTAAAGTTTCACTGGGTACCAATCCGTGGAATCTCGCGAATGCGGATGCCAATCTTGCCTCCCTGGCGGAGAAGTATGGCGGTGGCGGTCACGCCCGCGTGTCGGCGATATCCTTCGATCCGCATGATATTCCTCGAGCCCGGGAAGTTGCACGCGAGCTGGTCGCCGACTTGCGCAACCGCTGGCGCAAGTGATGTCTAACGTCGTGGTCTTGGCGATCGAGGTGATGAGTCTAAATTTCTTCTCATACCAGAATCCAATTGAGCCATGAGTGTATTTGAACTAACGCGCGCGCTGATCGATATCGACTCTGTAACGAATTCGGAGAGACGCGTCGGCGACTACCTGTTCACACATCTTTCGAACCTTGCCAAACGTTACGCGGGGCACGTGGAACGAATGGAGGTTGAGCCAGATCGATTTAATGTGTTCGCGTATTGGGGCCAGCCGGTCGTCACACTATCAACCCACATGGACACCGTGCCGCCATTTTTTCCGTCTCGCGAAGATGAAGAAACGATTGGGGGGCGCGGCGCCTGTGATGCGAAGGGAATTATTGCGGCTATGATTGCGGCGGCCCAAAAGCTGTTGGCTGCCAGGAAGAAAAATTTTGGTTTGCTTTTCGTGGTGGGAGAGGAAGTCAACGGCGCCGGAGCCCTGGTTGCCGCCAGGAATCCCCGCGGATCCCGCTACCTTATTAATGGTGAGCCGACCGAGAACAAGATCGCGCTGGGTACAAAAGGCGCCTTGCGATATGAAATCACCGCGCGTGGCCGGGCAGCGCATTCGGCGTATCCGGAGCTGGGGCATTCCGCCATCGATACTTTACTTGATGTGCTGCAGGCCATTCGCGCGATCAACCTGCCTGAGGACGAATTGCTAGGTCGTTCCACTCTGAATATTGGGACCATCAAAGGTGGGCGCGCGCCTAATGTCATCGCCGATCATGCGCAAGCTGAAATCATGTTTCGGCTAGTGGGGAGCGCAGTCCCCGTACGTGAAGCGCTGGCCCAGGAACTAGCCGGACGCGCAGAAGCGCGAGAACAATACGTTACGCCCGCTCAACGATTGGAGCCGTTCCCAGGATTGCCAACTACCGTAGTGTCCTTCACCACGGATATTCCAAGTTTTGCAGCAGCGTGGGGAAAGCCGTTTCTGATCGGCCCGGGCAGCATCCACGCCGCCCATACGTCCGACGAGCACATTTCAAAGCAGCAGTTGCTGCGAGCCGTAGACATATATGCCGAAATGGCTACCACGCTGGCTTCCGGCGAGCTTGAGAACTAGATCACGTACTGTTTCAAACGAGCTAATTTTAACGCGTCGACTGTCACTGTTGCCGCAAAAGCTCTTCAAGCTCAATGCGGGCATCGGTACTGGCGTCCCGGTATTTGACGATGACCGGAGTGTACAGGGACAGTCCCCAATCCTTGCCGGGCCCTTTTGAAATTGGGCGCGATCCCGGCACAACCACGGCGTGTTGCGGAATAATGAGCGGCCCGTCTGGGCGCGCGGTGTACACCAGAGATTTCACCAGGTCGTACACCGGTGTAGACCGGTTCAGCAGAGTGCCGGTCCCCAGCACAGCACCTTGCTTGACTACTGTGCCTTCGTACACGCCGCAATTTCCTCCGATCATCACTTCGTCCTCGACGATCACCGGCATCGCGCCGACCGGCTCCAGCACGCCACCGATCTGCGCCCCTGCGGAAAGGTGACAGTTGCGGCCGACCTGCGCGCAGCTGCCAACCAGTGCGTGAGAATCGATCATAGTTCCTTCGCCGACGTAGGCTCCCACGTTGACGAACATAGGGGGCATACAGACCACGCCGCGACCGATGAAACTACCGTCGCGAATGCTGGAACCGCCAGGTACGATGCGCACTCCGTCGGCGGGACTGAGCGCACGCACTGGATAAGTGGACTTGTCGACGAATGGCTGACGTGCAGCATCAATAGACATATCGACGATGACTCCCATCCGAAAGCCAAGCAGGATTCCTTTTTTCACCCAAGTATTCGTGCGCCAGCCGCTATGCGTGGTGCTATCGGGCTCCGCTGCACGAAGCTGTCCACGATTTAACGCATCCTTGAATTCGCTAAATAATCTGAAATGATCGTCGCTGTATTCGGCTGGTGGATTGTCGAACAGTCGTTCAATTTGTGACGGCTGCATGGACTCTCTCGACTAGTCCCAGCGAAGCCAGAACATTGCGAATGCGCTCCTGATTTTCCGTTTTGGGCGGTACGAGCGGAAGCCGCCACACCGCTTCAAGCAAACCCATTTCTGCCATTGCGGCCTTTACCGGAATGGGATTGCTCTCCACAAAATTCACTTCCATCAGCGCTTGAAAACGCCGTTGAATCTCGCGTGCTCTCGTGAAATCGCCGTTGAGGCATAACCTGGTGAGGCGTGTCATCTCCTCTGGAACTTCGTTGGAGACGACGGAAATAACGCCGCGGCCGCCTAGCGCGATAAGCGGGAGAGCGATGGCGTCGTCGCCGGAAAGAACGATGAACTCTTCCGGCACGGTGCTCAGTATCGCAGCCATCTGCGAGATGCTTCCCGACGCTTCCTTGATTCCGATAATGTTGTCGATTTCGGCGAGGCGCTTTACGGTCGGCGGCTCGATGTTCACACCAGTGCGTCCCGCCACGCTGTAAAGAATAACGGGCAACGTGGTGGCCCTCGCGATCGCGCGATAATGCTGGTAAAGACCTTCCTGGGTCGGCTTGTTGTAGTAGGGCGTGACAGAAAGGATGCCGTCGACGCCGATGCCGGCAAGTTCGTTCGCGAGCGCGATAACTTCAGCCGTGTTGTAGCCTCCGGCGCCCGCGAGCACCGGGACCTTGCCCCTGGCAACCTCGACGGTCAGTTCTACGACGCGAAGATGTTCTTCGCGGGTGAGGGTGGGACTCTCGCCGGTCGTGCCGCAGGGCACTAGAAAATCGATACCCGCTTTGATTTGCCGATGAATCAAACGAATTAAGCCCGCTTCGTCGAGCGCGCCATCTTGCAGAAACGGCGTGACCATTGCTGTGCCACATCCAGTGAACATTTGTTGCTCCTTCTGAAACTCTCGACGCTAGCTTGCTAGTTCGCCGAGAATCTCTCGAAATTCAAACCAACCTTTTTTCCCCGCTACCCAGCGTGCCGCGCGCAGGGCTCCACGGGCGTAACCTTCCCGGCTGCGCGCCGTGTGGCGCAGCGTAATTGTGTCCGCCTGGGAATCAAATCCGATCTCATGCGTGCCGGGATATGCTCCAACGCGGTTGGCACTCAGGTTTACGCAACGCTGGTAACCGCTCGCACGCATTTCGTCAGCCAATTTCCGCAGCGTCCCGGATGGCGCATCTTTTTTCGCGCCATGATGGATTTCCCAGCCCCACGCGTCGTATTCCTGCTGCGTTGCGAAGAGCGCCGCGGTATGCGCCACAGCCTGAATAAATAGATTCACGCCGACGGAGAAATTTGGTGTCCAGACGAGCCCAGTTCCATTTTGTGTTACCGCTTGGCGCGCGACCGGGAGATGGTCTGCCCAGCCGGTGGTTCCCACCGCGACATTTACGCCGGCCGAAGCGAGTTGACGGATGTTTTCGGCCGCGGCGTCCGGCGTAGAGAATTCCACCGCCACATCGACGCCGTTAAGAGTCGCGGGCGTAAGCCCGGCGCCATGTGGATTATTCCGGCTGTTGAATTTTGCGCGCACATCGAAACCGTATTCAGGCCCCAGCTGCTCGATGAGGCGGCCCATCTTTCCGTATCCGACGATGGCCAGGCCCAATGTCATAAACTTGCCTCCTGCACGACGTGCTTCGTTGCGTGGAGCTGCGTTACCATGCCTGCGTAAATTTCTACGGCTTCCACTAACGATGTCTTCGCGATGCGCTCGTCAGCGGTGTGCGCGAGGTGAATACTTCCCGGGCCGATAAGGAACGGTTTCCCCCACTGACCGCCCAAAACGGGGATGTCCGTAGCGAAAGCCACCACGGTGGTCGGAAGTCCATCGAAGCTGCTTAAGCGCAGAGCGGGGGTATGCGAGACTTCGCGGGCCTGCGCGCGGCCTGCAACGGCAGCGGGAAGCGCTCTGCGAATCGGAGACGCGTCCGCTACGGTACGAAACATGATCTCGGCGCGGGCTTCATCGGCGACAACATTTGCCGCGTGCCCGCCGCAAATCGTGCCGATGTTGAGCGTGCCGGCGCCGAACAGAGGATCGTATGGCAAGGGAATACTGCGTATGTCTTGCAGGACATCCAGAAGCGCATGAATCGCGGAGTGGCCCAACTCCGGGTAGGCCGAATGTGCGAGCTTTCCCCGTGCGATGATCTCGAACCGCAGCGACCCTTTCGAAGCCAGTACTAGCCGATTCTCCGTGGGCTCGCCGTTGATGAGATACCTTGAACCTCGAGGAGTCTTCGCAGCGGCAATCGCTCCGGCACTGCCGCGTTCTTCGCCAACGACGAACAACAAACCAAAATCCCGGATCCCTGTTTCCAGCAGGTTCACCGCGGCTGCGATCATCGTGGCCACGATGCCTTTCGCGTCACATGCGCCGCGACCCCAGATGTGCTCGTCATCCTCCCGGGAAGAAACGAACGGAGGAACGGTATCCATGTGCGTGGAAAGGGTCACCATGGGATCGCCCCAGCGAGCGAAGACGTTGAACCGCTGTGGCGCCACTTCCAACTTCTCAACCGCTCCGCCGTGGCGGTCAGCGAGATCGCTCAAATATCCAAGCAGATACGCGCCGACCTCACCTTCGTTCGGCGTGACAGAATCGATATCGATAAGCGTACGAGTGAGTTTAAAAAGATCCATTTTTCTATTCTCTGGAATGGAGAAACCAAGGAAGGGAAAAACCGCGAGGGATAGAGGCTCGAGTTTCTTCGCTCCTCGATAGCTCTCCATCCGCTGTTACCGGATGACAGTGGGCAGGTTTTAACCTTGCCCCCCAAACTTCGCGAGAAATTAGCTTCTCGTGAAGACTTCGGCGGAGATTTAAATCTTGCCCCTTTCGCGCGAGCCCCCGAAGCTATTCGGGAAAACCGGCTCAGCTACTCATGGCCTCCGCGCCTCTATCAAGTCTAAGCTAATTTACAGGAAGCTATCTCGGCTAGTCAACCGCGATCTGCGCGCCTAATCGAACGTGAAACTGTCCAGGGCCGGCCATTTATTCTGACGTTAGAGCCCGCCCGTAATCGATAGCTAGAACTGGATGCGCAGGGCTAGTTGAATTACGCGCGGACCTCCGCCTCCCAGCCCCGGGTTGCCTTGTGCCACGTCCGGAGTGGCTGAAAGTGTGCCTGCTGGACCGGAGCCGGGTGTAATAAAGCCATTGGGTAGCGCAAAGTTGGGGTGATTAAAAATATTAAAAAACTCCGCTCGAAATTGAATTGCAGTCTTCTCCCGCATTTTGAAAATTTTGGAGATCGAAAAATCTATATTTTTAAAACCCGGGCCATAAATCTGATCGCGGCCCAAATTGCCGAAATTGCCAGCAGGCGCGGCGAAGGCATTCGGATTCAGGTAGCCGGTTGACGGCGTCCAGTTCGGAAGTATGAACGGTTGACCTGCGACCACATCAGGACGTTGGTGGCCGTTGATCCCGCCTCCAGTAAGTACCGGAATGGGTCGCCCGGATTGTAATGTTATGATCGTGTTTAACTGCCACCCGTCTGAAATCCATTTTGGCAAGTAAGGCGCGGCGGGAACTTGATAGTTTATGGCTGTGGTCGACCGGTGGCGAGTGTCAAACGTGGAAGGACCTTTTTCCGCACCAAGATTAGTGGAATCTTGCGGAAATGCGGCGCCGGCAAAATTAAAATCGATGCCATCGGATGCTCCGTCTAGCGACTTGGACAACGTGTAAGTCGAAAATCCAGAGAATCGGTGCCAATTCTGAAGTCGTGCGGTCAATTGCCCCGCGTGATAGGTGGAGCTTGTGCCCGTTGAGAGCACGTCAATCACGGAGTAGTTTGGATTCATACCGGTTTGATTCAGATCGTATAGGCGAACCAATTTCGTCCCCTTTGTCCCGACATAACTGGCTTCGATTGCGAAAGAATTGCCGAGCTGACGCTGTAGGTTCAGGTCCCAGCTTTGGACGTACGGAGTGCGCAGGTTGTGATCAGTAATAAAAATACTAGGCATAACCGGCGGACCCGCGGGTAAGGTAAAAATCGGCGCTCCCGGCGTCGTACCGTTGTAAGCGTTCGGATCGAAATTCAAGGGCACCACAGCATCCGGCCCGACTGGATTGGCGCCGATGCCAGCAGAGTTCGTGAAGTTCGCCTGCGCCAGATGCAACGGGATGTAATCGTAGTAGATCCCATAGGACCCACGCACGACTGTGTGCGGCCGGGCATTCCAAGCGAAACCCACGCGTGGCGCAAAATTGTTGAGGTCGCGAGTGTAGGGGCGGGGCAACTGCGGCGTGCCAACCATAACCAGCGACCCTGTCGGATCGAGTAAGTTGGACAAAAGATTATGAGTTTCGCTGACAGGACTGAAGTATTCCCAACGCAAGCCAAGATTTAACGTGAAGTTGGGCCGAACGCGTAGCTGGTCCTGGGCGAAGAAGCTGAGTCCATTATTGTGAATGTTGCGCGCCGTATTACCCGCTTCGGCTTGGGCGAATCCGTTACCCAGAAAATAATTTGCGAGCGTGTGCGCAACGGCATCTGCTCCGGCGACGGTATTTGGTGGAGGTGTGGAATTGAATGAAAATAGACCGCGCGTAAAGTTGTCATTGGAAAAGTCGACTAAGGCCCGCCGGTATTCGCCCCCGAACTTCCATGTATGAACTCCGTGATTCCACGTGAAGTTGTCCAGAATTTGGTAAGTCTGACTGATCCGTCCGCGAGGAATACCAAAAATAGTCGCGCCGAGATTTTCGATTGCGCCGTTGAAATCAAACTCCGGGAGCCCTAGCTTTCCGGTGTTTAAATTCAAACCAAATGCGGAAGAGGGATTCAGAGTGTCATCCAGCGATCCGAAGCTGTTGCGAAAACGGGAATAGCCGAAGCGAACTTCATTCACCTGAGTAGGGCTAATTACAGACAGCCAACTTCCGGATGTCACCTGTACGCGTGTAGGGGACTTCTGTGCGAAGGCCCCAATGCGGGAGCCGCTTCCGAAACCACCAACGGATCCCAGCGGAAAAATCTGATCATCTTGACCGAAAGCGTACCGCGCGGCAACGGAATGCACGCCATTAATTTTGTAATCGACACGCGCAATCACATTGTCATTGTCATTCTTGTCGCTGACGCTTACCGGTAGCGTATTATCCGCGTTCGTGGTGGTGGGCATGTACTTCTGAAGGATCTGCACCAAACCCGGGTTTATTCCGTTGGGAATGATCGCGGGATTAGCCAAGGCCTCCTGATCAGCCAATGCAACCTCTGCGGGCGTGGGAACAAATAAATTGAAGTCCGATCCCACGCGTTCTCGCTGGCCTTCGTAAGCCAGGAAAAAGAAGGCTCGCTCTTTCAGAATAGGTCCGCCTACAGACCCACCAAAATTGTTGTTGTTAAAGTGCGATTGAGGGTTTGGTGTACCGTCCTGTTTGAGTTTCGTATTGAAGTAGTTGCGGGCGTCGAAATAGGAATTGCGATTGAACTCGTACAAAGACCCGTGAAAAGCATTGGTGCCAGATCGCGTAATGATGTTGACCACGGACCCGGAGTTGCGGCCATACTCGGCGGTAAAATTTGATTGCAGATTGAATTCTTCAATAGCGTCCAGCGGCAGGAGCGTAGCGGGCGCACCGGTAATCCCAACCTGATTCAGGGCAGAGTTGTTAAACCAGGGGTCGTTGTTGTCAGTGCCATCGAGAGTGTAGTTGTTGGAGCGGTCGCGGTTGCCATTGATATTAAATTGTCCAAAACCTTTTTCTGTTCCGGCCACGCCTGACCCTTCAACGGTGACCCCGGGCGTCAGGGCGACGAGTTTGCCAAAGTCGCGTCCATTCAGCGGCAATTCCTGAACAAGCTGATGATCGATGACCTGCGATAACGTCGTGCTGGCTGTCTCGACGAGTGGGATGTCCTGGGTCACCACCACGCTTTCCACATTTTCGGTCGGTTTTACCAATTGCAGGTCAGCGGTCGTGTCTTGTCCTACACGTACGACGATATGATTAGCTTTCGCTGCCTGAAAGCCTGGGTCGAGGGCTGTAACTTCGTATTCGCCAGCGGGCAATTCCACAAATGCATAGCTACCGTCAGGCTCGGAGGTAACTTCGCGCGTCTCGCCAGTACCCAAATTTCTGGCCGTAATTCTGGCTGCTGAAATCACACCTCCGGAAACATCGGTCACGGTACCGCGTAGAGAACCGCGAAATGATTGCGCCAGGTTTAGCGACGGAAAGGCAAGCACCGCCGCCAAAGCCATATAAACAAAAATTATTGTACGCAGTCGGGGACTAGTCCCAATAATCATCAGTTGTTCCCTATGGATATGAAATGTGTGAATGCACCTAAACTATTTCTGATCGGCCTTCCGTGCAATAAAAATCTTTCCCGGTGGCCCGAAGTAACTCTCCACAAAGGATTGTGATTTGAAAGGAGATTGCTTAGCGCGTGCCGGTCAAGATGTCTATGGTCAGCTGATCGAGGCGCTCATACGGCAGGCGTTTTTTCATCATGGCGTCTTTGTCGAAGACGTGGCCCAGGAGCGCATGTGCGTTGGATTTAGAATATTTTCCGGTTTTGGGCAGATTTCTCGGGGCGCGGTTGATTTCTTTTAAGATGCCTTGAATTTCCTCGTCGGCGTTCCAGCGAGCGGCCTTGTCCTTAAGGATCAGATAGGTGCGCATGCAGCCGCGGGCGAAGTCCTTCACGCCTTCGTAATCCTCGGTGCGGTAGGCATGCGCGTCAAAGTGACGCGGCTCGCTGTAGCCAACGTCTTCGAGGAACTTCACAAGAAAAAACGCGGACTTAGGACTGAACGAGCCAAAGCGGAAATCCTGGTCATAGCGGCCGGGCGCCTGATCGTTGAGATCAATGTGGAAAAGCTTGCCAGCTTCCCACGCTTGCGCTACACCGTGCAGGAAATTCAGGCCGGCCATTTGTTCGTGTGCGACTTCAGGGTTGACGCCGACCATCTCCGGATGGTCTAGAGTGGGAATAAATCCAAGGTAGTGGCCGGTGGTGGCCATGTAAATGTCGCCACGCGGCTCGTTCGGTTTAGCTTCCATGGCGAAGCGATATTTGTAGCCGCAATCAATGTTGTATTCGCAGAGAAAATTTACGGCTTCGCGAAGACGCTTGACGGCTTCGTCCGCGCGGCGGCACGCATCGGTTTCGACGCCTTCTCGGCCGCCCCAGAGGACGAACGTTTTGGCGCCGAGCTCTGCTCCCAGGTCCATCGCGCGCATGGTTTTTTGCAGTGCGTAGCCGCGGACTTCGGGATCATTTGCCGTGAAGGCGCCATCGCGAAAAACGGGATGAAAGAAAAGAGAAACGGTGGCCATTGGGACGACAAGGCCGTTTTCCTTGCAGGCACGTTTGAAATCGCGGACGATGGCATCGCGCTCGGAAGGCTTGGCGTCCATGGGAACGAGATCGTTGTCGTGAAAATTCACGCCCCAGGCGCCGACTGCGCCCAGCATCGCTGCGATTTCGACCGGAGAAATAGCAGGGCGTACGAAATCGCCAAAAGGATCGCGGCCGCGATTGCCGACGGTCCATAGTCCAAAGGAAAACTTGTGCTCCGGTTTCGGTTGAAATGGCCCAGCGCTCATCGAGCCCTCCCCGGCGCGAATAAATGGAAGACGAAATTCTTTGCCGTTAGCGTTAACGGCGCGTAGAGTACCATGCGCCTACGCGATTGCAAGGGCGGTGAAATGTTAGGAGGCTGTTACTTGAGATACCGGATTCCGCTTCGTTCGTTGCTTTTTGCGATTGCTGCTTTGCTGCTCGTTTGCGGCGCCGCTTCCTTTCACACTTCCGCTCAAGATGTTCCGGCGTACAAGAATCCCAAGCTTTCGGTTGATCAACGGGTCGCGGACTTGCTCGCGCGGATGACGCTTGAAGAAAAACTGGCCCAGGTAGAAAGCGCCTGGGAAAATCGCACAGCTCAAAGAGAGACGCAGCCATTCATGGTGGACGAGAAGGGAGTGTTCCTTCCCGACGCCGCAAAAATGACATTGAAGAACGGGATCGGTCAGGTTTCGCGACCGAGTGAATACCCGGGCGGAAATGGCGGCCCGCGAGAAATGGCAGAACTCACGAACGCGATTCAAAAGTGGGTGAAGGAAAACACGCGGTTGGGAATTCCGGTGATGTTTCACGAAGAGTGTTTGCATGGGCACGCCGCGCCGAAGGGGACAGCATTTCCAGCTGCGATTGGGCTGGCATCCACGTGGGATGAAGCGTTGATTCATGATGTGTTTACTTCTGTCGCGTCCGAAGTGAGGGCGCGCGGCGTTCAACAGTGCCTGGCTCCTGTGCTGGATTTGGCGCGTGATCCGCGGTGGGGCCGAACGGAAGAAACCTACGGCGAAGATCCTTACCTCGTGATGCACCTTGGCCTGGCGGCCATTCACGGATTTCAAGGCGATGGGCCGTGGATTGACAAGGCGCACGTGATGGCTACAGCGAAACATTTTGCGGTGCACGGCCAACCCGAGGGCGGAACGAACGTAGGGCCAGGGAATTATTCGGAGCGCGTGGTTCGTGAATATTTCTTGAGGCCGTTTGAAGCGGCGGTAAAAGAAGGACACGTTCAGACTGTGATGGCGTCCTACAACGAAGTTGACGGCATTCCTTCGCACAGCAACAAATATTTGCTGGATGACATTCTCCGGCATGAGTGGGGATTCGATGGAATGGTGGTGTCCGATTATTTTGGGATCAGCGAACTGCGGACAGTGCATCACGTCGTTGCGACGAACGACGTGGCAGCGAAGCTGGCGCTCGAGTCCGGCGTGGATATTGAACTGCCGTATTCTGAAGCGTATCCAAGTTTGATGGAGCAAGTGCAGCAAGGAAAAGTTTCGCAGGCGTTGATTGACCGCGCTGCGGCAAGGGTGTTACGCGCAAAATTCGTGGCCGGACTATTTGAAGACTCCATGGTTGATCCGGCCTACGCCGAGAAGATCACGAATTCAATTGAGCATCAGCAGCTAGCGCTGAAGGCGGCGCGCGAAGCCGTTGTGCTGCTCAAGAATCAAAACAATCTGCTCCCACTGGACAAGGCTAAGTACAAGCGTGTGGCTGTGATCGGCCCCAACGCAGCGGAACTGCACTTGGGCGGTTACAGCAACAAGCCCGGGCGCGGCGTGAGCGTTCTGCAAGCGATCAAAGATAAGTTGGGCTCCGGGAGCGAGGTATTTTACGCAGAAGGCTGCAAAATCACGGAGTCACGGCCGGATTGGGACGCGGACCGGGTAGTGTTGGGCGATCCCGCGCTGAACGCCAAGCGGATTGCGGATGCGGCGCGCGTTGCCAGGAAGGCCGACGTGGTGATCTTGGTGCTTGGCGAAAACGAGCAAACCTCGCGCGAAGCATGGGCGCAAAGCCACCTGGGGGACCGCCAGAGTTTGGATTTATTGGGAAACCAGGATGAATTGGCAAAGCAGATCGTCGCGACAGGGAAACCGACGGTTGTGCTTTTGCTCCACGGCCGGCCGAATTCAATCAAGTATCTTTCGGAAAATGTGCCAGCGATTCTGGACGGCTGGTATCTGGGGCAAGAAGGCGGCCAAGCGACGGCAGATATCCTTTTCGGAGATTACAATCCCGGCGGCAAGCTGCCGATTACGGTGCCGCGTTCCGTGGGGCAACTGCCGGATTATTACTACCAGAAGCCTTCAGCGAAGCGGGGATTTGTGGACGGCTCCGTGCTGCCGCTCTTTCCGTTTGGCTGGGGCCTGAGCTACACGATGTTCAAGTACTCGAACCTGCGGCTTGCGCAGGACACGATTGGTCCCGAAGGACAAACGAAAGTCAGTGGGGACGTGACGAACGCCGGCTCGGTTCGCGGTGATGAAGTGGCGCAGCTTTACATTCACCAGACCGTGAGTTCAGTGACCCGGGCAGTAAAGGAACTGCGCGGATTCCAGCGCATCTCCTTGAATCCTGGTGAGACGAAAACGGTGGAATTCACGCTCGGGCCGAACGAGCTTTCCTACCTGAATCGTGACATGAAACGCGTGGTAGAACCGGGGGCGTTCGAAGTGATGGTTGGCGGAAATTCCGTTGACTTGATTACCGCAACTTTAAACGTGGTTAATCGTTAGAGATGTTTTTGCACCTTTCGATACCATGCACCGACAACTTGAAATTTGGCATCCTGTTTCAAACGAGACCGAATTCGTGTTGTGCACCTCGGAAGTTACAGGCGAGCTCGTGAACGTGGAGCGAGGTGGATAGAGCGCAATGACACTTTTCGCGGCTTTTCAAGCGCAGCATCTGGTCCGGCTTTCGACGATCGATACGATCATCGTCGTTTTTTATTTCGCGCTCGTCTTGGCCATCGGATTTTATCTTCGAAAGCGCGCGAAAACCGGCGAGGATTTTTTCATGGCTGGCCGCGACATGACCGCTTGGGTGGCGGGACTTAGTTTTCTATCCGCCAATCTTGGTGCGCTGGAGCTGATGGGTTGGGCTGGCTCGGCTTACCAGTACGGGATTCTCGCGACGCACTGGTACTGGATTGGCGCAATACCCGCGATGTTATTCCTCGCCCTGGTCATGATGCCGTTTTATTACATTTCGAAGACCCACTCAGTGCCAGGTTATTTGAAATTGCGGTTTGGAGAACCGGCCCGCGCGGTTTCGGCTGTTTCGTTTGGATTCATGACCGTGCTGATGAGTGGCGTGAACATGTTTGCCATGGCCAAGGTCCTGCAAATTGTTTTGGGGTGGGACATCAATGTCAGCATTTGGCTGTCCGCGGGCACCGTGGCTGTTTACGTCGCGCTTGGAGGGCTGAGATCGGCAATTTTCAATGAGGTGCTGCAGTTTTTTTTGATCTGGGCCGGCGTGTTGCTGATTCCCATACTTGGCCTTCACGAAGCAGGGGGCTGGAGCAATCTGAAAATACAGATTGCTCATAGAGCTTCGGAACAGTACGTGCACTTGTGGTCCGGCTTGGGTTCCTTCACGGGCAACCCGATGGGAATTCACTGGACAGGTATTGTGTTCGGATTGGGTGCGATTATTTCAATGGGTTACTGGACGACGGATTTTCTTGTCGTGCAACGCATCCTCGCGGCGAAAGACATCCGTAGCGCGGAGATGGCGCCCATCATCGGGGCAGGGTTCAAGATGATGGTGCCGCTCATCGTCATTTTGCCGGGGCTACTGGGCTTGGCTGTACTCCCTATGCAACTGGTGCCCGAATCGGTGGCCACAGTCACCGGAGCACACAGCTATAACGACGTTCTTCCATTAATGCTTGCGCGCTACTGTGGCCCCGGGTTGCTTGGCCTAGGAATTACCGCATTGATTGCAGGGTTTATGTCCGGCATGGCGGGAAATGTGACGGCGTTCACCACCGTCTGGACTTATGACATCTATCGTCCGCTGATTAACAGCGAGGGCACCGACCATCATTACGTCAATATGGGCCGCTGGACGACCGTTATTGGCGTGTTGATCAGTGTCGGCACGGCGTACCTGGTCATGCAGTTTGCGAGCATCATGGACTATGTGCAGGCGCTCTTCAGTTTTTTCATTGCCCCGCTTTTCGGCACGGTCGTTTTGGGAATGCTTTGGAAGCGAGCGACTGGACCGGGTGGTTTCTGGGGACTTCTGCTCGGCACAGCATCTTCGATCAGCATGTGGGCGTGGGTGAAGATGGATCCTTCGGCCCTGCGTTACGTGGCGATGTCACCGCACGCGAAGGCGCTTGCTCAGGATATGTATCAGGCGCTGTGGTCGTTTTTGGTTTGCGTGATAGTGACAGTGGTCGTAAGTCTGGCGACGAAACCAAAGACGGACAGCGAACTGAATGGTTTGGTGTACGGTCTAACTGAAGTGCCGTCTGTCGGCGATGTGCCCATTTATCAAAAACCGCTCTTTTGGGCTGGGGTGGTGGTCGTTATATTTTTCGTTCTGAATATCTACTTTTGGTAACCGGAGGTTGCGAGGATGATTTCCATTTGGTTTTTCATTGGGATTGCGCTGCTGGTGGATGGCGTGCTGATTTTCAGCGCGGGGATGTATGAGCTGTGGTGTCCGCCGGTGCATCCCGTCGTGCTTTTCTCTCTGCATGCACCGATCTGGTGGGGCGCGTTGCTGGTTGTGATCGGAGCAATTTATTGCTTGAAGTTCAATCCCAAGCATTCTTAGAAAATTGGGCCGACTGCTACACGGAATCGCTGGTGTTGATACTGCGAAGCGCGGGGTAGATACGGCGGTAAATCGAGTAATTAATCTGCATGAGTTTCGAGGAGTCCGGGCACGGGACGACTCGCGCGGCGACGCGAACCACGGCATCGCAGGCTTCGTCCACGGAATTCCAATGACGCGTGCCAACTGCGGCGAGAATTGCGGCGCCGTAAGCGGCTCCTTCTTCTGCTTTGACCAATTCGACTTCGCGTCCAAACACGTCCGCCTGAATCTGCCGCCAGACACTTGAACGTGCGCCTCCGCCGCCGAGCCGGATTTTCGTCACCGGAACTTTCATTTCATCAAAAATCGAGAAAGTGTCTTTCAAGCTAAAGGCGACGCCTTCTTGAATCGCTCGAATGACGTGCGCTCGGGTATGCAACGAAGAAAGACCGACCAGCGCGCCGCGAACATTGGGATCAAGATGTGGCGTGCGTTCGCCCATCAGGTAGGGCGCCCAGAAAAGTCCTTCGGAACCGGCAGGGGCGGAGGATGCCTCGTCGGAGAGTCGATCGTAGGGATCGCGACTGTCATCCTTGCCTGCGCCGAATTGATCGCGAAACCAGCGGAGAGAAAGTCCGGCGGCTTGTGTTACGCCCATCACGTGCCAGCGGCCGGGAATCGCGTGACAGAAGGTGTGCAGCCGGCCTTGCGGATCGAGGGCGGGACGATCCGTTGCAGCGAAAACGACACCGGAGGTGCCGATCGTCGCGCTAACCGCGCCAGCGCGCACAATTCCCATTCCGACTGCGCCTGCAGCTTGATCGCCTGCGCCGGCGACCACTGGCGTGCCGGCTTTTAGGCCGGTGTGCTCCCCGCCTTCGTTGGAAACCTTTCCGCATAGGTCCGGAGATTCGTAGAGAGAGGGAAGCCATTCCAGCGGGATTTTCGCGCCCGTCAGGATTTCAAGGGACCAGCGCCGGTTGGTCACATCGAGCATCAGCGTTCCGGACGAGTCGGCCATGTCTATGGCGCGGTCACCGGTGAGGCGATAGCGAATGTAATCTTTCGGGAGCATCACGTGTCGGACGCGCGCCCAGTTTTGCGGTTCGTTTTCGCGGACCCAGAGAAGTTTGGTGAGCGTGAAGTTGGTGAGCGGCGGATTGCAGGTGAGTTGAATGATGCGCGAGAGACCAAAGGTTTTTTCAAGTTCCCGCGATTGTTTTTCGGAGCGTTGATCACACCAAATGATGGCCGGGCGAATGACGTCGCCCGCGGCGTCCAGCAGAACCGCGCCATGCATTTGACCGGAGAAGCCGACACACGCCACGTCATTGGAGGTTGCGTGTGCTTGTTGCATCGCTTTTTTTACCGCTGCGCCACAAGCGCGCCACCAATCGAGCGGGTGTTGTTCGGCCCAGCCATCTTGCGGCGATGCAAAGGGTTGATGCTCATGTGTGCCGGATGCGACAACTCGGCCTCTTTCGTCAATAAGCAGCGCGCGCGTGCCGGTGGTTCCAACGTCAATGCCCAGAAAGAGCCTGATGACCGCCTCCGGTAAATCGGATTTCGAGCGCAAACTATATTTGCGCGATTGGCCTTCATGTCAAGTGGGAGTTTTTTAAAATTCAACCTGAACGACGAAAAACGCTACCGTTTCTTTTCAGAAGACGCTCGAGTCCGCAGGAATTACGGGATTTGTTTTTCTGAGCCATGATGATGCGGTTCAGGCCGGCGCGGTCAGAGTTGCGCTGTTGGTCTTGCGTTCAGCGCTGTGGAGATCAGGCAGCTTGGTGATCACGATTCCAGGCGCCAAGGAATTGAGCTACAGCCAACGGTAGCGGAAGATCTATCAGGAAGTCGTGAGCAATTAATAAGAAATTCATAAAGTCAATTACGCGTCGATTCGGTTCACGACGTTGACGGCACTCACGGTACAATACGTTTCACTTGGAGCAAAATGGAATGAATGAGTCGATCTACCTGCGGCAACGGCAGCCGCCGCGCCGGCGCGTTTTTTTACTTATCTTTGCCGTTCTTGCCGTCATCTTCTTCAGTAGCCGCACGGTTTTGTCTTATTACCTCGATGCTCTCTGGTTCGGGTCACTCGGTTACGCCGAAGTATTCCGGAAGACCATAAGCCTGCAGTGGTTCGTCTTCGCGGTTTTTTTCGCCGCTACATTTCTTGTTGTCTACGGTTGGTTTTTCGCTTTGTGGCGGGCGTACCAGCCGCACTTGCTGGGAGGCGGGCCGATTTTCGTCGGAGGCCGGGAGTTACGATTGCCGGTCGAGCGTATGCTACGACCCATCGGGCTCGTGGTCTCAATCGGAATTGCCTTCGTGACCGGTACAAACATGATGTTGGAGTGGTTAATGTTCGCACTTTATTGGTATGCGCCACGCACCAACGGCATCGTAGATCCGATCTTCGGCAGGCCGCTGAACTTTTACCTATTCACTTTGCCCGCATGGCAACTCATCACCGGTTGGCTACTGACGCTCGCCGTGGTTGCCTGCGTAGTTGCTATTTTCTTTATTTTTGTTACCGGCAGTATACCGGCGCCCGGGAGACGCGCAGGCCGCAACTTGCCCTTGCCTTGGCGTGGATTCTCCTTTGCGTTTGCATTCCTGTTGTTGTGCCTTGCGATGCGCGTGTATATCGGCCGGTTCGAACGACTGTTCGAAGATCACACGATATTCGGCGGTGTGACTTACACGGACGCGCACATCATGCTTACAGGCCTGCTCGTCGTATGTGTTGGGCTAATTCTTGGGGCTGCGATTGCCGCTATCAATGTCGTATCAGCACCGCGCATGCGGTGGCTGGTCGCCGCGGTTGCTCCGGCCGCGGCCTGTTATCTCGTCGTTCAAATAATCGCCTGGTACGTAGGCAACTTTATCGTGAAGCCTAATGAATTGGTTCGCGAGCGACCATTCATCGCCTACAACATTGATATGACGCGGCAGGCTTATGGATTGGACCGCGTTGCGAGTCGCGAGTTTCCTGCGGAGACCAGCGTCGAGGCTACTGACCCGGCGCACAATCAGGCTACGCTGCAAAACATCCGGCTCTGGGATTGGCGCGCGCTTCAAGACACGCTACGTCAGATTCAGGAAATCCGCACGTACTACGACTTTCCCGACATCGACATCGATCGTTATGAGATCGATGGCACCATGCGTCAGGTTATGCTGGCCGCGCGAGAGCTTAATGTCGACAAGCTTCCGGAGAGTAGCCGCAACTGGATCAACGAGAAGCTTATCTACACGCACGGCTACGGTATCACCATGAACCCCGTGCATGGATTCACACCGGAAGGACTGCCAACACTGATTCTGAGTAACATGCCGATTCAAAGCACCGTGCCGAGTATTTCCGTAACACGCCCGGAAATTTATTTCGGCGAACTGACCAACACTGACGTGTACGTGAAGACGCGGCAACAGGAATTCAACTACCCGCAGGGGCAGACAAACAGCCTGACCTCGTACGACGGGAATGGCGGTATCCTCCTCGGCGGATTCCTGCGGCGCGTCCTGATCGCCGCAGACCGCGGCGACCTTACGAAAGTTCCGTTCAGCGACGACATCAACGCGCGGAGTCGGCTGCTGATGCGTCGCAACGTGCGCGATCGTGTGACCGCACTTGCGCCATTCCTGACCTACGATTTGGATCCGTACATTGTTATAGGGGACGACGGCCGACTATCCTGGATTATGGATGCGTTTACGACCTCGGAAACTTTTCCATACGCGACCCACTACGCGCTCGGCAATAACTTGATCAATTACATGCGCAACAGCATAAAAGTGGTCATCGATGCCTACGACGGAAGCACCACGTTCTACGTATTTGACTCGCAGGATCCCATCCTATCGGCGTATCGCCAGATTTTTCCAAATTTGTTCAAGGATGCGGCGACCATGCCGCCCACGCTACGCAAACATGTCCGCTATCCCGAGTTGCTACTGAAGCTCCAGGCCGCAGTGTACGGCCTGTACCACATGAGCGATCCGCAAGTGTTTTATAACCGTGAGGACTTGTGGACCGTAGCTTCCGAAGTCGGAATGGACGAAAACGGTCAACAGAAGACCCAGGCCATGGAGCCGAACTTCGTGCTCATGAAATTGCCGGACGAAACAGGTGTGGAGTTCGTGGAGATCCTTCCGTTCACGCCCGCTAACCGCAACAATTTGATTGGCTGGATAGCTGGGCGCAGCGATGGTCCTCAGTACGGGAATGTCATAGTCTACGATTTCCCAAAAACCAGGCTAGTCGATGGCCCACTGCAAATCGAAGCACGCATCGATCAGAACGCGCAGCTGTCGGGGCAATTGACGCTGTGGAATCAGCAAGGCTCCCACGTGCGACGTGGAGCTCTGCTCGTGATTCCGTGCGGGAGAGCGTTGTTGTATGCGGAGCCTATTTATCTGCAGGCCGAGCGCAGCCCTATGCCGGAGTTGCGCCTTGTCGTGCTGGCGTTACAAGATCGGCTCGCATATGGCCCGACCTTTGAGTCGGCCATGCGCTCCCTCTTTGGCGGAGAAGCTTCATCGTTAAGTGCTGCCGCGGCGCCACCGGAATTGGGACGAAGCACGGTTGCGCCAGGGACCTCAGCCAAGACCGGGACCGATCTTAACGCGATCATCGCCGAAGCGGCCAAAGACCTCGCTGACTACCAGCGACTAACGGCGGAAGGCAAACTTGGCGAAGCCGGGCAAAAACTCGAACAGTTAAAGCGCAAGCTGGATCAGCTGAACTCACGTGAAAAATGATTAGTGTCCACCGAACAATTCGAAAAATGCTAGCCCAGAATTGCCAAGCGAGAATGCCTCGATGCTACTCATCTAGTCGGCCGCCGATGGCGTCTTCTGTGGATTTGTGACACTCCTTCTAGTACTACGCCCAAGCCAGTAAGGCTCGACGGAAAGATCATTCAAGGTGTTGCGTACATTCGACCAGAAGGGTTTGTGCAACACGATCTACGGTGTCGGCTACGGCAAGGGTAAGCATCCCATCCCGAATGTTATTGATGCAGCGGCGAAATGGCTGCACGCGAACCATTCGTGAGTAGCATTGGCCGTCGCGCCGTCGCACGCGAAGCTGTAATTTTCATGCTGGTTTCAGCCGTCATCGGTTCGATTGGCTATGCCACCGCAGCTTGTCGAGCAAACCGCCCCGTAACTGCGGAGTTCACTAAAACCGCTCGACCTGGATCACTTTGCGATGGTGTCTAAATAGCGCGAGCGTTCGTGTTTGCTAGTGTGTCCGGTCGCCCCTAGTCCGGGACCTTCACTGGGACTCGCCCCTTGAGAAGCGCTACCTTCGCGGGCTTTTTGTTGATCGCGGTTGCGGCCGGTTGGCCCATTGTGATTGCTTGAAGCGGGACCGATAGCGCTCCTGCTTCTACATCGTCGTTGTCTTCGCCTTCATCGTGGTGGACAAAGAAGCCGTTGCGTTCTGTCCCCATCTCGCCGAAATTGCCTGAAGAATCAAAGGCGCCCGACGCCGAAAACGCTCCATCGTCGTAAGCCACGGCAAACGACCCGGAGTTCGTGGCCTCCCACATCTTGCCGGCCCAATTCAGCGGACTAAGCGGATCATCTGTAGCTGGCCGAATGCGACGCTCGGTGCCCTTTTTCTTCATGTAGGTGATCTCGAAGGAGGCCCTCGCTCGAAATAGTTCGTATGGCGAAATGTCAACCTCGTCGGCGGCGAAATTGCTAGGAATAGGAGGAGGGAAGCTTACTGCATCGACAACGGGCACATGCTCCAAGGTAATGGTGAGAGTGTTGCCGTCGGGGCTGATTTGCACGGCGCTGTCGGGAACTTTCACGATCCAGAAAAGGCCGTTTGGCATAGTCCACGGACTGAAGTCATGAATTTGTTTGATGAGAGACCCCGAACTGGGGTCATATGTCCAGAGATCGATTCATATCTCGACAAAAGTGCCGTGTGCACGTACTGATTTAGTCGCCCCCGCAGTGTTGGGATCCGCTATTTCCCCTCCGATGTAGTCCCCCTGATACACGCGGATGTCAGTGACAACAGCGAATTTCCGATCGTGCGTGTAGCCGCCGGTGTACCCCATTGCTGTTACACCGCGGAAATTGGTGATGCCTTGCGGATCCGCATTAATGGGATCAAACGGCGGAGTTTGGTTGGGCGGGCCGGGAAAGAACTGGTTGAAAAGGCCGTAAGATGGGAATATGCCTCCGCCAGGAAGCGGAGTTGGTGGAACTATGTCCCCACCAGGCAGCGGAATTGGTTGAACTTTGAGAGTAGGTATTGGTTCGATCTGCGCCTTCAGCGGAGCACTGAAGGTCAGGAGAAGTAACAGCAGATACCCGACGAGCCTCCATCGCATTGCCTGCACCTCCTGTCTATAAATCGAAAAATCCATACAACGTGACACACCAAAGGCATGCTAAAGCCCGTAAGTCACCTACACGTTTAGCTCTGAATGCCAATCACGAGCGAAACTTAAGCAGATCTCAAAAAAGCAAACAATAGGCAATTGCGGCCAAGTCCTCGATGACCGTATCTGACCGCTTTTTGTAACAATGTTGCCCCTGCGAGTCTGCTTTGGTAGTATCCGCATCAAGATTGTCTTGTCCACCAATCACGGAACGCCCATGGCCAACGAAACGGCCTCCGCGGAACCTTCATCTGAAGTCCGCTTGAACTCTTGGAAAGAAATTGCCGCCTACCTCAAGTGCAGCGAGCGCACGGTCCGCAGGTGGGAGGAAGAGGGTCTCCCGGTACACCGGCATCCGCACAAGGCGAAGGCTGCGATTTACGCCTACAAAGCTGAAATCGACGCTTGGTGGGGCGACGGCCGCGAACGCCTGAAGCAAATCCAATATCTGCAAGAGCACCCCGCCGCCGTCACCGCCCGGTGGTGGACGCGGCGGGCAATGCTCGGCGCGGCGGCTCTTTTGCTGGTGCCGGCGGCAATTTGGGAGCTTTGGCAAAAACCCGACCAGGGGAAAAAAACAGCGGAGCAGCGGGAACTTACCTACACGCAAATTACCAACTTCACCGATTCTGCGGTTGCGCCGGCTTTGTCGCCGGACGGCCGAATGGTCGCGTTCTACAGAAGCGACAGCTCGTTCCTCACTCCCGATCAGATTTACGTGAAGTGGCTCTCCAAAAGCGAACCAGTTCAGCTTACCAATGAACCAACGCTCAAATACGGCTTGGCATTTTCCCCTGACGGCTCGCGTCTCGCTTACACCACATATAACACGGCAACAGACGAGTGGAAAACGTTTATGGTATCTCCGCTTGGAGGCGAACCGGCTCTGCTCTTGTCCAACGCGGCTGGGCTCAGCTGGTTAGACCAAGATCGCGTCCTGTTCTCGGAAATAGAATCCGGCACTCACATGGGAGTTGTTACGGCAACGGAAAATCGCTCGGACTACAGTAAGCTCTATTTTCCCCAGCATCAGCGCATGATGGCACATTTCTCCTATGCTTCGCCCGATCGCCAGTGGGCCATAGTCGCCGAAATGGATCCAATCTGGCAGCCGTGCCGCTTGATTTCGCTCCTGGGCAGATCGGAAAGCCGTCAAGTGGGCCCGCAAGGACAATGCACCTCGGCGGCGTGGTCACCTGATGGGAAGTGGATGTATTTTGGCGCTGAAGTGGAGGGGAGTCATCACTTATGGCGTCAGCGTTTTGCTGGAGGGCAGCCAGAGCAATTCACGTACGGTCCTACCGAAGAGGACGGCTTGGCCATGGCGCCGGACGGACGGTCCATTATCACTTCGATTGGCCTGCACGAGAGTTCGCTTTGGATGCATGACAAACACGGTGACCGCGCCTTGTCTTCCGAAGGGTTTGTGAGCCCTTCGTCGGCGAGATTTTCCTCGGATGGCAAGCTTCTCTTCTACCTGATGCGACGTGATTCTTCCTCATCTTCGAGCGAGTTATGGCAAAGGAATCTCGGATCGGGAAAAAGCCAGGCCGTTCTCCCCGGGATATCCATGGTCGAATATGACATTTCGAGTGACGCCAAGGAGGTGGTCTATTCGACGCAGCCGCCCGGGAAGGCTTCCCAGCTCTGGTTGGCTAACGTCGACGGAAGCGTCCCTCCCAGACTGATTGCCTCTCGTGGAGTGCGGGCGCCCCATTTCGGTCCTGGTGCCGAAGTCATGTTTCAGTTTACGGACGGAAAAGCCAACTATGTTGGCCAGATCAAAAAGGATGGCTCAGATCTCTCCAAGGTGCTCCCGTATCCGATCTCTGCTTTCCTTGCCGTTTCGCCAGACCAGCGCTGGATAGTGGTGGACATACCGTTGCCCGATGACGATGCCACCAGGGCATTTCCAATCGGAGGAGGCTCTTCCCGGCGGATCTGTAGCTGGTGTTCCGTCGGTTGGGCTCCCGACGGGAAGTTCTTCTATATCGGAGTCGCGCCGAATTCACAGTCAACTCGCAGCAAAACGCTCGCGATTCCGGTACCGGCGGGAGAAACGCTTCCCAAGCTGCCATCTTCGGGAATTCGCGGGCCGGAAGATGCCAAGGCAATTCCCGGCACGCGTCTGCTGGATGGCTGGTTCATCGCGCCCGGACCGGAACCCGCCGTATTTGCTTACGTGAAAACTACGATGCATCGGAATCTTTATCGGATTCCCGTCTCATAATCAAGACTGCTCGAAGGCGCACATATCGGGACTAGGAACCGCCATTCGTGGCCTACGCACAATGCCCTTCAGAGATGTAGGCAAGAGCCCTGACGCCGTCGCGCTTCAACTCGAAGAGGTAATCGGGGTGATCGAACCGCTCGCGGACCAAGGAAAGTTGGGCTGTGTCCATGCAAGGCAAGGGCACATAGATATGATGCATTTTGCGATCAATTTGGATAAGCGTTCGGCATTGGAAACATTGGCAAGCGTAACCAATAGTGGTCAGCCAAAGCAACGATTGAGGGCACCGCATTCTACGAACACCGGTATCTTTTCTCGCAAGTATATGCAAACTAACGGATTTGAAGTATGGACCGGGAACTGCTTCATTATTTAAAAAATAACTCTCTGAATAACAGATCGGAGCACGTTCGATGATCAGGTCCGTTCTGTTTGCTCGCGGTTGTCGTTGTCTTGGCATCGAATGGCTGTCAATCCTCGCCTGCTTTGTCGGTGATACAAGTCACGCCAAGTAGCGCCTCTTTGACGATGGTCGGAGAAACTGTTCAATTTAAAGCAATCAGCACGTTCGTGAATCCAAGGAGCATGAAATGAATACAAAGACCAAGGTAATTGGTACGGCTGTTGTCTGCGTGTTGCTGGTTGCAACAGCGGTGTCGGTAATCGCCAAAGACCCCCTCAGCGGGTTCAAACAGTTCGAAGCTATGGGCACGGCCGCGGCGGAGACATGCAGCTCACCGGTGGCTATGACCGGCTCGATCCGGGGAAATGTTGTCGGTACTGGAACCTACCATCTGTGTCTTCTCTCTCCCGGTGCGGCCCCTAAGGGAGGAGTACCAGCGGCCAATGGCACTCTAGTTTTTACCGACGAGGACGGGAACAGCTTCACGTTGGATGTTGCCGCCATTATGCTTCAGAATTCGACGTATGCTGGAACATACGTCCTCGACCAGACGCAGAACACGGGTAAGTTTGTGAACGAATTACTCAGTGGTTCCGGGGAGCTGGAGTTCAGCAACACTGGCACGAATGACACAATCTTTTTGGATGGCGTCTTGGTTGGCAAGTAGCGCTAAAGAGGCTGGGGAGGGCCCGTCGGCATGTGCTCGCACGCTATTGTTCGCACGAGTCCTTCAACCATGCCGAATCGCGATTTCCGGCGTCGCCATCACCGCTGCCTTGCGGTGGCTTTCGACTGAAAGTTAGCGTTACGCGAGCGAACTAACGCTCAATTTGGGCGATATCGCCAAAACCATAACGACAGCCTTACTGCCTTTTCATTCCCTCCACGCAGCGCTCTGGATTTCTGTACATTTTGATTGGAAGAATGTCCGATCCGTTCGTGGCCGAGCAGGAGCCAGCGGCTCAGTAATGTCGCTATATTACGCGGGACTCAATAAGTTCACCCCCGGCCCTATCTGGTCCCGTTTTTCGATTCCCATCTGGCCTAAGTGTAATTTCTCTGTGTCTTGGCCTCCGCCCTCGCATTTGGATAACAAGAATTTGGATGGATTCGTCCAGAGATGGCGTGATGTTAGAAGAGTGGGATGAATATTTTTTGAGGCTGACCGTCAGATAATACAAGTGGGCTGGGGAATAAGTGTTGGGTGGCGAGTATGAAATGACTTCGCTCTGGGCCAGTACCGGAAACCGGGTATTGGGCGCGTTTGCTTTTTGGGTGTATGATTCGTCGCCGTTTTTGAATCAAAGCTAGGAGAGATTATTATGAAAACACAACTACCGGTTTTGCCGTGGAAATCGCGACTGCTTGTTTTGGTGGCGTTCGTATTTTGTGTCACTTACCTCAATGCGGCAGAAAACGAAAAAGTTACTCTTGAAGGTACCCTTGTCTCCAGTGCTTGCTATCTTGGGAGCGAAGATCATCCAACCGGAAATGATATGGGAACACAAAAACGCTGTGGCACCAAATGCTTGGAAGGCGGCGACCCAGGCGGTTTGCTCACCAAGGAGAAGCAGTTCCATATCTTAGTCGCGCCTTCCTTGAAACTCGCGCCTTACGTGGGGCAAGAAGTGCGCATAACTGGAATTAACCACGATGGTGCCATTGCTGTTGAAAAGGCAGAAGTCCAGAAAGATGGCAAGTGGCAAGAGATAGACATGCATAAGAAATAAGGGCATCTCAGCAAAGCTAGGCTTCACTACTTTAACTTTCCACCTACCTTGCTATTCGGGCGGAAACCGGCGTAAGGGTTCGACAGTACGGTTTGCTAACTTGACGCCGACAATTTTGAATGATGACGTCTTAGCTTACAAGGCTCTTTTTGCTAGCAGCGCCAGCAATCCGAGTCCGCTCGCCAGCAATAACACCGAGGACGGCTCCGGAGTCGCGATGGCTGCCTCTTGTGTCCAAGTTCCGGCCCCTAATCCCACTCCAAGCAAATGGCCAGAATTGTTGCTGAATCCGAAACTATCACCCTGAAATTGCGGCACATTGAATGATTGGAAACTGACGGTTGGCACTACCGATAGTATCTGAATATTGTATTCGTCTATCGCTCCCATGGTGTCGGTTCGGATTTGAATAGTGGAACTAAATATCGACGGATCGAGCAACGTACTGGACGAGTTGACAGTAAAACCAGCGGCTGAAAAGCTGAAGAAGCTGGGGGATTCACAGACAAATCGAAGCTGCTGCTGGTGTTGGGCGCGAATGGTTGGGCGACCACCAGTTGTCATAACCGCCGAAGTCAGCGACCAATCCAAACGAGCGGTTGAAGTTGTAGGCGATGGAAGTGCTGCCGTCATGGAGATAGCCGATGCGATTACTCTGCGAGGTGGGCAACTCTCGCCAGAAAAACAACGGGGCCGCGGCCCGCGACCACGTGAAGGTCGCTAACGTTCTTGAGCGTGAAATGGATTTTGTAATCCACGATTGGATGGAGATGGTAGAAAAACAAGACGACCTTATGCACGTTTCCGTCAGGCCGGATACAGTAAGTGGCTACTTCCTCCGAAGCTGCTATTGAACATTTGATGCTTTCTTTCAATTATCGCACTGCGGATTTGCTTGGGGTACGGGGCGCTTCGGCGTCCGATAACTTTTCAATCGCTAATTTATCACTTGTTCCTGTTCCCGTATTCCGGCCTCAAGCAATTTGCCCGCCTGATCAGCGGCAACGGCCCGGCTAAAATAATAGCCTTGCCCCTCGTCGCATCCGTGACGCTTGAGGAATTCCAATTGCTGCCTAGTTTCAACGCCCTCTGCGATTACCCGCTGCTGTAGACTTTTGCCGATATTGATCATGGCGCTTACGATGGTCGCATCTTCCGGGTTAGCCGTAATCTCCTGCACGAAAGACTGATGCAGCTTCAGCGCATCCGATGGAAAACGCCGAAGATACGTAAAGCTCGAATACCCGGTGCCGAAGTCGTCGATAGCAAGCTGCACGCCCATGGCCTTAAGCTTAGCCAGCGTCACCACAGCCGCCTCCGCGTCTTGCATAAGCACGCTTTCCGTCAGTTCCAACACTAGATTCTCAGGTTCCACTCCCGTTGCAATCAGTACCGTCCGAACGCCAGACAGAAAATCCTTGGCGGCGAATTCGGACGCCGACACATTCACCACGTATCTGTCTCTAAGGGCACATATCTGATTTATGAGGCCTTTCTTGTGTATGAAGAGTAACGGGCAGATGGCCTGAGTGTTGGGGGTGAGAACACGTGATGGCAAAATGAGCGACCAGATCGGCGATTCGTTGAGTCCTTTAAACTGTTCCGGCTCCGAGGGGGTGTTTTTGGGGAGCGCGTAAGTCGCTGAGTTGCTGGTCCAATTTTTGAGGTTTTTTTCGCGGGTCCAAGATTAATCCCTGAACACCACGACAGGGCGCTGCTTCGCAATGGGGCGCGAGTCGTCACTATATTGGCTGGTGCCGGGGACTTACTGATTATGCAGAACAACGTTCAATAGTGAACTGTGCACTCGCATGCCGCCACCATTGTAGTTAATAAATCCTAGCTTTCTGAATTTGTTCATGAAAAAATTCACTCGACTCCGCGTCGTCCCCACCAGTTCGGCTAAAGTCTCCTGCGATATTTTGGGTACTATTATTAGGTTTGATCGCCGAAAGGACCGCGTTAAATACTCCGCGCGCCAATGGGAGTTACGAGACGAATGACCATTCCATCTTGCTCGACGGCTTGGACCGCCTGATATTTTCGCTCCGCATGTGGCTCGTTGCGCCGTCCCAGCCCCGAATACATCTTACAGTGCTCGCCGATGGCGGCAGCGCAGATTGGACAAGGAACGAATAGCTTCTGTTTGTTCGTTAGTTCGCTTCTCTTCATCGAATTAGGATAACGAAAAACCCAATTAAAACCGTTCCATTTTGGATAGGTGCCGGGTTTCGGTGATTATCAACCCGGTTATAAATGAGGACGTCAACAAATGGCCCCTATATCTTTTATCTCCGCAAAGGTATCTGATTCCCAAAGGGCGACCCCATGTCGTGTAGAAATTCCCGCGCGCCAAGATTAGCTGTTGCGAGCCAACTGGAGCTTATCGGTGTCGGATATTGAGCCTATTGAACGTAGGGAACAGCGAGAAGGTCGCTGACGTTCTTGAGCGCGAAATGGATTTTGTAATCCATGATTGGATGGGGATGGTGGAAAAACAGGAAGACCTCACTAAGCCCCAAGAACCTCTACAACCGTGCGCTCGCCCCTGCATGCGATAGCGCTAAGTTGCCGAGAGTGTCTTGGCACTCGTTTCGGCATGGCAATGCGACTCTGCTAGGCGAGGTAGGCGAATCCGTAAAAACCGCCCAGGCAATTTTGGGCCACTCAGACATAGAAACAACGCTCAACACCTACATACATGCAATTCCCGACTCGCAGCGGCGTGCGGTCGATCGAGTCGCGGGGGTTTTGTTCCCAGATGTGCCTAAATTGAATGCCGACTCGCAAGAGCCGGAGAAGGTCAATTAGTTGTGATTCTAGAAGCTGGAAGCAGTGGTGAACCGGGCAGGACTCGAACCTGCAACCCGCTGATTAAGAGTCAGCTGCTCTACCATTGAGCTACCGGTCCACGTTAACTTTGGAATTTTAGCATGCCCCGCCAAATTGTCGAACCCAACGCAGAGACTCAGTTAGAAGCCAACTTCCAGGCTTCGCGCGCTATGGCCCAGTCTTCCTTAGCCTGCACGACCAGGACACGAACCGATGAAAACGGCATCGAGATATCCCGATCGGCACGCGGAGAAGCATTTTTGGCCGGGTCCAACTGCAGGCCAAGGAAATTAAAATTCGTGCACGCCGCTTGTCGTAATTCCGCCGAATTCTCCCCTATTCCCGCCGTGAACACTAATGCGTCCAAGCCGCCGAGTGTCGCGATCATCGCGCCGATTCCGGATCGCAGGCGATGTACGAAAATGTCGAAAGCCAGCGTGGCGCGATCGTTACGTTCATTCATCGCTGAAACGATTTGTCTCATGTCACCCGAGATCCCAGAGATGCCTAGCAGACCAGATTTTTTGTTCAGCAGGTGGTCCAGAGACTGTGCGGTGAGTTGTTGTTCCCGCATTAAATAAGTGAGAATGCCGGGATCGACCGACCCCGAGCGGGTTCCCATCATTAGGCCATCCAGCGGCGTGAAACCCATGCTGGTGTCGATACTTTTACCGTGCTGGATCGCGGCCACCGAGCAGCCATTGCCAAGATGGCAAGTAACAATTTTGAGTTTCGAAAGACTCTTGCCGAGAACTTGCGCCGTCCGTTCCGCGCAATATTGATGATTGATTCCGTGAAATCCAAACCGCCGAATTCCTTGCGCGACCCATTCATAGGGACCAGGGTAAACAAACGCTGCGGGAGGTAAGCTACTGTGGAAGGCGGTATCAAAGACCGCCACTTGTGGGATTGATCCGAATTTCTCCTCGATCAGTCTGATGCCCTCGAGTTCTACACGATTATGAAGTGGCGCGAAAACGGCCATGCGCTCGATGGCGGCTTTGACTTCAGGGGTGATGATGGTCGGTTGCGCATACTCGCGTCCACCGTTGACGATGCGGTGCCCCACAACAGCAATTTCTGATCTGTTGGATAGCACGCTGGCTTTGCCGGATGTGAGCGCGTCGAGCAAATGCGCGGTAGCCTTCTCGCGCGCGGTGACGGTCATCTCTTCCTTTCGAAATATTCCCCCGGACTCTTTTATTTCGAGGCTGGCATGCTCGCCCTGCCATTCTATTTTTCCTTCCCATAAGGGCGCAGGCGGGGAGTCCGGCAGCGAAGCGCCAAAGTCAAACAAGCTGGACTTCTGGCTACTCGAGCCGGAATTAAGAACCAGAACCTTCACTCAGTAAGGCCATTTCCAATCCCGAATTTCGGGAATGTCATCCCCTACTTCGCAGATATATTTTTTGTGATTCACCAATTGGTTCCGCAGGAACTGCTTAAAATGTGCATTAACGGGACGCAGGCGTGGCACGCGGTCCGCTACGTCGCCGGCAAGATGAAAGCGGTCCAGGTCATTTAACACAGTCATATCGAACGGAGTCGTGGTGGTTCCTTCCTCGCGATATCCGTGGACGTGAAGATTCTCATGGTTGGCGCGACGATAAGTCAGACGGTGAATTAACGCCGGATAACCGTGGTAGGCGAAAATGACGGGCTTGTCAGTGGTGAACAGGGAATCAAATTCGCGGTCAGGCAGACCGTGTGGATGCTCGCCCGACGTTTGCAGGGTCATAAGATCGACCACATTCACGACCCGAATTTTGATGTCCGGAAAATGCTGACGCAATATGTCGACCGCCGCCAGCGTTTCAAGCGTTGGCACGTCCCCCGCGCACGCCATTACCACATCCGGGGCGCTGCCCTGATCGTTCGAAGCCCACGGCCAGATGCCCACGCCCGCAGTGCAGTGTTCGACAGCAGATTTCATGTCCAGCCATTGCAGCGAGGGTTGTTTGCCGGCCACGATCACGTTTACGTAATTACGGCTCCGCAAGCAGTGGTCGGCTACCGACAGCAGCGTGTTGGCATCGGGCGGCAGATATATGCGCACAATGTCGGCTTTTTTATTCACGACGTGATCGATGAACCCCGGATCCTGGTGCGTGAAGCCGTTATGATCCTGCCGCCAAACGTGCGAGGTGAGCAAATAATTCAGCGAGGCAATGGGGCGGCGCCAGGGAATGTTGCGAGTGACCTTCAGCCACTTTGCATGTTGATTAAACATCGAATCCACGATGTGGATGAACGCTTCATAGCAGGAAAGGAAACCGTGGCGGCCGGTGAGCAAATACCCTTCGAGCCAGCCTTGGCACATATGCTCGCTTAAGACCTCCATTACCCGCCCGGTCTTTGAAAGATGCTCATCGGTACCGAGTATGGGCCCCATGAAAATCTTGGAAGTTGCCTCGTACAGCGCTTCGAGGCGATTGGAAGCGGTTTCATCGGGTCCAAACACACGAAAATTCTGCATTTCGGCATTGCGTTTCATGACATCGCGCAAAAACTTGCCAAGAACGCGTGTGGCTTCGCCTAACTCAGTTCCCGGCTTTGAAAATGTCACTTGATAATCGCGAAAATCCGGCATGAGAAGTTCGCGAAGCAGAAGGCCGCCGTTTGCGTGAGGATTAGCCCCCATCCTGTGATTACCTGCCGGAGCCAACTCGGCGAGTTCAGCGTGGAGTTTGCCGGTTTCGTTGAACAGCTCTTCCGGTTTGTAGCTCTTCATCCATTCTTCGAGAATCTTTATGTGTTCGGGGTGTGACTTGAAATCTGTGATAGGAACCTGGTGGGCACGCCAAGTGTTTTCGACGGGCTTTCCGTCCACTATTTTTGGCCCGGTCCATCCCTTAGGCGTGCGAAGCACGATCATGGGCCACACCCGCATTTCTGTCGATTGGCTGCTGCGCGCAGTGCTTTGAATATCGCGAATCTCTTTGAGGATGGTATCGAACGTGGAGGCCATAAGGTGATGCATGGCCGCCGGCTCATGCCCTTCGACGAAATACGGCTTGTATCCGTAACCGGAAAATAACTGCGTGAGTGTGGCGTCGCTGAGCCGGGCCAGCACTGTTGGATTGGCGATCTTGTATCCATTTAAGTGCAGGATGGGAAGCACCGCGCCATCACGCTCGGGATTCACAAACTTATTGGAATGCCAACTGGCGGCTAGCGGTCCTGTCTCCGCTTCGCCGTCGCCCACAACGCAACAGACCAGCAAATTTGGATTGTCGAACGCTGCGCCGTAGGCATGCGCAATCGAATATCCCAGTTCGCCGCCCTCGTGGATAGAACCGGGAGTTTCGGGAGCCACATGGCTGGGAATTCCACCAGGGAACGAAAACTGCTTAAACAGTTTTCTCAATCCATCCTCGTTCTGCGTAATACCTGGATAGACTTCGCTGTAAGTCCCTTCCAAATAAGTGTTGGCAACGAGCCCGGGACCTCCATGGCCGGGTCCTGCCACATACACTACGTCGAGATCATGCTTCTTGATCAGTCGATTCAAATGCACGTAGATGAAATTCAATCCGGGCGTAGTACCCCAATGACCCAGAAGCCGCGGCTTTATGTGCTTCAACTCCAGCGGTTCGCGTAGCAGGGGATTGGCACACAAATAAATCTGCCCCACGGAAATATAATTCGCGGCACGCCAGTAGGCATGAACCTTTTGCAGTTCTTCGAGAGATAAACTTTCATGAACCGCGGGTTTCGCCGAGGCGGTTGCGGAGGAGGAAGCCATAGTGTTGACCTCTGAATGGCCAATCTTATTATTGTTATTAATCCATTGTCGTGCTGCCCCGTCACAAAGGCCACGGCCATGCACGGCAATCGCAAACCTGAGCATAAACCAGGATTGGTCAACGTGGGGTGAATATAGCTTTCGACGTCGATAAATAAAACTAAACGGCCATTTATATGGCGGCCAAGATCGTTATGGCACGCTGGCTTGAACGGTCGCCGAGGGGGCGCTCTCCTGATAGGAGGGACTTACGGAAGTAATATAGAAGTAATAGGTGTCGCCGGATTGGACGTTGGTGTCTACGTAATTGGTGCTTGCCACAGGCGACGAGTTCAACAAAGAGTAAGGCCCGCGCGAAGAAGAACTCACGTAAACATTGTAGCCAGCTACGTTCGAACTGCTGGAATTCCATGACAATGCCACCGAATGTGCCGACGACGACGCCACGCCAGTGCCGGACAGAGGAATGCTTATGGGCGAATTTTGGGCGTTGCTGATGATTGTGAGGCTTCCCGCCAAGTCGCCTGTGGTGAAAGGCGTAAAGGTGGCGCGCACTACGGCGAATTGTCGGGGGCCTACAACAAGCCCTGAAGCGTTGCCGCTGGCGGTAAATCCAGGCCCGGAAACGGAAACTCCTGAAATCGCAACACTGGAACTTCCAGTGTTGGTCAATATGACAGTTTTTTCACCACTGTTGGCTAGTCCTGTTCTGCCAAAATTCAAACTGCTGACGCTGGCGACCAGCGGCGATGGGGACCCCGCGACGGTGGTCGGCGAGGATGACAGACTGACATTACAAATACTAAGTGCGCCCGCGGAGCTCATCACGTTCACGGTATCGAGTAGAGATACGGAGCCTTGCTGGGAGCGAAATGCCAAATTCGACCCTAAAAGCCTCGGCCGGAAGGCGACTAACACGTACGCGCTGTAAGTATGATTTGAGACGTTTACATCCAAAATAAAATGATAGGTGACGCCTGCTTGGTACGGAACCTCGGCGGCCGCGGTAAAACCTGAACCGCTTCTAACGTCGATCATTCCGTCGGGATTGAATCGCACGCCCGTGGCAAGATCGGCGTACTGCTGGGCAGATCCGGAGGACAGCCCGGCGATAGCGTTCTCCGGTGAAGCCGAAGGCGTCCCGTCGTAAGTAATGCGGAATGTGGATCCTTGTCCTTGTGACAACGCGCTATTGGCCCACGAACCTGAAGAATACTGGCATGTCATCGCTGCCGCCGAAGTTGCATTGGTCAGCACAGCCGCCAGTAAAATAACAAAAACTGAAAGTGCTTTCCAAATTTTCCAACAACCATCAATTCCGGGCTTATAAGCTGTGTCAGCGTTCAAGGTTCTATCCAGGAGTTTTATTACTCGGGAGATCGGGGACGAACCGTTTCCCGCGCCCGCAGCAACGTCAGGCTACGGGGTGCTGGCACTTCTACGCTACTGTACTGGCGGGCAAATCTTGAACAAGGCACAACCTGCACCAGGACAGGTGGATAGAAGGTGGGCAATTACACGAAGAATTTAAAAGCTCGATCAGCGAACGGTACTAGAACGGCAAGCGCAAGCGGGCCTCACAACCGCGAACGCCAACTCGATTTTCGAGAGTTAGCTGGCCGCCATGAGCCTCCGCGATTTGCCTGCTGAGAACCAAGCCTATTCCGGAGCCCGCCGGTTTGGTGGTGAAAAATGGTACGAAAAGATTTGCGGTATTAGGAATGCCGGGGCCATCATCGATCACCCAGACTTCCACTTGCGATCCCTGCAATAACCAGCCAACTTGCACCCCGCCGTTGGTTTCCAATGAAGCGTCGGCCGCATTGCGAATAAGGTTGATCAGCAGCTGCTCCAATTGATCGACGTCCGCGGAGATGATGGCTCGAGGTCCTTCTTTGATACAAACTTTCACGCGCGTCTCTAGCTTAGCGGTGCGATGCACCCAGTCAGCAACGGGCACTGGCAAATGTTTAGGTTTTGGAAGCCTGGCGAGGCGCGAATAGGCAGCCATAAAACGCCCGAGTGCTTCTGTGCGGGAACGAATGATGGCCAAGCCGTCATGCAGATCTTCGAGAATCGGCGCTGCCGGCCCAGTCCGCAATTCCGGTAACTGATTGGCCCTGTTCAATCCGCTTTCCAACCCCTGAGCAACCGATTGGATAGGGGCGAGCGAGTTATTGAGCTCATGCCCGAGGACGCGAATCAGACGCTGCCAGGCCTGGCGTTCTTCATCCCGCAGTGTGCGGCTCAGGTCGCTAAGCACCACAAGTTGATGTGGCAAACCACCCTGCCGGAAGGACCCCCGTCTCATGCTCCAGCGCCCCGATGCCCCGGGAAAAGCCAGCTCCATGGTTCGCGCGGATTCTCCGCTCAGACATCCCTCGAGCCCCAATTCCACCGCCGTGGAACCCAGGAGGCGTTCCAGTGGGCGCATCAGCAATCGTTCGCCGGCGCGGTTTGCCAGCCGGAGCTTGGCTTCATGATCGAAGGTAAAAATAGCCAAATCTATTTCTTCGATGATGGTGCGAAGCAGGCCAGTAGCTTCCATTGCGCCTAAGCGCTGCTCTCGCAGCATCGTGCTGAGAGCATTGACCTCGATCATCACTTCACCCATGGCATCGTCAGGTCGAGCGCCCCGTGCGCGAATAGAGAAATCTTCTTCGCGCATGGCTGCCAGGAGGTTGGACAAAGTCTGTAAAGAGAACACCACTCGGTGTCGCAGAGAAAGCGCGAAGCCAAGCCACAAACTAAGGATGAGAAATGTAAGTGTCCACGCCGACCCTGACGAGTACGACCCCGTCCACAGCAAAATCAGCGCGATGAAGGAACCGGGAAGACCTGCAGCGAGCGCCAGAAGCTGAATACGGCGTTCGTAGGTGAGGCGCTTCATCCTAATTCGTGTTTCTGTAAACGACGATACAACGCGCTACGGCTCAGTCCTAGCGCCTTGGCCGCCTGGCTCACGTTGCCGTCGTGGCGCGCCAGTGTGCGCCGGATAAGGTGCCGCTCCACTTCATCCAGGGGCATCTCCTCGAGCCGCGCGGCAGCCGTCGATGCTTGAGCTCGCAAGCCCAGGTCAGCGGCGCGAACCAGCGGCCCGGAAGAAAGCAGCACACCGCGCTCGACCGCGTGGTCTAGTTCGCGCACGTTGCCGGGCCACAGATGTTCATGCAGTGCGGCGGTGGCGGCGGTGTCGAAGCCAGCTATATTTTTGCGATAACGCTGTGAATATCCTTGAACGAAGTGGTGCGCCAGCAGGTCAATGTCTTCGCGGCGTTCCCGCAGCGGCGGGATAAAGATCTCGATGGTGTTCAAGCGGAAGAGCAGGTCCTGCCGAAAGCGCCCGGCGGCGGCTTCGGAGTTCACGTCCACATTGGTAGCCGCCAGAACACGAACATCGACGCGCCGGGTGGCCGATGACCCTACGCGTTCAAGCTCCCCCGTTTCCAGAACCCGCAGCAACTTGGCTTGAAGATTGAGTGGCACGTTGGCAATTTCGTCCAGGAAAAGAGTCCCTCCGTCAGCAAGTTCGAAACGTCCTACGCGATCGGATCGCGCATCTGTAAACGCGCCTTTTACGTGACCAAAAAGCTCGCTTTCGAACACCCCTTCGGAAAGCCCTCCAGCGTTCACGGTGACCATGGATTTGGAAGCCCGGTTAGATAGCGCATGCAGCGTTCGCGCCACAACTTCTTTGCCTGTCCCGTGCTCGCCGGTGATCAACACGTTTGCGTCGGATGGCCCGATGCGCGCGACCAGGTCCAGAACCGGTGTCATCGCAGGAGATTTGGCGAGAAAAGTCGGGCGTGATTCGGCGCGCAGCAGCCGGTTTTCCGCTTCCAGGCGCGAAGCTTGCCTCAATGCCTGGCGCAAATCAATTTGCGTGCGAATAATCGAGAGCAGGCGCATATTCTCCCAGGGCTTTTGCACGAAGTCGCGCGCGCCCCGCCGCATGGCTTCGACCGCAATCTCCACGCTGCTCCACGCTGTCATCACCACGACCGGCAGCGTGCTGTCCAGCATTTGTATGCGGGTGAGCAGGTCAAGGCCTTCCTGCCCGGAAGTGGTGTCGCGCGCGTAATTCAAATCCATAAGCACGGCATCGAATTCGCGCGACTCGATGGCCGCGAGGGCATCGGCGGGTGAGGCTGCCCCGTGCGTTTCGTACCCTTCGCGCTTCAGCAATAAGCGCAAAGCATCGCGAATGTCAGATTGATCGTCGGCCAGCAAGACGCGATAGGACTGGTTGGCGGCAGATTTCATTTGACGGAGAAGTTTATTCCAATTTCGCTATTGAGTGCCAAGAACGCGAGGGTTGACATAGCTGGCCTGCATCGCACAATTAAAAGTTCTTACAAAAGTTATGCCGATTGAACTGTTGCGGCGGCACTCTCATTTACAACCCAGCCATCTTTCAGTTGCACGATGCGGTTACCGTAGGCAGCGTTGCGCTCCGAATGGGTGACCTGAATGATGGTGGTGCCCGCGTCGTTCAACTTTTTGAAAAGCTGCATGATTTCATCGCCCTGCGCGGAATGAAGATTGCCAGTAGGCTCGTCGGCGAGCAGCAATTTTGGTTTCAATATAACCGCACGAGCAACGCCAACGAGCTGCTGCTGGCCTCCGGAAAGCTGGTTGGGAAACAAATCCTTTTTTCCTACAATATGAAACCGGTCCAGCGCATCGCACACCAGGCTCACCCGTTCCTTATGAGGAACATTCTTATACGAGAGCGGGACCTCCAGGTTTTCAAACACCGTTAAATTGTCGATCAGGTGATAGCTCTGGAAAACAAACCCAATATTAGCCTTATGCAGTTCATTACGTTTCTTGTTAGTTAGTTGGTGTACCGCCTCCCCGAGAAAGAAATACTCCCCGGTCCACGCGCTGTCCAGCATCCCAATAATGCTGAGTAACGTGGATTTTCCGGCGCCCGAAGGGCCCATAATGGTTACAAATTCGCCCGGTTGAATTGCCAGGTTAATACGACGCAACACAAAAAATTTGCTGCCCCCGGCATCGTAAGACTTTTCAAGATTTCTAAACTGGATTAACGGTTCCACGTCGCTCCTCTGTCGCACTCCACGATCGCCGCTAGCCGCAACGCGCATTTCGCATTTCGCATAGCGACAAAAACAAAATTGTTTCATTCATACCGAAGAGCCGTCAATGGATCGATGCGCACGGCGCGGCGAGCGGGAAGATAAGAGGCCAAAAACGCGACACCGCCGAGAATCAACGGCAGTCCGATAAAAGCAAAAGGATCGGCCGCCGACACCCCGAAAAGCAGGCTTGATAGCGCGCGCGCCAGGCCGAACGCCAACGGCAGGCCGATAGCGATGCCAATACCAGTGAGAAGCATTCCGTTACCCACCACCAGGCGATTGATCGCGCCTTCCGATGCGCCCATGGCCATTCGAATCCCCATCTCGTGCGTGCGTTCGCTAACCGAATAAGACATTACTCCGTACACTCCCACGGAGGCCAGCACCAGCGCGATTATTCCAATGCCCGCCATCATGGCAGCCACGTAAGATATACCCACAATAGATTCAGTAATGACCTGATTAAGCGGCTTCACCTCATAAATCGGCAGATCCGGATCTATAGCCGCGATTTTGCTGCGCACCGCAGAAGTAAATTTTGACGGAGCATCATCGGTGCGTAAAACCACGGTGGTGTAGAAAGTGGGATTCTGACGATATGGCCTGTACAGCGTGGGTAGAGCGTCTTTCTGTATCCAGTTATAACGTACGTCGTCCACAACGCCGACCACCGTCAACCATGTATCCGGCTTGTAGCCTGCCACCCGAATCTTTTTACCTAGCGGATGCTCACCTGGAAAATGGCGACTGGCGAGACTTCGGCTGATTACTGCGACCGGCTGCGTGCCGTTGCTGTCAGAGTCGGTAAATGTTCGGCCATCCCTCAAGCCGATACTCATCACCGCAAAATAGTTGGGCGAAACCGTCTCCATAATGGCGGTACGCGACTCTTCGCGCTGTTGGACAGGTCGACCTTCTATCAGGAAGCGTTCCGCGTCCGTGCCCCCGCCATTTCCGTACGGGACGGTCGTGGCCAGCGCCGCAGATTGAACTTGTGGAATGGAGGAAAGGTTTTGCAAAAGCCGATCGTGAAACGTGACACGCGCAGACCTCTGCGAATATTGCAATTGCGGCAAATCCAGATTCAACGTCAACAGTGATTCCGGGCGATATTGCTGATTCACCGTGAGCAGTGCATTAAAACCTTTTACCAGTAAGCCGGCGCCGACCAGCAACACCAGTGATAGCGAGACCTCCGCAACCACCAAAACACTCCGCAACCGGTGCCGGGCGCGTCCAGACGACGCGCCGCGCCCGCTTTCCTTCAGGGTTTCCGAAATATTGGTGCGCGAACTCATGAGTGACGGCGCGATGCCTGAAAGCAGGCCACTCGCCAGCGCCACAGCAAAGGTAAAAAGGAACGCGCCAAAATCGAGGCGAATGGTCTTCCAGCCTGCAATGTACCGCGCGATGTCCGGTGGCATATGTGAAAGGATCACGCTCAGCATCCACTGCGCCAGGAAAATTCCGATCGCCGCCCCGAAAAGCGACAGCATCACGCTCTCAACCAGCAACTGGCGAACGATGCGCGTGCGACTCGCACCCATCGCCGCGCGCACGGCGAGTTCCTTCTGCCGCCCGGACACCCGAGCAAATTGGACATTGGCGACGTCCGCGCAAGCAATCAACAATACAAAACCAACCGCGCCAAGCAGCAGCAAAGTGTATTGGCGGGTGAGATCGCCGGTAGCGAATTCGCCGAGCGGCATGACGCGAAGTTGCCAATCTTTATACGCGTCGGGATAAGCGGCCGCTTGATGCTGCGCGATGGTCAGCATTTCCGCATTAATTTGCTCAAAGGAAACCCCGTCCCTCAAATGACCGATTGGCCATAAGGAACGATTGTCGCGTTCGACACGCTGTCTTGCGTCGAAAGCCATGGGCAACCAGGCCTCCGCGCTTATAGGAAAGTCAAAGCCCTTCCCCATGACGCCGACAATGGTGAACGGTTTCCCGTCTACCTTCACAACCTTTCCCAGAATCTTGGGATCTGCGCCGTAGCGGCGTTCCCAGAGCCCGTAACTCAGAATGAGCTCCTGATTTTTACCGGGCTCTCCTTCTTCTAAAAGAAAATCGCGGCCAAGGTGTGGCTGCACGCCGAGCGTCGAGAAAAAGTTTGGAGTTATGAGAAAATCCTGAATTTTTTGCGGCGTGCCGTCGCCGGTAAAGTTTACGCCGTCATAGGAATAGGCTCCGAGCCGGTCAAAGGAGCGCGATTGCTCTTGCCATTCGAGATAGGTGGCGGGAGCGACAGCAGTCTTTTCGATATTTTGACGCGGTTTCGAATTCACTACCGCTACGAGTCGATTGACCTCATCCAGCGCAACGGGATGCAACAGGAAGGCTTCCGCCATGCTGAAGATCGCGCTGTTGGCGCCCATACCGAGGGCCAGCGCGCCAGCGCAAACTAAGGTTGCGAAGCGATGCTTCCAAAGCATGCGTAAGGCATAACGCATATCTTGCAGAACGGTGTCCATGAACCAATGCCTCGGTAGCAAACAATGCTTGGCCTAAAAGATATTACGCGCCCACGCTGACTTCCCGGGTTTCGTCCACGATGCGTCCATCAAACAAATGAATGTTGCGCTCGGCAAAGTTCGCGTAGCGCTCGTCGTGTGTAACCATGCAGATGGTGGCGCCGTTGCGATGCAGGTCGCGCAACAATTCCATTACCGCTTCGCCATTCTTGGAGTCCAGGTTTCCGGTGGGCTCGTCCGCCATCAAAATTAGAGGATCGCCAACCAGCGCACGCGCCACCGCGACGCGCTGCTGCTGACCTCCAGACAGTTGAGAAGGGTAGTGACGCAGGCGGTGCGCCATGCCCACCCGCTCTAGCGCGCGCTGGACTTTTTGCTTGCGTTCGGCCGTGCCCGTGCCGCGATAAGTCAGCGGCAGCTCGACGTTTTCGTAGACCGTGAGATCGCCAATAAGGTTGAAGGCCTGAAAGATGAACCCAATTTCGCGGTTACGAATGCGAGTCCGCTCGCTGATGGTCAGCTTCGAAACCGGCTGGCCGTTGAGCCAATAATTGCCTTCGGTAGGCGAATCCAGTAGCCCCAGAATAGAAAGGAGCGTGGACTTGCCACAGCCTGACGGTCCGGCAATAGAAATATACTGGCCTTTCTGGATCTCCAGGTGAATTTCCGAAAGCGCGTGAGTCTCGACTTCATCGGTGTAGAAAACCTTCTTCACGCCTTCCATCTTGATCAGGGTGCCGTTTGATTCCATCATGTTTTCTCCTTCAAGCTCGTGCGCACCAGTTGATACGAATTAGGTCCGATTTAGTTCCGCCGCTATTCATAACGCAGGGCCACCAGGGGGTCGACTTGCGTAGCCCGCCGCACCGGGAGATAGCAGGCCGCGGCCGCAATCACCGCGATCACACTTAAAGCCACTAGATAGATCACGATATTGTTAGCGCGCACCCCATAGAGCAGGGATTCGCTCACTCGCGCCAATGCGTAGGCCACCGGCAATCCCACCAGCGCCCCGGCGGCGACCATGTAGCCCATTTCCTTGAAAATGAGCGTTCGAACCTGCCCAGTGGCGGCCCCCAGGGCGATCCGAATCCCAATCTCGCGGGTGCGTTGGATGACCAGATAGGCGAGCACGCCATAAATACCCATGGCTGCTAACAGCGCCGCCAAAACGCCGAAGCTTGCGGATAATCCGGCGATGAGGCGTTCGGCGAGCAAGTCCTCATCCACCACACGTTGAAACGTTTTCAGGTCGTAGACCGGCAAATTGGGATTCAGCTCGCGAACGCTGTCGCGCAATTCGTCAGCGACGAGCAGCGGATCTTGCCGCGTGCGGACATAAAAGGTCATGCCGTTCAATCTTTCCCGCTGCGCATACGGCAGGAAGACGTAGGGCCCCATTTCGCTGCGAACGTGAACCTGCTTGTTATCCTTTACTACCCCGACGATCAGAATGTTTGGTTTAATCGCATCCCCGGCCCCAAAGGCCAAGTGGGACCCCACCGGTTCGCGCTTAGGAAAAAAATGCTTGGCCATGGCCTGGTTGATAATCGCTACTTTTTCGGCCGTCCCCGTATCCCCGGAATTGAATTCGCGGCCAGCGACGAGCGGTACTCCGATAGCAGAAAAATATTGCGGGCTTACAGCGTCATACAGGACGTGTTCCTGATCCTCGGACCGTTGTTGCGGACCCTCGACGGTGATATTCGCGCCCATATCCGAGCCTGTCAGAGTGGAAATCTCCGAGGAACCTACCACTTTGACCCCGGGTAGCGCCGCAAAACGCTCACGCATCTGGTCGATTAGCGCGACGCTGCGAAGCGTGTCGTAACCATTCAGCGCCGGTGAAATAGAAAACGTAATCACACTCGTAGTGTCCAGACCGAGGCTCTGGCTCCGCAGATTCCACAGCGTCTTGGTGAAAAGGCAAGCTCCCGCTAGTAGCAATAAGGTAAACGCCACCTGACCGGCGACAAGAAACTTGCGAAAGCGTACGTGAGACATCGCCGCGGAACCGGTGGAACCCTGGTCTTTAAGAGTCTGCGTCACACTGCTGCGCGTTACGCGCCACGCGGGAATCAGTCCGAAAAGAACTCCTGCCAAAAGAGTCGTTCCGCTCGCGAAGGCCAGAACGGTGCCGTTCAGCTTCGCCGAGAGACCGGAGACGCCCGAGGCCACCACTTCTGGGGTCAGAATGTTCATTAGCCACAGACCCACGAACAATCCCAGGACGCCGCCAGCCGCTGCGCAAAGCAAACTTTCGATCACTAACTGGCGAATCATGCGACCGCGGCTTGCGCCCATGGCGGTCCGAATGGCGAACTCACGTTGGCGCGATGCGCCTTGCGCCAATAAAAGATTTGCCACATTGGTACAAGCGATCAGCAAAACCAAAGCCACCAGCGCAAACAAAGTAAGCAGAGCAGGTCCGCTGTCGGTTTGCACCGTTCGCCTGCCACTTGCGCCGGGTAGCAGAAATATTTTCTTATCGAGAAAGAGCGCACGCTTCTTTTGATCCCAGTTCTTTATGGTTGCAAGTTGTTGTTCGAGCAATGGACGATACGTCGCAGTCAACGCCGCCTCAGTTTGTGTCCATGAAAGCCCGTGCTTCCGTCGGGCCAAAATCGCCAGCCACGCGTCGTTCCAGTCATCCAGACCGTTCCTGTTGGGGGTCATCTGAGGCTTCATCATCATGGGCACGAAAATGTCCGGGGTCTGCCCAACCTGGATGCCATCAAAGCCCTTTTGGGCCACGCCGATTACCGTAAGTGCCGTGTTATTGACTAGCAAAGTCTGATTCAAAATTCCGGGATCCCCACCGAAATGCTGCATCCAGTAAGCGTGGCGTAAGACTACGAAGGGATGCCCGCCCTGTACGCGGTCATCGTCGGTAGTGAACAGCCGCCCAAAAGCGGGCCGCACCCCTAGAACGTCAAAATAATTTCCAGAAACAAGTTCTCCGAGCCCACGTTCGGTTTGCCCATGGCTAGCGATACTGGCATCAAACGCAAAACGCGCGAGCATTCCGGCCACCGCGGTGCAGTCGCGCAATCCCTTATAGGCCGGGTAAGAAAACGACTGCGCGGCGTCGCCGTCACTCCAGACATGGCCCTCGCCGCGACCCGGAGAACGCAAGAGGACCAGCTCATCGGGATTCATCACCGGTAAGCGTCGCAGCATAATCTGGTTCATGAGAGAAAAAATCGCGGTATTGGCGCCAATACCCAGTGCCAGCGTAAGGATCGCAACGCTGGCAAAACCCGGATTTTTCCCGAGCATGCGCAGGCCGTATCGGACATCTTGCCAGAACGTGTGCACCGTCAGAGCTCCCGAACGAACTAACTCACTATTTCAAACGGATGCGATCGAAGTTATCCCACGCGGACATATCGGAGAGAATCACTTTGTCTCCGACTCTTAAGCCCGAAACGATCTCGATGGTGTTCACCGAGCTGCGCCCCAACTTCACATTGACGCGCGTAGCCTCCGTTCCGTCATCATCCAACTTGAAAATCCCCACGGTGCTGTCCGACTGTCCGTGAACGGGCCGCCCCACGAATAGTACGTCTTTGAGATTTTCGATTTCGATGGTGCCATCGACGCTCAGGTCCGGACGCGCCCCTTGGGGAAGCGGCTGGTCGATGGCGACATCCACCGTCACTGTGCCGTTCTGCACCGATGGATCTATGCGCGAAACGTGGCCGGAAACTATGCCATTCCGAGTGTCAATGGTGGCTTTTTGGCCGATCATTGCGTCTTTGGCCTGCGTTTCCGCGATCTTGATTTCCGCCTTCAGTTTCTTGGGATCGGCAACACGCGCCAGGTTCGTTCCGGGTGTGACGTGCTGCCCAACATCCACCGGCAGCAGTTGCAGCACTCCATCAATGCCCGCGCGCACATGCAACGCTTCTAGTTCGCTACGGCGCAGTTGGTATAGCGCGCGCTGCTGATCGACGTGCGCCCGCTGTGCCGCAAGTCTTGCCACCGCCGAGTCGTTGGCGATAAGCGTGCGCTGATCTTCCAGCTGCGCGCGAATGGCCAACTGCTCATCTTTTACCTTGGAAAGTTTCGCGGTGACATCGGCGCCCAGACCCTCCTGATGGAGCTTGTCGTCCACGTCGTGTTGCAAATGCGCTTGTTCGTATTCACTGCGCACCGAGGCGGCCTGGGCTTTCTGATTGAGCAGTTCGCTATTCACCTGCACCTTCAGGTTTTCGTAATCGGCCTCCGCTCCCTTGAGTTGATACTCCGCATCGAGAGCATCTCGCTGCAACGAGGGATTGCTCAATTCAAGAATGATGGTGTCGGGTTTCACGATGGCGCCCGGGCGGACCACGATGCGTTCCACGCGCGATTCCGTTTGTGCCGGAATCCAGCGAATCTCTTCGGGAACCAGGGTGCCGAGGCCGCGAACTTCTCTAAGCATCGGGCCACGCTTCACCTCATCGGTCCAAACGGTGGCGCGGTCGACGGAAGGCGCTGCCGGACGCAAACGAGAGAGTCCGTATGTCACGCCTGCAATGAGCAGAACCGCGACCGTGGCGTAGAGAATGCGGCGAATCTTTTTGGCGCGAGCGTTAGAGGGACGTTGAATATCCATAAAGTTTGATACCTCTAGGAACGCAACTGCCGGGCCTTTGGGAGGCGACTAAGGGCAATAGAATCAACTGGCTGCAAGCGCGTCATTCCAGGCTGCGACGGAAACGCAACGAAAATGGGATTTGGCGTCCCAGCAACGGACAGGCCCCGCCTGGTCCACCCGGAGGTGATTGACTCCCTCGCTTGGGAGAAATTGCCAAAACGGAACACAGCCCCATAGACTCGGGCCGATATGACACCCGGAACGCCTGAATTTCCTGGATTGTCCGAATTGCCCACCTAATGTACTTAGAAACGACATCCCAAACTAGCCTGGAGCGCTCCAAGGCCCGCAACGCGGACCAACCTCAACCATTATTCTTAGCGTCCGGGCACAGCCAAACCCGGGGGAATCACAGCCCTGGGAGTCAACATCTAGAAAGCAAATCAGCTCGCGGTATTTGCGTAGGAGATAACTAGGATGGAGAGGAGATAAAACACAAACATGCCAGCCAGATAAACATAAGCCTGACGGTTTGCGCCGCGAAATTCTTTCCAGGCCAACACGCCCCAAAGCGCGGCAACCATCGGCGCGGACTGACCAATGGCATAGGAAATGGCTACGCCGGTAAAATTCGCAGCCACCAGATTGAACACCGTACCAATTCCCCAGATACAACCACCCAGCAAACCAAGAACATGACCCGAGGCCGGCCCTCGAACAAATTCCGAAACGTTTACCGGCTGGCCAACCAGGGGATGCTTCATGAAATAAACGTTCCACACGAAACAAGAGAGCAGCGCGCCGAACGTCAAGAATACAGCTACGCTGTAAGGTCCCAGCGTATTTCCATGCGTCATGGAGCGCGTAACAAATGGCGCCCACACGCCCATCAAAATCCCCGATACCACGCACGTAACGATGCTTTTTCTGCTGATCGCGCGGTTGGCGGTCGGCAAACTCCCGTAAGCTTTTCCGTCCAGTATTACCGCCACCAAAGCGCACACAACTCCCGCAGCCAGCAGGCCCGCGTGACCTTTCGGCTGAAGAATGTAACTGGACACCACCCCGACGACTAAGGCGATTCCAATGGCCACCGGAAAAGCGATGGCCAGTCCTGCCATATCAATCGCGGCCACCAGCAGCAGATTCGCAAGATTGAAAATGACCCCGGCAAACATGGTGGACGCGATGTTCGAATTGTCAGCGTTGTGAACGTTGCCGAGAAAACGCGATGGATCGTCCGCCGTACTCCCCATCGTGAATGCCAACACCAATGAAATCAAAAAAATTCCCAGCGCATAATCCCAATAAAAAAGTTCAAACCGATAATTTTTGACGCCTTTATAAGTGTTCGCCCACGAGCCCCAGCACACCGCGCTGGCGATCATCATAATCAAGGCGATAACGAAGCTATGGGGCACAAACATTGGTATACTCCTGCCTCAACTCGTGCCTTACATTTCGGTGCATTAGATATGACGCTGCTAGAATGCCGAAGCTTCGGCCTGGCGTTGCGACCGGATAAGTGCCATCACGTCATCGCGTCTGCCCATTGATCGCGCACCAACCTTGGTGCAGCAAATCGCCGCGCAAGCATTCGCGAAAGTTCCCACGCGCTGATAGTCCCACTCTTGGAGCAAACCGTAAGACAAACCGCCCATGAACGCATCTCCGGCTCCAGTGGAATCGGTACAAGCCACCTTGAAAGGCGGAACGTGCACCATCTCATTTCCGCCGGCGATTAAGCAGCCATCCGCTCCCATCGTTAGCGCCACAATTTTGGGACCGAGCCCCAGAAGTTTCGTCGCCATTTTCTCGTAATCCGTTTCTCCGGTGATCTCCCGCGCGGCAGCTTTACATGGTTTTAACACATCGACCAGGCGCAACGCCTCAATCAGCTCGTCTTTGCTCCCTAGTTTTGCTTGAGCAAAATAACTTGGCGCCACATCCAGATCGAATATCACTCGCACACCCGCGGCGCGCGCGATCTGCATCCCCTCTTTCACGGGCGGCAAGGGTAATTGCGAGGCTTCCGTGTGAAAGTGCCGGGCCTGTGTGATCTGCGAAGAAAATAGCCTGTGTACTTGCTCCGCGGAGAGCTTGCCGTTGACGTTAGGAAACATGTAAATGCAGCGCTCGCCTTGTGAATCCACGGGAATCCAGACAAACGTGGACTGTTCTCCTTTGATCGTTTCAATTCCCGAAAGATCGAGCCCATCGTCCGCAAACGCTTTAGTGATCAGCCGTCCGCTGTCATCGTCGCCAATCAGGCCCAGCCAGCCTGCCGAAATTCCCAGGCGCCCAACCTGCGTGAGATTGTTCCCCGTCACCCCGCCAGCGTGAATCTCCAGGCGATCCGCGTTGATTTTTTCTTCCGGCCCAAGCAGGCGCGGCACAATCGCAAAGTAATCCACACCGCAGCTTCCTATTCCAACAACTTTTGTGGGCTCTGCCATATTTCTCCTTGGGGGATAATCGGGTGCGTCGCAAACGCCGGAACGATAGCACAAGCCGCAACGCAAAGGGCAGCGTAACCGCACATTTTTACGACCGCTAGCCGCCAAACTTGCACTCGTCGTATCTGAAGCCAGATTATTTCGCAGTGTTTGCAGCGGGCCTAGGTGTCGGACGAGACAAGAGCTCTACGTATTCCTTGTAAAACTTTCCTTTGTCAAAATCTTTTTGCACTTCTACCAACTGTTCGCCCATTCCCGGTTGCTGTCCGGGCGCCCAGGCCAGCGTATCGCCGTAAGACGCTCCGTGACTGGTGTCCACATCGATGTAAAGTTTTTGCCACTTAGTGATGAAGCTCGGGTCCAGCCACGCCACCGCGGCTAACTCATCCCATAGATAATTGGCCTCCGCATACTTCACTACATACTGTGCTCCGGGCGTCTGAGTCTTGGCCACCTCCGCGATTAAGCTCTTTTCCATGCGCGTCTGGACGGAAATATCTACGGTCGTAAGTACCATGCGCGGCCAGTGTGCATGAAGAACTGCCTGCGACGCTTCTGGATCCATCCAGAAATTAAATTCCCGTCGCGGCGTCAGGCTGAACTCCGGATCGTCCGTGCGTGGATTAATACTGCCGCCCATTACGATCAATTCTTTTGTAAGCTCAGCGAAATGTGCATCAAGCGCGATTGCCAGCGCCAGGTCCGTCATTGGACCCGCGGCGTAAATGGTGACTTCGTGCGGATATTTATTCACGAGGCGCACCATGAAGTGCGCGGCATCTTCGGTGGAAGGGCGTGTCGTCGGCGCGCCCTCAGGCATGGGCGGAAGCTCGTAAGGGCCATGCACCGGATTATGCTTCGCATAATTCCATGCGCCCTGGTAGACCACTTTGCCATAAAGTTTTTCCCACTTGGCGATATACTCTTTGCTGTTCACCAGTGGGAAAGTTGCGCCAGGGACCACCGGAATATCCGTGCGCCCGATTATTTCCAGCAGTCGCAGAGTGTGCTGGACTTCCTCATCGCGCCAGGCGTCGCCAGTGAGCACCGTTATTCCCAGGACCTCAGTCTCCGGAGAATTGACCAATGCGAGAACAGCCTGCATGTCCGTGCCGCCTGGCCCGGCACAGTCTTGATCGATGATGACTTTGCGTTTTGCTTGTGCGCGTGAAGGACATTGAAAAGGGAATTGGAGACCCCCTGCCAGCACCGCGAGCACGCCACAGCGCAAGAACCATTTCCTATAGGTCATGAAAATATTTCCTTTCCGGCAGGCCACACTTATTTTCCACACCACCTTAATACATGATCGTCGGCGTCAAATGGTGAGGCCATGAAGTGGTGTGGTAGTGGGTCCAAAGCCGTGCATCGATTTGTGGAATGATCACCTGCTCCTTCGGACCACGAACCTTGTTGACCTCTTCCGCAAGCAAAGCCGTGGCGTACAGACAATGTGCGCGAATTTCAATTTCGCGGCGTGAATCCCGCGCTATCAATTGATGCGTGTTAATCGCCGTTTCCAATTCCTGCGAGTAGGACGTTACGCCCATCAATCGCAGCGCTACGGGAACAATGTAATCCGCGAACGCCGTCATTTTTTCCGCATCATCCAGGCGAAATTTTCCCGACTTGTGCAGCGTCGAGTACAACATCCACACGCCCAGTTGTGCCAATTTGTAGAATTTTATTTCGTGCCCCTCAAAGTCGCTGACGTCATTAAAACGCGAGAACTCCTTTACCATTCGTTCGATGAGCCCGTTTCCCCGGTCATACAGTCGCGGCGAGCACGCCTGCACAAACTTGTGGAAGCGCCCATCGTATTTTTCCGCCAGCACCGCGCCGACTTGATGCAGCACGGCGAGTTTTTCGTCCAGCATGGGCATTTTAATATTGCCGGCAAAAATATCATCAAGCTCCGCGCGGGGAAGTTTAGCCAGATATTTGCCGTCGAGGATCGGTTTTCCCGCGTCTAGCGCTCGTTTGAGGCAAGTGAACTCGGCCTCCGAGTCCGACCAATGCTGCCCGGCAAAATCCACCTGAAATTTCTCGTGCGTGGAGAAATCGGTGAACGCCGTATCGATGCAGTCAGCGACCAGTATAAAATCGATCGCTTCATTCGGGTCGCCCGCGCCGACACCAAAGGGAAGCGTGAACTCCGGAAGGGGCAATTCTTCATATCCCATCCAGCCGGCGACCTCGGCAATCTTGTCCACATTGGTGCGTACGTCCCGAGAATTCTCAATTACCGGTCGTAGGCTATCCAGAACCGGGCTACCGCTCAAAATGGGCCAGCGCACAGGATTTTCCTTCGCGAGAGTAATTGAATTCTTTCTTAAGGACGAAGCCAATGGGCGAGCCAGCGGCAAAATCGCCAGTGACCCTGCCAAGCCCGTAAGGAAGCGCCGTCGTTCCCCGATTGCTGATTTCATTTAGAACCGACGTTCTCACGAAGGTTGCAGGTCCCACGGTCTCGCGCTCGCCTGCAAGCGCGTCATTTGCCCTGAATGCGCGAAATAAATAGTTTAAAAAACCGCTCGGCGTGCACTTCGATACATACTTTGGCGTTGGGCTCTACTTTATCGACCCCTTCGATTATGTAACGGTCTCCATGCAGAACGTTGCGCTCAATTTCATTGCGACGGTTGGCAACTGTTTCACCACGCGTGTATTCGCCCCGGGTTTCGACATCTACATGCATCGCGGGCGCCGTGACCAGCGTCGAGTCAATGGCCACACCCACCGCCAGCGGATCGTACATCGGCGTACCGCTGTCGCCGAATTTTTCAGAAAGCTCCACCAGAAACTTGGCCACTCCATAAATGAAATCGTTGACCGGCCCGTGCGTGCTCGCCAATTGGTCCAATTGCTTATGGCCCAACAGCGTTTTGTCCCCCACATCCAGGCCCACCATGGTCAGCGGCCAGCCCGCCTGAAACACAATTTGCGCCGCTTCCGGATCGTTATAAATGTTAGCTTCCGCAGCCGCGTTTACATTTCCGCCTTTGATCGACCCGCCCATCAGGATTACCTCTTTGATGAGCGGCACGATGGAGGGATCTTTTTCTACCGCTAACGCAATATTGGTCAGCGGTCCTACCGGCACCAGCGTGATCTCGTACGGTGACGCGTGAATTAATTCAATGATTAGGTCGGGCGCAAAACGCGGGTCCGCTTTGCATTTACTGCGCGGCAATTCGATATTGGCCAGCCCATTTTTTCCGTGCCAGAATTCCGCGGTAATTAATTTTTGAAACAGCGGATGCCGCGCGCCTCCCGCAACCGGGATGTCGCAACGATTAGCCAGTGAAACCATGCGCAGGGCGTTCTCCAGGCCCTGCTCGGCAGTAACGTTGCCGGGCACCACGGTTATTGCGCGAACATCAAGTTCCGGCGAATTCAGCGCCAGCATCAGTGCCATGGCATCGTCGGTTCCAGGGTCGGTATCAAAAATAATTTTGCGCACGGATGCCTGGCAACAAACGTTGAATATTGCCCAAGCAGAAATAATCAAAGCGATAAACGCGAAACGCAGAACCACTCGAGCGACGCGAAGGAAAATTCCCAAGACGGAACTCCGTTGGAGTGACAGAGCATCATTGGCGCACGAGAGGGAAACGGATGAAGAACTATCTTCTTGCCGCAGAACCAACCCCTTCTGAACGGATTGTGCGTAAGGCTAACGTTCGAATACGTGAAGGTCAAGACGAAAGTACAGTTTTCACAAACCGTGGCGTGGAATCCTTCCACGAAAAATATCTTAGGGAATTTCCATCTTATCGCGGCCACAAATCCGATGGTTCACCCTGCCTGGGACGTAAGTTGGGCCCCGCCATTCCGCGATCCCCATGTACCGGAGTGAAACACGCCGTCAGCAAAGATTCGATTGATCCATGAACGATCGAAACGGACTCAGCTATAATTCACGTCGTGAAAAGCGTTTTAGATAGTATTCGCGTTGTAGAAATGACCGAGGCGTTAGCCGGGCCGTACTGCGCAATGCTGCTTGGCGATCTGGGTGCTGACGTAATTAAAGTGGAGCGCCCCGGCATTGGTGATCAGGCTCGTGGATGGGGCCCGCCATTTGTCGGCCAGACGTCGGCTTATTTTTTGTCTACCAATCGCAACAAACGTTCCATCGTGCTCGATTACAACCAACCAAATGGACTTGAAGCGCTCCATAAATTAATTGCTACGGCGGATATTTTCATCACGAATCAACCCTCTTTCGAATCATTGCAAAAACGACGGCTCGACGCTCCGACTATCCGTGAGCGTCATCCAAGAGTGATTTATTGCAGCATCAGCGGATACGGTTTTTCCGGTCCAAAAGCCGGCTCACCGGGGTATGACATCCTCGCCCAGGCGGAGGCTGGGCTCATGAGTTTCACCGGCGACGAAAATTCCGGACCCATGCGTTATCCCATCGCCATCGCTGATATGACCTGCGGAATTTACGCCGCCATGGGAATTCTCGCGGCACTTTTTGCCCGCGAGAAAACCGGACAAGGCCAGTTCCTGGACATGGCGCTGTTCGATTCTCAATTGACCTGGCTGGCCAATGCTGGCAGCAGTTTCTTAAACGCTGGCGTTACGCCCCGCCGCTGGGGAAATGCGCACCCCAACATCGTCCCGTACGAAATGTTCACCGGCAGCGACGGCGTTTATTTTGTTATCGGAGTTGGCACCGACGCTCTGTGGCAAAAATTCACCAGCATCATCAACACCGCAACCGATCTGCGCAGCGACCCAAGATTTAAAAATAATGCTGAGCGCATCAAACACCGGTCAGAGTTGATTCCCATTCTCCAAGAAGCATTCAACCAAAAATCGGCTGCCAAATGGCTCGACCGTTTTGCAAGCGCTGGCATTCCCGCCGCGAAAATCAACGGCGTATCAGAAGCTCTCAACGATCTCCAAGCCAAGGCACGCGGCCTCGTCGTCCAGCTGGAACACCCCATGTTGGGAATAGTTAAGACCATCGCAAATCCGATCTGTTTATCTGACACCCCGGTAAGTTACCGGCTCGCCCCTCCCTTTTTGGGCGAACATACCAACCAGATACTCGAAGGTCTTGGCTACTCCGCACAGGAAACAGAAGCGCTGGCGAATTCGTCGAGTTGATTAGAAGCAACTAACTCCAGGATAGTGTTTCCCTGCAACAGGCATGCAGATTTATCCCGCAACCGCTTGCCTGCCCGGGCGGATTCCCCGACAATAAGTAGCCCGACAATGCGTGCTTTCCCACATAAATAATCGTTAATCTTCCGCTGTGGAAGAAGGAATCGAATGGAGTGCATTAAAGATCGATTGGTTGCGTATTTCTCCATGGAGATTGCGCTTGAGAATTCCATGCCGACCTACAGCGGCGGACTCGGTGTCCTTGCTGGAGACACCATCCGCGCCGCTGCTGATCTTCGCTTGCCGATGGTCGCGGTTTCGCTGCTCTATCGCAAAGGATATTTTTCTCAGCGCCTCGCCGAGGACGGCACGCAAACCGAGGAGTCCGTCGAATGGCGTGTAGAGGACTTTCTGCACGAAGAAGCACCGCGCGTAACCATCCCGCTTGAGGACCGCCGCGTGGAACTTCGCTGCTGGCGCTATTCAGCCATCGGCGTGCGCGGATATAAAGTGCCCATTTTTTTTCTGGATGCTGATTTGCCTTCCAATGCGCCCGCAGATCGCGCGCTCACCGGAAGTTTATACGGCGGGGATCCTTACTACCGCCTTTGTCAGGAAGTTATTCTGGGCATCGGTGGCGTTCGCATGCTTCGAGCCTTGGGCCACAACGGACTCACGCGTTATCACATGAACGAAGGCCACGCCGCTCTGTTATCGCTGGAACTTCTGGAAGCCGAGGCGGCCCAAGCGGGACGCACCACCATTCGCGCAGAGGACATTGAAAAAGTTCGTTGCAAATGTGTTTTTACCACCCACACGCCCGTTCCCGCCGGTCACGATCGATTTCCCATGGAGTACCTCACCCGGGCATTCCCACGTCAAACTGATCTTTTTGATTTGAAAGACGCTTCGGCGGCCGACCTCGTGAAGCGCGTGCTTCAGGCAGAGCAGGCCTTTCCGGATTTGCAACAAGCCGCGCGCGCGGGCGCCTCCCTGAACATGACGTATCTGGCGCTGAGTCTGAGCAAATACGTGAACGGCGTCGCCAAACAGCACGGCGAGACTTCGCGCCAGATGTTTCCCGGCGTACCCATCGAAGCCATTACCAATGGCGTTCATGCCGGCACATGGACCTCTCCCTCCTTCCGAGAAATTTTCGATCGCTACATTCCCACCTGGCGCGAAGACAACTACAGTCTCCGTGGAGCGTTGGGCCTTCCGCCCGAAGAAGTCTGGACCGCCCATCTGCTCGCCAAGCACGAACTGCTGGAAGTGGTGCGGCAGAAAACCGGCATTAAGTTCGACCCTGGGAAATTCACCATCGGCTTTGCCCGTCGCGCCACCGGTTACAAGCGCGCCGATCTGATTCTCGCCGACTTAGATCGCCTCCGTCAGATCGCAAAAAACTCCGGACCGTTTCAAATTGTTTACGCTGGCAAAGCCCATCCTCACGATGCAGGCGGAAAATCCATCATCAAACATATTTTTCAGGCCAAGAAAGCTTTGCGCAAAGCGGTGCCAGTCGTTTTCCTCGATGACTACAACATGGATTTGGGTGGAAAGATAACCGCTGGTGTGGATCTGTGGCTCAACACTCCGCAATTTCCTCTAGAAGCTTCCGGAACCAGCGGCATGAAGGCCGCTTTAAACGGCGTGCCCAGCCTCAGCATTCTCGATGGCTGGTGGTCCGAAGGTCACATCGAAGGTGTAACCGGTTGGTCTATCGGGGAAGCGCGCCGTGCTACGCCCGATTTGGTCACCGACAATAGAGCCGACGCCGAATCGCTTTACTCGAAGTTGGATGGCGTCATCATTCCTATGTTTTATAACGAGCGCTATCGTTATCTCAGCGTCATGCAACACGCCATCGCTATCAACGGATCGTTTTTTAATACCCAGCGCATGGTGCAGCAATATATTACCGACGCGTATATGCGCTAGTTTTTATTCTCAACTAGACTTCGCGCAACAATTGCAATTTCGTCGGCCGAAAAATTAGCGCAATATATTTTTGTACATCGCCATGCCCACGGCTGCATCCATACCCATTTTGCCTAGAGCCGACACTTCGCGCCTGGTTTTAATTCCGCCCGCCGCAATAACGGGATGATCGGTGGCGTTACGCAGACTCCGAAACCATTTCAAATTGGCCCCACTCATGGTGCCTTCTCGATCGACATCCGTACAAAGAAACGCCGCACAAAAGGGCTGTAACTGAGCAATAACATCTTCCGCGCGAAGTTCGACCGTGCTCCGCCAACCCTGAGTTGTTATGTGACCTTTAGCGGTATCCAGTGCGATTACAATCTTCGCAGGATCGATCTTTTTTACCAACCGTTTGAGAAACGTTAGATTCAATTTTCCACCACGGAACACCGCACTGCCCATAATGATTTGTTCCGGCTTCCACCCGGCGACCTTCACCGCGTCCGCCACAGACCGAATTCCTCCCCCGATCCGAACTTTCATCCCGTATGAAGACTGTGCGGTAAAGCACAATTTCTGAGTCAGCTTCGCATTGGAAGTTTTTCCCATCGCCGCGTCCAGATCGATGATGTGCAGCCACTCATAGCTTCTAAATTTCTCGAGCACCCCGAGCACATCGGCAATCGCCAGTTCGCGCTCGCGCCCGTGAACCAACTGCACGGCCTGTCCATTTTGTAGATCGATGCAGGGAATTAGCACGGCAGCCGAACCTGAATGTTCTGGCTGGCCAGAAACTCCTTCAGTGGCCGAATGCTTTGAATCGCGTCATGAAAAATTGAGGCTGCCAAGGCCGCGTCTGCTGCTCCTTCGCAAAAAATCTCTGCAAAATGTTGCGGCCATCTGGCCCCGCCCGAAGCAATCACCGGCACCATAACTTCTTTTGATATGGCCGCAGTCAGAGCAACGTCGAACCCACTTTGTGTTCCGTCGCGATCCACCGAAGTCAGGAGAATTTCGCCTGCGCCAAGCTCAGCGCCTTTTGTAGCCCAGGAGATGGCCTCCAAATCAGTGGACACCCGCCCTCCCGTGGTCATCACTCGCCAGCATTCAATATCTCGTTTTGCATCGATCGCCAAGACCACCGCTTGCGAGCCAAATTCCTCCGACAATTCTGAAATCAATCCTGGCCGCAAGACCGCGGCAGTGTTCACCGTTATTTTGTCCGCTCCGGCGCGAACCACGGCACGCGCGTCGTCCAGCGTCCGAATGCCGCCGCCCGCTGTCAGTGGGATAGCCAATTCGGTTGCAACCTTGCGAATTGTTTCAAGAAATGTGGGCCGTCGATCGCGCGATGCAGCGATGTCCAGAACTACCAACTCGTCTGCGCCCTCCGAATTGTAACGTCGCGCCAGCGCCACAGGGTCGCCGGCATCGCGCAACGCCACAAAGTTCACGCCCTTCACCACGCGCTCGCCGTCAGTATCCAGGCAGGGAATGATTCGGTGCGCCAGACTCATGCGGCGATCCGCAGAAAATTCTCAAGTACACGCTGCCCGGCATCACCACTTTTTTCTGGGTGGAATTGCACTGCGAAGATGTTTTCTTTTTCCGTCACCGCGACGAATTCGAAGCCGTACGAACAAGTCGCCCGAGTTTCCGGCGTCAGGTCTTCGCCTATACGCGGCACGGCGTATGAGTGAGCAAAATAAAAATATGCCCCGGAATCAATTCCGTTCAGCAGCCGCGATGCACCTTTGCTCTGCACCTGATCCCAACCCATGTGGGGCAATTTCACCGCACCGCTAATGACACGTACAGAGCCCGGCAGAATTTGCAATCCCTGCAAGTCGGGCGCTTCTTCACTTTTTTGGAACAGCGCCTGTAAACCCAAACAAATTCCCAAGAACGGCACGCCGCGCTCGAGGGCTGCAATGAGCGATTGGCGCAAACCATCTCGGTCAAGCGCGCGCATCAGTGCGCCGTAATGGCCCACACCGGGAAGTATCAGCGCAGAAGCTTTTGCGACGCTGGCAGACGTAGAGATTCTTTCTGTCTTAGCGCTGAGTCGCTGCAAGGCGCGTTCCACTGAAGGCAAATTCCCCGCACCGTAATCGAGCAGAGAAATGTTCATAACAACCCTTTGGTGCTGGGCAATACGCCACGAAGTCGCTTGTCTCGCGCTACCGCAAATCGCAGGGCTCGCGCGAAAGCCTTGAACACCGCTTCCACCTGGTGATGAGAAGAGCGGCCATAAAGCGCCCGCAAATGCACATTCGCTCGGGCCGCTTGCGCGAATCCCTGGAAAAAATCTTCGATCAACTCAGTTTGAAGATCACCCACCGCCGAAACTTTAATTTTGATATCCATTAAGCAATACGGGCGGCCGCTGAGGTCAATCGCCGCCACCGCCAGCGATTCATCCATCGGCATAACAAAATACCCGGCGCGAAGGATACCGCGCTTATTTCCCAGTGCGTTCTGCACCGCTTCTCCAAGAGCGATCCCCACATCTTCGACGGTGTGATGTTGATCGACATCAAGATCGCCGTTAGCCGTAAGCTGCAAATCAAAGCCGCCATGGCGCGTCACAAGCTCCAGCATGTGATCGAAAAAACGGATGCCTGTCGAAATCCGTGCTTTGCCGCGGCCGTCCAGATTCAACTTCAATCGCACCTCGGTTTCGTTGGTCTTGCGATGAATGTTAGCTGTGCGAGGCATCGCTAATTTCTTCCTCGTCGAAATGTTTCTCGTACTTCCTTTTGAATTACTTCGACGAGTCGTTTCATTTCGGGTCCTGTCCCAATGCTGATGCGTACAAACCCTGGGCCAATCTCCTTCGATCGTTCGCGCACCAGGATTCCCTGAGCGGCCAGTTTTTTAAAGAGGGCCGGCCCTGGAGATCCAAAATCAGCGAGAAGAAAGTTTCCCGCGCTCGGAAAAGTCCGCACTCCGAGCCTCGCCAATTCTCCGGCAAACCACTCGCGAATTTCTCGCGTTTGTTTCACGTATTTTCTTATCGAGCTGCGCTCCCGCAGCGCCGCTTCCGCCGCGACCAACGCTCCAACGTTGACGGGAAAAGGAGGCATCGCGCGGCGAAGCAAAGCAAGCGACTCGCGACAAGCAATTGCGGCGCCCAATCTCAGTCCAGCCAGTCCCGCCGCCTTCGAAAATGTCCGCGTGACAAACAAATTCGGATGCTTGCGAATCCACGGGAGCATCGTCGCCCCGGAAAATTCCGCATATGCCTCATCGATTACAACGACAGTGTTAACCGCCGCGAGTAAGACGTTTTTGATAGCCGCTGGTACCAAAAGCGTTCCCGTTGGATTATTGGGATTCGCAATAAAAAGAACCGCCGGCTTTCTTCGCAACGCAGCGATAAAATCATCCAGCGGAAACTCCATTTCGCTGCCGTAGCGCAAAGCTTCCACCCGAGCCCCGGCAATCTCCGCGTAGTACCGATACATGGGAAATGTCGGCTCGCAAATCAAAATATGTTTGCCGGGTTCCACGAATGCATCGAAAAATACACGCAACGCGTCGTCTCCGCCGTTGGTCAGCAACAATTCCTGCTGCGCAATTCCAAAGTACCTTGCGATGCGTCGCGTGTGCTTGGCATATTCCGGATACATGGCCAGTTGTTGAGGCGTAAGTTTTCTGAGCGCGCGCAGCGCTGCGGGCCCACACCCGGAAGTGTTCTCGTTAAAATCCAGCCGCATTTTATTCAGCCGACCTTCTGCGGGTGCCTCATATGTCGCGCGCCGCAAAATTGCTTTGCGTACCGGCAGCCGCACCTTCATCGGCGCACCTCAATGGCATTTGCGTGCGCCAGTAATCCTTCAGCCCGCGCGAGAATTTGAACATCCTGCGCCAGTCGCGCAAATCCCGTCTCACTCAGATGCTGCACGCTGATGCATTTCACAAAGTCCGCAGCGCTGAGCCCGCCGCGGGCCCGCGCCCATCCAGCCGTAGGCAAAACGTGATTGCTTCCGCTGGCATAATCGCCGAATGGCTGCGCGCTCCAGGGGCCAAGAAAAACAGTTCCAACAGCGCAAACCCGGTGCAGCAAGTCATTTGTATTCTGCGGCAAGCTCAAGTGTTCCGGCGCGAAGCGATTCACGAACTCACACGCCTGCTCCATCGAAGACGCCAAGAAAATCGCCCCACTCCGCACCGAAGATTGCCGAGCGGGGTTCGTCTTCGGCAGCGCGCGCAGTTGCTTCCGAATCTCAAGTTGAGTTCGAGTCGCAAAATCCCGAGAAGTAGTGACCAGGAAACTTCCAGCGTCGGGAGCGTGCTCGGCCTGTGCCAACAAATCCGCTGCGATCCACGCCGGGTTACCATCGTCTGCCAGCACAATCGCCTCGGTTGGCCCCGCCGGAAGGTCGATCGCGCATTCACCGCTCACGAGTTGCTTCGCCACAGTGACGAAGCGGTTACCCGGCCCGAAAATCTTGTCCACCGCCGCGATACTCTTCGTACCATAAGCGAGCGCGGCTATCGCCTGAGCGCCTCCAATTCGCGCGATCCGTGTAACGCCTAGCATCGCCGCTGCGGCCAATACTTCGGCATTTGGTTTTGGAGAAACGACGACGATGCGCTTCACCCCGGCAACCTGAGCCGGAACGACCGTCATCAGCAGCGTCGACAGCAGCGAAAACCGCCCCCCAGGCACATAACAACCAATGGCCTCGATAGGTCGAACAACCTGGCTAATGTTTATTCCAGGCTCAACCTCCAGCGTCCATTCGCGTGGTAATTGGCGTTCGGCAACCGCACGAATGTTCCGAGCCGCATGCTCCATCGCGACCTGGGTCTCCTCGGCTATATTGTTCCGCGCCTTTTCGATGTCGCGAGAAGAAACCCACAGTCCTGCGCGCAAGTCCATGCCATCAAATTTTTTAGTCCATTCGCGAATCGCAACATCGCCGCGCTTTTGCACATCGGCAACGATGCGTGTCGCGACGCGATGAGCTTTTTCGTCCCTCTCGCGCCGCCCACGCAATAACGCGCGTTCCACATTTTTTGTAAGTCTGACGATTCTCATCACAGCACGATCTTATTCAAGGGATACTCGACGATCCCCTGAGCTTTCGCAGCTTTCAGTTTGGGCAAAATCTGCCGCACCACCGCTTCTTCAATAATGGTGTTGACCGCCACCCATTCAGGATCACTCAACGTCGAGATCGTCGGGTTCTTCAGCGCCGGAAGTACTGCGAGCACACCGTCCAGATGCTCTCGCCGCACATTCAGCATCAACCCCACTTTGTTGGTAGCGTCGATCGCTCCCTGCAGCATAAGAATCAGGTTCTCGGCCTTTTCACGCTTCCAGGAAGTCGCCGCCGCTTCGCGATTCATAATAAAAACGGTAGCCGATTCCAACACGGTATCCACGATTCTCAAGCGATTGGCCCGTAACGACGCCCCCGTTTCCGTGACCTCCACGATGGCATCGGCCAGTCGCGGCACTTTTACTTCTGTCGCGCCCCACGAGAATTCCACCCGCGCCTTCACGCCATGATGCGCCAGGTATTTTTCCGTCGTCCTCACCACTTCAGTAGCAATGATCTTGCCAGACAGATCCGATGGCTTCCGTATCCCAGAATCCTCCGGCACCGCAAGCACCCAGCGAACACGCGCAAGCCGCTGCTTCGCGTAAACCAACTCGGCCAGCTCATCGACGTTGGCTTCCGTTTCCACCACCCAATCATGCCCGGTGATCCCCGCATCCAGCGCCCCGGTTTCCACATAGCGCGCCATTTCTTGCGCGCGCACCATCAAGCACTCAATTTCCGCATCGTCGATGGAAGGCACATAACTTCTCGAACTCAGTGTGATTCTCCAACCAGCGCGCGCAAATAAATCGATCGTGGCGTCCTGCAGGCTCCCCTTCGGAATTCCGAGCTTTAGTTGATTCATGACGGCGAACTCGAGTCATAGATTTTCGAAGGATCAAAGGCGCGATCTTCCGTCACCGTTGCGGTCCCGTCATCTTCGAGCCTGCGAAAAAAACAGCTTCGATACCCTTCGTGGCATGCGCCCGGTCCGATAGCTTGCACGCGAAGCAGCAATGTGTCCGCGTCGCAATCCACACGCAATTCCAGCACTTTCAGCACGTGTCCGCTGGACTCGCCCTTTCTCCATAGCCTGTTCCGGGAGCGGCTGAAGAAAACAGCCTGCCGCGTTCGTTGCGTCTCAGCGAGAGCCTCTTCATTCATAAACCCCAGCATCAGCACATCTCCGGTGGCGTGGTCCTGCACAATCGCTGGCACCAGCCCGTCGTACTTTTCAAATGCGATTTTCACCGTACCGCCTCCCGCCTTTCCAAAACTGCTGCTGAAAACAAAAAACCCGCTGGGCTTTTCTGCGCCAGCGGGCCGACGAGTGCTTTGTTTAGCGAATCGCTATACGCACCCCAGCAGACGCGGCGCTAGGCCGTGATGATGATGGTGCTGGTGTGTCTTAGAAGTGGGCGTCATATTCATGCAAGAAAATCCACGATAAGGAATCTTGCACGGCCTGTCAATGTATAGTTTCAGCGGCGAAACGGCTATCGCTGGCCATTCATCTAGCCCTCATCTAAAGAATGAAACATTAACGCTGCCAGAGGAATCAAATAAGGACCGCGCGGCATCAGGAGATTTCCATGGAAGAAAAAATACGCAAAGACGAAAAAGACTGGAAGAAACAGCTCACGCAAAACCAGTATTACGTAACCCGTCAGAAGGGCACGGAACCGCCTTTTACAGGTGAGTACGCCGACACCGAAGATCCCGGAACTTACAAGTGTGTCTGCTGCGGCCAGCCATTATTCACGTCGGAGACCAAGTTTCATTCCGGCTCCGGCTGGCCCAGCTTTTACGCTCCGGCGGATAAACAAGCGGTGGAGACCGAAACGGATCGCAGCCATGGAATGTCTCGCACGGAAGTAAAGTGCAGCAAGTGCGAAGCCCATCTCGGACACCTGTTCGATGATGGCCCGACTCCGACTGGATTGCGCTATTGCATTAACTCTGCCGCTTTAAAACTGGACGCTAAATAAAAAGAGCCGCAAACAGCAAGCGGCTCTAGCATATTTTCAGGAAAAACTTACGCGGAACAGCAGCAGCTGGCGTCCACCATTTCCGCGACTGGGTCGCGTTCCCATACGCCGAGCAAAAGAACCTTTGCGCCGGTGGGATATTTGAAAACATAAAACACGTTTTGCAGTCCTTGCAGTTCGAAAAATCCAGGACGGCGCGGATCGGCCTTTGTCGGAGCGCCATGCTCTAATAACACGCGCAATTCGGTTACTTGCTCCGCGGAATGATTCCTCAGGTCTTCTACTACTAACGGGAGACGTTTTGTTGTTGAGCTCATATTCTTATCCACTGATTCAGCTTACCGTGCTGCTCACCTAGTAAGACGTAAAAACTCTTGGAATGTTTCAAAGTTCACAACTTTTAACGTTCTTTTTTGAGCGTCGCTTTTTAGCTGTACCAAGGTTCAGGCTCTCGAATTGCTTCTCATTATTCGATGTCCGGAGCGACGGTAAAGTTAGAAGATAGAGAAAGTTTGGCTGGCTGCGGGGCCGCGATTGTCGGGAGACCGTGCCCCGATTACGATTCGGCGATTGAGAATTTGATCGGCACCGGATTTGTGCGTTTTGCTGAAAAGCCCGTTACTACCTCACGTGGCACTTGCGCCTGCTCCTTTAGTTTGCGATAGTTCGCATCACTGCCGTCTAGAACAGGAAAGCCACCGTGACAAAAGGCACCCCCAAAAGCTCCGCAAAAACAGACAAAGCCGCCTTCAATAAAGACCGTCGCCGCAAGCATCATCACTGGCTGGTCACCGTCTCCTACGCAGACGGCGAAAAATTTGGTCGTGTATACACCGACAAAGACAAAGCCTCGCGCTTTGCCGACCGCCAGAAGCGTTCCCCGGTGGTAAAGTCCGCGCGCATTACCCAGGTTTCCTGAGTCCTTGTAAACTTTTTAATTGATGTGGTATGGAAGCGCAACCGGCGGGAACACTTGTCGCGTTTAGCTCGCCATGTTATATAAAGAACAGTCCTTGAGCGGCCTTAGTATAGTGGTAGTACGGAACCTTGCCAAGGTTCAGGTGTCGGTTCGATTCCGATAGGCCGCTCCATTATTTTCAAGCACTTACGCCGCCGCCTCATTTTCCATTTTTTCCAATTGAACCACACCACGTCGTTTCTTCATGGAAAACTCGGCTTTGACTTGTTCGATTGGAATCTCGCCGGAGTACAGCGACGTCATTGCAGCCGTTGTATGTCCCATCTGCTGTCGAATGACCACCGGCACAATGCCGGCCAATTCCCATCGACGGTTGCAGCCCCTACGGAAGGCATGCAGGCCCGCTTGCTTTAGATCGAGCGACTTGAGAGCCGGGTATAGCCCTTGACTCAGGATGGTGGTTTCAAGAAGCGGACCGTTCCGCTTCGAACGGAAGATCAATGCATTGGGGCTTGCGGCGGGATCGAGAAACCGCTTCAGCGTCTCCATTGCTTTTTGGCCCTCCGGATCTCCGAGATGCACGGTTCGATAGGCAGCCACGTTCTTGCACTCCCCAATCTTCCCGGCACTCCGTTGGTCTGAGGATTCTTCTACCCGAATCGTACCCGCATTGAAGTCAACATCGTTGACCCTCAATGCGAGGAGCTCGCTGCATCGCAAGCCCGAGGCTGCCGCTAGAACAAACAGTGTCGAATATTGCTTTCGCCGGGCTTCGCCTAAGCTGTCCATGGTACGAACGTGCTCTGCGATTGTCTCTGCATTCTCCCAGGAGAACGATACTCTGTGACGACTGCCGATCTGCATTTGCAGCTTATCCCGCTTGGGTATATCGAGTCCCGTTTGGGAGAACGGCGGCTTCTTGTCTTTCGAGAATGCCGACAAGACTCCCTGCATCGTGCGCAGGGCATCCTTGATCGTCGCCCACGAAAGATTTTCCGACCGCTTCCTCCAAGCCCACTCATAATCTCGCCGAGGATGATACGGTCCGGACGATGCCGGAGAGCCGCTTTCAAAAGGTCGCGGATGGCGACTGCCGGTAAGCTGTTCTGGGCTTGCCGGGCCTCGAAGCGAACGAGATTCGATTGGCGAAGTTGGAGTTCTGCGGTGTCCTCGATAAGCAGGATGCGTTCATCAACGGGAATGAAACGCGCGAGCTGCCCGGCGAGCGTCGATTTCCCCGTGCCCGTTCCGCCGCTGATGAGTATATTTTTTCGCTGGAGGACGTAGTCTTCCAAACGGTTCGCAAGAGCTCTGTCGAGGGTTCCGGCACGAATCAGGTCGTCCATCTCGAAGTGCCGCGTATTGAATTCACCGCGGCGATGGCCATGCCGACGCCGAAGAGCACGCCGGCGAGGACGCGCTTCGAACCGCCTTCGCCGAAGGCGAACGTCAGCCCCGATACGACGATCGCGACGAGCGAGAGTCCTCGCGCGATGGTGCTGGTGAAGGCCTGCTGAAGGACGTTCACGGCGTTTTCCCAGGGAGAGTTCGCCTGGGCAAACGCGGGAGCCGCCAGAACGAGGCTGATGATTGCGATCCAGAAGCCTGGCAACGGGGCGCGAAACCGTTTGACGTGCCGAAGAAGTTTTTTCATGGAAAGCAACTCCTCTTTCGAATCAAAACGCGCAGAGGGAGAGTTCTCGGCTCGACGAAACGCAACCGTTAGGAAGCCGCGAATCCTCTGTTCACGGCGTGTTTCCGCCCTCAGGAAACACCGGGAGCGAGAGCTCCTGGAACAGCGTGGTTCCACGGACTGGTCTGGTCCGGTTGCAGTGGAGGGAAGCCCGCGATGCGGCGGCGGTAGTCTCGGATTGCCGCAGGCGCGGGAGCGTTTTACGAGAACTCTCCCCACATATACCTAATCTGTGTTTGGCGAGAGAAAATGTGTCGCAGCGAAAGAAGAATATTGTTTCTTTTTCCGAAACGATGGCAGAACGAAGCTTTTCATGAGCCTAGGACTTCAGCAGGTGGCCGTCATCCTGCTTCCTCGCGCGCGGTGTCCTGGCGATGAGGCGAAGTTTGCGCAGCAGCCGCTTCATCCGCTGGCGGTAAGCATTCGAATACACTGCAGCGGCGCCGCCGCGCTTTGGATCTTGCGAGGCGTCCAGCTTGAACTGAACTAACAGTCCTATGTCTTCGCCGGTGAGCAATCCCCGTTGCTGGCAGCGATGGAGAAAATGTCGGAGGAGCGCACTGCGCTCGACCGGTTCAGCTGAGTCCAGAGTGGACGAAGCGGCGGAGATAGTTTCCTGCGACGCAACGTTGACCGGCGAACGGCATTCGCGTTCGGCCCACTCGAAGGTGTTGCGCTTAAGGAAGCGAGAGATGGAGAACGCGACGTGGGAACTGCGGCCGCAGAACTCGGGAGAGCGAAGAATCTGGAGGAGGGAAGCGACGACATGCTGGGCGATGTCGTCGGCCGAAAGAGATGGGTAACGTGTGGCCACCTGCCGTGACGTGGAATGCACGGTGGGTATAAACGCCAGCAGAAGAAGGTCGCGGAGCGCACTCGCATTCCCGTCGATTGTCGTCGTTTGCAGAAGTTCCCCGAGGATGCGGTCGGCCGGGTAGGTGCCGTTGCCCGTGCTGCGGCAGGTGCGCAGGTAGGCGATGAGATCGGATACGACCGGAAATGCGGACAGCAGCGAGCGGGAATCCGCGACTTGCCGGTAGTGCTCCTGAGGGTCCTGTTCCGCGAGTTGTTCCGTCAAAGTATGTTCCAAGCCGCAGATGAGACAGCGGCAAGTCGATTCTCGGCTCATCACGGATCTCCTTGGCGCAGGTGGGTGGCGCACCATTGCTGGCGCTGACTACACTTCGTATGTGACAAAGATGTGTTGCCGGCAGTGGGGACGAGGCCGACAACCGCGAAGGTCCGCGCTCTCGGAATGTGAGAGCGAAAACCAAGCGTGAATGCATATATCGAAAAGTGGCTCGGAGCAGGTAACTTTTCTTTTTTCGGCTGGAATTCAGGACACGCAAAAAAGGCCTTCCGGCATTGCCGGAAGGTCTTCAAGAAATCAAGAAACGAGCAGCCTAGAAGGCTCGCCCGTCGGGCTCAGCGGCATCGCCGCTATTGGTCGAAGCGATGGGAACTTCCGGCTCGGGTTCGCCGCGGTCGAGCTTGCGTACGGCGTCAGCGCGAATCGACCACGACGTAATCTTCGCGGTCGCGGCCTTCTTGCCTTTGCCATGGGCGCGTTCGTACGTCGAACTGACGAGACTGCCTTCGATGAGGACATGCGACCCTTTCTTGATCGCTGTGAGAACATATTCGGCGAGTCGTGGATGGAAGATCGCGATGCGGTGCCACTCGGTCTTCGAGGACCATTCGTCATCTGCGTTCTTCCAAGAGCGCTGTGTGGCGACTGACAGCACGGTGAATTTCGAACCGTTGCCTTTCGCTTGACGTTGCTCCGGGTCAGACCCAACGAACCCGACGAGAGTTATAGAGTTGAGGTAAGACATAGCTGAATTTTCTCCTTTTTCTTGCCCCATTTTCTTGGGGCACCCAGAAGCGAGTGGCTTCTGCTTCCAAAGCGAACGGCTGCTTTATCGGAGGGAACCCAATGGCGTAAGGGCGGAACCGGGAAAGCAGAAGACGCGAAGCTGCCGGACGCAGGAATTAGCCCGAAGCAGTGCCCGAGAAAATGAGTGGCAGAAAAAGAGCGAACTTATCGAGCTCAATAAGAGTCGGCATGTGGAGCGGACGCACGTCAGCAAGCACAACGGAAGACGGCTCGAAAATCAGTTATGTCTGAGAAGCGCGGTCTCACACCAGGGCAGATGGGACTCATGTTGCGAGTGGCAACGAGTCAACGCCGTATCGCGAAATCGCAGGCGGGAATCTGAGAAATGGAAAAGCCGCAGGACGCAGGAATTGGCCCGAAGCAGTGCCTAGTAAAATAAACGGGAGAAAAAGGCTGGCCTACTGAACTGCGAAGGCCGGTGCGGTATCGGCCGAACTATGTGAACAGGTAAAGAGGAACAAAGAATCGGCCGTGCCACAGTCGCCACAGGTTCCACAATGGTGCTCGATTTCAGTGGCTCCAACGTTTTGCGGCGATTACTTCCGGGTAGCCGACCACCCAGCCAGTGACACAGGTAGCGGTTGGAGTGCTTCGCCAGCACCGGCGTGAATACGCAGTGACATTGGTTTCAAGGTTAACGATGCCTTGAGTCAGCCGGAGGTCCAGCCCTCGCGCCAAACACCTCCTGTCGCACGCGCAACCGGTCAATTCCGGCCCGCCGTAGAAGGCAGACCGGAATCATTCTCAAAACGATTTCCACCAAAAAAAGGCGTTGGGCGCTCGCCTACTGCCGCGGTTATTTCACTACGACGGTCATGCGCATCCAAGGATGGATGCAGCACTGAAAGTGATGTTCGCCTTTTGAAAGACCGGTGAATTGGAGTTGGCTGCCTTGAAGGATTCGCGTTCTGGCGACCGCAACGCTCGAAAATCCCAAAGCGCACTTGGGAGCTGCGGCTTCTCCGTTATTGAGCTGCGGTATGAACCCGCCTCCAAATTGCGCAACCTCCGTGAAAGTGTGGGGCTCGCCGCCCTGGTTCACAGCGATGATCGGTGTTCCTTCGTCCACTGTGAGATTGTCAGGTTCGAAATCCCACTTCGGGTCGGGGTGTCCAGCAGCAGCTTCTGCGAATAAATTGGAAAACGTCGTGGTGTAGCCTAGCGGGGTGTAGCCTAGCGCGACGTTCTTGCAGAAACCGGGCCCGACGTTGCTTGGGAGATTGAAAGTGGCAGGATCGCATTCGTCCAGCGCCACGACCTGTGCGGGGGTTGCATGGCGGCCCTCATCTCCCATCATCCCAGCAAACAGAAAACAACCAGCGACTAAACCGAGCTTGATTAGTGTATTCGTCATGGTTTTCCTTTTCTTAGCCGATCCGCCCTAGAATTCAGCGCCCGTTGCAGGCGCGCTGGCTCACGAGCGCAGGAGTGAACCGCGATTTACATTGACTTGCTCCGTGAGTCAATCCTTGCAACCTCCATCCCTCCCCAAAGTTTTCTCCATTCTTAAGCTGCTGAAGACAAAGGTGTTCGCGCTCTAAGCAAACTACACTGCGGACCTCAAGAGTTGTGATAGACTTCGCCGAACTTGTGGGCGTTCGATATGCCTGCATCCACACCAAGCACCCGCGTATTGCGGTTCGACGATTTTGAACTGGACGTCCGCGCGGGTGAGCTGCGAAAACACGGATCAAAGCTCCGCCTACAGGGTCAGCCGTTGCAGGTCCTGGCCGATCTGCTAACCCACGCCGGCGATGTGGTCACTCGCGAGGATCTGCGTTCGGAGATTTGGCCGGCCGACACCTTCGTCGATTTCGATCATAGCCTTCACAATGCGGTTGCGCGGATCCGGGATGCGCTCGGCGACTCCGCCGAGATGCCGCGCTATATTGAAACGCTTCCGCGTCGCGGGTACAGATTCATCGCGCCAGTGGAAGGAATCCAGCCGCAATCTCCGTATCATCCCGCCCAGTCTGAAGCGCCTCTGGACCTGAAGCGTCGCAAGTCTCGTGCATTCCTGGCCGCCGTCATCATCGCACTCCTCGTTGTAGGCTCTGCCTTCCTGGTGACGCGCCTGGCCACTCGTCCTACAAATGCTGCTCCGCGCACACACTCAATCGCCGTTTTGCCTCTCGACAATCTTTCCGGCGATCCATCAGAGGATTTCTTCGCGGATGGGATGACCGACCAGCTGATTACCGACCTTGCCAAGGTCGGCTCAGTGCGCGTGGTTTCGCGAACTTCTGTCCAGCACTACAAAGGCACAAAGAAGAGCCTGCCTGAAATTGCACGAGAGTTGAACGTGGACGACATCGTTGAAGGGTCGGTGATTCGTTCGCGTCAGCGAGTGCGGGTCACCGCTCAACTGATCCAGGCATCCACGGACCGGCACCTATGGGCAGAAACGTACGACCACGATCTCGGCGACGTCTTGATGCTCCAAGGCGAAGTGGCGGACGCGATAGCCCAGCAAGTCCGCGCACAACTAACTCCGGAGCAACAGGCTCAGCTTCGCCTGGCCCAGCCCGTTAATCCCGCGGCATACGATGACTATCTCAGGGGACGTCTTTACTTCACCAATGAGTTCAACAAACCGGATTCACTCCGGAAGGCGCAGCGTTATTTCGGAGAGTCGATTCAGAAGGACCCAAGCTTCGCTCTCGCCTACGCGGGACTGGCAGACACTTACGTGTTTTTAGCTTTTTCTGGAGCTTTGCAAAAGGATCAGGCCTACCGGTCTTCCAAGGAAGCGCTAGCCAAAGCGCTGCAACTGGACGACAACATTGGCGAGGCCCACTACACCCTTGGTGTGTTGAGTTGGCGCTTTGACTGGGACTGGGACGCTGCCGAACGAGAGTTCGACCGTGCTATCGCCCTGGCACCGAGCTACAGTTGCGCGCATGAAGATCGCGCAATTTTCCTGGCTTTTCGAGGCCGCCGCGCCGAAGCCCTGGACGAAATCAAGAAGATCAATCAACTCGATTACGGCTTTAGTTCAGCTATCAGTGAATCCCTGACGTATTACGAGCTGCGGGATTTTCCTCGCTTGATCGAAGCCAGCAAGAGAGGGCAGATTTTGGACTCGCAGGATTCGTTTCAACATTATCTGCTCGGTGTTGGTTACGAAGGTGTGGGCGATCTTCAGCAAGCGATTTTTGAGTACAAGAAGGCGAGTGATATCTCACCCGGCTTTGATCTCGCTGCCGTCGCACTGGCGCACGCCGATTCAGCATTTGGCAAAAAAGCCGAAGCCGGGAAGATTCTTCGCGATTTGGAGCACAAAGAAACATCCGCCTCACCATACACGATGGCAACCGTATACGCCCTCCTCGGCGAAAACGACAAAGCTCTCGAGTTTCTGGAGAAAGCTTGCTCCGGGAAGTCTTTAGACATTACCTTGTTTCTACAATCCGACTTTGCGCTTGACAACCTGCGTTCTGATCCGCGCTTCCAAAACCTTCTTCGGCGCATAGGTTTGAAGACCTAGACTCCGCTCGCGGCGAGCACGTTGACTTGGTGATTCCCCTTTGTTCGAGCATGAGTCTAAGGTTCGCGTGGTTCGGCAAAATCCTATTGGGCCTGGCTCCTGACGAGTCACGAGCTACGCGGAAGTAATCCACATGCCTGAGTAACGCCTAATCGGAAAAGTGAAGTATCGCTTTACATCTCCGATAACCCGACTACACGTCCAAGTGACCGCCGCCAAGGGGGGCGAGGATAACTTCCGGATTGCGACAATCCTGGAGTTGAGCGACTGGTCCGACCCGTTGGGCGCGCCCTCGCAATCTGGCTGGATTGCTTCAACCTCGACCAGAAAGCTATAGGATATGTACGCTGAGGACTGTGGGGCATGGGCGAACCGACCATTGCGTTTAAGCCAATGAGCAATCGAAGGCGCACGGTATTGCTATCCCCAGTGGCGGTTCTCGTGCTTGGCAATGCAGTGGCACGCATCAGCGGGCATCTGTGGGGTGTGTGGTCGTGGATTCCGGTAATACTGGTCTACTGGATCACCCTCGCGCTCATAATGGCATTCGCGGGTGGCTGGAGTGAATATCGTCGACGGCTGCAACCGTCAGACGGCGCGTGGGGCTGGCGCCTTCTGTCATTCGCTCCGACTGCA
>DATHMG010000078.1:0-12483 GCA_035487275.1 Candidatus Acidiferrum sp. | reverse complement strand
ACGCCAGGACCCTATGAGCTCACTAAGTCCGGCGGTGTAGTCGTCGAGCAGGTCATTCGCCCCACCGGCTTGGTCGACCCCCAAATCGAAGTGCGCCCCGTGAAAGGTCAGGTCGATGACCTGCTGGAAGAAATTCGTATCCGGGCGGAGCGCAACGAGCGTGTGCTGGTCACCACGCTGACGAAACGCATGGCAGAAGACTTATCCGAATATTTCGCCGAGATTGGCGTTCGATGCCGTTATCTGCACGCCGAAGTGGAAACACTCGACCGCATCCGCATCCTTCGCGATTTGCGCCGCGGCGAGTTTGATGTGTTGATCGGTATAAACCTGTTGCGCGAGGGCCTGGATCTACCCGAAGTTTCGTTGGTAGCTATTTTGGACGCTGACAAGGAAGGTTATCTGCGCAGCGCCACCTCGCTGATTCAAACCATCGGCCGTTGCGCGCGCCACATCGAGGGTCGCGCTATTTTATACGCTGACCGTCGCACCGGCTCCATGGAGCAAGCCATCAGCGAAACCAATCGCCGCCGCGATAAGCAGGTCGCCTACAACAAAGTGAACAACATCACTCCGATGTCCATTATCAAATCCGTGGATATGGATCTCGCGCGTATCGTCGAAGCCGACTACGTAACCATCCCTCTCGACGACGTGGTCCTCGACGCCGCCACCGCCAACATCAAAACCGGTGATCAACTCGCCGAAATGCTGAAGCAACTTGAAGTTCAAATGCGCGAAGCCGCCAAGAAATTCGAGTTTGAAAAGGCCGCCCAATTACGCGATCGCATCCGCAGCTTGAAGCAGAAGGACCTCGCGGGGCTCATTAATATTGAACTGCCGGCTCCAGCTGAACAGGGCAGCTAACGGAAAATCCCGCGTCAGTCGCCGTCGCGCGAGCCTCCCTCCCAATATCACACCGCGCCACGTTTTAGTGCCTCCAGCGGATAAAACGTCCCGCGCCAGATAATTCCCCCCTGCCTTAGCGTATACATCGTGGATCGCAGCAGCATGTACGCGAATATCACGGCACCAATCGGCACCGTGAAACAATACAGCGGCGACACACGCATCACGATATCCACGCCTGCATGGAAACACAGCACAGTCACCACGCAAATCCCTGCAAAAATCCTTACCCAGCCATGCCCAAAAACCAGCGCCGCGAATGGCAGCACGTTCATTAGAAATAGCCCAAGAATAGAGAGGGCCACTCGCGTAACGCTGAAGCCCGACCCCGCAAAAAAGTTTTTGGTTACGCCATTAATCAGATTGCGCGCCCCCGCGTGCCAGCGTACCACCACGGACTCCTGCGCCACTCCCACGCCAGACCGAAACCCGGCCTGCTTTACAATTTTTCCCAGCTTCATATCGTCAATCACTTCCATGGCCAACCGGCGATGCGTGCCCGCCGCTTCATATGCCGAACGCTTCAGCAACTGAAACGCGCCCACACCCATGTAAGCTCCCGACTTTGGATTAATCACATCGCTAGGGGCCGTCGCCATATGAAAGGCCATTCCAAAGAACGTCACCACCACCTTCTCCCAGAAGCCCACCATTTCCACGTCGCCAAATAACGTCAGGTGATCAAGCTTGCTCTCGGTAGCCATGGTCATCGCGCGTCGCAGCACATCAACCTTGAAGCGCACATCCGCGTCCGTAAATAACAGCCATTCGCCACTCGATGCTTCATAAGCCTGCTGCAAAGCATGCGGTTTGCCCAGCCAGCCGGCGGGAAGCTCCTTTACATGAATCGCGCGAAATCTCGGGTGCGACGCAGCGAACTCGTCCAGGATGCGTCCGGTTGCGTCTTCCGAGCGGTCATCGACTCCAATTATCTCTAGTTCCGAATAATCCAGTTCGGCCAGGGTGGCCAACGCGCCGGGAAGTTTTTCTTCCTCATCGCGCGCCGTGAATAGCAGCGAAATCCGCGGAATATCGGTTCCGGTATTAGGTGAGAAATCCTTCAGCCAGGGGAGTTTTAAGGCGCCGTAGGCGATGCGCAAGCCCAGAATAATCCAAATAAAAGCAATGCTTCCATAAATTACGAACGCAATCGCGTGCATGAATTGGTGTCGGAAGCGGCCCTCAGGTTATCCTAGCATGACATGCGTGGTGCTATGGCGATCATAGGTGCGGGGCGCGTCGGTCGCGCGTTAGGACGGCGTTTGCATGAACTGGACTGGAAAATCGGCGCGGTCATAACACGAAGTGAGGCCTCCGCGCGGAAGGCGGGCCGCTTCATCGGCGCCGGAAAAGCTCGCGCGACACTCTCACGTGAAGTTCTGGCCTCGCGGTTGATTCTGATATCCACTCCGGATGATGCGGTCGCAAGAGTTGCCGCAGAATTGGCGCGAATTGGCGCGGAGGAATTGCGCGGCAAAGTCGTCTTGCACACCAGCGGTGCTTTGAATTGCAGCGCGCTTAAAGCTGTGCGGGACTGGGGTGCGGCCGTCGGCTCCATGCATCCGTTGCAATCCTTCAGCGGAGTCGGCATCCCGCCGCTCGAAGGCAAAGTTTTTGCCATTGAAGGCGACCCCGCAGCCATTCGTCTGGCGCGGCAGATCGTGCGTGCACTTGGCGGCTTGCCTGTTCAAATTGCCGGCGGCAGCAAGGTTCTGTATCACGCCGCCGCTGCGTTCGCTGCCGGACATGTATTGGCCATTGAAGAAACAGCCACGCGGTTGATGATGTTAAGCGGAATGAAGCGCAGTGAAGCCATTCGTGCTCTTTTACAATTAACGCGCCAGGTCCTTGAGAATTTCGAGCGACTCGGCCCGCGAGCCGCCTGGACCGGGCCTTTAGCTCGCGGTGACTATGGCGTGGTAGCAGCGCACCTGGCCGCCATGAAACGTTTACCGCGCGAATTCTCGAATGCCTACGCGGCGTTAAACGGCCTTGCCAGTTTAGTTTTGTCGTCCAGTTCGGCCGGCATCTTAACCGCTTCGAATGGCAACGCGAGAAATAAAATCAGTCTTGTCAAAGCACGTTCTGCAGGAGGAAAAGGTTGAAGCAACCGCAAATCGCAATCGAACACGCTACATTACCAAACGGATTGAAAGTGGTAATCGCGCCGGACTCCACCGCTTCCGTGGTCACCGTCGGTGTGTATTACAAAATTGGATTTCGCCTCGAGCCTCAGGGCCGCAGCGGTTTCGCGCATTTATTCGAGCACATGATGTTTCAGGGTTCCGCCAACGCACCCAAGATGCAGCACATCAAGCTCATCAATTCCAGCGGTGGCGTGCTCAACGGATCCACGCATTACGATGTCACCAATTATTACCAAGCCGTTCCCTCCAACGCCCTCGAACGCGTGCTCTGGCTGGAGGCTGACCGCATGCGCGCCTTGAAAGTTGACGACGAAAATCTGCGGAACCAGCGCGATGTCGTAAAAGAAGAAGTGCGCGTCAATGTAATGAACCAGCCCTATGGCGGGTTTCCGTGGCTGGATCTTCCACCCGTGGCCTTTCGCAATTGGGCTAATTCACACAATTTCTATGGCGATTTTGCCGATCTCGATGCCGCCAGCCTGGCGGACGTGCAATCTTTCTTCAAAACGTATTACCTGCCTAACAACGCCGTACTCTTAATCCTCGGCGATGTACCGCCAGGCGAAGGAATCGCGCTAGCGAAAAAATATTTCTCCGATATTCCCGCCGGACCGCCTCCCCCGTTCGCCGATCCCGCCGAGCCGGAACAAACCGAAGAGCGCTGCGGCGAAGTGGAAGAAAAATTCGGCACGCTGCCAGCCATGGCCATTGGTTATCCCATCCCCGCGCGCCGCACCCGCGACTGGTGCGCCATGACTCTGCTGGATATGGCTCTGCACGGTGGCCGCGCCGGACGCCTTCATCGTGAACTGGTGCTCGAGAAACAAATCGCGGTCGAGGCCGACGGCGGCATCGACGATATCTTCGGTTACAACGGCCCCTCTCAAATGGTCACGCGCATCCTGCACAAGCCCGAATTCTCCAGCGAGGCCACCCTCGCCGCTTTCGATGCCGTAATCCGCGAAGTCCAGGAAAACAGCGTCAGCGAAGATGAATTGCAGCAGCTGAAGGTGAAATGGCGCTCCGATTATTACTCCACTCTGGAAGGCGGCCGCGGCGGCCATATGCCCCGTTACGGACTCATGCACCTGCTCGCATGTTTCACTTTGTTCGATGGAGAACCGCAACTCGTGAATACTATTCTCGATGGATTTCAGGCGGTCACTCGTGAAGATGTTCTGGCCGCTGCGAAAAAATATCTGTGTAACGACAAGCGCGCCATTGTCTTTCGCAACCCAGTCAACGCAGCCGCCAAGGAGGCTGCCTGATGACCGCGCGTCCCGCCTCTGTTGAAGAAGCAGCTGCCATTGGCGTTCCGGGCCTCTCCGCGGAACGCGCCGTAACCTGGCCCAAGCAAACCAAGACACGGCTCTCCAATGGGCTCGAACTGGTTCTCGCCGAAGCCCACTCCATTCCCAAATTTCACGGACAACTTTTCTTCCGCTCCGGTAACGCCGCTGCTCTCCACCGTGGGCCGGCGCTCGCAGACATGACTGCTACGGTCGTGCGCACCGGAACGGCAAAACGTGCCAGCCGCCAGATCGAAGAAGATCTTCGTCGCATCGGCGCGGATCTTTCCACCAGCGCTGGTCAGGACCACAGCGCCGTCGCCTTTGCGGGACTTTCTGAATACGCCGAGCAGCTTCTCGGGATGGTAAATGAACTAGCCCGTGAGGCCAGTTTTCCCGCGCCGGAGTTCGAACGCGAGCGTCGTCAGAAACTTGAAGAAGTAAAGTTGGAGCGCACTTCCCCTGGCTTTCTCGCCGGCGAGCGTCTTCGCAAAGTCTTATTCGGCGCCCACCCGTATGGCCAGGTTTCGGCATCTGAAGCGCAAGTCGCGGCGTACACCCGCGAAGACCTGATCGCCGTTTACCGCGAATTTTACACTCCACAAAACGCGCTGCTGCTCATGGTCGGCGATTTCGACTCGCAAGCCATGGTGAAAACCGCCGAAAAGGTTTTTGGCCCATGGACCGGGCAGAAGCCGGAAACAAAACCCGCACCCGCCCCGCCACATGCGCATGGCCGCCGCGTCTATCTCGTGCACGTGCCCGGCGCGGTACAAACCCAGATCCTCGCAGGCTGCGCAGCTATTGCGCGGACACATCCGGATTGGATCAAGCTGGGTCTGACCAACAGTCTCTACGGCGGCGCATTCAATTCGCGCCTGGTCATGAATATCCGCGAAGACAAGGGCTACACCTACAGCCCGCGCAGCGCTGTCCATCCGCTGCACGAGCACGGCTATTTTTCCGTATCCGCCGCTGTACGCAATGACGTCGTCGCCGCCTCCCTCACTGAAATTTTCTACGAAATAGATACTTTGCGCTCGCTACCGGTACCCGCGCCTGAACTGGCTGATGCGCAAAATTATTTGACCGGAGTATTTTCCATGGGCTTGGCCACTCAGGAAGGCCTGCTCAGTCAGTTGGCCACTGTCGCCCTCGATGAATTGCCAACTGATTATCTGGAAACCTACCGCGCAAAAGTCCGCGCCCTAACTCCCGAAGATTTGCTTAATACTGCGCGCCAGTACCTCGACTCCGCGAACATGCAAATTGTGGTGGTCGGCGACCGCACCCAAATCGAATCCCAGGCGCGCCTTTTCGGCGACCTGGAAATCTACGATTCCCAAGGCGCCCTATTAAAATAATTCGCAGTCAACAGGTGCGGGTCATCGGTCCAAGTGTAGCGCCCAGCTAGCTTTCCGCTGCCGGTTCATCTCAGCAATGCCATTCTGTGTCAGCACATTGGTTAATATAACTAACTCGTAAACTTCCTCTCTGCCTAAGTCTTTGCCTGCTTCTGCTGGCCGTCTCCTCCGCAACCAAGTAGCGCCGCTCAACCGATCAACATCAATACCGCGGACTCAGCCCAGTTACAGCTAGTCCCCGGCATCGGCCCATGGGCCGCCGAAAAAATCCTGGAAATGCGCAAATCCTACGGCGCCTTTTAAAAGTGTCCTCGACCTGATGGCCGTCAGAGGTATAAGCCCGAAGCGCCTGAGAAAATGAGGAAATATCTAACGGTAGGCAAGCTGACAGCCCCAAACACCGCTCAACCCGCCAGCTGCCCCGGGGGCGCAAAAACAATACCCCACACCCGCAAAATCCGCCGCCACACAGAAAGCGCTGCCGCTGCCACCTTCCGCGCAGCCCGCTGCAGAAACAGAAGAACCCTAGTATTAGTTTTGATGGCCAGCCGATGCGAAAACTTCAGCGCTTGAAGATAACTTTTTATGATGCTAGCAGGCCTTTTTACAGTACCTGGTGTGTAGTTTGCCGTTGGCCACCAGCGGCTTCCAAGCGCAAAGGCACCTGCTCCGCGATCCGGATCCCATAGCCTTCCAGCGCCACAACTTTCTTCGGATGATTCGTCAGCACCCTAATGTCCTTCAATCCCAAGTCGATCAAAATCTGCGCCCCGATGCCGCTCTCATGTTGCACCATGCGCAACCGCGCCGGCTCGCGATCCAGTTGTCCCCGCGAATGAAAGTGAATCTGCGGCAATGCTCCCGGCTCAGAGGTAGTCTCCACGGAAAATCCACGCCCGGTGTGATGCAAATAAAGAAACACTCCCCGATCTTCCTTGGCAATGGCGGCTAGCGACCCGGCAACCAGCTCCGAGCAATCGCAGGCGGTAGACCTAAAAACATCTCCCGTCAAACAATGAGAATGCACGCGCACCAGCGCCGGCTCTGCCCCTTCCAGGTCGCCCCTGACCAGCGCGATGTGCTGATCGTGATCCACGTCACTGGCGTACGCGATCATTCTGAAATTGCCATACCGCGTCGGCAGCACCGCTTCCGCAACGCGCCTAACATAGCGTTCGTGTTGCATGCGATAGCGGATCAAGTCCGCCACGGTGAGCATCTTGATGTTGTGTTGTTTGCAAAATTCCAGCAGTTGCGGCACACGCGCCATGGTGCCGTCTTCATTCATGATCTCGCAGATCACTCCCGAAGGGTTCAATCCCGCGATCCGCGAAAGATCGACGGACGCTTCTGTTTGTCCCGCCCGCACCAGCACGCCGCCATTCCTAGCGCGCAGCGGAAACATGTGCCCCGGCCGCGCCAGATCCTGCGGTTTCGTTTTCGGATCAATCGCCGTAAGGATCGTGATGGCCCGGTCCGACGCGCTGATTCCGGTAGTGATCCCCACCCGTGCGTCAACCGCTTCGGTGAACGCCGTGCCATGCACCGAGGTATTTATCGGAGACATCAGCGGCAGATGCAACTCGTCGCAGCGCTGCTCCGTGAGCGTCAGGCAAATCAATCCACGCCCATACTTAGCCATGAAGTTGATCGCTTCCGGAGAAATTTTCTCCGCCGCCATGGTCAGGTCGCCTTCGTTCTCGCGGTCCTCATCGTCCACCAGGACGATCATGCGCCCTTGCCGAATTTCCTCGACTGCTTCCTCCACACTCGCAAAATGTGATCTATTTTCAGCCATTGTCAGATTCCAATTACGCTAAACACCCAACGTATCTCGATTTTATAACCGCAACCATCACTTTAACCAAAGCTGCATCCCGTGAAATACCGCCGCTCCCACCACCGCCGCGCCCGGTATCGTCAACACCCACGCGATGACAATCCGCCTGGTAACTCCCCACCGCACCGCCGAAAGCCTTCGCGTCGCGCCTACCCCAACAATGGCCCCGGTGATCGTGTGTGTGGTGCTCACCGGGATGCCGAAGTGCGCCGTCCCCATCAACGTCAGGGCCCCCGCCGATTCCGCCGCAAATCCTCCAAACGGAGTCAGCTTAGTGATGCGCTGCCCCATGGTCTTAATGATGCGCCAGCCCCCCGCCATGGTACCGCCGGCCATAGCCAGATGGCAGCAAAGGATAACCCAGTAAGGCACCGCATAAGTGCTCAGCGCGCCTCCCGCCACCAACGCCGTAGTAATGATCCCCATGCCTTTCTGCGCGTCATTCGTGCCGTGCCCCAGGCTGTAACCAGCCGCGGAAAGAAGCTGCAATCGGCGGAACCATTTGTCTACGCGCCGCGGCCGCTGCTTGCGCACGATCCAACTGGTCACAATCGTTACCGCCGCGCCCACAAAAAGCCCGATCACCGGAGCCAAAAAAATGAAAAGCACCGGCTTCGTCCAGCCGCTCAAAATTAAGGCCCCAAATCCGGATTTGGCTACGGCCGCGCCGCCGTAACCCCCCATCAACGCGTGCGACGAACTAGTCGGCAATCCGAGTACCAGCGTAATTAAGTTCCACGTGATCGCCCCTAGAAGCCCCGCTAAAAGCACCTTCTCGTCCACCATCTCAATGTGGACCATGCCTTTGCCAATCGTTTTCGCCACGGCTGTGCCAAATACAAAGGCCGCCACAAAATTCCAGAAAGCCGCCCACGCTACCGCCCGAAAGGGCGTAAGGACGCGCGTCGAGACCACCGTCGCGATGGAATTCGCGGCGTCATGCCAGCCATTGGAAAATTCAAAAATTAAGGTGAGCGCGATGACGGTCAGCAGCAGGTTAAAGCTATCCACAGATGCAACTCTTCGTCACATGATCTAGCGAATTAGCATCGCCATAGCCCGCACCGTCTCTACACACATTCGCGTTATCAACGCACATCGCTAATAATTCCATTGGGGGGTTACGCGCTTTTGAGGATTACGCCTTCGATCACGTTGGCCACGTCTTCACACTTGTCGACAGCAGTCTCGATGACTTCGAAAATTTCTTTCCACTTGATGATCTGCACCGGGTCCCGTTCTTCGTCAAACAATTGCGCGATCAGGGTGCGGCACAACCGGTCGCTTTCATTTTCATAGCGATTGATATCAATGCAATGTTTCAGCGCCTTTTCCGGCGATTCCAGATCCCGCACCGCCGCCGCAACCTCCGCGGTAGTAGATACCAGCACCTTAACCAGTTCGATCGTCCCCGAGCGCACCTCGTTCACGCGATACAACACAAAGCGGCTCGCCGCCGCATCGATCAAATCGATGATGTCATCCAGTTGGCTGCACAGCTCGTGGATATCTTCGCGGTCGAACGGCGTAATAAAGGTCTGGTTGAGTTTGGTCAGGATGCTGTGCGTAATGTCATCGCCATGGTGCTCGATGGCCTTAATGCTTTGCACCTGCTCCGGCACTCCCGTGTAGTGCGAAAGCATCTCCAGGAGCGCTTTGGCTCCCACAAAAATATTATCGGCCTGCTTCACAAAGAGGTGATAAAACCCCTCCTCGCGCGGCAGCAGCCGTTGCAAAACCCCTGTCATAAATGGCTCCCCTGGAAGCCGTTCTTGAAGCCTTAAAAGCTGTCAGACATTACCAGACTCATCAAACCCGAGGCAAGCCGCTGAATATGGCGCGTCGAGGGGGTTGAAAATCAAGGTCATGCCCCTGAATTAACGGTCAGGGGACTCCGGCAGTGCGTAGCTGAACTCGTAGAACTGCTTCCCGCCAGGCATTTTGATTTGCATGTCGCCGGTCAGGCTCGTCAACTCGCCGGTGCCGGAATCCGGTGCGACACTTATGCTGAGCTCCGGCAGTCCCACGCGTCATGATGCCCCGATGATGCAGGATAAACGTCCCGCTGCGGCCATCTTGCGTCCCGCTTACGCGTTCAATCGCGACGTAAACTCCCGAGCCCTTCGCTTCGGTCATGATGCTCAACATCTCGCCTTTGCTGCTAGCTGCAAGCGCGCCGTGAAACCGTTTGTCTAACGACATCCGGCCTATGCTGCCCGGATTTTTGCGGATTCACCTTGACCTCGGACTCCCCACGTACCACCGTCGCCATAACCCCATCTTTTTGAATTTTGACGTAAGAAAAAAGGGCGCCCAGTCACCCGGACGCCCTTTTTTCACATCAATTGTTGCTGTTCTCTTAGTACATGCCGCCCATGCCGCCGGGGCCGCCTGGACCACCGCCGGCCGCAGCCGACTTCTTCTCGTCTTCCTTGATCTCTGCGACGAGCGCTTCCGTCGTGAGCATCAGGCCGGCAATCGAAGCCGCGTTCTGCAACGCGAGACGGGTAACCTTGGCTGGGTCAATGACGCCCATTTTCACCATGTCGCCGTACTCGCCGGTTTCCGCGTTGAATCCGAAGTTCTCTTCCTTCGACTCGCGGACCTTGCCAATCACCACAGCGCCTTCAGCTCCGGCGTTGTGCGCGATCTGGCGGGCTGGCTCTTCGAGTGCGCGCCGCACGATGCCGACGCCCACAGCTTCGTCATCCTGCAGCTTCAGCTTGTCGATCGCCGAGATGCAGCGCAGCAGCGCCGTGCCTCCGCCGGGAACAATGCCTTCCTCGACAGCTGCGCGGGTGGCGTGCATGGCATCTTCAACGCGAGCCTTCTTTTCCTTCAGCTCGGTTTCGGTTGCCGCGCCCACCTTGATAACCGCTACTCCGCCGACCAGCTTGGCAAGGCGCTCTTGCAGCTTTTCCTTGTCGTAGTCGGACGTGGTGTTCTCCACCTGCGAACGGATCTGCTTGACGCGCCCTTCAATGTCGCTGGACTTGCCATAGCCTTCCACAATCGTGGTGTTATCCTTGTCGATGGTGACTTTCTTGGCGCGGCCCAGATCCTCAAGCTTCACATTTTCCAGCTTTAGACCCAGGTCTTCGGTGATCGCCTTGCCGCCCGTAAGCGTCGCGATATCTTCCAGCATTGCCTTGCGGCGGTCGCCAAAGCCAGGAGCCTTGACGGCACAGCATTGCAGCGTGCCACGAAGCTTGTTCACCACTAACGTCGCCAGCGCTTCGCCTTCGACGTCCTCAGCAATGATCAAGAGGGGCTTGCCCATCTTGGCGGTCTGCTCCAGCAAAGGCAGCAAATCCTTCATCGAGCTGATTTTCTTTTCGTGGATCAGGATGCGGCAGTCTTCGAGAATGCATTCCATGCGCTCCGGATCGGTGATGAAGTAAGGAGACAGGTAGCCGCGGTCGAATTGCATACCTTCGACCACTTCGAGCGTCGTTTCCATGGTCTTGGATTCTTCCACGGTGATGACGCCGTCCTTGCCGACCTTCTTCATTGCTTCGGCAATGATGCCGCCGATTTGCTTGTCGTTGTTCGCGGAAATGGTGCCAACCTGCGCGATCATGTCGCCCTTCACGTCTTTGTGCAGGCGCTTGATCTCTTCCACGGCAACTTCCACCGCGCGTTCAATACCGCGCTTCAGAGCTGTCGGGCTTGATCCTGCCGCTACGGTCTTCACGCCTTCGCGGAAGATCGCCTGCGCCAGCACGGTCGCCGTGGTGGTTCCGTCGCCAGCCACATCGCTGGTCTTCGAAGCCACTTCACGAACCATCTGGGCACCCATGTTCTCGAGCGGATCTCTCAGCTCGATCTCTTTCGCTACCGTCACGCCGTCCTTGGTGATGATCGGCGCGCCGAACTTCTTTTCGATTACCGCGTTGCGGCCCTTGGGGCCGAGCGTAATCTTCACTGCGTCGGCAAGAGCATTTACGCCGCGCAAAATCGCCTGGCGGGACGCCTCACCTGTTACTATCTGCTTCGCCATACTGGTAATTCCTCCTGATTGATTGACTCAATTTTCTTTTAATTGCCTGAATATCTGCGTAATGGCTTTGTTACCCGAACTATTCCGGCTATCCGAACGCTTCGAGAAACCAGTCACCATTTCTTTCTAAATACTCGAGAAACGTTACTTCCTTGCGGCTTTAGCCTGTCCACCCAGCTTCGCGAGAATCTCTTCTTCGCGCAGGATGAGCAGTTCTTCGTCTTCGATCTTGATTTCTGTTCCGCCGTATTTGCCGAACAGCACACGATCTCCGACTTTCACGTCCAGTGGATGAAGCTCACCTTTTTCCCGCTTGCCTGGTCCCACGGCAATCACTTCGCCCTCTTGCTGCTTCTCTTTGGCGGAGTCCGGGATGATGATGCCACCCTTCACACTTTCCTTTTCTTCAATGCGCCGCACGATCACACGGTCGTGGAGCGGTGTAAGATTCACTGCCATCTTGAGAAAACCTCCGTAGGTAAATGTTGCGGTTTGTACCAAGAGGAAAGGGAATTAGCACTCCTCATGGTCGACTGCTAATATAGCAGAGTGTCTCATGAAGTCAACGCTTTTCCTAGATAGATATGAGTGTCTTACACTCATATCTTACTTGCCGTAAACTATTGTAGTAGTTAGGTTTACTGCGCTCAAGGCTTTCGATTGCTAATTCTGCGGCTCAAAATTCTTGCAAGCCCCCCCTCAGTCTTGTCGCAAGGCGATCAACGGGTCCACGCGCATCGCCCGTCGCGTAGGTAGATAGCAAGCCAGTAGAGTAACCGCCGCCATCGCGCCCGTAACGCTGCAGTAAGTAACCGCATCCATTGGACTCACACCATACAGCTCACTCGCTAACAACCGCGTGACCACCATGGCCCCCGTCAACCCTAGCGCAATACCCGCAAATGAAAATTTCGCGCCTTCCTTCATCACCAAC
>DATHMG010000077.1:0-44880 GCA_035487275.1 Candidatus Acidiferrum sp. | reverse complement strand
CGGCAAGTTCAGAGAATTTTTCAGGACCAATGGTCTCGGTCTGTCTCAGAAATTCAAGGAGAAATAAAATGGCAACAAGCAAGGAGAAAGACATGCAGCACCCGAAAGGGCATCCCGCAATGAACACACCACCGATCGTGTCGCCGCAGGAATGGGAGGCTGCACGCCACCAGCTCCTCGTGAAGGAAAAGGCCTTGACCCGCTCCCGTGACGCGCTGGCCGCCGAGCGTCGGCGGATGCCGTGGCTGGCCGTGGAGAAGAAGTACGAGTTCGACGGGCCTAAGGGCAAGGTGAGCCTGCTCGACTTATTCGACGGCCGCCGTCAGTTGATCGTCTACCGCGCTTTCTTCGAACCCGGGGTGTTCGGCTGGCCCGAGCATGCCTGCCGCGGCTGCTCCTTAGGTGCTGACCAGGTCGCGCACCTCGCCCATCTGAACGCCCGCGACACCACCCTCGCGTTCGTCTCGCGTGCGCCGCAGGCTGACATCGACCGCCTGAAGGCTCGAATGGATTGGAAGATGCCGTGGTACACCATCAAGGACAGCTTCGACACCGACTTCGGCGTGGACGAGTGGCACGGCACGAACGTGTTCTTCCGCAACAGCGAGCATGTGTTTCGCACCTACTTCATCAACAACCGCGGCGACGAGGCGATGGGGAGCACTTGGAGCTACCTTGACATAACTGTGCTCGGGCGCCAGGAGGAGTGGGAGGACTCGCCCGAGGGTTACCCTCAGACCCCAGCGTACAAGTGGTGGAACTGGCACGACCAATACGTCTCCAGCGCCTCGGTCGACCCGGGTTGGAGCAAAGTGGTGGAGAACGCAAAGGTGACGTTGGACCTCAACGACTAGTACGGTGGGGTACGCGATCGCGCTCGCAGCGCTCATCGGAACTAACCCAGCACCTCTGAACGCGGAGAAGGTTTCTGGCGGTGGTTCAATTGGGCCACGGGAAAAAAGCGCAGAAACCCAGAAGCGCTAAATTTCGTCGTCATCCTCCCCGGCACGGCGTACCACGGTGGTTTTGTGCGTGATTCTCACACTATGAGCGCGAATCCCGGCCACGATGGCGCGCCGCATTTCTATGGGGAGCATTTCAGGGGCGAATACCCCGGCCAGATCTCGCGGGAAAACCTTAATGAATAATGCGGCCACGTGAGCGGTTGAATAAGCAACCGGTGTGGTGAAACGGCCCTGCTGCCTGATTTGATAGAGCGTCGGAAACATACAATCGGTTCGAATTAACAAATGCTGGTCTTCTTTCTTGCCGCGTTTGACACCGCTAACCAGCACCGTCGCCGCGAAACGCGCATTTTGCAAAACGCCCTGACGGATCAATTTGGCAATCATGCGCGGGGAAGACGTCTGCGGGAAGTTTTTCTTCTGCAGGCCACGCGATTTCGACAATTTGCCCTGCTTGTACCAACGGCGCAAGCGGTCAAATTCGTTGCCGCCAATTTTCACATCCATATTTCGCATGGGAATAAAATAGGGCAGGGTGGTCACTTCGTCTTGCGCGGCTAATACCACGATAGCGGTTCCGATGGGTTCGGGAAATCTAAATTTCTCCAGCTCGGCGAAGCGCTTCTCCATCAGGAATTTTCCGTTGCGGTAAACGCGCGGATTGGAGATGGCCTCGTCGAATGAGACTTCCGGCGACCATTGCGAAATAGGGTCGCGGCTTTCGGTGCTTTCGTACAAGCGAATCTGTACCGACTCGACTTCATGGAGGGCTTCGGCGGCGCGCTTTACCAGCAAATTTGTCAGCCCGGGCGCCGCTCCGGCGTTGATCAAGGCGATGCGATTCTTGGCTTCAAAGCGTTTGGCGAACGCGAATTGTTCGGATTTGAAGGGATTGCGCGTTAAGTGCGAGCTTAAATCCAGGTAATGCGCGCGCAATCGCAGCGCCGCCCGCATGACGATCTGGTTAAAAACGGAGGCTGAAGCGTTGACGATCAGCTGGCAACCACGCGCTGCGCGGACAATACCCAGTAAATTACGGGCGTTCACTTCAGTAACGGGAATGGTGCTTTTCCTGCCAAGGAATTTTCGCGCGCGTTCGAGGTCGCGGTCACCGCACCAAACGTCATGTCCCTGACGGTCCAGCAGCTGTGCAAGGAGTGAACCGGTCGCACCGGCCCCCAAAACGAAGATGCGCATGTGTGGGCAAAACTCTACCACACCCGAATTGCGATGTGTCCGCGAGAGGAATAGACTAGTGCTGTAACTCCGATCCCGGCCGCCTAAACGGAGAAAAAACCGATGGGGTCAGGGACGACGTGGTTAGCGCCGCAAAGGCTTTGAGCAGCGACTGATCGCTCAGGGTTCGGGTGGAAACGCCCGGGCCTCCCGGGACTTGGAAAGGAGCTCTTCTCCGAATCTTAGTTCGGACGGCGCCCGATTCCATTTACTCGAATCGGGTTTTTGTTTTTTCGGTTTAGTGAATAAACATGGCGCTTCACGACAAGTTCGGAAGGCAAATCACCGATCTGCGTATCTCCGTCACGGATCGTTGCAATTTTCGCTGCGTGTACTGCCGCTCGGCGGATCCGGAAAACCATCGCGATCACGATAAGATTTTGTTGTGGCCGGAGCTCTCTCGTCTCGCAGGTATTTTTAGGACATTAGGCATCCGCAAAATGCGGGTTACCGGTGGCGAGCCGCTGGTGCGCTCCGGAGTGGAAGAGTTCATTTCGCACCTTCGAGACCTGGGTGTGGAAGATATTTCGATGACCACCAATGGTCATCTGCTGTCGCAACGTTGCGCACGTCTGGTTAGCGCCGGCTTGCAGCGCATCAATATCAGCCTCGATTCGCTTGATGCTGCAAAATTCGAGCGCATCACGCGCACTAAATCGTTTTCCTCGGTGATGCACGGCATTGAAGTGGTTCAAGCGTCGACCCTCGCGCCGGCAAAAATAAATGCTGTTCTGGTCCGCGGGATTAACGACGACGAAGTTGAGGATTTTGCGGGTTTCGCGCGCGAGCGGGGTCTGATTATGCGGTTTATCGAATTCATGCCGCTGGACGCCGATCATCACTGGAGCCGTGGCCTGGTGGTGCCGGCTGCCGAAGTTTACGGCCGCATTCACGCCCGCTGGCCTTTGGAAGAAATTCCTCATCATTACAGTGAGACAGCGCGAAAATACCGCTTTGTTGACGGTACACCCGGCGAGGTCGGACTAATCGCTCCGGTAACCCAGCCATTCTGCGGGCACTGTTCGCGCATACGGCTGACCGCGGACGGGAAAATTAGAACATGCTTATTCAGCAAAGAAGATCACGATCTGCGGTCACTTCTGCGCGAGGGCGCGAGTGACGAAGATCTCGTGACTTATATAACTTCGGTGGTCATGGAAAAGGAAGAAGGTCATCGGATTAACGAAGCGGATTTCCACCCTCCCAGTCGCTCCATGGTCTTTATCGGCGGTTAACCGCACGTATTTGCCTTGACCCGGTAACTTTTGGGTATAGGCTACGGTTGTGGTTGCGTTTTTTGAACTTATTTGCCTCGTTTCGGCATCACACTAGATACCAGGTCCCAAATGGCAGACGAAGACGACGACCGAGATCAGGACGGAACGCCGGAACCGCCGCGACGTCTCTTCACGCTTACGGAAGCGGAACGCGCTCGCAAGGAAATTGAGCCGGTGCTGGTGGAAGCGATGGGTTGCCGTAAGAAGCTCGCCGGCCTGGAAAGCGATTTGTCCGCGGTCTCGTCGCGCATCGCGATGATGGGCGGCGTCATCGTGCCGTATGAAAAACTTGCCGCGGTGCGCTTGCAACATGACCAACTGGCGGAGACATTTAATTCCGCGCTCACGCAAATTATTGAAACCGGATGCGTGATTAAAGATTTGGATGTGGGGTTATTGGATTTTCCAGCGATCATCGATAATCAGGATGTTTACCTGTGCTGGAAACTGGGCGAGGACCGTATTCGCTTCTATCACCGTCAGGACGAAGGCTTCGCTGGTCGCAAGCCTCTCGACCCGCGTGATCTTGGTTCGAGCGACATCGTTCAGTAAGTACGCGGCTCGGTACCCGCTACGCAAGTGCCATTAAAAGCTGGCAATCTCCACGCTAAAGGGAATTTTTTGTCGACACATCCCAAAAATCGCCTGAAAGATTCCGCCAGTCCATATCTGCGGTCTGCCGCGCATCAACCCATCGACTGGTATGAGTGGGGCGACGCGGCATTCGAACGCGCGAAAGCCGATGACAAGCCGATGCTGCTGGATATTGGCGCGGTGTGGTGCCACTGGTGTCATGTCATCGACCGCGAATCGTATGAAAATCCGGAAATCGCCAAAATCATCAGCGACAATTTCATCGCCGTTAAAGTGGACCGTGACGAGCGGCCGGATGTCGATTCGCGCTACCAGTCGGCTATCAGTTCCATCTCCGGGCAGGGTGGTTGGCCACTAACTGGATTTTTGCTGCCTGACGGGCGGCCGTTTTTTGGCGGCACGTATTTTCCGCCTGACGATCAGATGGGCCGGCCTGGATTCCGGCGCGTTCTTCTTGCGGTGGCCGAATCGTACCGCAGCAAGCGCGCGGAGCTGGAGCGGGCCGCCAGCTCGCTAGTGGAGGCGGTGGCGCAAGCCGAAGTATTCACCGGCGCTCGCGCCGCGTTTGATCCGGCGGTGGTGGAAGCACAAATCGCGTCCATCACGCAGCTGTTCGACATCAAGAATGGCGGCTTCGGCAGCGCGCCAAAATTTCCTCACGCTTCGGCAATGGATCTGATTTTGGAACGCTACCAACAAGCTGGCGAAAAGCATTTGCTGGCCATGGCCGAAAGCACGCTGGTAAAGATGGCGCGAGGCGGTGTTTACGATCAGCTAGCAGGGGGCTTTCATCGATACTCGGTCGACGAACGGTGGCTGGTGCCGCATTTTGAAAAGATGAGCTACGACAATTCCGAACTGCTTCGAAATTATCTGCACGCCTGGCAGATTACGCAGAATCCATTTCTGCGGCGCACCGCCGAGGGCATCATCGGGTGGGTCAATGAAGTTTTATCTGATCAGGAAAATGGCGGGTTTTACGCCAGCCAGGATGCCGATTATTCGCTGGACGACGACGGCGATTACTTTACGTGGACGCTGCAGGAGCTGCAGGCCGCGTTAAGCCCACAGGAGGCTCGCGTCATGGAACTTCATTACGACGTGGAACCGCGCGGGGAAATGCACCACAATCCGGCCAAAAATGTTTTGCGGATGGCCCGCGATGCGGGGGACATTGCAGCGCTGTTAGGGTTGGAAGAGCAGGCGGTGGCGGCCGCCATTGTCTCGGCAAAAGCAAAAATGCTTGCGGCGCGTCTGCTACGTCCGACACCTTACGTGGACCAGACCATGTACGTTTCCTGGAACGCCATGTTTGTATCCGCTTATCTTGTGGCGGCGCGCGTTTTGGATGACGTGGTAGCTGAAAGCTGCCGCCGCTTTGCACTAAAAACTCTGGAACGCATACTGAAGGAAGCGTGGAGCGAATCGCGTGGTTTTGCTCACCGCGTGGGCGGCCCGGCGCTGGATGGCTCACTCGACGATCAGATTTTTGGTGTGTTGGCATTGCTGGAGGCGTACGAAACGACACTGGAATGGCGCTATTTCGAGGCTGCGAAAAAAAACATGGACCTGGCCATCGCGCGCTACGGGGATCCCGATGGCGGCGGTTTCTTTGATCGCCCCAGCGTTGCCGCGCCTATGGGCGGCCTGGATGTGCGACGAAAACCTTTTCAGGATTCACCCACGCCTGGCACCAATTCGATGGCGGCCATCGCCCTGATTCGGCTTCACTCATTTAGCGGTGACGAAATCTACTGGAACACAGCACAAAAAACTCTGGAGGCTTTCGCCGGTATCGCGCCGCGTTATGGCTTATTCGCCGCAACTTATGGACTTGCGGCCACGCTTTTTACGCTTCACCCGTTGCAAATTGTCATCACCGGCGCCCCCGACGATTGGGTGGCACAATCCCTTGAATTGGCTGCCCATCGCGTATTTCGCTTCGGCAAAGCCGTTCTGCGCATAACTCCGGGAACAAAACTCGCTACTCTGGCAGGCGCGTTGAAAGAAACTCTTCCGTATCTTCCCGCAGACAAACCGCTCGCGATTGTGTGCGCCGGTCAAACTTGTTTGCCGCCCGCGACGGACGCGGCGCAGTTAACAGCTTTGCTCCAGAATGGCTTGGCTGGCGCTGCCGCGCCCGCCTAGAACAGAAGCTGAAAAAAGAAACGGGCTCGACGCAGCATCGAGCCGCTGAGATTTGTTCTAAAGTTTCCTTGCGCTACGTCTTGGGACACGACTACTTCTTTGGGCGCGATTCTGGCGGCACCAATCCAGATAAGCGGTAATACACCACCAACTGTCCGTAGTGTTCACCAGAATGCTCGATCAGACCGTAAGCCAAATCGGAAACGTGCATTTGTTGTTTGCTGTCTGGGTCGGTGATCCAGTCAGCCATACCCTTATCGCCTTTTGCTTTGACCGCGGCGGCGCCATCCTCGACCTCCTTTTTCACGAAGGCCACCACGTCCGCCTTGGTTTTGTAGGTGGCCCGCGAAGGATTTTCGCTTCCTGGCGTGGTCCCTCGAACTGGGCCGGTGAAGTACTCTATCGAACCCGCCGCGTGCAGCAGTTGCTCGGCAAAGCTGCGCATTGCTGGCGTAGGCTTGAAATCGTACTTGTCTTCGGGAAAATCCTCCGCCATGGCAATCAACTTTCGTCCGATTTCATTCCACTGCGCCAAAACGATCTGTGAACTGCTGGGCATGGCTTTCGAAGCATCGGTTTTTTGCTGTGTCTGCTGCGCGAATGAGGGCCATCCACACAACCCGGTAACCAACAACAACAAAATCGTAGTCTTGATTATTTTTGTCATTCATCTCCTCCGTTTTTCAGCAAAGACCCAGCCAGGGCTTGGCTTTGGCCCCACATCTTACTCCTGAAACAACCGCCGGTCCCATTACAAGTCAGATAAAACCAGCGTGCTACAATAAAAATTAGTAGCCGAGGAATTTTTTCGTGAACTGGGCTTTCTTTCTCGTTCGTTTTGTCGTCATTGTGGTTATTTTGTCGCTGTTCTTCATGTCACAGCGTTTCTGGCATCGCGCAATCTGGCGCTCCACGGCTGATTTTGGTAAGCAGTGGCTGCGCGTAGCAGTACGGCTGTTGTGGCTTACCATGATATTTCTGGTTATCTGCGCCTTTATAGATGGCGTGCGAATGGATCATCATCGCCTGATACCGCGGGGGACGCTCGTTTCAGTACTAGTTGGCTTGTGGTTTTTCAGCGCAGTTTTCGGCTTCGTGGCGGTAAAACTTGTGCGCGGTGTGGATCTTTTGTGGTCCAGAATTCGCAAGGGGATGCATCCGCTAACGGCCACTGTGGCAGCGCGACCTGACGTCAGTGTCGCGAACGCGGCGAGTGTAGAACAGCTGCGCGATCCTGGACGGCGTTATTTTTTCCGCGCCGCTACCGCCGCAGCCGGGGCCGCACCATTCCTCGGCGCGATGTACGGCTACGCGGCCGAGCGCCTTAAGTATCAGGTCCGCCACGAGGAAATTCCCATCTCCAACCTGAATCCTGCGCTGGATGGCTTATCCATCGTGCAGATCAGCGATATTCACCTTAGTGGCTACATGCCTCGCACGCAGGTACGCCGCGCCGTGGAAATGGCCAACGGCCTTGGCGCGCATCTTGCGGTCGTGACTGGCGATTTCATCACCGGCGCGAGCGACCCGTTGCCGGATTGCATTGAGGAAATTCGGCAATTGAGGGCGCCGCTGGGTATTTGGGGTTGCAATGGCAACCACGAAATTTACGCTCGCGTCGAAAGCCTCGCGCAAGCGCTTTTTGCGCAGGCAGGAATGAAGCTATTACGCGGGGAAAACGCGCAACTTATTTTTAACGGCGCGCCATTCAACCTGATGGGGGTCGATTATCAGCGCGAACGCACCAGCGACGGCCACAAAAAACAAACGCTACTGAACGTTGAGCAACTGGTTCGCCGGGACATGCCCAATATTCTGCTTTCACACAATCCCAATTCTTTTCCGCGGGCGGCGGAACTGGGCATCGAACTTTCGCTGGCAGGCCACACTCATGGCGGCCAGATTCAAGTGGAAATTCTGGATCACCGTCTCAGCCCCGCGCGATTCATCACCGATTACATCGCGGGCCTCTATCAACGGCCGCTCTTCGCGCCCTCGCTCGATACTCCTCGATATTCGCGCGTGGATGGCTATTCGGAGGCTCCCAGGGTTTCGCGGCTTCCGGCAGCGGTAAATCCTGGCGGAATGGCTTCACTCTACGTGAATCGGGGGCTCGGAACGGTGGGGGCTCCGGTGCGCATTGGCGTACCTCCCGAGATTACACTTATCGTCCTTCGTCGTGCTTAAGAGCAGGATTCGTTTGGAATTTTAGTTGGCCGAGCACGGCTTCACGGGCGCGCTTCAAAAATCAAATTAAACGGCGTTTGCGTGGCACGCCGGAAATTCGAAAACCCTCCAGAAGTGACCACCTCGCGCAGTCGTTTCTCACCTGCCTGGGCGCCCAGCGCCAGTCCCACTTCTTGCGAAAGCGAAGCCGGAGTACAAAGTAGCGTGGACGCTCCGTAAAATGCGCGGCCGATCGGATTCAAATTGTCTTCGAGCTTATCGCCGGCAAAAGGTTCCACGATCATCCAAGTACCGTCTTTCTTGAGGGTGCTACGGACGTGTGCGGAGGCGCCCACGGGATCGCCCATGTCGTGCAAGCAATCAAAAAAGGTTACAAAATCATAATCCGCGCCGGGGTATGACTTGGCGCTGGAAACTTCGAAACGGATGCGCTCAGCAACCTGAGCATCCTTGGCGCGCTGTTTGGCGGTCTCGATGGATTTTTCGTGATAGTCAAATCCTACAAACTCAGAATTGGGGTACGACTTGGCCATTAGAATCGTGGATGCGCCAAGCCCGCATCCGACGTCCGCTACGCGGGCGCCCTTTTTTAATTTTTCTTCGACTCCTGCAAGCGAGGGTATCCACGCGCTGATTAAATTCGCTGCGTAACCAGGACGAAAAAATCTCTCGGTGCCGACAAAGAGTTCATGATGATGTTCGTGCCAACCCATGCCCTCGCCGGTTTTGAATCGCTCGGTGATCTGCTCCTCCGCTTTTATGGCCGCGAGCGCTACTTGAAAGGCTCCGGGCAGGAATACCGGGCTCGCTTCGTCGGCCATGGCAAATGCTTGCTCTTCGCTTAAGTGAAATTTTCCGTTGGCGGCATTGTAGGTGACGTATCCGCCGGCAGCCTGTTCACTGAGCCATTCGCGGATATAACGCTCCGATGTGCCGGTAGTCTTGGCGAGTTCGCCGGGCGTTTGCGGTCCGCTTTTTGCGAGTGCCTTATACAGTCCCAACTTGTCTCCGATGCGAACCAGGGCGGCGTTAAAAGTGGCGCCAAAATCAATGATGGCTTTGCCCAAAAATTCATGGAGTTTATCTTGATTAATACTCATAGAAACCTCCTCGATGGATGATCGTGCGGGCCCTGATTCGGCTGCATTCTAGGAGCCTCTTGCACAACGGGCAAGTAGAGATTTTCAACAGCAGCGGCTGGGGCGAGAGTAACGACGGTTCACTCGTTCGACATAGAACTCCGCAGGAGTCAGGAGACAAGATTTTTCGGGCTTCGTTTTTTGCGCTTGCACATAACGCTCGTAGGCGCTGTCGCCGCACCATTCACGCATTCCTAGCCACAGCTTAGCCGCTAAACGCTTTGTCCACATTGCGGCCGCGAGAGCACGCAGTTTCTCCATGTAAGCTTGAGTTTTAGCTTGCGCGGTTCGCATGCTCATCCTCCATCGCAGGTGTTTCAGGCTCGGCGGCAGTTCCGGGATAGGAAGCGCCGGAAAAGTCCTCTGTCCAACGTGTGGCAACGTAAGCAGTCTCATGTAAGACGGATTTGGGATCCTTGCTCAGGATCCGGTACCACTGCATCAGCGCTTCGATAATGAGAACAACGATCATCGCCGCCAGCACAGCGGTGACGGCCGCATCCAGCCGCTGGTTGAAAATGACACGTTGGGTATCCACAATTTTTGCGGCAGGAATTTTGCCCGCTGCAATTTGTGCCGCAAGGACCTTGGCGTAGGACAGAAACCCTAAACGCGGGTTAGGGTCAAATATTTTCTGGTAGCTGGCGGTCATGGTAATTAGGACCAGCCAGGCCATGGGGATAAGCGTCAGCCAAATCCAGCGTAGACGCTTCATTTTTAAAAGAATTGTGGTGGCCACTACTAGCGCCACGGCGGCGAGCAACTGGTTCGAAATGCCAAACAACGGCCATAGTGAATTGATTCCGCCCAGCGGATCAACAACGCCCTGGTACAGGAAATATCCCCATGCGCCGACGATCAACGCGCTCGAAAGCAAAATCCCAGGCCACCATGCTGTTCTCGCGAAGGGCTTCCACACTCGCCCGCCAAGTTCCTGGACCATAAAACGGCCGACGCGCGTTCCGGCATCCAGTACGGTCAGAATAAACAGCGCTTCGAACATGATCGCGAAGTGGTACCAGATGCTGAGCAGGCGGGGACCGCCGATGGTGCTCGAAAATATCTGGGCCATGCCTACCGCCAACGAGGGAGCGCCACCCGCTCGATTGAGCAGCGTCTGCTCTCCAACGCTGCGCGCCAGATCGGTCATGGTTTGCGTCTGGAGCGGGTAACCCCAACTGCTGATGGTTGCCGCGGCGGCATCGGACGTCGCGCCTACGATCGAAGCAGGGCTGTTAATCGCGAAATACACGCCAGGCGTCATGGCGCAGGCAGCGATCATGGCCATAACACCAACGAAAGACTCCATCAGCATCGCGCCGTAGCCAATAAATCGCGCGTGGCTTTCGTGAATGATCATCTTCGGTGTAGTGCCGGAGGAAATGAGCGAATGAAAACCGCTGATAGCGCCGCAAGCGATGGTTATGAAACAAAATGGAAATATTTTTCCAGCGAATACCGGGCCGCCGCCATCAATGAAGCGTGTAAGCGGAGGCATCAAAACCTGCGGCCGCACCAGCAAGATTCCTGCGGCCAATGAGAAAATTGCTCCGGCCTTAATGAAGGCGCTTAAATAATCGCGCGGTGCGAGAAGCAGCCACACTGGAAGCGCGGAAGCAGCGAAACCATATGCTATTAGCGCGAACGCCAGTGTCACGCCGCTCAGAGTGAAGATATGCGCCCAGGAAGGTGAATCCGCCACCCATTGGCCTGCCACGACCACAAACAAAACCAGTGCGACACCGACGAACGATGCTTCCAGAACGCGGCCCGGCCGCAAAAATCGCAGATACAGTCCGAGCAGCAACGCAATGGGAATGGTTGCCGCCAGCGTAAAGGTGGCCCACGGCGAAGACTTGAGCGCGTTTACAATTACCAATGCGACCACGCCGAGAAGAATGACCATGATGGCCAGGACCGCGAGTTGGGCTATGAATCCGCCGCGTTGACTGACTTCTTCGCGCGCTATTTCGCCCAGTGTCTTTCCGTCACGCCTGATGGAGCAGAAAAGAATAATGAAGTCTTGTACGCATCCGGCGAAAACGGCTCCGGCGATCAGCCACAGCGTACCGGGCAAGTATCCGAATTGTGCTGCGAGAGTAGGCCCGACCAGCGGGCCAGGTCCGGCGATGGCGGCAAAATGATGACCAAACAGAATCCATTTGTTGGTGGGCACGAAGTCGCGTCCATCGTCGTGACGTTCGGAGGGAGTGGCGCGCGAGTCATCCAGCGCCAGCAGACGTGCCGCGATGAACGAGGAATAAAAACGGTAAGCAACCAGGTAAGAACACCCTGCGGCCACTACAAACCAGGTGGCATTCAGCGGTTCTCCGCGATGAAGAGCAATCCCGCCGAGCGCTCCAGCCCCCACCAATGCCACAACGATCCAAATGACAATGCTAACGGGACGCTTCATTCCTTAGGCGAAAATTCTCCGGGCGGCATCGTATGTGAGGGCGTGGAAAGCGTCAACGGGTTCTATGTAAAATCCGGATTGGCTCTTGCTGCGGGGGATGCTCAGAGCTAGGCTTTTGCCATGAGCGAATTCACTGTTACTGACAGAACGAAAGTGCGCCGCCATCCCGAGCGTGGAACCTACCATCGAGAAACTATTTACCGCATTCTTGACGAGGCTTTTGTTTGTCACGTGGGCTTTATCGTCGATGGCGCGCCGTACGTGGTGCCGACTAATTATGTTCGCGTCGGAGATAAACTTTTTCTGCACGGTTCGACGGCCAGCCGGCTGATGCGCACGCTCAGCAGCGGTGCGCCATTTTGCTTAAGCGTCACGCTGCTCGATGGCATCGTTCTTTCGCCGACGGCTACAGGCCACTCGGTTAACTACCGTTCCGTGGTGGTGATGGCCAAGGCGGAACAGGTCGTCGATCCGCAAGACAAGCTTGCAGCGATGCGTGACTTTGTCGAATACGTCATTCGTGGACGGTGGGCTGAAGTGCGCCCGCCCACCGAACAGGAGCTGAAAGCCACGATGGTTCTAGCCGTTCCGCTGGTGGAAGCGTCGGCAAAAATTCGTACGGGATTCGCCATCGATAAGGGTGACGAATACGCGGAGGCCGGATGGACTGGAGTGATTCCGCTCAAGTGGGCCGCGCAGAAACCAGTGCCAGATCCTCGAGGAAAGGCAACGCTTCCAATACCCGCTAACTTGATGAATTACTCGCGCCCACAATAAAAACATTCCGTTCCGCCGAATTGCTTTCGGGACTTGAAAGAGGCAACGCTTGCCCGTTCGCTTAGCAATCACATTTCTTGCTTTCATTTTCTGCTGCTCTCACGCTGCAAGTCAGGAACGGATCGCGCCTCCGGGCGTGGTGAAAGAAGAGCCGCCCTTTCGCAAAAAAATGTACACAAATAAAAAAGATGTGAAGATGCCTTATCGCCTTTTCATCCCTCCCAGCTACGATCCCTCTAAAAAATACCCGTTGATTTTCTGGTTCCACGGCGGGAGCGGGCGGGGCTCGAATAACGAAGCGCAGATCTCCAATGAAAACGAAAAAGGGTCGCACGTCTGGACTACTGCGGATAATCAGGTGACACTCCCGGCGTTCGTATTGGCCCCACAATGTCCCCAGGACGAAAATTGGTCCAACCCTGAATTAAACGAAGTAGGGGGACCGTTGCAGTTGGCAATGGAAATCTTCGCGCTGGTGCAAAAAGACTATTCCATCGATCCCGATCGTATCTATCTGGTGGGGCAATCGATGGGCGGACTTGGAATATGGGCGCTGCTGCAAACCCATCCTGAGCTTTGGGCTGGGGCCGTAGTAGTCTCGTCTTACGATAATTTTACCAACTTGCGCGCGATAACACGGGTTCCACTTTGGATATTTCAATCAGAAATGGACATGACCGTGCCGGTGGATCTCGTACGCCAGATGGTACGGCAAATCAAAAAAGCAGGCGGCTCTCCGCGCTACACCGAGTATCACAAAACTAAAGCTGAAGTGTGGGATGAAGCGTTCGCCGAACCGCAACTGGTCCTCTGGCTAGCTTTACAAAAACGTGGCGCTTCGGCCGCCCCAGAATAAAATCAGGTATTTTACTTATTCTTCTGTTTGACGGCGCGTTCCAGCATGCGTTTCACGATTAAGCGGATACGTTTTTCGCGCGTGCTGGCGTGTTTGGCCTGCTCCACGTAGCGCACCACTTGCCTGCGAAATGCCGGGGTCAAAGAATTAAAGACGGCCAGAGCTCGTGGCGCGTCGGCAAGGCCGCCCGCGAGGTCATGCGGCAAAGCCGGATCCCGCGGTTCGCGATCGAGTAGCAACATAACTTCAACGGTGGCACCCGCATCGATCCGCAGCTTTCGCCAGATATTGCTGTGTATATGCAACCGGTAGGAGCCGCCTCCGCGAGGGGAAAGCGTGCTTTTCAGCGGCAAGCCTTCCACTTGTCCAAGCACAGGGATGTGGTTGTGGTTATCTCCGGCGAGTTTGCGAAATGACTTTGAAACGTCGCGCGGGACATCCACGCAGCGCATAATCCACTGTTTGTAAATGCGCGCGGAGAATATGTGCGCGTCGTCGAAGGAGTGAGGAGAGCGTGGCAAAGACCAGCCGAGCAAAACCAAAAAACATATTTGCGTCGAGGCTCAGGCTTTATCGAGCGTCAATGGCAACCGCAACCGCCGCCACAACACGATCCTGCGGAAGGCGCTTGAGCGGATGATGCGGCCGAGGTGCCATTTCCGCTCCCGTTCGGCGCGCTAAAAACCGAAAGTTGAATGGTGTTTTTCTTTCCGGCGCACTTGGGGCAGGCAATTTCTTGATTCTTATTTAAGACAATTCGTTCAAACGGCGTTTCACAATCGTCGCAAATGTATTCGTAAATGGGCATAAGGCTTTTCGATTCGAATCTGAATTAGTGGTTGGGGCGGTCTGCACTTTCCAGAGCTTCTGACAGCGCCAAGGCCGTTACAACCGCGGTTAGCCCAATCGCAAACCAGACAAAGCGGTTTCGGCCCGCTCTCCTTGGCCGCCCGACGCGACGCCCGGAGCCCACGCCCTGCGGATCTTGATCCCCGGCCGCATCAGCCGCAGCTAATTCCGCTTCGGTCGGATCCAGGACGATGCGGTAAGCCATGCCTTCGGGAATAACGCGTACATCATCGTCCACCGCCACGGACACGGACCCGCGCGTGCTTCTCACCATAAGCTGCTTGGGGCCCACTACGGTGACCTGCGCAACCGTGGGGTTGTCCGTTCCGGGACGAATAACCATGCTTCCCACATGCATTGCGAATGCTTTAGAGGTTGCCGTCGAAAAGACGGCCGTTCCGCGGGTTAAATTGGCCGCAGGTGAAATTTCATCTTTCGCCAAAATCGCGACAGTGTCGCCGGAAAGCAGAAGTCTGGCTGCACCCGCGCGAACCTGCACACTACCGGTGCCGGAGGTAAATAGCCTGTCGCCGCCAAAGACCGTAGTTCCAGCCGACAAATTGCCGCCGCCTACATTGGCGCCCTCAGCGGCCACGACGATACCGAACGCAGGTCCAGTCGCCCCCCAACCAGGTGTGATGCCTATGGTTATGACCAAAATAGCTGCAACTACAGGACGTAAAGGTTGCATTTCGCCGACTCCCGCGGGCCAGAGCACAAGAGTACCCAGTCGCTGGTAAACAGTCAATCGGCAACATGCATCAAGATTATTTTGTCTAGCGACATATGTTATTTAGCGGCGGGCATACGCTTAATACTTTTGTTGTCCTATACATGGGGCTCGAGCATATGAACCGCAGGCCTGCGAATGCTTGCGCCAGCCGTCGTATACTGAATTGCACGGCTAAAATACTTGTAACCACCTGATGAGCAAACAAAACAGCTTATCCGCCGTAGACCTGGCGCTGCCATTCGCATGCATACTCGTAGTAAGCACATTATTTACAGCGGGTTTGTGGCCCTTCAATCCATTTCCGAGGAATGAAGTGACCTGGCTAGGCACTGGAAAAGGACTCCAGTTTGGGGAGCACGGGGTGGTTTTCAGCAGGGAGCCCTTCCAACTCCCCCGCCTGAATAGGGAGTCCTCCTGTACGCTCGCAATTCGATTGCAGCCGGACCCACTCCCGAACGGCTCAGGCACGCTGCTGGAGTTTTATAGACCTGAAAATCCAGCTCTATTCAGGCTAATGCAGTGGCGCGATCTGCTGCTGATCAAAAAAGATTACCAGGGCGCCAAAAATCACTTGAAGACCACTGAAGTTGACCTGGAGCACGCCTTTCTGCCGGGCGAACCTGTGTCGTTCACCATCACTTCAAGCCCCGCTGGAGGCGTCGCATACCGTAACGGAATGCGGGCAGCAGGTACAACGCGAATGGGACTTTCTTGTGGGGATTTTGTTGGCCAATTGGTGCTCGGGGATTCGGCGGTAATTGATAACGCCTGGCGAGGCAACATCCTGGACTTGGTTATCTATGATCGCGAACTCCCTCCTCAAGAAATTGCGAGCAAATATGCCAGCTGGAACGAGACTAAAACGGTTCAGGAGTCGGGCGGCGATCAGCACGTTGTGGCGCACTATACCTTCACCGAAGGACATGGACAGATTGTGCACGGGCAACCAGGTGGAACGCCGGATTTATACATTCCGGAGATCTTCAAGGTGCCGCACAAAAAAATATTGATGTGGCCATGGGAAGAAGCCCGTGACAAGCGCACTCTTCGGGACCTGGCGACAAATATTTTTGGCTTTGTTCCTTTCGGTTTTGTTTTCCTAGCGTATTTGACCTGGAATCGAAAGGTAAGGCGGGCGGCAATGGTAACGATTCTGTGCGGCGCGGCCATCAGTTTGGCGATCGAAATCCTGCAAGCATACATTCCTGGAAGAGACTCTGGAATACTGGATATCATCTCCAATACTTCGGGAACCATTTTGGGGGTATTACTATTCCGCTGGGCTCCGATGCAAGATTTGATGCGGAAAGTGCTTGATTTTCTTCGCCCGTGGAAACCAGTCTCCGAGAGTTAATCAAGCCATTGGCCGCGGCACATTGCTGGCCGCCGAACCTGACCACTGTTACAATGCAGGCACCTCTATGGCCGATTGGAAACAAATCACTGCGCGCATTCGACGCGCAAGAACTTCTAAAGATCCGGCAGGGCAGCTTTCGGCGCTGTATGAAAAAACGCACGACGCTATGGTGGCCTTCGAATTAGCCAAATATTTCGAGACTTCGGCGAATAACGCCGACGCCGCAAAATGGTACAGCACTGCGGCGGAGCGCTTCCGGCGCGCCGACTGGAAAACAAAAGCGCAGGAAGCCGCGGTGCGTTTAGGAGCCGCGACCGGCGGGAACGCCCCGACAAGGAGCAATGAGGACGCTTCGCCGCTGAAACTTCTGGTGCCGATCCCGGAACCCGGCATGCCCTTCGAGCAGAACGCGGCGGCGTTCGAAGCTATTGTTTCCGCATCGGGTGCGACTTTGAGTTCATCCGGCACAGAAGTTACGGTAGATGCGTTGGCACCCTCTACTGAGGAAGTTTCGGGATCGGCGGCGCCTTCGACGGACCTGGACTCCGACGAAAAGCGCCGTCGCAGACGTGGACGTCGCGGAGGCCGAAACCGCCGCAAAGTTGGTACGGCAGCCGATACGACGGGATCGTCGCGGCTCCCCAGCACGCCAAATCCCCGCCGCAGCACAGCGCCGCTAGCCACGGCCCCCGCAGCGCCGGAGGTAGCCCAAACGACGCGTCGCGGAATGCCCACGCTGCCGGTCGAGCCGCTTCCAGAGTCCATCAGTCCCGGGCCCAGAGGGCGCTACGGCGATCCGGGCCTATCGTCGCGAATTTCGTTGCTGGAGATGCAGTTTCGGCGCCTGCTCACTTGTGAAGCGGTGAAGCTCGAAGAGGCAAATCACGCGCCGGTGGGTCCGGGAGTTTTTGTGCTTAGTGATTCCGATTTGACGAGCTATTACTACGTGGAATCCTGCCAGACGCTGCGGATCGCGGTAGCTAATCTTCTACGCGGAAATGCTAGCCGTCGCGGAGCAGAATCGATCACCAAGCAACTTGCGGAGCATTTAGGAATCACCGAAGCTCGCGTGCCCAAATATCTCGCCGACCACTGCGTTGTGCGCTGGCTGCAACTGGATGAAGGCGCTTCGCATTTTGCGCACTTCGTAATCGCGGTGCTGCGACCCATCCTGAACGAGTAGTCCATTTCTGCGGCGACTCGCAGCGGGCTTTGTGCTCTGGCCCCTCGCCTTCGCGCCGCACTCTTAGCCTGGCGCGACAGATTTGCAGGCGCAGCGGCCGAGTGCCCTTCGCTTTTCAGAGCGCTGGACGCCGCTCGCGAGCGTGTTCTGGACGGGGCTCTTCGATTTCCTTGAGCGCCTTTTCGATGTACTACCTTCGCTCGGCTGCGGCAATTCCACTCCTGCGCGACGAGCCTTGAAAGGCCGATGGCGATGGCCTGTTTCGCGTTGGCGGCGCCACGTTTTCCTTCGCGAATGTGATGCATCTCTTCACGCACAATTCGCCGGCTGGCGTGCTGGTAGATTTGCCTTCTTCCTTATCTCGCTAGGCTCGTTCAATTACTTCCCGTTCCGGCATGACATGCTCCTTTATTAATTTGAATGAACCTACATTGGTGGGATCCCTTAAGCGGTCGTAGAAGGTTTTCAATTCGTACCGGTAATTCCCGTACGCGCACGCCCGTAGCGTGATATACAGCGCTGGTTATTGCGGAAGCACAACCGGTCAGACCAATTTCTCCAATTCCTCGCGCGCCGTATTCATTTAACTTGGTGTCCGGGAAATCGAGGAAAATGCAATCCAGCTCGGGGATGTCGGCGTTCATTGTTACCAGATAATCCGCGTAGTTGTTGTTCACGGGCTTGCCGTTCCGGTGGTCATAAATTGTTTCTTCAAACATGGCCATTCCCAATACCCTTGACGATGGAGCCGAGAATTTGATTGCGTGAGGTCTTCAGATTGATCATGCGGCCGCCGTCAATTACCGTCAGCCAACGCGAAATCCTCAAACGCACAATTTCTGGATCGAAGGCCACATTCTGTCAGACTTCTGCGGACGTTCTTTGCCAGGTCATTTATGTATCGAAGACACACAGCAGCGCAATGCAGGAAAAAGCTCAGGCGGAGGCTAGCAAGAAAATTAAGCAGGACTCCGTGGACCCAGGGGCCGTCGAGTGCGCCGGCTGAGGGGGACAAGCCGGCCGAAATGTGAGCCCATTTACTGGCGGCTTTGACCATTTAACCCTCAATACCGACCATTCACCGCAACCCGCTGGTACTGGTCGCAATTACCAGTCAAACTATAGGAGGTCAAAGACTTACTGGTTGGGCCAGCTTCAGATGGTAGGCTTGTAAGTAGTACTTTTTGAGCCCGGGGGCAATCGCTCGTTGCAGTTCGAACGATTGAATGGGCTAAATCCCAGCAGCAGTTTAAAAGCGGAGGGTGGAAGTTTATGTCGAATCGAGTAGCAACTCAGATTTTCAGATCGATGGATTGGGTTCTGTGCAAAACTGCCGGGATCACCTTCAACACGATCCAACATTTCAACAAGCGCAATCCGAATCCGTCCGTAACTCCACAGTGGTCGGATAAGCCGCTGCTCAAATCGTGGGAGAAGACCAAGCCCACGCTCGGTTTCCCGCGGCAGACCGATTCGCTCTGCCCCGCTTGCGTGAAGGAAGCACGCGAAGCCATCATCGCGGGTAAAAAGGATTGGCGCGATTTGATGAGCGAGAAGGTCGGCGAGATCAAGGCGCAGATCATCGAGCGCGACGGCCAGGTCTGGATGGTGAAAGACTGCCCGCAACACGGCCACTACGAAGACATGATGGCCATCGATTCCAAATGGCTAAACTGGATTGAGAAGCAGTACCCGGGCCGCGATATTCCCGCACACAATGACGAGGACCTGCACAAGCACGGTTCCAGCACGGTGCGTTACGGCCGCGGCTCGGTTCTCACGGTGGACCTCACCAATCGCTGCAACATGATGTGCGATCCATGTTTCATGGACGCCAACCAGGTCGGTTACGTGCATGAACTGGGCTGGGACGAAATTCAGGAAATTCTTGACAATGCTTTGAAAATTAAGCCGCGCCGCCAGATGTCCGTGCAGTTTAGCGGCGGCGAACCGACCATGAGCCCGTACTTTTTGCAGGCCGTGTCTTACGCTCGCAAAATTGGCTACAACAGCGTGCAGGCGGCCACAAACGGCATCGAATTCGCCAAGAGTAAAGAGTTCTGCAAGAAGGCCTTTGAGGCAGGCATGCGTTATGCGTACCTGCAGTTCGACGGCATCGGTAACGACGCCAACGGCCATCGCCAGATCGGCAACCTCTTTGACGTGAAGTTGCGTGCCATTGAGAACATGCACGAAGCGGGCATTGAAATCGTGCTGGTGGTTACCATTGTTAATAACGTGAACAACGACCAGGTTGGCACGGTGGTGAAGTTCGCGATGGAAAACCCGAAGAAAATCGCGTTTGTCAGCTTCCAGCCGGTTTCGTTTACTGGCCGCGACGAAGACATTACTCCGGAACGCCGTTTGCGCCAGCGCTACACGCTGTCGCATCTCGCGAAGGATGTCAGCGCTCAAGTCGGTAAGGTCGAGCCGACGCGCGACTGGTTCCCCATCTCCTTCATCAGCACCTTTGCCGGATTCTCCGACATGGTGAAGGGCCAGGATTCGCAGTGGGGCTCGCTCTCCTGCGGCTGCCACCCGAACTGCGGCGTGGGCACTGCCCTTATGATCAACAAGGAAACCAAGGAATGGGCGCCTGTTCCGCGCTTCCTCGACGCGGTGCAGCTGACCAAGGATGTCACTGACATCACGGACGCCGCCCGCGGTAAGAATTTCTCGAACTTCATGATGGCCATGGCGCTGTTGAAGAACTACAAGCCGTTCCAGGGCCCCAAGGGTCTGAAGCTTTATGATTTGTTCAAGAAATTCGATAAAACCTGGGCGCTGACCAAGGGGGCAGATAAAAAATACGGCCGCACTTCACCCGAGCGTACCTATGAAGACGCCATGAAGCGCAGGCAGACCGATCCTTGGAACTTCCTGTTCATCGCGGGAATGTGGTTTCAGGATTTGTTCAACTACGACTTCCGCCGCACCGAAATGTGCATCATCCCTTACGCCACGCAGCAGGGTGAAATTTCCTTCTGTGCTTACAACACCGGTGTGGGCTGGCGCCAAATCATCGAAAATATGCACAAGAACGCGACGGTGGCGCAGTGGTACAAGGAACACGGCAAGCATGAGATTTATGCCAAGGGCAAGGCCGTCAACCTCAACTCGTTCGAACACTCGTTGATCATCGATGCTGATGATGCCGCGCGCGTTCGCCACCTGGAACACGACATCCCCTTGACCGCTTCGGAGGAGGATCGCATTCGCCGCAAGAAGGCTATTCAGGAACAAGCCAAAGTGCGAGCCATTTACGAAGAACTCGTGCTCAAGAAGCCCCAACCCACAGTGGTGCAGATCGGCAGTGTGTCTGATATCGCCAAAGCGGTTCCTGCAAACTTCAAGCCCGTTACCATTGCTCCTGCAACTGGCCACGGAAACGGAAATGGCCACTCCGCTCCTGCATCGCAGGTAAAAGAAGCGACTGCCGAGGCAGTTGCGGGCGACTAGACAACCGCTTCAATTTAATTTTTCGCGCTGCCCCGGGTTTTTACGGGGCAGTGTTTTTTGGGATGGTACGGTTAGATCAGAGGCCACAAGGTCGAGGTGTGGATTAAACCGCGGCGATCATTTCTATTTCTACTAGCGCATCTTTAGGCAGTCGTGCCACCTGCACTGTGGAGCGCGCGGGCGGCGCAGCCGTGAAATATCGCGCGTAAACTTCGTTCATGGCCGCGAAGTCATTCATGTCTTTCAGGAAAACTGTGGTTTTCACCACGTGATGAAAATTCGAGCCACCAGCTTCCAAAATAGCCTTCAGGTTTTCCAGCACTCGTTGCGTCTGCTGCGCCGCATCGGTGCCGGTGATTTCCGAGGTGGCGGGGTCCAAGGCCACTTGGCCGGAGATAAATAAAAATCCGTTAGCGCGCACTCCCTGCGAATAAGGCCCAATGGGTTTCGGCCCGCGCTCGGTAAGAACTATGTCTTTCATGGGATACTCTCCTTCAAAGATGCGTTTTTATCCGCGGGGGTATTTTCATATTTCGCGCGAAAATCTGCCGGCACTCCGGGATGTTTCATCCAAAGGCGCACGAAGGCAGCTGTGTTTCCATGCGCTTGCTGGTCAAAAGCGGCGATCAAATCGTCAAGATTGAAACCTGCGTTGCGCCGGGAATCCAGCATATGCCGGACGGCCTTGCGAAATGTTTCTTGGCCGTAACGGTCCTGGAGTGCGTAGAAGAAAAGAAAACTTTTCGCGTACAGAGCGGCCGCATCCGTTTTCCCGAGTGGCGGGGAAATTTTCGGTACCAGCCCGAGGGCACGGCGAATCGTTTCCGCGCGGGCCGACGCACCGTTGAGCGCCTCGTCTCCCACGGCCGCAGCAAAGGCCGGGAAAGCTGACAGCGGCGGATCCTGCTCATAAAATCCCGGATTTTGGCCATAACCTAACCAGCTGGCTGCCAACGCTGGGGCCGTCGCCAGCGCCATTTTCTTCAGTCCTGGAGCCGGATCGATCATCGCGCTGTCCAGCGATATCATCTCGCCACTTCGGACTTCGTCTTTGGTACCGAGCAGTTGGGCATTCAGAGGGTTTCGCTCGGTAAAGCATCCCGGCATGACCGGGCATTCCGCCAGCCACAAGGGCAAACCGTCTTTACCCGGGGCATGGGTTCTTCCAAAAAAGCCTGTGGGCGGATTGGCGACGGAACGCGCACCGAACACCAAGTTGTAATTCGCTAGAGTTTTTATTAGAGAATCGCTGACTGCGCGAATGTCACCGGCATCCTGTGGTTTGCGAGTCCATAAATAAATCTTTTGCCGGTCGGAACCAATTTGCTTGGTTACATAGCGGCCGGCAATCACGTAAGGATAAATGTCTACGATCCGCTGCCTGGCGTGAATGGTATTTTCTTCTCCATGCTTTGAGGTTTTTATCTTGTCCCCGCTGGAATGGATGACAAAGCCCTTAGGCACGTGGACGGTGAGATTCCATTTGTCCGGCGGTGCACCGCCAGTGGCAAAGATTCCTTCAGCAGGCAAGAGTTGCGGCGCCCATCCCTGCGCCGGGAGAAAGAATGCATCGGGCGCGAAGCCCAGATAAGACGACTCGCCTGGAGCGGCTGCCTCTAAACTGAAGACAATATGCAAGCTGTGCCGGTCGGACACCGTCCAGACTTGCGGTAATTTGACAAGTGTATTGCGAGGATAGTCAGGAGATGGCTCGGTGTTGAGGGCTTGTCCATCCCACGTCAGCTCGACATTCGAGGATTTGAAGCGGCGCTTTGCGGGCAGCCGCAGCTCCAGCACGGAAAGCGGCAGTGTGCCGTTATTGGTGAGCTCGTAGCTGGACTTAATAGCGATATGCGGAGGCGGCCCGGGTTCAAAATGTACCTCGATGTCTTGCTTGTTGATGATGTATCCGGGGCCGAAAGATGATGTGCATCCGGCGACAAAACTGCAGCTAGCGACTAAAAGAAATGGCAATGCGCGAAAGCTAAAGGTGGATCTCAACTCTTCGATTGTAGCGAGGATTCGAGTCCGGCAAAAGGCGGGCTCGTGGCCACCATCACTTTAGCTGCGCCATTTTGGCTGAGGATAATCCCTGTTAACGGGGTCTGCGGCCGCGGATACGAACAAACCCGGTGCCGTTGTGATTTCGCGTGGTCTCACGCGCCAGTACTTCTTTGTCCGCTTGGTCGTCGTCCATTCCCCGGTTGATGCGTTGAAGGATTTGGGTTTCCGTCAGGCCGGTATTTTTCAAACGCGCAATCTCTGCGCTTGAAAGTGTCGGCTGATCCTGAAGGCGCCGTTGCATGACAGTTTGCACTGTTGAATCCGACAATCCAATCAGGCGCAAGGTGACCGCGTCGCCGCTAAGGGTATCGAGTTTATCGACGCTCGCGATCTGTAGAATCTGCGGCTCGCGGAAACCCGCCCCAGCCAGGCTGGTCACTGCCTCGGCGCTGGCAAAAAAATGTTGATGCTGATGAGCGTCGCTCACCAGTGTTACGCAGGTGTAATCGGTGATTCCCGCGCGCTTGGCACTCACGAGCTGTAGCGTTTCGGCATCGGAGGTATCCAATTTCTTCAATTGCTCGATGCTTGCCGAAGACATCCCCGCGTTCACCACTGGCCGATAATCGGTTAACAGGTGACCCCTGCAGCCGCTTGAAAGCGCCAAAGCGCAAGCCATGACCAGCGCCAGCAACGACAGGTTAGTCGGCACGAGTCGAACGCGTGCGCGCCACGAGTGCAAATTGCGGTGAAGAACCATGATTCAATTGTATCGGGGCGGGTAGGCGCTAATTGGCGTCAATCAGAAGGTGTGTAGTGGGAGATACCCGTCTAAAGGACAGGTAGGTGATACGGTCCTTCCGCAGCATCAAATCGAAGTAGCTCAGGTCGTTTGATAAACGCGTTCGACGCCGTAAACCGCGGCAATCTTGCGAATGTTCACCAGGATGGTTTCCAGTTGGCGACGGTCCACGATTTCCAGGCTGGCATCAATCCGCGCGTTTACACCATCCGGGCGGCTGACCAGGTTTCGGATGTTCGAACCGGCTCCACTGATCACCGTGGTGATGTCGGCGAGCAATCCAGCGCGATCGCGTGCACGAATCTGGAGCTCCACCGGGAAGGTTGCGGCATTCTCGCCACCCCACTCTACGGCTATGCGACGCTCCGTTTGATAAAGCAGATTCTGCACGTTGGGGCACGTGCGGGTGTGAACCGCGACACCGCGGCCGCGCGTTATGTACCCAACGATTTCATCACCCGGAATGGGGTTGCAACACTTGGCGCGATAAACCAACAAGTCGTCATGCCCTTTAACGATAAGCGGCGCCTCACCGAAACCCAGCATGCGTTTGACGGTTTTAACCAGCGTTGGCTTGGCATCGGGCGCCTCGATTTGCGCGGCCTTGACCGGCTCGCCAAGCACGCGGGTCAGAATCTGCCGCGCAGAATATTTCCCAAAGCCTACGGCGGCATACAAATCGTCAATTTTCGAAAGGCCGTGATCGGTGGCCACCTTCAACATATCCGCTTCTGGAATTTTCTTCAGGCTGCGATCGAAGTGGCGTGCTTCATTTTCAAGGAGCTTGCGCCCCATCTCGGTCGCTTCTTCGCGCTCTTCGAGATTGATCCAATGCCGAATTTTGCTTTTGGCGTGCGAACTCTTTACGAAGCTCAGCCAGTCGCGGTTGGGGTGGTGGCCCTTCTGAGTCAGAATCTCCACCACATCGCCGCTGGTGATTTCCTGACGCAGCGAGACCATCTGGCCGTTTACCTTCGCTCCGGTGCATTGATGCCCAACTTCAGTGTGCACGGCATAGGCGAAATCCACCGGCGTGGCCCCGCGCGGCAGCTCCAGCACGCGGCCTTTGGGAGTGAAGGCATAAACCTCCACGGGCGCGAAATCCACCTTTAAGGTTGATAAGAAATCGCCAGGCTCTTCCAGCTCCTGCGACCACTCGATCAATTGCCGCATCCACGTGAGGCGCTGGTTCTCGTCCTCCGATCCAGGCTTTCCACCTTTGTACTTCCAATGGGCCGCGACGCCTTCTTCCGCGATGCGATGCATTTCCTGGGTCCGAATTTGTACTTCCAGCGGCTGTCCACCATGCAGCACGGTGGTGTGCAGCGATTGATAAAGATTTGGGCGCGCCATCGCGATGTAATCCTTGAATCGTCCAGGTACCGGATGCCAGATGTGATGCACTACTCCAAGAGCGGCATAACAATTGCGCTCGCTGTCGGTAATTACGCGCACTGCCAGCAAGTCATAAACCTGCTCCAGTTCGCGTTCCTGACGCACCAGTTTACGATGCAGAGAATAAAGTCCCTTGACGCGAGCTTCCAGCTCCGCTGGGATTCCGCTCTCCACTAATTTGGTCTGGATAGTCTGCTGCACTTCTTCCAGGAATTCCCGATGCATGTCGGACTTTTCAGCGACTTCCTTCTGTAGCCTCAGGAAGGATTCCGGCTCAAGGTAGCGGAAAGATAAATCTTCGAGTTCGTTGCGAATGTTGCCCATTCCCAGGCGGTGCGCGATGGGGGCATAAATATCCAAAGTTTCGCGGGAGATGCGCTGCTGCTTGGCATTTTCGAGATATTCGAGCGTGCGCATGTTGTGCAGGCGGTCAGCCAGCTTCACCAGCACGACGCGCACATCATTCACCATGGCCAGCAGCATTTTGCGGATGTTTTCAACCTGGCGAGTTTCCGGGGCCATCATGTTCAGCCGGCTGATCTTGGTGACGCCTTCCACCAAGCGCGCGACTTCCGAGCCGAAGCGTTCTTCGATGCGCGACAAGGGGAATTCCGTGTCTTCGACGACGTCGTGCAAGAGCGCGGCCGTCAACGTCGTGGCATCCAGCCGCATGTCCGCAAGGATGTGGGCCACTTCCAGGAGGTGAGTTAAATAGGGGTCGCCGGAGCTTCGTAACTGGTCGCGGTGGCGTTCGGCGGCAATTTCATAGGCGCGCCGTACTACCCAGGGATCTTCAGAGGGGCGATTCTTGCGCAGCTTCGCCAGCAATTCCTCAAGACGCGCGTCGAGCTGCCGCTCGGTACGGTCGCGGTGGAAATGCAGCGGCAGATTGTTCGACGACGGCATAACCTATTGGATGACCTCTGAATCGTTCCGTTACAATATCGTTCTTTTAGAACATTATAGCGCAGCGCGCCCTGATAGGAGCTCTGTAGCTCCGCTCTATAGATCCGGCAGTTTGTCCTCAAGTTCGCTTGCCAATTTACTGACGTCGGTTGCATCACTGAAGCTTTTCAGCTCCTGAGCCGTCGATCCGCCCTCGATTCCCAAGCGTTGACAAATCTTGTGCTGCATTTGCAGCATGGCAGTCAATTCCTGCTCCGCCAACATTCCCACTTGCAGGTCCAGATGGGATCGTCTGTCGGCCTGCCTGGCCATGCGGTTTTGGCTGATGAGCACAAAGATAGTCAGGAGCACGCTTTCGGATGAGATCACGAGCGCCAAAATCCCAAAAGGAAATGGGTCGAAGGGTTTGACTCCCGGAATTACGTTCAGGTTGATGGCACTCCAGATCAGCGCCAGGAGAACCTGGAGCATCAGAAATGAGACGCTACCGATAAATTTGGCGACCGCGTCGCTCACGCGTTCTGCAATGGTGCGCCGGTGCAGCGCCTCGTGCTCCAGCTTAGCAATGGCATCGATGTTTAACTGCGTGGGATGCGCTGGTTCTTTACTGGTTGAGTTTTTGATGGCCATGGACACCTCCGAGAAATCGGGGGGAGAGGGAAAGTTTACCGGAAATGACCCGCCAAAGGCATTCGTGAGAATGCCCTTTGGAAATTTTCCCGCCAATACTGCCGCCATTCCTCTGGTATTCTTTGCGCCAGTATTTAAGGAGAACTGATGACGCACCGGCATGAAACCGATGTGAACCGCCAAGCCAGCGAAACGGATTCAGACTCGCTCGGTCGGCGTAAATTCCTGCGAACCTCTTCACTTGCCGCTGTAGTGGGCGCCGCGACTTTCGCCTGGCCACGCCGCTCCTACGCGGCCGCCGCGGACCTCGACGCTATCAACGCCGAAATTAGGAAAGGTCACGACGAAAGTGTGAAGCGCCTCCAGACTTGGATTCGCCAACCTTCCATCGCTGCGGAAAATCGCGGCATGAACGAAGGTTGCGAACTCACTATGAACATGCTTCGGGAAGCCGGTTTCGGTCAGGTAACCAAAGTTTCGACGGATGGCCAACCCGGCATTTTCGCGACATTCGATGCAGGTGCACCACGAACCGTCGGCTTGTATTTCATGTACGACGTAAAGCAGGCGGACCCGGCGGAATGGTCTTCTCCGCCGTTCGATGCCGCGTTGGTGGACAAGCCCGGTCTCGGCAAAGCCATTGTTGGCCGCGGAGCTGTAAATCAGAAAGGGCCGGAGGCCACCTTCCTGGCCGCTTTGCACGCGATTCGCGGAGCCGGCAAAAAACTCCCGGTCAATTTCGTTTTTGTCGCAGAGGGCGAAGAGGAAATCGGATCGCCACATTTTCCGCAAATTGTTAACCGTCCCGAGGTGCAAGCTGCGCTGCGCAAGTGCACCGGCGTCTTCATGCCTTACGCGGCGCAGGGGCTCGCCGGCGACGTCACCATGTTCCTTGGCGCAAAAGGTGTAGTGGAGCTGGAATTGACTTCCAGCGGCGAGAAATGGGGTCGCGGCCCGCGTAAAGACATCCACTCCAGCAATAAAGCCAGGGTGGACAGTCCGGCATGGCATCTTGTGGAGGCTTTGGCCACGCTGGTATCTCCCGACGGAAACGACCCAGTGATCGAAGGCTACGCCGCCAAAGCTCGTCCGCTTTCCACGACGGAAAAACAAATGGTCGCGGAAGCGGCAAAACGCTTAAGCGAAGCGGAGGCTAAGAAACTTCTAGGAGTTGAGCGTTGGGTTCACGATGTTGATTGGCAAGAAGCTCTGGAGTTACTGACATCTCGCCCGACTGTAAATATTGAAGGGCTGGTCGGCGGTTACACTGGTCCGGGCGGCAAGACCATCTTGCCTGGCAAGGCCGTCGCCAAGATGGATCTGCGGCTAGTGCCGGACATGACCGCCGCCGAAGCGCTCGCCGCTCTGAAGGCCCACCTCGCCAAACATGGCTTCGCGGATATCGATGTGCACATGAGCGGGGGTTACGATCCCACTACCACCGCCGGTGATGCCCAGATTATCCGTGCCTCCGCCGCGGTGTACCGCAAGAATGGAATCGACCCGGTGCTGCTACCCAGGCTGGCCGGTTCGTGGCCCGGCTATGTGTTCACGGGCGACCCCCTTCGCCTACCTGCCGGCCATTTTGGGCTTGGCCATGGTAATGGCGCTCATGCGCCCGACGAATATTATGTGATTGAATCGACCAACCCAAAACTACAAGGTATGGATGGAGCCGCGAGATCACACGTCGAGTTTCTGTACGAACTGGCGTCAATCGCTTAGTCTCGCAGAAAATGAAAAAGGGCATTTGTGAGAATGCCCTCTCGAGATTTTCCTGCGGATACTGTTTTCTTGTGTACTGTTATTGTCCGGGCTAGGAAGTCTGCTGCGGTTGCTCCGCGCGCTTTTGTTTAATTTCTTTAACCTTTTCGACCAAGTCGTCAGCCTGTTTCTGATAGCTGGCGCGTTCCTGGGCACTTTCCGCCATGTCGGCCTTGCGGCGGTAAAGCAAATTCAAATAAGCCATGGCATCGTCGTAATCCGGCCGGAGCTGAATGGCCTTCTGCAACGACGCGATTCCCTCGTCCACCAATTTTCCATACTTGTCGACGAACTGGGTACGGACGGCAGCCGGCAGGGGATCGCTTTCTTTGATCTGCTTATTAATATGATCTTTGTTGTACTCCGTGCGCATCTCCGCGTTGCCGCGGAATGCCTGGGTCCAATCGATAACGCCGATCCAGTAATAGGGCTCTGGATCGGTGGGCTTCAGCTCGATATGCTTCTGATGGTAAGTCTTCGATTCCTGAAACTTTTCAGGGTTGTAAGGCTGGCCGCTCATCTGAAACAGAATGGAGCCAATACCGTCAATGGCGCTCAAATTGTTCGGATCTTTTTCAAGCACGCCCTTGAATTCGTCGATGGCTGCGGTACCACGCTTGACGTTCTCGTCGGATGGTGCGCCGGGTATGTATTGGCTGGCGTACGCCGTGGCCAGATACAAACGCGCGTTGAGCAGTGATGGATCAAGCTCCTTGGCTTGTTTGAAATCCTCGACAGCGGCGTCGTACTGGCCGTTTTTGAAGTTGGCGACACCTTTGTTGAGCAGGTCGCGAGCCTTGAGTTTATTGCACCCTGAACCCGTTGCCACCACAACCGCCAGCATCGCGAGCGACAAACCGCGGCGAGCGATTCGAACCGATGAAGCATAAGTCATCGAATCAACCATCCCTGTAAGGCGCGACCCTGAAAAGGTCCACGCGAGGATTCACGTCCGCCCTGCGAGGGGCATTTTCTACTTGATAATTTATTGACCTGCTTCCAGCTTGGCCGTAATCAATCCCACTTTGTCGATGCCGGATCCGCGCATGATATCGATGGCCCGCGCGACGTCCATGAACAGTACATCGTTCTCGCCTTTGACGAAAGCTACTTTCTCGGCGCGATCCTTGAATATCTGTTCCATGCGAGGACCCAGCCCGTCCCAGGTAACATCCTCGCTGTTAATTTTCAGCTTGCCGTTCTGCGCAACCTGCACTACCACAGTTTTGTCATTCAGTTCCTGATTTTGGTCCTTGTTGGGGTTAGGTTGCGGAACGAGCGCGTCCAGCCCTTTCGGCGTCAAAGGTGTAATCACCATGAAAATAATCAACAACACCAGCAAAATATCGATCAGCGGAACGACGTTCATTTCCGCCATCGCACCACCCTTACTCTCACCAACGGTCATGCCCATTGCAGATCTCCTATTTGTTGCTGAAGGCCACCTGAACCTTCGTCCATCAAGGTTCAGGGAGCGCCAAATTACTTCGTTAAGTTGACGGCTGCCTGTTTGGAGGAGGAGGCGGAGTTTCGCGGGTTTGCCTTCTCTCTGTTAGCAAGCCAAGCTGATCCACGCCCGCGGATCGAATTTCGTCTACCACTGCGACGACATCTCCGTATTTCGCACGGGCGTCACTTCGAACGTAAACGGTCTTGTCGAGCCGGTTCGCGAGGCGATCCTTGACTTGGCCGGTGATGTCTTCCTTGTTGATGGCCGTATTTCCCAGATAAATTTTGCCATCGCGAGTTACCGCCACGATTACCGCGTCGTCCTTGTCCGCGTCTTGCATATCCCGCGGGGTGTTGGCGGTGACCATATCCACGGACACGCCCTTCGTTAACATGGGCGTGACGACCATGAAGATGATCAGCAAAACCAACATGATGTCCGCCATGGGAATTACGTTTGGCGACGACATCTGCGCCCCGACTGTGGGTTTGTACGCCATGGCCAGTTACTTCCTGGCGCCGCGGCGCAGAATGAAGTAGTTGATCAATTCCATGGAGGAATTGTCCATCTCAACGTCGAAGGCTTCGACCTTATTGGTGAAGTAGTTGTAGGCCCATACCGCAGGCACGGCAACCAGCAAACCAAATGCAGTGGTTACCAAGGCTTCCGCGATACCGCCGGCCACGGCCGACAGACCAGTCGCCTTGCTGCTTTCGATTCCTTTAAACGCGTTCAGGATTCCGACCACCGTGCCGAACAGTCCCACGAATGGGGCCGTGGATCCGATGGTTGCCAGCGCTGAGAGGCCGCGCTTCATTTCCGCGTGCACGATAGCAATGGAGCGCTCCAGCCCACGCTTGGCAGCTTCGATTACGTCAGCGTCGGATACCTGCTGCGAAGCGGACTGAAACTCGGACAGACCGGTGGCGACAACCTTGGCGATATGGCTCTTCTTGTTGCGTTCCGCGATGGCGATCGCTTCATCCAGTTTGCCTTCCTTCAAGGCTCCAGCAACCTGCTGAACGAACACACGCGACTGCTTGCGTGCCGCGCTATACATCAACGCGCGATCGATCATCACACCGAAAGAATAAACGGAAAGAACAAACAAAATACCCACTACAACCCTGGGCAGGGTGCTCATCGTGGACCACATGCTCTGCAAGCTCCACGTGCTAGTTGTGTTTGCTTGGAGGAATATGGCCGCATGTACGTACAAAGTGGCTACCATTCGTATGCTCCTTAAGAGTGTTTGCTAAAACCTTTCTACTCGGCTCGAAACGCCTGCCCCATGACGGGCGCCACGCACCGTAAAGACCTGAACCGTGCAACCTGTTACTGGTTGAGAGAGAAAATTACGTCGATGGTGGTATCCACTTCGACGGGCTCACCGTTTAAAGTGGTTGCTTGATAACGCCATTGCCTCACGGCATCCAGCGCCGCCTGCACCAGAAGCGGGTGACCGGAAATCACCTCAAGCTGCTCGACCGTACCGTTTTTGGCGATGATAGCGTGCAGCCTTACGGTGCCGGAAATGCGTGTCTGGCGCGCCAGCGGCGGATACAGCGGCTGCACCTTGTTCGTCAACTTAGCCGCTTGCACCTGGCCGCCTTGGCGGATACGCGTTTGCGTCGGCTTCGGTGGTGGAGGTGCTGCGCCTACTCCGCCAATCACGCCGCCGATAACGCCGCCCATCTGGCCCCCAGCAACGCCGCCAACTACGCCACCCTGCATGCCGGACATGTCTGGGGCATCTTCTTTAATAATCTTGATGTCCTTCGGTATGACCTTCGGCGTGACTAGCTTGCCGGCGTCCATCAAGTGGACTTGCGGCTTGACGTGAACGACTTGCGCGACGGGAGGCGGCGGGGGAGGTGGCGGAGGGGGTGGCGCGACAAGGAGGGTTGCCATCATGGTCTTCGGCAGCGCCTCTGTATAGATCAGGGGTATCAGGATCAATACCGCCAGAAAAGCCACCTGGAAAACCATTGATAATACGACCGTCCAGGGCTTATTCGTTTTCTTTGGATTTGGACTCGAGACCACCATCTCGTCAAACATGGTTCCCTACCTCCTCCCGGCAGGCGCTAGACGCCCTGAGGCGCCCGAACTTGCACGGGTTTTACTACCGGCTGCAGATCCGGTACTTGTTGCAAGACCTTGGCCTCGCCAGCGATTCCACGCTACCACCAACGGTGCGGCGATGCCAAAACTGGAGTACGTTCCTACCACAATCCCTACCACTAAGGCAAAGGAGAAAGCGCGCAATACCTGCCCGCCCATCAGAAACAAAACCAGCACGGTAAGAAATGTCAGTCCGCTGGTTAAAATTGTCCGCGAAAGTGTTTGGTTGATGGACTTATTCACCACGTCCGCGAATGATTCACGCCGCAGCAAACGGTTGTTCTCCCGTATACGATCGAAAATCACGATGGTGTCATTCATCGAATATCCAACCAGTGTCAACAATGCGGCGATCACGGTCAGGGAAATTTCAAAATGGAACAGCGACAAGAATCCAATCGTGATTAAGACGTCGTGAAAAACCGCGAGGACAGCCGCAGCCCCGTAAACCCATTCGAAGCGGAATGCAATATATACCAGCATGCCTGTTAAAGCATAGAGGGTAACTAGAATTGCCTGACGCCTCAGCTCGCTGCCGACTTTAGGCCCAACAATCTCGACGTTGCGAATCGCAAAGGCCCCCAAATTGTAGTTGTCTTTCAGCGCGACAATGCCCGCGGGCGTCACGCCATTTACGTTCGAAAGCTCGTCGAAGTTCGTCAGCACGCCATTCTTATTGCGATCCCGGTAATCCAGAATCTTTTTTGCCAATTGAGAATAACGGTCACCGGCGTTGGTGCTCAGCAGCAGGGGATCACGTTGTGTCAGAAACGCGGTGAGGGAAGCGGGAGTCGCGGCATTGAAGTCCGGTTTGCCCGCGTTCGCCGTTCCATAAATGGTGTTGAGCGCGTTGATGATTTGCGTCTTGCTGACGTCCAGCGCCTGATCCCCTTGGCCTTTTTGCTCCAGGCTGATTACTACTTCGTTGGCGTTGGGATTGGCGATGTCGCTGATTGACTGGATCTCGCTGTTGCCCAGTCCCTGAGCGGCAAGCCCCGAGCGCAGGCGGTCGATGTTCGGTGGCTGTGCAAAACGCACATCCACGTTTGTTCCACCCTTAAAATCCAGGCCGTATCGAATGCCGCCTTGAGAAACAATCGAAACAATGCCTGCCAGCAGCAGCAAGCCGCTAAGCGCATAGAAGTACTTAGCCTTGCCCATCCAGTCGATATTGGGCTGTTTGAAAAGCTCGATCATGCGCGTTTTGGCTTCCCTTCCTTAGACTCCAAAGGTTTCCCGTTTGTTCCCGGTGCGGTAAGGTATACCAAACGCCGAACGAGTCTTCACTATAATCGTCGTGTTTTGTATCCAGCGAACCGTGTATTAACAGGTCCTAGTACAGTCCAAAGCTGCTTAAATACTGAGTTGCGCTTGCCTGTCCATCTTGGACAAGTGGTATTGAAAGATCGTTTTGGACACATAGATCGCCGTAAAGACGTTGGCGATCAAACCGATTGTCAGGGTAATCGCGAAACCCCGGATCGGGCCGGTGCCAAACAGGAAAAGGAAGAAGGCGGAAACCACCGTCGTGACGTGCGTGTCGATAATGGTCAGGAAGGCTTTCGCGAAACCGGACTCCACCGCAGCTGCCGCAGACTTTCCGTTGCGCAACTCTTCGCGGATGCGTTCGAAGACCAGAACGTTTGAATCAACGCCCATGCCTATCGTCAAAATGACGCCCGCGATGCCCGGCAAAGTCAGAACCGCTCCAGCCAGCGCCAGCACCGCGAGCAAAATGATCAGGTTCATGATAAGAGCCAGAACCGCATTCAGGCCTGACCAGCGGTAATAGAAGAGCATGAAAGCCATGACTACTAAAAGGCTGAGGATCGATGCCTGCACGCCGTGCCTTATGGAATCGGCGCCCAAGGATGGGCCTACAGTGCGCTCTTCAAGATACTTAATCGATGCAGGCAAAGCGCCGGCGCGCAGCACCAAGGCGAGGTCGTGAGCGGATTCCTGGCTGAAATTTCCTTCGATCATTCCAGAATCATCGATGCGCCCGTTGATCACAGGCGCGGAATACACGCGATGTTCCAGCACGATGGCCATTTGGCGGCCCTTGTTCTGTTCAGTGAAGGGCCCAAATCGTTTCGCCGCATCGCCAGACAGCGTAAAGTTTACTTCAAATTGGCCCGGATTATTGGTGTTGCGATTTTCGGTAGCGCTGCGCAAGTCGCGTCCGGTCACTACCGGTGCCCGGCTCAAAACGTACCAGCTTTCTCCAGTTTCGGGCGCGCCAGAGGCAGTGCGTCGTTCAGAGTTGCCCGGGACCAATTCGGTGTTAGGAGGGAGAACGCCTCCATGTTTGCCCAATGCATCGGATTCCGAGCTATACGGCACCGGATCCTCGACCAACTTCAATTCCAGCTGACCGCCCGCCTGAATCACGGCTTTGGCTCGGGTGGGATCGCCTTCGCCAGGCAGTTGCACGAGAATCTCGTTGTCCTTGCGGCCGTGCAGCTGGATGGTCGGCTCCGTCAAACCCAGCGCATTGATACGTCGCTCGATAGTCTCGAGTGATTGCTGCATAGTTTGATCCTGAATTTGCGCAATGGCGGCGGACCGTAAGGTAAGCATATAGCCGGAGGGATCGCCGGCAGCCGGAGACAGATCCCACACATTGCTATATTGCGCGGTGACGATGTCGCGAAATGTGGAAAGCTGCGCCGGATCGACGTTGCGCACTAGAATGTGGGTGTCATCCACGCGGCGGATTTCGTCGTAGTGAATATTCTTGGCCCGCAATTGTGCGATGAGCCGGTCGACGGTCTGGTCCGTCTCCTGAGCAATCGCTTCCTGCACCTGCACCTGAAGAATCAAGTGCGTCCCGCCCTGGAGGTCCAGGCCGAGCTTGATCTGGCGGCCGAAATTATCTTTTATGTCTTGTGGTGAGGTTGGAAATTTCGGCATGCCAATAAGCACGTAGATACAAACGAGGATGACAGCAACGATGAATAATGCTTTCCACTTCAGATTGGGATTCATGATTAAAAGATCAGCAGCATGGCCGGGTGGCGGCAAAAATTATTTGGCATCCGTTATTTTGCATCTTCCGGCGTTTCCACCTGCGCAATGGCAGACCTGGCGACGCGAATTTTTACTTGCGGGTCCGAGGCGATTTTTAGGATTACGGAGTCGCCATCAAGGCCGTTAATAGTGCCATAAATGCCGCCACTCGTGATCACCCGGTCACCCGCTTTGATGGCCGAAAGCATTTCTTGCACTTTTTTGCGCTGCCGCTGCTGCGGCATGATGACCATGAAATACATGATCGCGAACATCAATCCCAGTGGGATCAGGAAACTCGAGAAGCCCGATGCCGGGCTTGCCTGGAAAAACATAGCGACAATCATGATGATCTGTAAAACCGATCCCTTCTTTTACCTGCAGGCTTTTGACTTGAAAGCCCTTGTTCAGCCCAGAAAGCGGGACCCAGCATACCTTAAAAAAACAGGAAAATTTGCCCTGGGGCAGGCTCCCCGCGTCCATTCCCGCCATTATCTTGGATATTAGCGGCCGCGATGCGACTGCCCGCGGTCATCTTGGCGTTCGGCGCCCGGAATTAAGCGCTCCCAATTAAGCGTCTCAGCCCACCACTCAGGCCGGACCAGCCACATAGCAGGCCTGCATCTCTGCTGAGAATTTTGCGAGGTTCCCGAACTCGATAGCCTCGCGGATTTGCCGCATTATGTCAAGGTAAAAGTGGATATTGTGGTGGGTTGCTAGGATCGACGCGGTGATTTCTCCAGCCGCAAAAAGGTGGCGCAGATACGCGCGGGTGTAACGTTTGCAAACGCTGCAGCTGCACTGCGGATCGATCGGCCGGGTGTCGCTGGCATAGCGCGCGTTTTTGATCAGCACGCGGCCTTCGCTGGTATATAAACAGGCGTGCCGCGCGGCCCGCGTGGGTAACACGCAATCCATCATATCTATACCTAAGGCGACGTAGTCGGCGAGTTGCTCCGGTTTGCCCACGCCCATCAAATATCGGGGACGATCGGCGGGCAACAATGCCGTCACCTCGCCTGTCATTCCGCATGTTATGGAATGGGGTTCGCCCACCGCCAGTCCGCCCACCGCGTATCCGGAAAAATCCAGGTCAAGCAACTGCCGTGCACTCTCACGCCGCAAATCCGCAAACGTAGCTCCCTGGACGATTCCGAATTGCCACTGGCTCACGCCTGGGTACAAATTTTCATTAGCCAAAAAATGCTGCCGTGCTTGTTTGGCCCAGCGCGTTGTTCGAACTAACGCGGCTTCCGCCTTTTCTCGCGGCGCGGGCGTTTCGATGCACTCATCCAGCACCATGGCAATGTCCGAACCCAATGCGAGCTGAACTTCGACAGCTTTTTCTGGAGTCAATAAATGCTCGGAACCATCCAGATGAGATCGAAAGGTGACCCCTTCGTCGGTGACTTTTCGCAGCGCAGAAAGACTGAATACCTGATACCCGCCTGAGTCCGTCAGAATCGCTCTTTGCCAGGACATAAACTGGTGCAAGCCGCCCAGCTTTCGAATCAATTCGTGTCCCGGCCTTAGATATAGATGATAGGTGTTGGCTAGGAGGATGCTCGTGCCCAATTCCTCGAGCGCTTCGTGAGTCAAAGCCTTGATTGTTGCGGTGGTTCCCACCGGCATGAATGCCGGGGTTTCAATCTGTCCATGCGGGGTAGCGAGGCGTCCGCGGCGGGCGCCGGTCGCATCGGTCTTTTTTACTTCAAACGAAAAGTTCACCTGGGCAGTTTAGCAGCAGCCGCTGTTAAAACATTGCCCACGCCACTTTCCCCAAGACCCAAATAGCCCACATACCGAATACGGTGAGGAACGCACCGGCCGGTTTAATTTTCTTGTGATTTGCAGCGGAGAAACCGATGGCCACCAGCGCCATGGTCCATATCCAGAACAATTCGAGTGACTGCCCCAAGGCTTCAAGCCACTTCGGCGCGTCATCCGGCAAAAAGGCTGCAAGGCTGCTGGCCAGAAAATGTTCCGGGTCCACATCGCCGCGAGGTTTAATCACGAGAATGATAATTGCCAGAAGGCTGCTGATAATCAATGGGACGAACGCGTGCGAAACGATGCCAATAGCTGTTTTGAAAGTTAGGTCCGCGCCGTAAAGAAGATTAAATGCCCCCCAGTACACTAGGGTCATCACCAGAACAAACACCGCCGTGAAGATCACCCCAATTGCAAACGCGAACTGGGGCCCGTACTTCACCTGATTCTCAATCATGCGATCTTTTTGCTCTTGCGGCATTTGATCTAGCCGCGAGTTCTTGCTCATCTGTCGCTCAAAAAAACTGCGCCAATCCGTTTTCTGGGCGAGGAGTCCCGAGACCATAATACTCAGTACGCAAAGCGCGAAGAACGGCAACACCCACGTCGGACGCCGCGCAATTTCCATAAATGTCCGTTTGGGATTCACAATCACGCCAGTTATTCGACCTAGCGCAGCGGTTTCAGGCTGTGCGGGCTGGCTTTCGGGCACTGCTAATGGGTTGGTTGACATGAAGCTCCTCGTGCGATGCAGCCGCGCCAAAGGACTTCGCCGGACGTGGACGCTATCGCAATGGAAATGGCTTAAACCTGACCGACGAAGAGATTACGCCAAAAATGCCAATAAATTACCAATCAACCAAGCATTTATCAGACCGGAAGCGCCGGAACCGCGGAAAGTAGTTCGCGAGTATACTCGTGCGCCGGCTGATGCAACACCTGTTCAGTTTCGCCCACCTCGACAAATTTCCCGCCACGCATCACCGCAATACGCGTTGCGAGCTGCGCCACCACCGGCAGACTGTGCGATATAAAAACATAAGTAAGGTTAAATTCCGACTGTAATTCTCTTAATAGCAGCAACACCTGCGCCCCCACGGAAACGTCCAGCGCAGAAACCGGCTCGTCCGCCACAATCAACTTGGGTCGCAAAATCAGCGCGCGCGCAATTCCGATTCTTTGCCGCTGGCCGCCTGAAAACTCGTGCGGATAGCGGCGCAGCGCGTCCGCGCGCAGTCCCACCCGCTCCAGAATTGCTAACGTCCGCAAAGTCCGTTCGGCTTTGGAAAGCTTTGGTTCATGAATGGCCAGCGGTTCGCCAACTATTTCTCCGACACGCATGCGCGGATCAAGGGAAGCAAACGGATCTTGAAAGATCATCTGCATCTCGCGGCGTTGTGCGCGTAGTTCCGCCGCGCTAAGGGCCAGCAGATCGCGTCCTGCAAAGACAATCTCCCCGCCGTCCGGTTCTATCAACCGCAAAAGCATACGCGCCAGAGTGGTCTTGCCGCATCCGCTTTCGCCCACCACTGCAAACGTTTCGCCTGGGGTTACCTCAAACTTGACATGATCCACAGCAATAAATTGCTCATGCTTGGTAGCTCGTTTGAAGGGGCCTCCGCCGCGGCTATAATGTTTCGACAGGTCGCGCACGCTTAGAAAGCTAGAAATGAAAATCTCCAGTTAGCCTTTAATGTTCATTGCTTGGAACTCATTGCTTCAGTACAACTTCCTTAGCGACGAGGATGCAGCGTGCTGCGTGATTATGTCCGGCATCGCGCAACTCCGGCACCGCTAGTCGGCATTCCGGCAGCCGCACCGGGCAACGCGGTTCGAAGGAACATCCCGGCGGAAGCTCGGTAAGTTGCGGAACAATTCCAGGAATTGGCGAAAGCCTTCCTCGTTCAAGCGTCGGCGATGCGGCGATCAGCCCTTGCGTGTAGGGGTGTCGCGGCGTACGAAGCACATCGCCGACTCGGCCCTGTTCCACGATGCGGCCGGCGTACATCACTGCCACGCGATCGGCCACTCGTGCCACAACTCCCAAGTCGTGGGTGATAAATAACAAGCCCAAGCCAAGCCTGCGCCGCAACCCATCCAGCAATTCGAGAATTTGCTTTTGCACGGTTACATCCAGTGCGGTGGTGGGCTCGTCGGCAATCAACAATCGCGGTTTGTTCAGCGGTGTTCCGGGCTTGCGAAATTCCAGCGGCGTCTGTTCCTCCTCGGAGTCGCTCACACCCGCGGCGATGGCCATCGCAATCATCACTCTTTGACGCAACCCGCCGGATAGCTGGTGCGGAAATTGCCCGGCGCGAACCGACGGCTCCGGCACAGCCGCAAGCCGAAGCGCTTCGAGCACCCAGTAATTAATCCCTTCTTTATTTGTGTCTGGAAAATGCGCGGCAATCGCTTCGGCGATTTGCTCTCCCACACGCATCACCGGATTCAGCGAAGTCATGGGCTCCTGGAAGATCATGGCTACATCGAGGCCGCGAAGCCGCCGCCAGCGCGCCTCATCCAACAGGGACATATTTTGCGGCGTAGAATTGGCGGGCAGCAGCATGGCCTCGCCACTTACTCGCGCTCCCGGCGGCAACAATCCCATCAGAGACAGTGCCATCATGGTTTTTCCGCTGCCCGATTCTCCAACCAGACCCAGCGATTCGCCTGCGCCAATGCGCAAAGACACTTCATTCACGGGGCGCACCCAACCTCGCGCGGTGGGCAAATCCACTGTTAGCCCGCGAACATCGAGCAATTCACTCATACTTTCAAACCCATCTACCCTCGCGCCATCATAGACACGAAAATCTCATCGCGGAACACAAAAACTCCGCCTCATTTCCACTATTTGTCATTCCGTTCCTTTATGGATATGGAAGGCGGGCTAGCGTTTGTTAACCGGGATAACGAATTTTAGCGCCGTGTGCGTGGTCGAAAATCCCACAACCTTTATATCTGTAAGGCCAGCCTTACGCCCCGCAGACAGAACGTCACCTTCTGTTATGTGCTGCTGTCCTTTTGGATAAACAATCCACAGCGCCACGGCACCGAACATCCCTCGGGCGACTTTGGCAATCAACGTAAGTTGCTTATTCGTATCGATCCTCAAAAAAATAGTATCGCAATCCTTCGGCGGCAGTTGGTTTGTAGCGGCCACCACCGCTTTGGTGCTTTCTAGCTCCTTCTCAAATTCTTCGTCCTGGTTTTCGAAACCGATCAACGAAATTCTCGTTCCTGCCTTAATACCAAGTTTTTCGATTCTGGTTTTTGGATGCAGAATCCTTTCGCGCCATTTCGCCGCCCTAGCCGCGCCTAATTCAAATAGCGCCACTCCTTCCGTGGTCTGTATCTGTAAATCATCGCCCACAACTGTGGCAGACAGTATGGTGGTGAACGGAATCTTCAATCGAAAATCACCGCGAAAGACTATTTCGCTCGTCTCCAACAGCACTTTGCCCTCCGATTCCTGTTTGCCAAAGCGGGCCCGGCACTTCACTTCGTTCCCCATAAATCTCCTTCCCGACGCAAAGAAAAAATCCCAAACGACAATTCCCCAATATTTACTTCTGACGTTGCGGAAACACAATGCTTTGTGCAACCCAAATCGGCCGCAATAGTAAACTAATTAATCCCATGGCTACCGCCGTTACCAACCGCATCGATTGGACGTTGATCTGGGCCCAGCGGGGCTTCCGGTACTTCTTTACTGCTATGTTTATTTCGCTTTTTGGCGGCGGCATGAATTTTGCCGGGGTGAGTTGGTTCATCATGGCCGCAACCCATTCCACCGTAAAAGTCAGCCTGCAGGTTATCGTGGTCACTTTGCCAGGCTTGTTCATACCATTCATCGGCGGTGTTCTCATTGATCGCTTTGACCGCCGTTATCTGGGCGTGGGGCTCGATCTCGCGCGTGGGGTAACGGTATTGGCGACAGCCTACATCGCCTGGCACGGGCATCTCGCGCTTTGGCATCTGTACGCGATGACGCTGGTTACCGGCATCGCCTCGGCCATGTATTGGGCCACCGTCAATGCGCTGGTACAGGAAGTTATTCCGGCGAGCCAATTCACGGCTGCCAACGCTGCTGTGCTTATCGGAGTGCAGAGCGGCCTATTACTCGCGGGAGCCTTCGTCGGTTTTACTTACGATCGCGCGGGTATTGCCGGCATTCTCGCGATCGATGGCCTGACTTACTTTGTCTCCGCCTATTGTTTGTATAAAGTTCGCCACGGATATGTTTCGCCGCGCGAGCATCAAAAGTATCGCGAATATTCCGAGGCCACCGAACTGACTGCCGAAGCGCTCTCGACGGGAGAAAACCCGGAAGTGGCCGAAGCTGGAATCTCACTCGCCATGTACGCTGACCTGCGCGAAGGTTTTCACTACCTTAAGCAGCAGCCACTCGTGCGCGCCCTGGGAATCACGCATTCCATCCTGATGGCCGGAGTGGTCAGCGCCAACGTGGTCCTCGTGGCGCTCACCAGCGACGTTCTTCACGCGGGCGCACGTGGTCTCGGCTATCTCGAGTCAGGATGGGCGGCTGGCGCGATTATCGGGGGATTGATCGCCACGCAATTGCGCGAAGAGTTGCGCCTCGGACTTTACGTCGCGGCGTTTGCAGGACTCGCGCTGGGCCACATGGCTGCTCCCTTCATCGCCTTTCTTCTGGCCGCGTCAGTCTTGCAAGGATTGTTCGGATTTTGCCGCGCGCTCGGTGGTGTGGTGGCGCAGTCCGCACTTATGTCCATCGTTCCAAGGCATTTTATGGGCCGCACGCAGTCTGCTATGGCCATCGTAACCACTGCGGTACAACTGGCGATGTGCGTGGCCCTCGGATGGATAGCGGAGAAAGCGGGCATTATCGCAGGCTACACTTTGCTGGCATTACTTTACGCGGGCGCCACGCTTACGGCTTTTCATGCGCGACAATTGTTCAGGGTCGCTGCGGAATCCTAGAAATTTCCCGACAGGAATTGCACGGAGGTCAATATGGAAATCACTACCATCAGCCCGTTTCTGAAATATTTCGACAAGGTCCGCGAACGCACCATGCGTATTGCCCGTTGCATTCCGCCGGACAAAATTAACTGGACCTATGCGCCGGGCAAATTCACTCTTGGCGATCTTTTGCGCCACATCGCGGTTACCGAACGCTATATGTTCGCGGAAAATGTACAGAATCACGACAGCCGCTACACCAGCCACGGAACTGAATTGGCTGCCGATTACGACACCGTGATTGAGCTGATGAAGCGTCTGCACGCCGAATCCTTGGCGATTTTTGCCGAGCTCACCGATGAAGATCTAAAGCGCAAATGCAAAACACCGGGCGGCGTCGAATTTCAAACCGCCAAATGGCTGCGGGCCATGGTCGAGCACGAAGTGCATCACCGCGGCCAAATCTATCTGTATCTCGGTTTGCTTGGGGTCCGAACGCCGCCGCTCTACGGTCTAACTTCAGAACAGGTACGCGCCGGCGGACGCGCCGACTAAAGCTCTCGCAAAAATAAAAAACGCCTCCGACTTCGGAGGCGTTTCCATTTCAGCGATTCAATTCGCTGCTTCTATAGATAATCCCTCGAAGGTCCTTCCAAAAACGCTCTCAGTTTCCGCGAACGCGAAGGGTGCCGCAACTTGCGCAACGCCTTAGCCTCAATCTGCCGAATGCGTTCGCGCGTGACCGCGAAGGACTGCCCCACTTCCTCAAGGGTGTGCTCGCTGCCATCGTCTAAGCCGAAGCGCATCTTGATGACTTTTTCTTCGCGAGGCGTCAGTGTCTTCAACACTGAAGAAGTTTGTTCCTTCAAATTCAAGTTGATCACCGCATCCGATGGCGAAACTACCGCCTTGTCTTCGATGAAGTCGCCGAGATGCGAATCCTCTTCTTCCCCGATGGGGGTCTCGAGGGAAATGGGTTCCTGCGCAATCTTCAAAATCTTACGTACCTTGGAAACCGGAATGTCCATGCGCTTGGCGATTTCTTCGCTGGTCGGCTCGCGTCCGAGTTCTTGCACCAATTGCCTGCTGGTGCGTACCAGCTTGTTGATGGTTTCGATCATGTGCACCGGAATGCGGATGGTGCGCGCCTGGTCGGCGATGGCTCGCGTAATGGCCTGCCGAATCCACCACGTCGCGTAGGTGGAGAACTTGTAGCCACGACGCCACTCAAACTTGTCCACCGCTTTCATCAACCCGATGTTGCCTTCCTGAATCAGATCAAGAAATTGCAGTCCGCGGTTGGTATATTTTTTAGCAATCGAAACCACCAAGCGAAGGTTGGCTTCAATCAATTCTTTCTTTGCCTGGTCAGCTTCCGCTTCACCGCGATGGATGAAGGTAAGAGTGCGCTTTAATTCCGTCAGCCCAACTTCGCTGGCATCTTCAATATCCTTCAGCTCACCACGCCGGTTGCGCAATTCTTTGCGCGCTTCGAAAGCCACGTCGCCTTTCGCGACATCCGCCCGACGCTCAAGCCGGCCGGCCTCACGCTCCAGCGATTGTAGTCGCTCGACCGTGCCGCGCATCTTGTCGATCAGCCGCTTCTTTTCAAAGGGATTAAAAACGATGGCGCGGATGGCCACGGAAATTTCCACTCGCGTGCGCGCCACTTCCCACTTGGCGCGAATATACGGTTTCTTCTTGGACTTCGCGGTGTTGTCAAGTTTCACCGCTTGCTTCAAGGCCTGTTCGTACAACTTGGCAATCTTGTCGATGTACTTAAGGGTTTGCTTGGTTTTGTTTGCAATCTTCTCTTCGGTCAGTTCTTCGTCGTCAAACACGACGATTTCTTTGATGGATCGCGCGCCTTTGCGCAGATCCTCACCAACAGCGATCAATTCCTTAATCACAATCGGCGAGCGGGTGATCGACTTCATGACCACCAGTTGACCGCGCTCAATGCGCTTGGCGATGGTCACTTCGCCTTCACGCGTCAAGAGCGGTACCGTGCCCATTTCGCGCAAGTACATGCGCACCGGATCGTTGGTCTTTTCGAGCGAGCCGGGAGTTAGATCGAGGTCGCCGTCTTCGGCGTGACCTCCTTCTTTCTCCACCACCACAACATCGTGGTCGCCGCCAGGTTCGGCGGACACTTCGACCGCGCGTGCCGCTTTGGCGGACGCCGCATCTTCGTAAATTTCGATGCCATTGCGCTCGAACGTGGTCAGAAGGTCGTCAATCTCTTCCGAAGAATGCACTTCGGCCGGGAGCGAATCGTTTACTTCATCGTACAGCAAGTACCCCCGCTCTTTGCCTACTGCAATGAGCTGGCGTACCGCATCATATTTTTCTTCAAGACCTGCTACAGCCACGAATTACCTCCCGCGGTATCGGAAACCAAAATTTTGTAATTTCTTTGTAGAATCTGCGAGGTAGAGCTGGACGCAAGCTCCGGCGCACGCCCCTGAATTTTAATCGAATTGTTCGTGAATGCCACCGCGCCGCAACACTTGCTTGCCGCTAAAATCGTGTGCGTTGCCCACTATCCCACACGATGAAACTTGCTGCCGCCTGTAAATACATCTATAAGATGCAGTTAAGAGCGAAACAGTTACGCGCGAAGCCCCACTACGCTACACATTTAACTCTAGCCCCGTCAATCTATTAATCGTTGGAAAACTTAGGATATCTCTATACGCACTGGGCTTCCAAGGGATATCGCACGCCCCGCCCTCAATTGGTCACCGTCCTGTCACCGCCCTGCGGCGAGCCGCCTCATCAATTCCTGCTTTTTCGAGAGCAACATGCGCATCTCTGCAGAAGCCGGATTAGCCTCAATACTTCGTTGCACTTCCGCCAAAGCCCTCTCCGTTTGCCGGTTTTGCAGTGATTCGATGCAGCTTTCC
>DATHMG010000076.1:0-10554 GCA_035487275.1 Candidatus Acidiferrum sp. | reverse complement strand
GCGCCGAGGGTCAACTAGCTGAGCGTCTTCGCAGAAATCACGCGGTAACCACAGCGATCAACTTATCGATATCCCGCTCGGTATTGAACAAGTGCGGCGATATGCGCAGATTCCCCTCTCGCAGGCTCACGAACACATTATTAGCCCGCAGCTTTTCGAATAACGCGGCCGTTTTCTCGGGTGTGCGCGCAGCAAAACAGGCGTACGGTCCTCGCCGTGCCGGATCAAGCGGGCTTGCCGGCACGCAGCGATCCTTCGGCAAGCGCTCAAACATCAGCTCCATCAACGCGCGATTATGAGCCTCCACTGTTTCAGGTTTCATTCGCAGCACCAACTCTAGCGAGGTCGCCATAGCCGACAAATTAAAGTAGCTGGCGGTCTCCGCCGAGTCCCAACGCCGCGCACCAGCGGCCAGTTTAGGGTCGGTCATTACCAGGGAGCCGAAGTGACTCGCGCCTTCCGCAGCGGTCCAATAAAACGGACCGGGTCTCATATTGGCCGTGTGCTCACTCTTGACCCACAAAAAACCCGTGCCGTACGGGCTCAGCAGCCATTTGTAGCCGGCGCATACGATAAAATCAGCGCCCAGTTGCGTGACGTCCATGGGAGTAGCGCCGCAACACTGGCTCGCGTCCAGCAGCAACAACGTGCCTTGCGCGTGGCAAGCGGCCGCCAGTCGAGCCGCGTCGATCATCGAGCCATCGTCAAATCGCACGAGGCTTACCGATACCAGTCTCGTTTTAGGCGACAAGGCGGCGATCAAATCGTCCGCGCTGATAAACCGATCGCAGGACCCTACTATCTTCAGCGCAAGGCCTTCGCGTTTCTCCATCGGTCTCCAGGTCGTGTATTGCAAAGGAAACTCGCCATGGGCGGTAATGACTTCATCTCCGGGTTTCCACGTCAACCCGTACGCCACCGAGGCCATTCCCGTGCTCGCACCGGTAGTGAGCGCGATTTCCTCCGCTCGCGCCCCAATTAATTGCGCAATCGAAGCGCGAATGCGGTTCGGCACATCGAAGTAAGCGTGGTCAGGTAGTCGTTGCGGAAATTTCTTCAATTCGATTGCGCCTTGCGCGGCCTTTATCGAGGCCTTAGGCATAGGACCATTGCCGGACACATTCAGGTAAGTTGCGTCCTCAAATTCAAACCATTCATCACGCCAGTTGGTCTGCGCAGGGCTCGACGTCGCGGTGACCATCCATACCTCCCCGGTACTTCTCAATTAAGAGACTGCGAGTACTCGCTAGAGACCACAACGTCCAATTTGGGCAGCAGCGGTACGAACACCAGGACGCCTTAACGATCATAGCGATGTGATCGCTAGAAATGTGTTCGCAATTCGCGGAACGTTGGCAGGATCACCAATTTCCCCGTGCCCGCCACCACCGGCTCATGCTCCAGTTGCCAGGTGTCCTGGTGCGGTATATACACGGCATTTAACCCTATTTTCATGGCGGGATTAATATCGCTGCGCGGGCTGTTACCGATCATCCAGCCCTGGGACTTCACAATTTTGTGTTTGTGCACCAGCTTGCCGTACGTTTCGTGATCCTTTTCCGGCACGATCTCGATAAATTCAAAAAATCCCTGGAGCCCGGAGCGTTCCACCTTAGCTGCTTGTTCGGCAGCCTCGCCTTTGGTGAACAAAATTAAGCGGTGCCGCTCCGCAAGATACGCAAGCGTTTCCGGCACGCCATCCATAATTTTCGGTGGCGTGCGCTCCAGCTCCAGCACGCGCTCTTTAATAGTCGCCACTGTCTCGCGGCAAGCCATTTGCTCCGCGAGCTTCAGGTAGGTTTCTTCCAGGGAGCGACCAAAACACCGGACGCCATAGCCGTACTGGCGAATATTTTTTCGTTCCGTTTCATTCAAAATGTGACGAATATAAGCGCGCGTGTAGCCGCAAGACTCGACCAGGCTGATGAAATCCTCAATCAGCTTTTCGAAAAAGACGTTATTTTCCCACAGCGTGTCATCCGCATCGATCAGGAGCGTGTGCCGTCGCATATCAGAATTCTATATTATGGCATCAGGACGCCTTGCGCTGGCCTGTGGCAAGTTTCTCCAGCACACTCTGCGCGGTTTTTTGCAACTCGCCAAAACGTGTCAGGTAGGTTTGAAATTCCTGGTTTAAGGCTTGCGCCTCGGTAGGTCCCAATTTTGTGCGCAGAATCATATCGCGCAGTTTCACCGGGTGCGGCAGCAGCGCGTCTTCCTGCAATTCTTCCAATGCCAATTTGGCGTCGTAGTGGTACATAAACCCTCCCCCAACGAAAGGTAAAAATGATTGTACTCGTAGCAGGATGAATTTTCTGAACAGCGGAAGGGGTTTCGCCCGGAAGGAATCTAAGCTACTGCGCTATTAGGAATAAATTCGTAGCGATCGATCTTTGCGGCGATGCCCATCTTCCCATTTTCGCCCTGATCGACGCGTACCACCATGCCCCGGCACCGTATTTTCACGTCCGATGACTTCAGCATGTCTTTCGGAAGAGTAATGATAAAAGCAATTTCGCGGCCCGCTTCGAATTTTTCTCCAGCAAAAAAGTACAGGCCCCGGTAACTCACATCACGCATGTCCACCGGCAATTCCTTGCCCTTTTGCTCCCATGGAAGAATGCTGAGTGGCAGGTGCATCGTAAATCGGCGAGCTTCGCGGCGGTCCGCAGCACTATTCATAAAGCTCCCTCAGCTTGGGCTGGAATGCAGAAACGCTAACATTGCCACCCGCAAACTGCAACGCGAAAAATGCGATCCTCTGTCGCCCCACCCAGTCGCGTATCACTTTGGTATCTAGGGAGTCTTCCTCGCTCTTGCGGCGCTGTCAAAAGCTGACTTTTATACCTTCACAGTGACAATGCTTCGTCGATACGGTCTAATTTGTTGGCAAGGATTTCGCCCCAAAATGAGATGAGCCAGCATCACCATTCACGAAATTTTTTCCTTTTCGGCCCCGTGGGGCGCCTCGAAGCCGTCCTATGGACGCCGCGCCGTCCCACTCCGTCCGCGCTCGCCGCGCTGGTCTGCCATCCTCATCCGCTTTTCGGCGGCACCATGCACAATAAAGTGGTTTTTCAGGTCGCTAAATCCATTGACGCGCTGGGCGTTCCGGTCTTGCGTTTTAATTTTCGAGGCGCTGGACTCAGTGATGGAGTTCACGACCGGGGGATCGGCGAAAGCGATGACGTCCGAACCGCATTGCAATTTCTGATCGCCGAATTTCCCGGCGTGCCGTTGCTGGTCGCGGGATTTAGTTTTGGCTCTGTCGTGGGCCTTCGGCTGGGATGCCAGAGTCCAGAAGTGACGCAGTTGATCGCGTTAGGTCTCCCGGTAAATAACAGTGAGGTCTCCTTTTTGTTCGAATGCCGCAAGCCTAAGCTGTTCGTTCACGGCGGAAATGACGAACACGGTGACGTGCGCAAGGTAGAGGAATTGGTGCCAACATTACCAGGCGAAAATCGCCTGGTTATGGTTGAAGGAGTCGATCATTTTTTCACCGGCAAACTCAGCGAGGTAGATCAAGCCATTACCACATGGGTCCTCGAACAAGTTCCCGCACTCAAAAAGTAAAACGGCTTCAAGCCATCAGGCGCTTTCGCCGCGGGAAAAAAGTTTGCTGAACTGGTCCACAGTCGCGACCGGCACGCCCAGCAGCCGCGCGTTCGTTCGCGCATGTTCGGGCCGCGACATACCCACAAGCGCGGTAGTAATTCCTGGTGCGGAGCGCACAAATTGCAGCGCTCTCTCCGCGTCATTCTCCAGCCCGAAGGCATCAGCCACAAATCCCGGCAGGTTGCGCGCCACTTGTCCTTGCAGCAAAGAAGCGCTGGCGATCAGCGTGATGTCCAGCTCATCCGCGGCTTCCGTCACGGTGCGCTTGCGTCCCGCGACCATTTGATTTCCTAGCGTCAGCGCTTCCGTCATTCCCAGATTAAAAGGCAATTGCACAAATCGGAAACGATGCCGCCCGCCGGCAATTTCCTGCGCGATCTGTACCAGTTCCGCGAGTTGCATAGAATCGCGGGCGCTGGCCTCCTGGCGAAAGGCATTCCAGGTAGCTACCCCGTAATATTGAATTTCTCCAGCCACTACCGCGGATTCCAGAAACGTGAATGCATCCCTGATGCGCTCGAGAAAATCCGCCTTGGGTAGGTCCCCAAGCTGCGATTCGGGATTGTGCAAATAAAACACATCCACACAGTCCACGCGCATGTTGCGCAGGCTACGTCCCAATTGATTCTTGAGGAAGCGCGGGGTCATGCAATGGCCGCCGCCAACGATGTCTTTCGCACCCAATACGCCCGGCTGTATGTACTCTCGAAAGAAATATTCATTCGGGTCGCTGGGCATATCCCCGTCCGGCGTCAGGTATCCGGCCTTGGTGCATAAAATCAGTTCGTCGCGCGCGATACCCTTGGTTTTTAGCTCCGCGAGTGCTGCGCCGATGCTGCGTTCACTGCGTTGAAACCTGTAATTGATGGCTGCATCAATCACATTGATGCCAGCTTGCGCCGCCTCGACGATGGCCGCCGTGTAACCGCGGTCGGTCTTTTCGTCTGGGTTGCCCAGATACGTTCCGATTCCCAGCGACGAAACGGCCAGTCTCTGTGCGTCGCGAAAATGCCCTTCAGCAGGCTTGGGAAATCGCGCCGCATAACGGCGTGTCCCCTCAGCCGTCGCAAATGTGGTCATCGTTGTACTCGCAATTTTTTGATTCCTGCTAATTTGATGGACATAAACGCGCAGTATAACAGGCTAAACCTTTCATTAATTAGCAGTTGGTTCCTTAGGAGGTTCGGGGGGAGCCAGCAAGCGAGAACAAGCCCGTAAGATCCTGCGATACGGCCAATCATTCTTCTCGCGAAAAAAAATCTCGCCCGCTCGCGGATTGCTGTAAAACCAGCGCGCCACCAGCCACAGATGCTCGCTCAATTCGCCTTTGGACAACGGTATTCGTTCAGCAGTCTGCCCGTTGCCTGGTTGATCAGCTTCGTTCGATAAGGCTACGGGCAACTGTGTGGCAAGGGACGAATCGGTCGCCGGATCGAGATAATTCCGAAAAATTTGTTCGGCAGAGCGCGGCTGGCTGGCAATTTCCCCAAATGGCAGAAAAAACGGCTCGCAAAGTCTTCCGCCCTGAACACGATACGCCGCGACAACCTGGTCGCCCGCGCCGCGTTGCAGAATCACCGCGTCCAAAGCCTGAATGCGTCGCGCCAGATCGGGCCTTCCGCGCAAGACCTCTTCCAGTTTTTCGACTTTTTTGTGTAGTGTTGCGGCGCGCTCAAAGTCCAAATCGTCACTGGCACGCTCGCGCTCACTTGCAAATGTCGCGCGCAGCGATTCGCCACTGGATTCCAGAAACTGCACAAACCGTTGTACCTCCGAGTCGTACTCCTCTTTCGAACAGCCCGCAAAGCAAGGTGCCAGGCACATTTTCATCTCTGAATACAGGCACCCCGGAAATGTGGGATCGCGGCGGATTTTTATCTGGCAACGCCGCATCTTGAAAAAATCCAGTGCGCGATTCGCAAACGCCAGCGCGGCGCCTCGCGAAGGAAATGGTCCGTAATAACTTCCAGCGGTCGGCGTTCCCGAACTGTCGACCGAAATGTGCCGCGTCACGTAGCACCGCGGATAGGCATTCCGGAGGCTCACCTTAAGCACCGCAGGAGGACGCATTCGCAACAAATCGCGATAGCGTTGCGGGAAAAGTTTTTTGGCGTGCTGATAATAAGTGAGGCTCTGTTCGAAGGAGGAACCAACGGGCCGATACCTCACACCGCACGCGAGTCCCCGGAGATTCAACCGTTTGCTAGTGGGATCAGGAGGACCAAGCAACCGCTGCAGTCTGCGGCGCAAATCCTGCGTGCGGATCAGAAGCGGTTCAGCATTTGGATCGATTAATTCGACCAGGCAAACGGCAGGTTTGGATGGCAATGCGGAAAAGAATACTTCGTCGGCAGCAACCTCAAATGTGAGGGAAAAATCCAGGTCCAACACCGTCTCAGAATACTACGACTCAAAGTTTATGATCGACGCTGAAAGGCCGGCTTCCCTGGCCGAAGCGCTTTTCCATGTGGGTGAATCTCGCGTGGAAATCTCGGACGGACCTTCGTCATTCGAACACGCACGATTCGAACGCTGGCAATGTCGCTGTAAATGTTATGTTTACTTAATAATTAAAATATTACTTGGTATGTGGACGCGCCGACATTTCCGGCTTCAGGCCCCGGCCTTTAACACCCATGAGGCAATCACCAACCGCTGAATTTCAGAGGTGCCTTCGTAAATCTCTGTGATGCGCGCGTCACGATAGTTTCGCTCCACCGGATACTCGCGGCTATAACCATTGCCGCCATGAATCTGGATGGCCTTGTGCGTCACGCGCGTGGCCATTTCGCTGGCAAATAATTTGGCTACCGCGGCCTCCATACTGAACCTGCCCGCACTGTCCTGCTTCCACGCCGCTTTGCGAATCAAAAGCCGCGCGGCGTCAATCTCCGTGGCCATATCCGCCAGCATGAATTGTATGGCCTGAAATTGCGAAATCGGATGACCGAAGGCCATACGCTCCTGCGAATATTTTAAGGCCGCTTCAAACGCGCTCTGCGCAATTCCGGTGGCCTGTGCGGCAATACCGATCCTTCCGCCATCGAGTGTCGACAGCGCCACCTTATAACCTTCACCTTCATTGCCGATACGATTTCCGGCCGGAACGCGGCAATCGAAAAATACCAGCTCGCTGCAAGCAGTGGCACTGATCCCTAATTTCTTCTCTTCTTTGCCGACACGAAATCCCGGCGTGCCCTTTTCAATGACTAGCGCGGTGATGCCTTTCTCTCCCTTGGCCGGATCGGTATTCACATACACAATGGCGGCATCGGCCGCCCCCCCATTGGTGATCCATGCTTTGGTGCCGTTGACAACGTAGCTGTCGCTCTTGCGCACGGCTTTCGTTTGCAAAGCCGCGGCATTTGAGCCAGCTTGCGGCTCCGTCAACGCATAGCAGCCGACTTTTTCTCCGCGCGCAAAAGGCAATAGAAATTTCTCCTTCTGCTCGGCAGTGCCAAAGCGATGAATTGGATCGCAGTACAACGAATTTTGCACCGACAAAATTACGCCCGTGGACGCGCAACACCGAGAAATCTCCTCGATCACGATGGTATACGCGAGGTGATCGAACCCCGCGCCGCCTTCACTTTCCGGCAGTGCGATTCCCGTCAGCCCCAATTCCGCCGCTTTCTTGAATATTTCCCGTGGGAAATGCCCCGTCTCGTCCAACTCTTTCGCGAACGGCCGCACTTCCGACTCCGCGAATTCCCGGACGCTTTTTTGCAGGAGCAACTGCTCCTCGGTCAATTGAAGATCCACTCGCTCTGCTCTCCGCGTTTAAGCCGTTGAAGTCGAATCTAAAGCTTTTCGCATGCGCTCAAAAGTTTTATGCAAATCTTCGGGATGCACACGCGTTTCACCCGTCACGCTCATAAAGTTAGTATCTCCAAACCACCGCGGCAGCGCGTGCAAGTGCAGATGTCCGGCAACACCCGCTCCGGCAGCTTTCCCCAGGTTCATACCTACATTCATCCCGTCGGGTTTATAGTTCGCAACAAAGGCCTTCTCAACCAGCTGCGCCAACTGCATGATCTCCGCAAGCGTCTCGGCGTCGCACAACGCCAATTGCGCGACGTGCGCGTACGGTACGATCATCACGTGCCCGGACGTGTAGGGATAGCGATTCAGAATCACAAATACTTTTTTGCCGCGATACACTATTAGCGACCGCACGTCATCGTTCTGCGCCAAAGCATCGCAGAAAATACACTCAGGCTGGATATCGTCATTCACGTGTGCGATGTAGTTGTAGCGCCACGGCGACCACAAATAGTCCATCAGGAATCCTCAAAGAAAATGACGCTCGCACAGCATAACGCACAATGCATTTACGCCGCGCATCACTACCCAGTGGTTTATTCAGGAATGAATCCAGAAATGTTTTTCAGGAATGAGTCGCGTCGCCAGGCACCGAACTGGCAGGTCCTGCGGCGGCAGTGGAAGCACCGGCTTGCGTAGCGTCGCCGTCCGAGTTGTTCACAAAATCCTTCAGTTCTTTACTAGGCTTGAAGAAGGGAATCTTCTTAGGCGGCACATCCACTTTGGCGCCCGTCTTGGGATTACGGCCGATGCGCCCGCGCCGTTGACGGGTGCGAAAGCTTCCAAATCCGCGGATCTCAATTTTGTCGCCCTTTTGCAGAGCCTCGATGATGCTTTCGAAAATGGTCTCTACAATCGTCTCGGACTCCTTGCGCGGAAGTTCCGAAATGCGCAGCACCTCTTCGATCAGGTCTGCCTTCGTCAATGTAGGATGCTTGGTCATAATCCCTATACCTCTTCGCCCGGCGCAGATCGAACCGCCGGGCTTCCGACCGTTGTGCAGTGGCCCAAATCGGTGTTACAAAACGGGTTAGAGCGGATAGCCGCCCCCTGGGTGCACCCTTCCTATCATTAAAATAGGCCCCGCGTAAATACAATTGTCCAGCTGGGTTGGAGTCAAATATTCGTGGCCAGACCGCTAGCGGCCCAGCTTTGACTTGAGAGCGTCGCCAATCGTCGCTGTCGAAGAAGACTTGCCCGTCGAAGCCGATTTGTATTGATCGATCTCCCGCCGCTCCTGCTGCTTCACCGCCGCGCGGTAACTAAGTCCAATGCGCCGCGTCTCAGGGCTGATCTTCACGATCTTGAAATCGTACTCTTTGCCCGGCTCCAACGGCCCCGCGCTCTTGAGTGGCCCTGTCGAGGTGCGATGCATCGGCACTGGTCCTTCATCGCGCCGGCGCTTGTGCTCCTCAATCTCGGTGTTGTGGCACAGTGCCTCGATGTTTTCGCCGAGTTCCACAAATGCGCCGAAAGTCGCGATGCGCGAAACCTTGCCCTTCACGATCTGACTGACTTTGTGCTGCTTGAACCAATCGCCCCAGATATCATTGACCTGCTTGATGCCCAGCGACACCCGGCGGTTTTCCGGATCAATCTTCAAAACCTTGGCGGTAACGTCTTCGCCCTTCTTGAAAACCTCGTGCGGATTTTTCACACGTCCGGTCCAGCTCACGTCGCCGACGTGCACCAGCCCGTCAAACCCATCCTCGATTTCCACAAACGCGCCAAACTCCGCTATATTGCGAATCTTGCCGGTCACCACCGTACCCACCGGATATTTTTCTGCGGTGACCATCCACGGATCTGGTTGCGCCTGCTTGATGCCCAGCGAAACGCGGCGGTCGCTCGGCTTGATGTCCAACACCACCACATCCACTTCGTCGCCAACTTTCACGAGCTTTGAAGGATGGGTCGGCTTTTTATTCCAGCTCATCTCCGAAACGTGTACGAGTCCCTCAATGCCTTGTTCAAGCTCCACGAACACGCCGTAATCGACCACGCCCACCACTTTGCCCTTCACTTTGCCGCCCGCGGGATATTTCTCCGACGCATTCACCCACGGATCGGGAATCAGTTGTTTTAGGCCCAGCGAGATGCGTTGCTTATCCTTGTCGAATTTCAAGATGACGACGTTCAGCTCCTGGTCGGGCTTCAGGATGTCGGACGGATGCTTTACGCGCCCCCAGCTCAAATCCGTGAGGTGCAGGAGCCCGTCGATTCCCCCTAGGTCCACAAACGCGCCATATTCCGTCACGTTTTTCACGTGTCCGTGAACGGTCTGGCCTTCCTTGAGCGATTCCATCAATTCCGCGCGCTTCGCAAGTTGGCCTTCTTCGAGCAGCGCACGCCGGCTCACCACCACATTGCCGCGACGCCGGTTCAGCTTGGTGATGCGCACGTCCATTTCCTGGCCCATCAAGTCGTCCAGGTTGGCCGTCGGCCGCAAATCGTATTGCGAGCCGGGCAGGAACGCGCGGACTCCGATATCCACGACCAACCCGCCCTTGATGCGGTCTACTACCTTGCCCTTAACCGTTTCTTTCGCTTTGAACGCCGCCTCCAGCTTTTCCCACATCCGGCGACGCAAAACTTTTTGGTAGGACAAAATTTCGTAGCCGTCTTTGCGTTCACCGGTTCTTTGTACTTCGATTTTGGCGTTCGGCTCGGGGCGTGGGATCTCCGTCTCTGAAAACTCCGCCGCGGGAATCAACCCTTCGGTCTTCTGACCCGTATCCACAACCACGCCATGCTCGGTGTAAGCTACCACCGTCACTTCGATAATTTCGCTGTGCGACGCGGCTTCCTGCTTCTCGTCGTATTGCTCCATCAACTTGCTCATCTCTTCTGAGCCGGCAGCTTCATCAGCGGCAGTCGCTGCTTCTCCATCAGCGACCGCCGCCCCACCGCTGTTGCTGGCGTGCTGGCTTGTGCCCTGGTCACTGCTACTTTGATGGACAGTCGCGCCGTGTCCTTCAGCATCTTGGTGTTCCGTTTCGCCGTCGACGCCATGCGAACCCGAACCACTGTGTACGCCTTGTGCCGCTGAACCGCCCGAGGTATTGACGGGGCTCTGCGAATCGCCATCGGCCTCCGGCACAGCCGCAGGATTCTCAG
>DATHMG010000075.1:0-34764 GCA_035487275.1 Candidatus Acidiferrum sp. | reverse complement strand
CATCATTCGAACGCGCACAAAAATACTTCAAGTGTTTCTTTGAGTGTCGGCGCGCCGACATTCTCGTCGCTGTTAATTGGCATTTTATATTATTAAATAATGAACAAAATGCTTTGATCGCCTTAACGGTTAGATCGAAATGTTTCCGGCGGGTCAAGATAGCTCTGCTTCAAGAAGGCTTCTTCCGAGATTTCGCCCTTCGTTAATTGTTGGATGCTCCCCAGAGTCGCGCCCGCGATACCTCCATCGGCGGAATCAAAAATCACCACCACGCCATCCGCTGGTGGAGCGCCCGGCGTTACATCCTTCACAAACTTTTGCATCAACGAGCCGGCAAAATCTAATTTTGCGCGCGCATCGGTCTGCTGGGGATCCTGACTGACCGGTCGTACGGTATAAATCTTTACCGTTTTCCCCTTCAGCGCTTCCCAATCGCCTGGGAAAACACTATTTTCTTCCCGCTCCACACGGAAAGCCGCCTGCTTTGCGACACTTTCGGCTTTTGCAGTTGCCTCCAGGTGCTCGGCAATCACTTCCGGCAATTCCAGCGCGCTGCGGCGAATGTATCCGCGAGATACGCCTGAAATTTGTACGTGAACCCATTCGCCCTCGGTGTCCAGAAACTCAAACTCATCGTTCACCGCCGCCTTGAACAAAACGCGGCTCTCTTCGCCTGCGCGGGCCATAACCGGCGTTCCCGCTCTCTTCACCGTCACCAGATTCAGCGGATGCGCCTGATTCTTCTTAACCTCCTCAAGCCCTTGCAGCTCTAGGTTTAAACTGCGCATGTGCTTTTCTTCCGCTTCACGCTCGCTGCGCAGCCGATTCACCTCCTCCGTGCCTTCCGGCGCGACAACAGGATTTCCGCTACCGGGCGACATATTTATTCCCCCGCCTAAATTCAATTTTGGCGCCGGCGCGGAAATTCCAGACGCTGCTAGCGCGCGCGCTGTCCCCGGCACGGGTTTGTTTCCGAATTTCTCGTCCAGCCGGTCAAGTAAATCCAACTCCAGCCGGCCGTTGGACGGCAAAATTTGGTAGCCCGATTTTGCCGGGTCTTTGTCGGCATACCACGCAGTTATCTTCGCGCTTACCTGCACAATCGTTCCGGAAGGAACTCCAGGCAAGACTTCAATGGAGAATTGGTAGAACGCTCTTTCGTAGCGGTCCAGCGGCTGTTGGGTCGCAGCCACGAAGCCATCCACGATTGGAAGTTTTTGCCCAGTGTACGCTTGCAGGTCCTTCAACGCCTGCTCAACTTCTATTTTTGGCCTCGAAAATGTTCGTGCATACGGCGTCGCTTGCCCGTTGGCGGAGGAAACCGCAAACACACTCAGAAGCAGCGCCACTGCAAGATTTTGAATTTTAAGATTCAGAAAATTCTTGGTCACATTCACGGCAAAGATTCCAGTTGCTCAATCGCGATCCATCCGCGCTGACCGTCCGGAGTTTCCACTCCGTACCAGTGCGGGGTGACAATCACGATCACTACTTCCGTGTATGCCGGCAAGCTCACCACTTTCGCCGAAGATTGAAACGGCGCAGCCTTCAAGTCAGTTCCAGGCGCCTTAACCCGCCGCTCTACCTCGTGCCGCAAGTCTTTTAGGCGCTCCTCCATATCCTTCACCGAGCTTTGCGCCGACGCCAATAAGGTTCTTTCATCCTCGCGTCTGCGAATAATAGTTTGCTTGACCAGATCCGCACTGTCTCGACGCCGTTTCATGTCCGCCGCCGCTTGCGCCTCAAGTTGGATCGCTTGCAAATGCTCTTGTATGGCCTTGTACTCGCTGGATTCCACAGTGCCATCCGAAGCATGCACAGTGCGGTGCGTGTTCTCCACGTAAACCGCGTCGATGCGGACGCGGGTGCGCCCCTCCTGTTCGGGAATGACGATGTATCGCACTGCGATAGTTCCTTGATCAGCGCTTTCCAGGAAATGGCGAGGCGCGATAGCATCCTTGCGAATCTTGTAAAACGCCTGCCCCGGGCCTTGCCAGGGCTCGAAGAGCGGAGTCGAAGCGACCACCGTGGCGTCCATGAGGGTACGATCCTTGTCGAAGATCCACGTGCCGTGGATAATCTGATCTTCTAGAACCTCATTTACCGCTTGCACCACCTCAGCCTTTGAGCCCACAAGTTCCCCGGCAAATCCGGGACTGCGAAGTTGCTGCGCCCCCGCTTCAACCAATCTCGGTTGGGCGGCGAGCGCCATGAGTAATCCGGCCAGCAAAAGAATCGTGGAACTGGAAGGCAACATTTTCTTCATACTTGGTCGTCGAAAATTCCAGCCAATGAAATGTCTTAGCTTGACGGTTGAGGTCCTCGGAATTATTACCATCTGAAATCTATTTCCGCCAGCTACTGATCAGCACCCACCTGATCAACGTTTGTCGAGAATAACACTTTCCCCGGATCGTCAACGCCCTGGCGCACTAACTGCAAGGCGGCGCTTCGATTAGAAGTGGCAAAACGGCGTTGGGTTTCCACACAGGACCTCGAGACCTCCTACTAGTCGAAGTGGAACGCACAATTTCGTCAGAAACCCACCCCAGATATACAAGAATCGATACATCCAGACCAAGAGCGTTCCAAATCGAGTAAAAACGCCACTATCACCGGTGTTAACCAAATTTTCTTATGTAGAAATGTAAAAAATAACTTGCATTCGTTTTTTGGTGGCGGTAGGATTCGCGACGGTTCAGGGACGCAGGGGTTATGGCGCCTTTTTTCTCTATGAAAAAAGGTGCCTGGACTTCTATGGGGCGTGGTTCAGGTGACTTCTTTCCAGTCAGCGCAGACTGTCGGTCTCTCCCGGAGACCAAGTGGACTAGTCTGCTGCCGCCGCCTTCTCCCTTCCTTACACCGTAATTTGAACATTTCTTCTGCACATCGTTTCGAGTGTTGAAAGAGGAGGCGGTATGTCCTTGCTTTGGAAGGCAGCGGTAAAGGAAACGTCTTTTGGACTCGCATCCTCTCTGCTACTCGGCTTTCTTGCGTTCGTTTTCCTCTTCGCGAATGTTCAGCCCGCTTCCGCCTTACCGGCCTTCGCAAGAAAATATGGAATGCCGTGCTCTTCATGCCACGAAGCGTGGCCCAAGCTCAGTCCGTTTGGACAAGCCTTCAAAGACAACGGCTACCAGATGGGCAATGATCGTGACGCTCCTATCTTCCAGAATCCTGCCTACTGGCCAGTCACTTTTCGCATCACCCCGGTCTGGCATCGCGAAAGCCAGAATCTCACAAACGTGGATGGTCCTAATGGGCCTCTGACGGCCGAAGGTCAGGTCACGACCCACGGTTTCGATTGGAGTGGATTAGATTTTCACACCGCCGGAACGCTCGCAAAGAACTTCTCGTTCTACGTTCTCCCCTCTTCTGACAACACCGCTACGTTTCATTTTGAGTCCGTGTGGGCGCGTATTGACAATATTTTTGGTAGCAGTTGGTTGAACATCAAAATGGGCAAGTTTGAACTCGATAACTTGCTCTCGGAAAAACGCATCTTGACCATCACCAATGTCGCGGGCGTGTACGCCAACTATCACTTCCAACCACTGGTTTCTCCTGGAAGTCTGGCTGCTCCGGGCGCCATTACAGAATCCTATGGTTTCGGCATCGGCGACAATCAGGTCGGTATCGAATACATGGGCCATTCCAAGGACGACCGCACCCGCGTTTCGGCCTCGCTACTGAGTTCGCAGGACGGTCAGCCCGGCTTACCCAATAGCCGGGGTTATAACGGCTTCTTTGCAGCTAGCCGGGCTTTCCAACTTGGCAGTCTGGGTGTACAGCGAGTGGGTGCCTTTGCATATATTGGACAAGCACCAACGTTTTTTCAGTTTACCCAAAATAGCGCCGGTGTCCCGGGGACTGGGATAGGCAACAAGGGCTTTTATCGCGATGGCTTAATCGGGATGTGGTATATCAAAAAACTTGATATCACCACGATGTACTTCCACGGTTGGGATAGCGCCTTCCTGGGCTCAAACACTGCATCGAATACCGCACTGCCGACCGACGCCAATGGCGTGGTGGCGCGCGCACCAACGTGGAATGGCGGGCTCTTCGAGACCCATTACAACCTTAATCCGCAGCTGATTTTGATCAATCGCTATGAATTGATTCGCATGTCCCGTCAGGTTTTCGCCACCAACCCTGGCAACTTTGGCAACGAGGACGTCCTGACCTTTGGCTGGCGTTACTACCCATTCATTTCCAGCCGGGCTGGCTTCGCATTCCACAACGAATACGCCATCCTGCGCCGCCGAGGTGCGTCACCAATTACCGCGCAAGATCTGACGACCAGCAGCTTGCTGGCCGGATTTGACTTCGACTTCTAAGGGTAAAACGATGAGCCTAATGAAAATCACGAAGTTGGCTGTCACACTTCTCGCCACCATCGTTCTCCCACTTGCCGTTTCGGCGCAGCAGCCGCAATCGGAGCAAGGTACGGCGCAGCCGGCCACGCAACCGGCGCCGGCACAACAAGCGCCTCCGGCCGAAAAAGCAGCTGTCGCGCCAAACCGCAATGCGCCAATGGAATCTCACATCGGAAAGTACACCGGCCATTCGGCTGCCGGCAGGCAACTCTATTACCGCTACTGTTGGGGCTGTCACGGATTCCGCGGCGATGGTAATGGAGAAAATGCTCCGTACCTTAACATTTTACCTCGCAATTTCGTGGCCGGGACCTTCAAATGCCGCTCCACTCCAACAGGCACACTTCCCTTGGATCAGGACCTTTATAACTCCCTCGAGCGCGGCCTGAACAACAGCAACATGCCATCCTGGATCACGCTGACCTCGCAAAACCGCGCCGACCTGATTGCCTTCATCAAAACTTTCTCACCGCGCTGGCAAACTGAAAAGTCGGGCGATCCTATCAACGTTCCGGCGGAACCTACACTCACCCTGGAAAGCATTAAGCACGGCCAAGAACTTTTTCAGAAACTCGAATGCTGGAAGTGCCACGGGCAGGAAGGACGAGGCGATGGTCCTTCAGCCTCTACACTTACCGATTCCAACGATCAACCTATTCGCCCCTACAACTTTACTGCTGGCTCCCGCTTCAAGTGCGGGGTGACCAACCGAGACTTGTACAAAATTTTCATTACTGGCGTGGACGGCACACCAATGCCATCGTTTGCCGACGTAGTTAAGCCCGAAGAAGCCTGGGATCTGGTCCACTACCTGCGCACGCTGCAAGTGACGCACAAGAGTCCCGAACTGGCTTTATGGATGAGCACGAAGGAAGGCGCCGCGATCGTCAGTGCCCAAAAAATTGCGGGCACTCCAACAGGTTCCGGCATTAATCAGTAATGTCTGGCGGTAGAAGTTTCAAGGAGAACAGCATGCGTCCTAAGCAAATTGTCACTGCAGCATTTTTATTGACTGGTGTGGCAGCCATGTCGTTCGCGGGACCTCCTAAACCCGCGGGTGGCTCCGTCAGCGGGAAAGTCACCTACGAAGGCACGCCCGCAAAGCAAAAGCCCATCGATATGTCCAAGGAGCCCAGTTGCGCCAAGCAGTACGCCACTCTTCCGACTACCGAAACGGTAGTTACCGCACCGGGCAACGCTTTGGCGGACGTCGTCGTGTACATCTCTGCGGGCGCTCCTGACGAACCTCCTCCTTCGCAGGCGGTGACGTTTGACCAGAAGGGTTGCCGCTATATCCCTCACGTGCTTGCCTTCCAGACTAATCAGGAATTGAAAGTTCTCAATGACGATCAGACCTCTCATAACATCCATCCACTCGCAAAAATAAATCACGAATGGAACAAGTCTCAGCCGCCCGGAACGCCGCCACTTTCCGAAAAGTTCCCACAGCCGGAATTCATTCCCGTGAAGTGCAACGTTCATCCCTGGATGCACGGCAACTTCGCGGTGCTGAAGAATTCGCACTATGCCGTGTCTTCTAGAGAAGATGGTTCGTTCACACTGCCCAATCTGCCGGCCGGTAAATACACCGTCACGGCATGGCACGAATCGTACGGAACGCAAACGCAGGATGTCACGATCTCGGGCAGCGAAACGAAAAGCGTCAATTTCGTTTTCAAAGCTAAGCCTTACTAATCGTCTCGTGTGCACTAGGCTGATCAGCACACAAATCGTTTGTCACGCATGAACTGAAAGATCGTACTCGGTGTGTTGCTTCGTACTGTTTAGGTTCATGGAACGCTAGAAGAGCACCAGGATGTGCAGCTAGTTTACGGTTGGAAACGGAATTGAACTGTCCGTGTAAGCAGCGGGCAAAGGCGGGAAGCGATGGCTAGATTGCTGGCAGTGACCATCATTGTAATCGCTATTGTTTCGGCGATTCCCGTAATCATGCACACCTGGGAAGCACCGGCAGACATCTCGACTCATGGCCAGATGATTGATGATCAGATGGCCGACACGATGATCGAGGCAGGCATATCCTTTCTGGCCGCGCAAATTCTTCTTGCCCTGTTTATCTGGAAGTCCCCCTCCAACAAGCCTGGCCCTGAAGGAAAATTTAAAGTTTTCCCCGGCGGTGCCAAAGGTTTAATCATTGCGTCGATTGTTTTGGTGGGCGTTGAAGTCCTGGCTTTAGGCGCGTTCGGAGCCAAGGCTTGGGCCAGAGTGTACTTCACGCCACCCGCGCCCGACGCCATGCCCATTCAGGCTCAAGCCGGACAGTTCGCATTTTATTTTCGTTATCCCGGTAAGGATGGAAAGTTCGGTCCGATTCATCCCGAGCTTATCAGCGAGGCCACCCAGAATTTGTTCGGCCTCGATCCCGAGCATGACGTGGAAGCCAGGGATGACCTCGTCGCCGCGGAGCTGGCCATCCCTGTAAACAAAGAAATTCATCTCCTCATGCACGCCAAGGACGTCAACCATTCGTTTTACGTGCCTGCGCTACGCATCCATCAAGATTTCGTGCCCGGCCTGGATCTTTCGGTGCATTTTACGGCCACGAAAATCGGTAAGTACGAAATTGTATGCTCGCAGTTGTGTGGTCTCGGTCACTACAACATGCGGGCTTACCTCGAGGTTATGTCCCCCGAGGATTTCGACGACTGGCAAAAGAAACAAGAAGCGGCGCAGTAGTCCTTGAAGGTCAGAGGTCAGGCAGCAAGTCTCCCGTGAGGTGAAGGATGCATGACAAGCCTGCAATTTCAACAGCACCAGCAGTAGTACATGGTCCTCCGACAACCTTCATTTCTAAGCATGTCTTTAGCCTGGATCACAAGGTCATCGGCAAGCAGTATTACGCGCTGGCGCTCGTCGCGGTTTTGACCGGCATGGTGCTTTCCTGGCTGATGCGAATACACCTTGGCTGGGGTGCTCTCGCGATTCCTGGACTGCAGGCGCTCTCGCCAAACGGCGCGCCTGGCGGCGTGATGACCCCGGAGCTGTACCTGCGAATCATGACAATGCACGCAACCTTCATGGTCTTTTTCGTGCTCACGACCGCGCCGTTCGCGGCCTTCGGGAATTACTTTCTACCCATCCAGGTCGGCGCCGAGGATATGCCTTTCCCGCATTTCAACATGATGTCGTTCTGGACTACCTTCATCGCTTTTTGTGTTCTCGTTTCCGCGTTCTTCACTAGTGACGGGCCGCCTCTTTCTGGTTGGACCGCCTACGCCCCGCTCAGCGCCATCGGGAAAGACACTGGACCGGGGCAAGGCACAGGACAGGTTATCTGGGCTGCAGCTATTGGAATTTTTTGTATCGGGCAATTACTTGGCGCGCTGAACTTCATCTCCACGGTACTCGACATGCGCTGCAAGGGTATGACCATGAAACGCCTTCCGGTCACGGCGTGGGCGTGGTTTATCACCTCCTGCATGGGTCTGACCGCCTTCGCGGTCTTAATGCCCGCTTGCGTCTTGCTGATTCTCGATCACGTGGCCGGCACGAGTTTCTTCATTCCCTCCGGGCTGGTGATCAATGACCAATTGGTGCCGCATTCCGGCGGGGCGGCTTTGCTTTGGCAACACCTCTTTTGGTTCTTTGGTCATCCCGAGGTGTACATCGCGATCGTGCCCGGTATGGGCATCGTTACCCACGTGCTGGTCACCAACATGCGCCGGCCCATGGTCAGCATGAAGGCCATCCTCTACTCGATGTGGGCCTTGGCTTTCTTGAGTTATATGGTGTACGGCCACCACATGTTCGTCAGCGGCATGAACCCCTTCTCCTCACTGGTGTTCTCTTTCCCCACCCTGATGATCACCATTCCTTCGACGGTGCTGGTGCTTATCTGGATCGGCAGTCTGTACGGATCACGAATCCGCATTAATGCCGCGTCGCTTTTTGCACTCGGTTTCATTTCCATGTTCGTCACCGGCGGAGTTAGTGGCTTCTTCCTCGCTCAACCGTCCATCGACATTATGCTGCACGCAACTTACTTTGTTGTTGGTCACTTCCACATGGTCATGGGTGTGGCCGCAATTTTCGGAATCTTCTCCGGAACTTATTTCTGGTTCCCGAAGATGACCGGAAGAATGATGAACGATACTTTGGGCAAAGCCCATTTCTGGCTCACCTTCGTCGGAACTTATTGCACCTTCATGCCCTTCCACTACTTAGGTTGGGCTGCGAATGTGCGCCGTTATTCGGCGTTCACCGATGACTATTTGAAGCCGCTCATCCCTCTACACCAGTTCATTACGATCGCCGCGCTGTTTACTGGCGCGGTACAGCTGATATTCCTGTATAACCTGGTTCACAGCTTGTTCCGCGGACCGGAAGCTCCAGCCAATCCGTGGGAAGGCACTTCGCTTGAGTGGATTATGCCGTCGCCACCGCCATGGAACAATTTTGGCGGTAAGGATCCAGTTGTATATCACGATGCGGATCAGTACGGCGTGAAGACCGCTTCCGGAGCCGACTATATTATGCAAAACTCACCCGAGCCGTCTCCGACGGGGTGTTGAGGGAGGATTGATTTCCTCTGAAACGGGAAAATATGGCTACCACTATTCCACCTCCAGAACCGGAAGCGCTGCCGTTATCGAAACGACCTCAAATCGGGGACGCCGGCAATTCAGGGGGGCACGACTTCGTTCCGGCGGATGGCAGTCTGAAAGCAGTTGGCCAATACTCGCCGGCACCGTCGTCGAGCGCGATTTGGGTAGGGATCGCGGCAATTTGCATGTCGTTCGCCGCGCTAACCAGCGCGTTGATCGTACGTCAAGGCGCTTCTTCCGACTGGCGGCACCTGACTCTGCCTCCCATTCTATTCTTCAGCACGTTCGTAATTCTGGTCAGCAGTGCGACTCTCGAAGTGGCCCGTCGCCATGTGGCCGCATTTATGACTGGACACGCAGCCCACATGGAGACCCCCCGACGTTGGCTGTACCTCACTTTAGGCCTCGGGATCTTGTTTGTAGCAAGCCAATATATGGCCTGGGTGCAGCTGCGCTCGCAGGGTTTATATTTGGCCACTAACCCGAACAGCTCTTTCTTTTATCTGTTTACAGCCATTCACGCGTTGCACGTGGTGGGCGGGCTTGCTGGTTTACTTCGAGTAATCATTAAACTGAGTCATTCGACGCTGCGCCGCAGCACATTGAATGCAATGGCATATTACTGGCATTTCATGGGCGTGCTCTGGGTCTATCTCTTCGCCCTGCTGTGGATGAGAATTTAGCGCGCTCGATCGTAGAGGAGGCATCGTGAGCCATAGTGAAGTAGTCCTGGAAGGTTCCGGGCACGGGCACCATGTCCCCGTATTCGAGCCATCGCCCTTTGCGGTTCCGGCAAAGAAATTGGCGATGTGGCTATTCATTATTTCCGACATCATGACTTTTGCTGGATGTCTGATCGCTTACGGATTTCTCCGGAATGCCCAACCGGATTGGCCCAGGCCCTATCAATCCGGCACCATTATCAGCGTCATGATCATGGCCTTCATCATGGTCACCAGCAGTTTGACTATGGTGCTTGCCGTTCGCGCTGCTCGTGCGCAGAGGCGCGACGAAGCCTTTCGCTTTAGCATGATGACTTTGCTGATGGGCCTCGTTTTCGTTGCCCTGCACGTGCGCGAATGGTTCAGCATGATGCACCAGGGCGTCACCTTCAGCAAAAACCCCTGGGGCACCGGCCTCTTTGGCGGCGCCTACTACAGCATCACCGGCATCGAGTTGTTGCACGTAATCGCTGCGCTCATTGCCTTGGTCATTGTGGGAATGGGCTACAAGCGTGGCCGCTACACCTCCGTGGACCTTGAGAACTGCGGCTTATTTTGGCAATTTATCAACATTGTGTGGATGTTCGTGGTGCCCCTGGTCTATCTGATGAATGTGGCCGGCTGATGTAGAGATCGCGAAAGGAACCGTAATGACGAACACACAACAACAACAAGACGGGATGGGCAAATGCTACGTCGTCTATGTCTGCATGCTGCTTATTTACGCGATAGAACTTTTTGTTACCTATCGCCACCCTGGCGCGCATGAATTCTTGGGCACGCTATTGATCTTGGCTTTTATCGGAGCGGCTCTCGGCGTTCTGTACTTCATGAACTTGGCGTCTGAAAATCGTAATGCGATGATCGGATTCGCGGTCTTTACACTCTTCGTGCTGGCGGCCATCAATTATGGCTGGACAGACAGCTTCCGAATTCTTCTGGGCGTGCCGTATGCCAAGTGACGGACCCAGCGCGCTATAATCATGAGAGGAATAATCAGTGAAAAGTAAGCGGCTTTTCCAGGTACTGACAATCGCCGTTGCGGTCTTTGCGACGCTTGCTTTCTCCCCGGCGGCGTTTTCACAAAATTGCGCCCTTTGCTATACGCAGGCTGCTTCTGCCGGACATCGGATGATTGAAGCATTGCGCAGCGGGATATTGGTGCTTATCATCCCACCGACGTTGATGTGGCTGGTAATCGCCGCAATCGCGCATGCTAAACGCAATCAGTTCAAACAAGCGGGTCAAGCTTCTGGATCTGATTCCGATTGGTAGCGGCCTGAAGTGATCGGTGTTACTCGCTCATGCTTCAACTAAAAAGTCAAAATTCCACCCGCTATTTCTGAAGTTATTTGCGACGGCGCTCTTATTGGCGACTTCGGCGGCGTACGCCCCGAGCCAGCTGTTGCCCAAGACCTCCCGCGCCCCGCTCAGGTTGCCGCTAACAAAATTCTACGACACGCCTGACCCGTTACCCTCCGGCCGGCCTGGTGAGCTGATACGCTCGGAACCGTTCTACGAGTATCTTTTGCCATACACAGTATCGGCCGTTCGCATTCTTTATCACTCGCGCTCTCCCCACGAGAAAGATGTCGCCGCCTCGGGTGTAGTGCTGTTGCCGCGTGGAGCGCCGCCACCTGGTGGCTGGCCCATCATCGCCTGGGCCCATGATTTAACCGGCTCGGCCAGGCAGTGCGCCCCGTCCTTATTGAAAACTCTGAATGAGGGTCCGCTACTCTCGATGTACATTGGCCTGGGGTATGCGGTGGTGGCTTCCGATTACGCTGGATTGGGAACGAGCTTTCCATACGCGGTCCTGGATGTACCGTCAAACGCTCAGGATGTGATCAACTCCGTTGCGGCGGCGCGCGCTGCCTTGCCGCAACTGGGATCGCAGTGGCTAGTCGCCGGCCATGCCCACGGTTCCAGGGTCGGCGTGGCCGTAAACGAAGCTGTAGCGAAGAACGCGTATTCAAATTACCTGGGAGCTATCGGAATTTTGGGCGTTGCGGATCCGCCGGAATATTTCGAGCACCTTGCTCAAGGGACCGCCTATCCCATGCTGGTTTTCTTGGCGCAAGGAATTAAAAATCAACATGTTGAATTCGTCGTCGAGGACATGCTGACGGAAAAGGGCATGGTGTTGTACAAAAATCTCAGCGAAAGCTGCGAAGCGACTTCAGAGCAGGCACCCAACTCCAGCGAACTGTTAAAAGCTGGGTGGCAAAATAACCCATACGTAAAAGAGTTCTTTTCAAGGAACGCGTTAGGCCGCAAGCCCGCCTTCAGTCCTCTATTGCTCATCAGCGGCGAAACCCATGGAGACGTACCATCGTCACTTACAGATGCCATTGTGAGCCGGCTCTGCCAGCAGAAAGATCAGGTTCTTTTGGTGAACTATCCGGTCCTGAACGCGAGTTCTGTTCTTGGAAATTCGGTAGGCGAGCAACTAAGTTGGATTCGGGCTCGATTTTCGGGCCGGCCCGCTCCCAGCAATTGTCACTGAGGCTATAAAGATGGAACGATTAAGTAAATGAATGGGAAACTCGCACGACTGCGAAGCTCGCTTGAGCATCATCCTCTGGTCCGCGATGCGGCTCACGTGCTAATCGTCTTCGTGTAACAGCAATTCGCGCACCTTGTCTAGTTCTTTCCGTTTTGATTTATCCACATCTGGAAATTTCAGATTCAAATCGTTCAGCGCCGTTACGATCGCCAAGGCCGCCACAATCCTTGTAAACCATTTATTATCGGCCGGGATCACGTACCAGGGAGTATTCTTGTTTGCCGTGTTTTGAATGGTCTCCTGGTAGGCGGCCTGGTATTGCTTCCAGTAGCCGCGCTCCTTCACGTCTGCCATCGAGAACTTCCAGTTTTTTTCGGGATCCTCCAGCCGCGAGAGGAAGCGTTTTTTCTGTTCCTTTTTTGAAAGATGGAGAAAAAATTTCAGCACCAGAATGCCATTTCGCGTCAGATAGCGTTCAAATGCGTTGATATCTTCGTAGCGTTCTTCCCAGATTCGTTTGGTAATGAGCTTTTCCGGTAATTTCTCATTTTGTAATAGGTTCCGGTGAACGTGCAACACCAAGACTTCTTCGTAATAAGAGCGGTTGAAAATCCCGATCTTGCCGCGCTCGGGTGCTACCTTGTGACATCTCCACATAAAATCGTGATCGAGCTCTTGGCTGCTGGGCGTTTTGAACGACCATACGTCGCAGCCCTGGGGATTCACTCCGGACATCACATGGCTGATCAACCCGTCTTTCCCGGCCGCGTCCATTCCCTGAATGATCATCAGCATTCCCCAGCGATTCTGCGCGTAGAGTTTCTCCTGCAAATGTCTCAACATCTCGACGCTGTGCTGCAACAGGCCATGAGCCTCGTGTTTGTCCTTCAGACCGCCGGTGTCTTCCGGATCGTGGTCTTTTAAGCGAAACTTCTCGCCTTGCGTGATGCGGTATGGCGCCGCAAGCTGTGCTGCTTCTTTAGCGAATTTTTTGGCTTTCATGGCGTGGCAATAAGTGTAGCTGGAGATTGCGTGACTGCAAACTAAAGGGAAACGCCTTCGAGTGTTCGAGGCTAGAGAAATATTTGTGATGAATCGTTTCCTAGAAAAGAAAAGGGCCGCTCGTTTGTGAACGGCCCCTCGTTAGTTCAGTTTTATCCCCGCCCCCTGGGCAACTGGGGGTTCGAGAATACTACTCCTGCGGTAGCCCTGTGCCGGGGTCCAGAATCAGCTTGCCTGCCCTGCTGCCACCGTCGAAATCAAACAGTCCATTGAGCGTACCGGCTTTTTCGTCCAGCGAGCCATTGCCGATGCGTCCCAACTCCCAATTGTCTTCGATAAAGCGCAGGATCGAGCTTTGATCGGTCACGCGGTGATCCACATAGTTCTGTTTGGCAAAGGGCGAAATCACCAAGAGCGGCAAGCGCGGCCCGTAACCGCAACGTCCCGGTGCGCCGCCAGCGGGTGTCACTCCGCAAACTCCCGGTCCAGTGAGCTGATCGTCGGATACGTCCGACTGCATAACGATCGGTCCCATTTGGTGATCATACCAACCGTCGGAATCGTCGTACGCGATGATCACCGCGGTTTCGCCCCACTCGTTGTTTTGCATTAAGAGGTTGATTAATCCCACCACGAACTTTTGTTCATCGAGCGGCGAGGAATATCCCGCGTGTCCGTCCTGCGCACCCTTGGCTTTGATGAAGCTGACCGCAGGTAATTTGTCTTCGCTTAGCGCCTTGAAAAAAGCGCTCAGGTCATATTGATGGTTGGCCTGGTCGGTCTTCCCAATCGCCGCCGGAGAGCTTGGCGGCAGGTGATGCTGGTTGGCCGTCTGCGAGTAGTACATGAAAGGTTCATGATGCGGAATATAGTCGCTCGTCGGCCCCGCGAGGCTGGTCGTTACGGCAGCGCACACAGCGGTGCCATCCGCCAGCCTGCTGGTCGCTCCAAATCCACCCTGAAACCAACCCCAGGTGATGCTCTTGGCGTTCAACAAGTCGCCGACATTCTTGCCCGTCATATGAATGCGCGTCTTCTTTGCCGTGCCGATCACCGGCGTGGAAACGCAATCGTCAAATTCGGGACGCGGATCGCCGATGACCGCACCGGAATTCAAACCGCCTGCTATATTGCCCGCTGGGTTACCTGGTGTCGTGCCATCTGCAGCGAAAGGAGTCAACGTGGCGCCTGCGGTGTTGCCAGCAATCAGATTGATGGCACCGGGCGTGGACGGGCCAAATCCGGTACCGAAGGAATTGTCGCTCATCGCGAAATGTTGCGCGTAATTCCAGAATGCGGTCACGGTATTTCCGTCGTAGTAGCCCATCGTTAATCCTGTACCTTTGTTATCGTCAGGGCAGGGAGACTTTGTGGAGTTTCCGGTGCCCACGAAATCCGGAAATTTATCCATCAAACCGCGATCAAATGACTTCTGTTCGTCGCCATAGTTATGGTCCTGGTCGCAAGTTACCGCCAGTGATCTGTCCAGCCGAAAAGGCTGCGTGGAATTGGGATTTTCCATTAATAGACCGGCGGCCAACAGGTTGTTGACACGCGGCGTATCATCCTTGGCATGGAATTTCGGTTCGGGGCCGGAATTTGTTGCGTACGGATAAGTTGCAAAATAATGATCGAACGAAACATTCTCCTGAAAAATGACCACTACGTGTTTAATGGGCGTCTTCGTTGAAAAATCCGGCTCGTCTGCTGCGAAAGCAGACATGGCAGGGAACACGCTGAGGGCACACGTCGCTAGCAGCGACACGCCCTTATGAATACGAGAATGCATATTGACTCTCTCCTTGAATGGCGGCGTTTTCTGACGACTTTAGTTTGCAGACAACTTTTTCGCGAGCGCGCTATCGCCGATCAGAGTGGCCTGCACAATGAACAAGAGCACTCGGCAAGCGAATTCGCGCATGGTGGTTCTATTCGACTTTTGTTATTGGCATATGAATGCAACATCAAAAACAAAGTTTCATGTGGCTGGGAGCGGCTTGCGTAAATAGTTGGGGGCTTGCGTAAGTGACGGGCGTACTGGCACGCAAACTGCGCTTCGCTGATTACTTCGCGCTGGCCTTTGGCACCATGGTGGGCGTCGGATGGCTGGTCGTCATGGACGATTGGCTGGCCCGCGGCGGGCCGCTTGGCGCGGTTTTAGGGTTTGCTATCGGCGGAGTTCTTTTGCTGCCAGTGGGTTACGTTTATGGCCAGTGGGTAGAGCGTCTGCCAGATGCCGCCGGCGAAGCCGCCTACACCTCTCAGGTTTTTCCGCCATCCGTCAGCTATTTCACCGGTTGGATCATGCTGCTCGCGTATTTTATCGTTTGTCCCTGGGAAGCAGTCGCGGTCGGCAAACTCGCTGCTTATCTCTTTCCGTCTCTCAATTCATTTGAGGTGTATTCCATCGGCGGTCACCCGGTGTTTCTACCGCGCCTGCTGCTGGGTTTGGGGCTGACAGTTTTCATTGCCATGATCAATTACAGCGGCGTTCGCGCCAGCGCCACGTTTCAAAATTGGTCCGCCGGGACGGTCCTGGTGCTGTTTCTGGTAATTGTCGGGGCCAGCGCGGCGCACGGCTCGCCCGCGAATTTTCATCCTGCTTTTAGCATCACGCCGCTCATCTCCATTTTACTTACGCTGCAAATCGTGCCGTACTTCATGACCGGCTTTGAGTCGGTGCCCAAAGTTGCGGAAGAAGCGCACCCGGAGTTCAGAGCACGTGGATTTTCTCGCGCCATTTTCCTGGCAATAATCGTCGGCGCAGGATTTTACGTGATGGTTACCGCCGCAGTAGCTTACGTCGCACCGTGGCAAGGATTATTGGGCAAACCATTTGCCACCGCGGTTGCTTTCGAGCAGGGAACCGGGGCGCCCTGGCTGGTGCGGATCGTGATGGCTTCCGCGATGCTCGCGTTGTTTGAAGTATTCAACGGAAATTTTGTAGCCTCCAGCAGATTGCTATTTGCATTTGGCCGCCGCGGCACGATTCCTGCGCGATTCGGAAAGGTTCACGAATCACTTCAGACTCCTTCGGTGGCGATTGTGGGCATCGCGTCAGCCACGATTGTGGGTTTGTTACTCGGCGATGCGATTCTGGTTCCGGTGACGGAAGTCGGCTCCATGGCAGCCGCGACTGGATGGTTCATGGCGTGTTTGTCGTTCTACCTGGTTGAAAAGAATGCCGGTAGACGGCTCATTGCCAGCTCGGGAATTGGTGTTGCGCTCTTACTCGTACTGATGAAACTGCTGCCGGTTTTCCCGGGACATTTTTCCATGGCCGAATGGGTGGCGCTCGCCATATGGCTGGCGATAGGACTGATGCTGCGCCGCGGCTAACGCAAAGCGGTAACACGCTCGTGTATACTTTTTAAGCGCGAAACCTCACCCATACTTAATGATTCCATTTCTACATCTGGGGCCGCTGACGATTCCGACCTTTGGCCTGATGGTTGCGACGGGACTGTTGGTGGCGGCTTATGTGCTTCAAGCGGATTTCGATCGCCGACGCGCGTACCTTCCTGCCGCCAAAAAAGCCAAAGCCGAGCAAATCGAGCATAAAGACGAAGGGTTTCTAATCATTGGTATCGCTGGTTTCGCTGGCCTGGTAGGAGCGCGGCTTTATCACGTACTGGAAAGTCCAAACGAGTTCTTTGCCGATCCTTGGCCTTTGCTATTCAGCCGCTTTGGATTTGCGTGGTTCGGCGGGTTTCTCGGCGGGCTGATCGCGCTGATTATTTTGGCGCGCTATTTGAAAATCCCGCTTCTCGAATTTCTGGATATTTGCTCCCCAGCCGCCGCGGTAGGCTACGCCATCGGCAGGATCGGGTGCCTGTTGTCCGGCGACGGCGATTACGGCCGTCCGACGTCGTTGCCGTGGGGAATGAGCTTTCCGAACGGAGTGGTGCCCACCTCCGATCGCGTGCATCCCACTCCTTTATATGAATTTTTTATCTGGATGGCTATCGCTGCATTTCTGTGGCACATGGGAAAAAAATCGCTGCAGAAGCCCAAGGCCAAGGGCGAAATCTTTTGCAATTATTTGATCCTTACTGGTATCGCTCGTTTTCTGATTGAATTCATTCGCATCAATCCGCGTTCGTTTTTCGGCCTCTCGAACGCGCAGGCGGCAAGCCTTGCTTCCATTCTGGCCGGCGCGGTGTTGCTTTGGCGTGTTAAAAGCAAATTCTACGCGCTGAAGAAAGAGCATCGCATTGTTGAACACATCGCTGCGCATGGCGACATTCTCCAGCCGGAATATTCCCGGCCTACTCCCGAATGTCCGCACCCCGAACGCTGGCACATGTACGACTCCATGAGCGCCGAAGCGGAAGTTCTCGATTTTTTATGCCAGCTCGTGAAAACGGTAAAACCCGAACTCATCGTGGAGACTGGCACTTTTTCAGGATTGAGCACGCTGCGGCTCGCCGAAGGCCTGAAAGCAAATGGTTTTGGACGAGTGATTACCTGTGAGTTTGATCCCAAAGTCTTTGCTGCGGCAAAACAGAGGTTCGACTCTTCCGATCTTGGACAATGGATCGACGCCCGAAATGTGTCCAGCCTGGATATGAACGTGGAAGGCACCATCGATATGCTTTTTTGCGATAGCGATGCTCCGCTGCGCGAGCAGGAAGTTCGACGATTTCTGCCGCAGATGAATCCGTGGGGATTGATTCTGATGCACGATGCTAATTCGGCGATGAAACTCGTGCGCGAATCAGCGCTGAGACTTGAAGCGGAAGGCTTGATTACCGCGCTGTTATTGCCAACCCCTCGTGGTCTGGTTCTGGCGCAAAAGAAAAGATAGGTTTTTTAGCCAAGCCATCGCCTGGGATGCTTTATTAGTTACAGCATCTGGCGCAAAACGTATTGCAGGATACCTCCATGGCGGTAATAAGCCACTTCCTCCGGCGTATCAGCGCGGGCGATCGCGGAAAAAGTTGTTTCTTTCCCTGTTAGTGTTGCTTTTACGGAAATACGTTTTTTCGGTGACAGTGACGAGATACCTTCGATGTCAAACACTTCGTGGCCGATAAGCCCCAATGACTCCCGTGTTTCCCCGGCCTGATATTCCAGCGGCAACACACCCATGCCGATCAGATTGCTGCGGTGAATGCGCTCGTAACTCTCAGCGATGACTGCGCGCACTCCGAGCAGACGCGTCCCTTTTGCGGCCCAATCGCGCGATGAACCGGAGCCATATTCTTTTCCTGCCAACACCACCAAAGGCACACCCGCCTCGCGATATCTAACCGCCGCGTCGTAGATAGACATTTTTTCCGGGTGGTTTGCGTTGCTTGCCGTGCCGTCTAAATAAAGCGTCCATCCGCCTTCGGTGCCGGGAGCGAGTTGATTGCGCAGCCGAATATTCGCAAATGTGCCGCGCATCATCACTTCGTGATTTCCGCGTCGCGCACCGTACGAATTGAATTCGTGCGGCTTGACCCCGTGGGCAATCAGATATTTTCCTGCCGGGCTATCGGCGGGAATGGAGCCCGCCGGAGAAATGTGATCGGTGGTTACGCTGTCACCAAGAATCGCCAATACGCGCGCCCCATGCACGTCGGCCAGCGCCGGCGCCTCCTTGGGCATGTTGTCGAAATACGGTGGCATCTTGATGTAGGTCGATTTGGGATCCCATTGATAAATGTCGCCGGCGGGCACAGGCATGGATTTCCAGTGCGCGTCGCCTTCAAAAACCTGCGCGTATTGCTTGCTGTACATTTCCGAAGTGACGGCCTCGCGAACCGTTTTTTCTATTTCCTGTGGAGTGGGCCAGATGTCGCGCAGATAAACCGGTTTGCCCTTGGTGTCGGAGCCCAGCGATTCAGTCGTCAGATCCACATCCATCCGTCCGGCCAGTGCATAAGCGACCACCAGAGGCGGTGATGCCAGATAATTCGCGCGCACCAGCGGATGAATGCGCCCTTCGAAATTGCGATTTCCGCTGAGCACCGCAACAGCCACCATGTTGTTGTCTTTGATGGCCGCGCCGATGGCGTCAGGCAGCGGTCCACTATTGCCAATACAGGTCGTGCAACCGTAACCCACCAGATGAAATTTCAGTTTTTCAAGATAAGGTGTGAGTCCCGCGGCGTGCAGATAATCCGTAACCACTTTTGATCCCGGCGCGAGACTGGTTTTGACCCACGGCTTCACGCTCAGTCCGTGTTCCACAGCTTTTTTAGCAAGTAGCGCCGCGCCCAGCATTAACGACGGGTTTGAAGTGTTAGTACAACTGGTGATGGCGGCAATCACTACCGCGCCGCTCGATAGATCGAAGGAGTCACCATTATTTTTGACCGCGGCGTGAATTGCCGGCGCGCCTTCGATAACTTTTGCGAAGGAATGTTTCGCATTGCGGAGCGCTACGCGATCTTGCGGCCGCTTCGGACCAGCGACGGTGGACTCCACTGTCCCGAGATCAAGCTCCAGCGTGCCGTTGAAGTCCGGAGCGGGAGTCGCATCAGTGCGGAAAAGCATCTGCTCTTTGCAGTAGGCTTCGACGAGCGCAATCTGCTCAACAGGCCGCGCCGTGAAACGCAGGTAATCCAGTGTTTCCGCATCGACAGGAAAGAACCCCATGGTCGCGCCGTATTCAGGGGACATGTTGGCGATGGTCGCGCGATCGGGAATGCTCAAGGTAGAAAGTCCCGAACCATAAAATTCCACAAATTTCCCGACCACTCCATGTTTGCGCAACATTTCCGTCACCGTGAGCACCAGATCGGTAGCGGTCGCGCCTTCATTTAATTTGCCATGCAAACGAAAGCCGACTACTTCGGGCACAAGCATCGAAGACGGCTGTCCCAACATGGCTGCTTCCGCCTCAATACCGCCCACGCCCCATCCAAAAACGCCCAGCGCGTTAATCATGGTGGTATGCGAATCGGTGCCCACCACGGAATCGGGATAGGCCTCAACTTTGTTGCCCGTAGGCACGGCGCAAACCACGCGGGCAAGATATTCGAGATTTACCTGGTGGCAAATTCCCGTGTCTGGCGGGACTACTTTGAAATTGTGAAATGCGGTTTGGCCCCAGCGCAGGAAGGCATAGCGTTCTACGTTGCGCTGAAATTCCAGCTCGGCATTCAGTCCGAAGGCATTAATGCTGCCAAAACTATCGACCTGCACAGAATGGTCGATGACCAATTCCGCCGGGAACAGCGGATTGATGCGCTTGGGATTTCCGCCCATGCGCTGGACCGCTTCGCGCATGGTGGCCAGGTCGACGATGGCCGGCACGCCAGTGAAATCCTGCAACAACACGCGGGCGGGCATGAAGGCAATTTCTTTTTCTGGAGTTCCGGGGCGCCAATTTGCCAGCGACTGGATATCCGCGGCGTGAACGAAGCGGTTGTCTTCGCAGCGCAAAAGATTTTCCAGCAGAATACGCAGAGAAAAGGGAAGCTTGCTCAGGTTCGCGACGCGATTTTTCTCGAGCGCTTCCAGGCGATGTATTTCAAAATTCTGCGCCCCAACGCGCAGCGTGTCACGCGTACCAAACGAATTTCCTGCGGAAATGGCCATCCTCGCGGTCCTTTCAAGCAGCGCCCAGCCCTCCATGATAACCGAAATCGAATTACGGCGTGGGCGGCTATACTGTAAGCGGCGTGAACACCCCTTTGAAAATCGTCTTAATTTCCACCTACGAGCTGGGACGCCAGCCCTTTGGCTTGGCTTCCCCTGCGGCCTGGCTGCGCAAACGCGAGCACAGTGTTTTGTGCATGGACCTGGCGCGGCAGGCGTTGAATGAGCCCGCAATTAAGGAGGCCGATTTAATCGCTATTTATCTGCCTATGCACACCGCGACGCGCTTGGCGGCGCGAATTCTCCCCGGGTTACGCGCGCAAAATCCGAGCGCACATTTTTGTTGTTACGGCCTGTATGCGCCCATGAATGAGGCGTACTTGCGAAGCCTGGGTGTGGCAACAATTTTAGGTGGAGAGTTTGAAAATGGTTTGGTTCATTTGACAGAGCGCTTGTCGCAGTCGGACGGGAACGGAAATGGCGTCGTTCAATCAGCACCGCAAGAGGAATCCTTAATTTCGCTGGAACGGCTGAAATTCGAGATTCCCGATCGTTCCGGGATGCCCGCGTTGCAGAAGTATGCGCATCTGATTATTCCCGGCGACGGTTACCGCATTGTCGGCTCGACGGAAGCCAGCCGCGGATGCAAGCATCTGTGCCGCCACTGCCCCATCGTGCCGGTATATAACGGCGTTTTCAGGATCGTGCCGCGAGAAATTGTACTTGAGGACGTTCGCCGCCAAGTAGCCGCAGGTGCGCAACATATCTCGTTTGGCGACCCGGACTTTCTTAATGGCATAGGCCACGCCATTCCGCTCGTCGAACAATTCCACCGCGAATTCCCCGAGGTGACCTATGACGTGACAATAAAAATTGAGCACCTGAGAAAGCACCAAGAACACTTGCCCAAGCTGAAAGAAACCGGTTGCCTGTTTGTGATTTCGGCAGTGGAGTCCGTAAACGACATATTCCTCGCTGCCCTGGAAAAAGGTCACACGCGCGGCGATTTCTTGCATGTAGCCGCGACGTTTCGCTCTTTAGGCCTGACCTTGCACCCTACTTTCGTTCCCTTTTCACCGTGGACCACCGTCGATAATTATCTGGATTTGTTGCGCGTTTTGTACGACGAGCAGCTAGTTGAAAATGTGGCTCCCATCCAGCTGGGCATTCGCCTGTTAATTCCAGAGGGTTCGCGCATGCTGGAACTTGAAGAAATCAGCCGAGCGATTGGGCCTTTTGATCCGCAATTGCTGGTGTATCCGTGGCGGCACTCCGATCCCCGAGTGGACGGGTTGAGTAAGACAGTACAAGAAATTTCCGCTGCGGCCGACCGCGACAAGCTATCGCGCGCGATGGCCTTTGAACTCATTTGGACCTCTGCACATCGCGCCGCCGGAATCGAGCCGCCGCTGCTTTCACGCGCTGAAACCGCGCGGGCCGTCCCATTCCTCAGCGAGCCATGGTATTGCTGTGCGGAACCTACGGCCGACCAACTAATTTCCATTGGGCGACCAAAACCGATGGTCAGCAATCCAACCATCTCGGCAGACGGCTTTGTTTGACATGGCTAGAATCTAATCAACAATGGATAATCCATTCAAACAATATCCGTCCGAAGCACGACGATTGCTTCTGTTCACCAATAAACTGGGCTACCAGACGCGTAGCTTTGAAGAAGCCGCCCGAAAACACGCCACCGAAATCATCTACGTTACGGACCGCTGTCACCAGTTGGAAGATCCCTGGGGCGATCGCGCCATTGCAGTGCATTTTGAATCTTCGCGGTCCGCCGCAGCCGATGTGGTTGCAGCGTTAAACGGAAAAAGCGTCGATGGAATCCTGGCGCTGGGAGATTCGCCATCGGTGGCCGCCGCGTACACTTCGCGCGAGCTGGGAATTCCTTACAATCACCCAGCTTCGGTGGAAGCTTGCCGCTCAAAATTGCGTATGCGCGAAGTGTTCCGCGAAACCGGTCTGAAAACACCATGGTTTCGCACCATCAATCTCGATCCATTGCCCGAGCCGGCATTGTTAGGGATTTCTTATCCATGTGTTTTGAAGCCGCTCTCGCTTTCGGCAAGCCGTGGCGTGATACGCGCTAACAATCTAGACGAATTCGTTTCCGCGGCGCAACGCATTCGCAAGCTGTTCGCATCGCCAGAAATCCGGGCCACTCGTGAAGCGCACCTCGATCAGATTCTGGTGGAGGCTTACATTCCGGGCAGAGAAGTAGCTGTTGAAGGTCTGCTGACGGATGGAGTTCTTAAAATTCTGGCGATTTTCGATAAGCCCGACCCGCTAGAAGGCCCGTATTTCGAAGAAACAATTTATTTGACGCCGTCTAACCTCACCGCATCGCAGCAATTGGCGATTCAAAAATGCGCGCAGGATTGCGCGCGCGCCATCGGCCTTACGCGCGGCCCGGTACACGCCGAATTCCGTATCCATGGCGATGCAGCGGAGGAAAAAGAAGTCTGGCCGTTGGAAATTGCCGCTAGGCCGATTGGGGGATTGTGCGCTCGTGCACTTCGTTTCGTTGAAAACGAAAATCAAACCATCGAGAAGAAAAATGCAAATGCGCAAGCAAGCATAGGACTAGAAGAACTGCTGCTGCTCCACAGTTTGAACGTGCCGGTAAATACTTGGGTGCGCGAACGAATGGCCTCAGGGGTAATGATGATTCCGGTACCCGGCAGCGGAATCCTAGAGAGCGTTCAGGGGGAAGAAGCCGCCCGCGAGACTCCCGGGATCACCGGATTGCTGATTACCGCGCGCCTGCATGATTACATCGAGGCATGGCCAGAGGGCGCCAGCTATCTGGGATTCTTATTTGCGGCCGCGGAGACGCCGGGCAAAGTTGAGCAAGCGCTCCGAGCGGCGCATGCGAAATTACGTTTTAGGATGACTCCAAGGTTACCGGTACAGCACCCGGCCCATCATGCCGGCGGCCCTTCCGCTTGATGACCGCCAGGCGATATACAAAACCTATCCTTTAGCTTTCGGCGGCACGTATCCTTCCGGCAACTTCGAACCTTCTCCGAAGAAAAATTGCTCCATCTGCTCTTCCATGATTTTCTGAGAGTTGGGATCCAGCGGATTAAGACGGTATTCGTTCATCACCATCTTGGAATGTTCCAGCCATAGCTTCCAGGCGTCTTTGGAGACACTTTCATAGACGCGTTTTCCAATCTCGCCTTTCCACGGCACCCGATCGAGTCCGGGCAAGTCTTTATTGAACTTCACGCAATGCACAATGCGCGTTCCTGGTTGGGCGGGCTGGTTGGCGGGGAGCGTCGAACCGCCATTTTCATTGGCCATAAACTGATTCTCCTGAAAAAGCTGCTTTTTGACCTTACTGCAAGTTCGAGGGAATTCCTAGTCGCGACGAAAAGCTAACAAGTACTATACGTTTAGTTATAACTGTTTTAACCTTCTCTATAAATATTACCACTAGGTAAATAAAAAAGCGTTGTTCGTAGGCGGAGAGGCCGTGTCGTTGTTCGTTCAGAGGGTGTGGCTAATACCTGGAAGCACGAGTTACAACTTTGCACGCTGGAAACGTACTGAAAAGGTTTTGGAAGCGTGACCGCTCACTGTAGCCTGCCGAGAAGCATGAGGAACCACTGGTAAAAGGCAATTTGCAATGGCTGGATCTGGCGGGGCAGATTGAGCCCCGTGTAAATCGCCTGATCGAATGTCTGAATATGGCGGCACATTACGACTGGACCATTTCGTGTTTGTGGCCATGGGCGCATCGAAACTAGCTGCAGCGACGATTCTTAACCTGCCTGGAGAGAATGCAGCAAAACGAAGCTAGCTAATGGACACCACGGATCCGGCTACAGAGGTGGCCATTCCCGGCGCTCAGTATACGTTCGGGGATCTGCAGCTTGCGCTGGCACGGGAATTTGAAGCCCTTGAACAAGCCGAAAAGCGCCGCGTGCGGCTGCACCTGTCGCAATTTGGGGAAAACAGTTTGAAGCAAGTCGTAGATGTTGTTATACAAGCAGTGGCCCAAATTCGAAGACTCACGCAAGCAATGCGGGATTGATCGTTTTCAACCCTAAACCCCAAGTCTGGAGGATTGCGTCATTGGCCGACATTACCACTATGTTCTGGGACATTGGTGGCGTCATCCTCACCAATGGCTGGGGCCGGGCTTCCCGGCTGGAAGCCGCAAAAGTGTTTAACTTGGACTGGGAAGAATTTGTGGACCGGCACGATCTATGCTTTCCCGCTTTGGATGCCGGCCTGATCACCCTGAATGCATATCTGGACCGCACGCTCTTTTACCGGCCGCGAGCTTTCACACGAGAGGAATTTATCGCTTTTATGTTTGCGCAATCGAAAGAATTTCCAGAAACGCGCGCTATTCTCGATGAAGTATCTCAGTCGAAGAAATATTTTATCGGTTCGATCAACAACGAGCCCCTGGAACTTAATCAATACCGCATGGACGTGTTCGACCTACGCCGGAACTTCGAAGTTTTTTTCAGTTCTTGTTACGTACGCTCGCGAAAGCCCGAGGAGACCATCTTTCGTATCGCGTTGGAAGTTTCGCAACGCCCCCCAGGAAAATGTATTTTTATCGATGACCGGGCGCTGAACCTCGAGGTGCCGCGGCAGCTCGGCATGCACGTGATTCACTATAAAGATGCGGAAAGTTTGCGTTCTGAACTGCGAAAGCACCGTGTTGAGGTATAGTCTCCAGATGGTTAAATCGGTTAAATGAGGCCTTTTTTGATGGGAAGGGAACCCTGATGGCGGACAATTCTTATTCTGTCGGCGGCTACGACGGCACCGCCGAACCCGTTACGGTGGTTCTTTTTGGGGCTTCGGGCGATCTCGCGAAACGCAAAGTGATTCCGGCCATGTATGACCTGGCGATTCACAATTCCCTGGGACCCCGTTACACGATTGTAGGCTTCGCCCGTACGCCCATGAGCGACGAGAGTTTTCGGGCGGCTTTAGCGGAAGCAGCCAAGAGCATTTCGGAAGTCGGCCCCATCGATCCTAAACAATGGGACGAATTTGCAGCGAATCTGCATTACACCCAGGGCGAATATGACGATCCGGAATCCTACGCTAGCTTGGCTAAATGTCTGGAGGATTTGGAAGCAGCCAAAAACCTCGGCGGCAATCGCTTGTTTTATTTGTCCACACCACCTGAAGTTTACCCGCACATCGTGGAGCACCTCGGTAAAGCGGGACTGGCTCGGCCTAAATCGCCCGATTCGTGGGTGAGAATCATCATCGAAAAACCCTTTGGACGGGACTTGGCGTCCGCGAAAGAGTTGAACAAAACGGTTTTGAGTGTTTTCGAAGAACAGCAGGTCTACCGCATCGATCATTATCTCGGAAAAGATACGGTGCAGAACTTGCTGGTGCTGCGCTTCGGCAACGGCATTTTTGAACCGCTATGGAATCGGAATTATGTGGATCACGTGCAGATCACCGCGGCGGAAACGCTGGGCGTGGAGCGTCGCGGTGGTTTCTATGAGACTACCGGGGCATTGCGCGACATGATCCAAAGCCACGTCCTGCAACTTACCTCGCTCGTTGCGGTTGAGCCGCCCGCGTCTTTTGATGCCACCTCGGTACGCAACGAAAAACTCAAAGTGTTGCAGTCTATTCGCCCCTTCAATCTGGAGATGGTCGCGCAGGCGGTGGTGCGCGGGCAATACGCGCCCGGGCAAATTGGCGGCAAACCGGTTCCCGGATACCGCCAAGAGCCAGGCGTAAGTTCTACTTCGCGCACCGAGACTTTTGTGGCTGCCAAGCTTTTGATCGACAACTGGCGTTGGGCCGGCGTGCCATTTTATCTGCGTACCGGAAAACGTCTCGCGAAACGCAGCACCGAAATCGTGATTGAATTTCGACGCGCGCCGCACATGGTGTTCCGCGAACGCGACCTGGAACCGAATCGCTTGATCCTGAATATACAGCCCGACGAAGGAGTTTCCGTTTCCTTCGTGGCTAAACGCCCTGGAACGGAAATGAGCATCGGCAATGTGACCATGGATTTCAAATACAAAGAGGGCTTTGGCGAAGCCCCACGCAGCGCATACGCCACGCTGGTAAATGATTGCGTACGCGGAGATGCCACACTTTTCGATCGCGGCGATAACGTGGAGGCCGCCTGGGCGCTGATCGATCCGATCCTGGAGGTCTGGACCTCGGTAAAGAGCGCCAGCGTCCCACAATATCCTGCTGGAAGCTGGGGCCCCCATGAGTCTGACGTACTCCTCGAGCGCGACGGCAGGCATTGGCACAACCCGTAGTAAAGATGCCCGGTAACAATTCTCGAAGATTTAGGGGGAGCTGGTGATCCTTGCTGGAGATGTGGGCGGTACGAAGTGTAATCTCGCGCTGTTCTCCCAAGAAGACGGCACGCTCACTGCTGTTTTCAAACAACGATTTGCAAGTAAGGAATTTGCGCAATTTACTCTCATCGTCAAGGAGTTTTTGCGGCAGGCCGCGCCTTACCTAGCGGGCCAGCGCATCGAGGCCGCGGGTTTTGGCGTCGCCGGGCCGGTAATTAAGAATCGCGTTCGCGCCACAAATCTTCCGTGGGTGGTGGATACTGAAAATCTTGTCGACGAACTTAGGGTAAAACAGGTTGTCGTTCTGAACGATCTGGGCGCTACGGGCCACAGTGTCGAACATCTTCCCCCTGAAGATTTCTGTGTTCTCAATACCGGTAAGCTCGAACCTGGCGGCACTAAAGCTCTGATCGCAGCCGGAACCGGACTCGGCCAGTCGTTTTTGGTGTGGAATGAAAATGAAAATCGCTACAAGGTGGTGCCCTCTGAGGGCGGCCATTCCGATTTCGCGCCGCACACCGAATTGCAGATCGAACTTTTGCGCTTCATGCGCCGCCGCTACCCGCAAGTAAGTTGGGAATTGATTCTTTCCGGGCGCGGCTTTCGTACTTTGCATGAATTTCTTTCCCCGACTGTAAAACATGCCACCTTTGAAGATCCCGACGCCGACCCCGCGCCGGTTATCACCCGCCAGGGACTGGATAAATCGTGCCCCGTGTGCGTGGAGACCCTGGATTTATGGTGTGCCATCTACGGTGCGGAAGCAGGAAATTTGGCGTTGAAAGTTTTGGCGCTCGGCGGCGTATTCGTAGCCGGCGGAATTGCTGTAAAAATACTGGACAAAATTAAGGACGGTTCGTTTTTTCACTCCTTCCAGGACAAATGGAAATTTGAACCGTTGATGAACAATATTCCTGTGTCGGTTATTCTTAACGAATCGGCGCCGCTGATTGGCGCAGCCTACGAAGCGCTGGCAGCCATCCTGAAGTAACCTTCAGAAACAACCCTTTAGCAGTAACCCTTTGCAGTTCGAGGTTCCGTGACATTTCTGGAAGAGCAGATCGGCCCTTGGAAACCGGTTAGTCGCGTGGCGGCTATCGGCTGGCTGGTGTTCTACATAATTTTCTTTTTGTATGCCGCGTTCAATCATTCGGGTTTTCTCTTCCTCGATTACGTCAATCTGATCATTCACGAAGGCGGCCATTTGTTCTTCAGCTGGTTTGGTTACACCATCACCATTCTTGGTGGAACGCTTGGCGAGTTGATCGTCCCGCTACTGTGCGGAGTCTATTTTTTCCGCCAGCGCGAGGTGACCGCTGTGACTTTTTGCAGCTTCTGGTTCTTCGAAAATTTTCTGTACATTGGCACGTACATGGCGGATGCCCGGGCTTTGGCGTTGCCGCTGGTGGGCTCGGGCGATCACGACTGGGAAATTCTGTTTGGTCAGTGGGGTTTGCTGCAACAGGACCAGCGCATCGGGGGAATTACAAAGGCGCTAGGTTACCTTGGAATGCTGGCGACGATCAGTTGGTTCGCGTGGCGAACAAAATTAGTGTCCTCGGACCAGGCCTCGTAGCAACTTTTGCTCTAGACCGTGGCCGTCTGGCTCTGACAGTTTTTTGGTAGACTAGCATGACCCGTTCTACTGCGGTTCGCTCGGCGATAACGTAAACATTAAGGAATAACAACATGAGCAGCACAGTCACAACACAAGCTCCCGATTTGCAAAACTATGTTCACGGCGGATGGCGCCGTTCCGCTACGCAAGAGTATGTGGACGTAATAAACCCTGCGACTGCTGAATTGTTGGCGCGCACTCCGCTATCCACTGCGGCGGATGTTGACGCCGCTGTCCAGGCCGCCGCGGACGCTTTTCCGGCATGGCGGCGCACACCGCCCGGTGAACGCGTTCAATACCTTTTTAAGTTGAAAAATCTGCTCGAGGAACACCTTGGCGAAATCGCGCGCCTGATCACTGAGGAAAACGGCAAGACGCTGGCGGAAGCGAAGGCGGAACTCCGCCGTGGCATTGAAAATGTTGAAGTGGCCTGCGGAATCCCCATGATGATGCAGGGTTATAACCTGGAAGATGTTACGCCAGGCGTGGACGAAACGTTGATACGCCAACCCCTGGGCGTGGTTGCCGCCATCGTGCCATTTAATTTTCCTGCGATGATTTCTTTCTGGTTTCTGCCCTACGCCATCGCCTGCGGCAACACCTTCGTTCTGAAACCGTCCGAACGTGTGCCGCTGACGATGCGACGCGTTATCGAGCTTGTTGAAGCCACCGGGTTGCCACGCGGTGTAGTGAATCTGGTGAATGGCGGGCGCGAAGCGGTGGATGCGCTGTGCGATCACCCGCAGGTGCGAGCCATCAGTTTCGTCGGGTCCACACCAGTAGCCAAACATGTTTATGCCCGCGCGGCTGCCAGCGGCAAGCGCATGCAGTGTCAGGGTGGAGCAAAAAATCACGTCATCGTGTTGCCGGATGCGGATATGGAACTGGCTACGCAAATTATCGGGGACAGCGCGTTCGGCTGCGCGGGACAACGCTGCCTGGCCGTTTCCGTGGCCGTCACAATTGGCGACGCGCAGAAGATTTTTCGCGATTCGATCAGCCATGCGGCCTCGTCGCTGCGAGTTGGCAATGGACTGGGCGCCGATGTGCAGATGGGGCCGGTAATCAGCCGAGAAAGTAAGCTGCGCGTAGAGTCGTTAATTGCCGCTGGGGTAGCCGAGGGCGCCAAGCCTATCGTGGATGGACGCAATACAAAAATTCCCAACGGCGAAAGCGGTAATTTTATAAAGCCCACCATACTCGATGGCGTGCCAGCATCCAGCAAGTTAACGCATACCGAGATTTTCGGTCCGGTATTGAGCCTGGTGCACGCGGATTCGATAGACGACGCCATGAAATTTTTGCACAACAGTCCCTACGGCAACCAAGCATCGCTATTTACCACCAGTGGCGCCGCCGCAAGAAAATTTAGATACGAAGCGCCGGCGGGAAATATCGGCATCAACATTGGCGTGGCCGCGCCCATGGCGTACTTCCCATTTAGCGGATGGAAAGACAGTTTCTTCGGCATTTTGCACGGGCAGGGCCGCGACGCCGTGGAGTTCTACACCGAATCGAAAATAGTCATCGAGCGTTGGTCGAGGCAGGAAACCAGAAAATTCTAATGCGGCCGACGGTATGAACACCAAGCCGCTGCAACTCGACGTAAACCAGCAGATCGAGTGCGCACACACGCTCGCGTCGAAGTTTTATACCGACCCTGCGATTCTCGATATTGAAAAGACCCGCATTTTCTTGCGCACCTGGCAACTCGTCGGCACTCTCAGCAACGCATGCGGCGAGGTGAACGGCGTAAAACACACCATTGCTGATCCAGAAAGTTTTTTTACCGCCGATGTTGCCGGGGAGCCCGTTATCGTGGTGCGCGACAAGCAGGGTATCTTGCGGGCCTTCAGCAATGTGTGCCGTCACCGTGCCGGGCCCATCGCATTAGGTAGTGGATGCAAAAATGTGTTGCGCTGCCAATACCATGGTTGGACTTACACGCTGGATGGCCGGCTGATTGGCACGCCGGATGTTGAAGGCGTGGAGTTTTTTGACCGCAGCACCATGGGCATGGTGCCGCTGCGCGTGGAAGTTTTTGAACAATTCATCTTCGTGAATTTCGATACGCAAGCGGAGCCGCTAGCATCGTATCTGGGAAAAATTCCCGAACAGGCTCGCGGCTTTCAGTTTGAAGGGCTGCAATTCGCCGAACGACGAGACTACGTGATCAACTGCAACTGGAAGGTGTACGTCGATAATTACCTTGAGGGCTATCACATTCCCATTGCACATCTGGGATTGATGCGCGAGATTGATTACGCTCACTACCGCACCGACACGTATCGCTATTACTCGCAACAATTCGCGCCCATCCGGGCGATGAAGGCGGAAGAGAACGCCGAGCGATTTTACGAGCCGGGCAGCGGGCTGCAGCAAGCGGCGTATTTCTGGATCTTCCCGAATTTGATGCTCAACATTTATCCTGACAATGTTTCGACTAACCTGATCGTGCCGCTCGCACACGACAAAACGCTGACGATTTTTGAGTGGTTTTGTCACGGCGTGGCCGAGTGCAGGGTGCAGGAGCGTGTCCAGCGCGCCGTTGCTTTCAGCGACGAAGTGCAGCAGGAAGATATCGGGCTTTGCGAGAACGTGCAGCGCGGTCTGCGTTCTGCGACGTATGACCGCGGGCGCTACTCGGTAAAGCGTGAAAATGGCGTACACCATTTCCACATGCTGCTTAGCGAGTTCCTGGGCCGCACGTAGTTTCCGTTAACGTTCTCCCCTGCAACCCGAAAAATAACTACTGCGGTGCTCCACCCTCCTACGGGTGGGCCGGCGCGGGCGTTGGCTTAGTGGGCGCCGGAGTTGCAGCGGCGGGGTTTTTCGGGTAATCGAAATTGACCTTGGGAGCCTGACGCGCGCCGGGCTCGGTTTTGAAATACGCGTCGTTACGCGCAAATCCGCCCAAGCTGGCGATGATGTTGTTGGGGAAGAGCGAGATGTAGGTGTTGTAGTCCTGCAGGACCTGGTTGTAGTTGCGGCGCTCGATGGCGATGCGATTTTCCGTGCCGGCCAATTCATCCTGCAAGCGCATGAAATTTTCATTGGATTTTAGCTGCGGATAATTCTCGACGATCACCAGCAAACGCCCGAGTGCGGAGTCCAACTGCCCGTTGGCCGCGATTTTTTCCGCGGGAGTGCTGGCGCTCAGCAAAGCGGAGCGCGCGCGAGCGATCTCACCATAAACGGCTTGCTCCTGCATGGCATAACCTTTGACCGTCTCAACCAAATTTGGAATCAAATCGGCGCGCCGTTGCAGCACCACATCCACCTGCGACCAAGCGGCATTGACCGCTTCGCGCTTTATGGCCATCGGGTTGCGCCGGCTCACATAGAAACTGCCCAGTACCAAAGCAAGAATCAGAAGAATAACTAAAATCACGATACCTGTTTTCATATGCTCCTCAATTACTTGAAATTCAAGAATGTGCCTGCCTGGTCCGTTGCCACTGCTCTTTAGGCAAATGCTGGTCTAACGCGCGAATCACTGATTCCACAGCGGCAAGATATGCTCCATAAGCCTGCGCGATTTCCACGTGCGCATCGGTATGCTCTCGCAAACGCAGAATAGTTTCAAATGCGGAAGCGTTCGAGTGCGTCAGCGCTGTGGCGCGACGAATGATCTCCGGTGGCTCCGCAGGCGGCTCCTCTCCGAAGGCGATGATCACGTGGCGCAGCAAAGTGAGCACGGACGAAAACGATTTGCGCAAAATGGGGGTCAATTCCCGCGCATCGCCTGGCGAGCGAAAATAAGCGTTGCGCAGCTTTAACAGCACCGTTCGCAATTCATGGTCTACCTGCACGCGATGCAGATTGATGGGCAGTTTCAGGGTGGCGATGGGATCGCTGCCAAACAATACGCGGCGGCTGTCCTGCATATCACGCAGCTCGATGGAAAAAACGTCCGCTGATTGCTTTAATTCTTCCGCGGTAAAAAATAGCGGCGCGGGCTCTTTTTGTTCCACCACCCACCAACGCACCACTGCTGCCATGCGGCCCAACTCTTCCACGCTCAGCGAGCCGAGCACGCAGAGCACGTTCAAATCTGAATGATCGGGATGATAAGCGCCGCGCGCTGCGGAGCCGTAGAGGATCACGGATTGAAGATTCGCTGAGGAGACTTCTTTTAAGCGGTTCACCAGCTCGGTTAATTTCATATCCGTCGACAGCATGCTCTTTTCACTCCTTCGTTCCGCCACGATTAGCTGCGCCGCTCACCAACTGCCGGAGGCTCCGCCGCCGCCGCTGCTGCCGCCTCCGAATCCGCCGAAGCCACCGCCGCCGGAACCGCCACTCCAACCGCTCCCACCAAATCCGCCACCGCCCCAGCCGCCGCGCCCACCACCGCCCCATCCACCCAGCAACGGCCAGATCCACCAACCACTACCGCCACTGCGCCCTCCGCCCGATGATCGACTTATGAACCATATGAGCAGGAAGATGCCGATAATCACCCAGAACGAAATACCACCTCCGGAACGCTCATCACGCTGCTGGACCTGGCGGACCGGCGGGTGACCGCTCAGGGTCACTCCGCGATCATCGGCAATATATTTGGCGAGTTGCCACCCGGCGGTTTCGGTGGCGCCGCTGAAATCACCGCGACGCAGGAATGGAACCATCGCGCGGCCTGCGTCCCCAGCGCGCGCATCGTTGATAACTGGCTCCAGGCCGTAACCTACTTCGATCCGGTATTTGCGCTCGTCGGGGGAGACTAGCAAGAGGACGCCGCGATTGTCTTTCTTACTGCCGACACCTAGCTGCTTATAGAGGTCTACCGCGTAATTCTCGATGCTTTGCCCTTCCAGCGAATGCACGGTAACAATCGCCATCTGCGCTCCGGTTTTTTGCTCAAGCTCGGCGCAAAGCGCCTCCAGTCGAGCCTTGGTGTCTGGCTGGATCGCGCCGGCGAGATCGGTGACATAGCCGGTAGGATGAATTTTCTTGATGTCTTCGGCGGCTGCTGCACAGGCGAGTGCGAACACGACGCAAAACACTATGAAGGGCCTTAGAGCGTGGGCGCGTTTCATGGCGGGGTTAGCGAGCCACTGAAACTATATGTTGGTGGCGTAAAGGTGTAAAGCGGTCCCGATCTACGATTGGCGTCGGAGCACATCAAAACCGCGACGCACCTGGACTAGAGTCCGCCCCCCTTCCACTTTCAAGAAATTAGCGGAGATCCTACCACTCTGGAAAGTGTCTCTTTTTGCACAGTTTTGCCCAGCAGCTGAATGTTATTTTTTTCTTTCAGGCCCCCTAGCCTGTCCGTTCGGGTCACGCGCAAGTCGGTACAAAGAAAAGACTATGAGAATCCTGCTCTATAACCCCGACAACGGGGTTACGCGCAATTTTATGCCGCACCTCTGGATGTTTCTGCTGCAGGCGCTTACACCAGCGGGGCACGAGGTCATGCTGATTGACGGCAATGCGCAGCCCATGGATGAAGAGGCCATCGCTCGATTCGTGATTGCCGAAAAAATCGGCCTGGTGGGCATCGGGGCCATGACGCGCATGATCGCCAAGGCATACCGCATGGCTGATGCGATTCGCGCGGTCGGCGTGCCGGTAGTTATGGGCGGGCCGCACGTTACGGAAATGGCGGACGAGGCCCTCGGCAGAGCCGGTGGACCGCGCCATGCCGATGCCGTGGCCCTCGGCGAAGCCGACGAAACGTGGCCCAGAATTGTTGCCGATGCTGCCAGAGGCGCGCTGAAAGACGTCTACGCTCCGGTCGATGCCTTCGGCCAAGAACACAAGCCTTCTTTGCAAGCGTACCCGCCGATCCCGTGGGACACCATTGACCTGAAACAATTCAATATCGTTCCAAAGTTTTTTAAATCCACGCTGCAAAAAATTGGCGACGGCTGGGGTACATTCCGCATCATTCCGGTGGAGTCCGGGCGCGGCTGTCCTTATGGGTGCGAGTTCTGCACGGTCACGGGCTTTTTCGGGGACTCCATTCGCTTTCGCACCAACGAAAGTGTGGTGAATGAGCTGTTGCTGCTGAAAGCGCGGGCCAAGCGTGAACGCGGACAGATCGCGGTGTTTTTCATCGATGATAACTTCGCCATCAACATCAAGCGTACCAAGTCGCTGCTGCGCGACATCAT
>DATHMG010000074.1:0-9895 GCA_035487275.1 Candidatus Acidiferrum sp. | reverse complement strand
GGCGGGATGGCGGCGCAATTCACGCCGATGAATGCTCGATCAGCGCGCTTTGATCGCTTGTGGATTGCACGAGCAATCAATTCTTTTCCAGTGCCCGTTTCTCCCAGAATCAACACGGTGGAATCGGACGCGGCCACCTTGGCGACTTGGCTAAGCACCTTTCGCAGCGCTTCGGAAGAGCCCACGATGTCCTCGAACATCGAGTCGCGATCGATCTGCTCTCGTAATGCCAGATTTTCGTTGCGTGTTCGCTCTTCAGCTCGGACGCGGTCATCAATGTCGGTCCCCGTGGCATACCAGCGAATCACCTGCCCCTGTTCATTTCGGAAGGGGTTGTAGCGGATCAGGAACCAACGGTACTGGCCGTCCTTCCTGAGCGCCCGATGCTCGAATTCGAACGGAACACCACGCGCGAGAGCAGCCTTTCGCTCGTTTCGAAATTTTTCGAGGTCCTCCGGATGGAAGATTCTCTCCCGAAAATTTGGCGCAATCACATCGTCAGCAGTAAGGCCCGTATAGTCGAGAGTAGCTTGATTGGCGTAGATCGGTACGCCGCAGGGGTCCTGGACAACTATCGTCTGCGGTATCGCGTCAGTAATCCGGCGAAGTTCGCGTTCATCCTCCCGCAGTCTCTCCTGACTCTGCTTGAAGTCTTCAATGTCAGCGCTTACTCCGTACCACATAGCGACCTTCCCGGTTTCGTCGCGGAAGGGTTCGAAGCGAATGAGGAACCAACGAAAGATCCCATCATGGCGGCGCATGCGCGCTTCGATTTCGCCTGGTTCTCCGGCAATCAACAGCTCGCGCCATCTCCGAATCAATGACGGCAAATCCTCCGGATGGATCGCAACCTGCCAGCCCCAGCCTTGCGATTCTTCGGGAGAAAGACCGGCGTATTCGCGCCACCGTTGATTCACGAACTCTACGGAGCCATCCGCATGAGCTGACCACGTAAACGCAGGGATTCTGTCAACAAAGAGGCGAATGTCCAACGACTGTACGGGGCGTGAGGAACCATCTCCTGGCGATGACATTGGCGGATTATATTCCGAAACACTCTAAATGATTGAATCTCGACTGGCAGCGATACGGGCCGCAGAACCCACTCCCGGATTGTGTCCGAATCGTCGGCAATCCGGAAATTATGCCGAAACGAGTTGTAACACCTCTGAGTATCTCTGAATATCTCCGATCCGATGCTTCCTTGCACTCGCGCCGCTCCCTGCTGGCCGCCGGCTCCATTTCGCTTCCTTGCCCTCCATGGTGTCCAATTTGGATGTTGCGCCGGCCGCGCCTTCTCCTGAACAATCGTAGTTTGTGATCCGTTCGCTGGAGAGAACCATGGCCACTGCCACTTCTTCCACCATCACCGACTACCGCCAGGAATGGTTTGAAATCGAAGATGCCACTTACTTGAATTTGGCCGCGCAAAGCCCTATGCCTAAAGTTGCGCATCGCGCTGTGCACACCGCGATCGAGTGGAAGAAAAATCCCCACCACATCCCAGACTCTGCTTACTTCGAGGTGCCCAACCGCATCCGCGCCTCCATCGCCACGCTCATCGGCGGCCAGCCGGAAGAAATTGCTTTGACCACCGGCGCAAGTCCCGGTATGTCCGCCGTCGCTTACGGACTCACCTGGAAACCAGGCGACGAGGTGCTGACCGCCAAAGGTGAATTTCCCCTGCAATACGCCACCTGGAAACCCATGGAAGCCCGCGAAGGCATCATCATGAAAGTTGTCGCGCCACGCGATCGCTTCCTCACTGCGGACGACCTCATCGCCGCCATGACTACCAGAACTCGCATGGTCTCGGTCAGCATGGTGCGTTTTGACAATGCCGTGCTGCTCGACTCCGCTCGCCTCGCTGCCGCCTGTCACGCGCAAGGCGCTCTTCTCTTGCTCGATGTCAGTCAGAGTTGCGGCGGCATGCCGCTCGACGTCGCCAAACTAGGCGCTGATTTCTTGGTCTGCGCCGGATACAAATGGCTGCTCAGCCCCTACGGCACTGGCTTTTTCTGGGCCAAAAACGAACACATTGAAAACATGCGCCCCGGCCCCTTCTATTGGGCCGCCGCCGAAGGCGCGGAAAAGTTTCATTCCCTGGCCTTCGAAAATCCTCAGCCTGTGCCCGGTGCGCGCCGTTGGGACATGGCTGAGACTTCCAACTATTTCAACTTCGCGGCCATGGACGCGTCTGTGCAGTTCGTTCTGCAGTTCGGACCCGAAACTGCCCAGGCCCACAACCGCAAGCTGATCGATCTATTGTTCGAGCGCCTTCCGAAAGACCGCTGCGTCCCCGCCAGCCCCCTGGACTCCGCGCAACGTGGGCCGTACGGTTGTTTCACCGCGCGCTCGCCGGAAAAAACTGCCGAGCTTTATCACAAACTCGTAAAAGAAAAAGTCATCACCAGTCTCCGCGAAGGAAATATTCGAGTCTCTCCCCATCTTTATAATACCGAGCAGGACATCGATCGTTTGCTCGCCGCCATCACGGTATGATTGCTGTCATCACCCTATGACTGGCTAGGTCACGGTATGACTCCATCGGAAAATTGGCCGCGCATCGCGGTGGTCGGCGCGGGCGCCGTGGGCGGTTACTTTGGCGGCATGCTGGCGCGCGCCGGCGCTCCCGTTGTGATGATCGGGCGCACGGCGTTTGTCGAGGCCGTTCGCAAAAACGGCCTGCTGCTGGACACTCTGCAATTCAAGGAAACCGTGCGCGTCGAAGTGTCCACCGAACTCGCAGCGGCGCGGGGCGCGGACGTAGTTCTCTTCTGCGTAAAAACCACCGACACGGAATCGACAGCGCGATCGCTCGCGCCACTGATGTCCTCGTCTGCCACGGTCGTCAGTTTGCAGAACGGTGTCGACAACGCAGACAAAATTCGCGCCGCCGGAATCGACGCGCTCAGCGCCGTGGTCTACGTTGCAGCGTCCGTGCCTGAGCCGGCACGCGTGAAACACGTCGGCCGCGGCGATCTTGTGGTCGGCCCGCGCAGCGCGCGCTCGGAAAAATTCGCGGCCCTTTTTGAGCGCACCGGAGTTGGCTGCCGCATTTCCGACAATATCGACGGCGAACTTTGGACCAAGCTCATCTGGAATTGTGCGCTCAACGCGATTTCCGCGCTGGGCCGCGCGAAATACGGCCAAATCGCCGCCAGCGACGACGCCCGCAAAGTTGTGGAAGCCGCGGTGAACGAAGTGTTGGCCGTTGCCGCGGCCGCGCGGATTCAATTACCCGGCGTGGAAACTCCGCAAGCCGGATTGGCAGGCGCACTGAAAATTGCCACGCAAATGTCCAATGCGATTTCTTCCACCGGACAGGACCTGATGCGCGGCAAACGCACCGAAATCGATTCCCTCAACGGCTACATTTCACGCCGCGGCGCGGAACTTGGCGTGCCCACCCCGGTCAATCACGCACTCTACGCCTTGGTGAAGCTAGCCGAAGAAAGCAACGAAATAGCGGCGCAAAAATCAGGCGCGGCTGCAACCAAGTGATTCCTCTCTGCGCTCCTCAGCGTTCTCCGCGTCTCTGTGTTATCCCTTGCCGTTTCGCTTCGTCTCACGGATATTCCGGCAGACGAAATGGGATGTGCACGATGGCTTCTAGCTCTACTGGCGTGCCTTGTTTTGCCCCTGGCCGGAATTTCCACTGGCGCAAAGCATTTATTGCGTTGGCGTCGAGTTGTTGATCGATTCCGCGCACCAACTGAATGCTATCAACTGACCCGTCACGGCGAATCACCGCGTACAAAATAACTTCGCCGGCCACGCGTTCGTTCACTAAAGTTTGCGGATACTTGGGATCGACTTTTTGCAGCGGCACCGGCCCGGACAAATCCGCGCTTTGCTGCGAGTGATGGGCGTTTTCCGAGTGCAATTCGGAAAAATTTAAGATCCAGCTTCCCGTGGCGCTGTTCAGATTGGGCATGTTGACGTTCAGCGTGTAGACTTTTTTGTACGCGAAAACCGTTTCGGGTTTTGCGCCGGGCGGCAGGGATGCGAAATCCGGCGGTCCGGTGCGCTCGGCCATGTCTTCGCTTTCGCCCTTGGGATCCGGCCGCGTCATTAATTTTCGCGGAGGCGCGATTATTTTTGCTCCGCTGGCGTTGGCGGGCGGATTGCCGCCGCTGATGCTGATCCCCACTGCGTTCTTTCCTCCGGCTGCGCCGGAATTCGTGTGCGCTCCGCCAGGATTTGCTCCCGGCGTTCCTTCCGGAGAAACCGCGATTCGCGCCGCAGTATTTCCCTGCGGCGGTTGCACCGGCGCGGGCGGAGCGGGATTGGCCGAGAGCGCGATCAACGCGCTGGGTGCTCCATTGGCTGCGGTTAGCTGCGTCGCGCCAACTTCGGGCGCGGGTCCGGCGTCGCCGGACTGCGTTTTTTGCGCCACGCGCGGGGCGGCTCCGGCGTTCAACTCGAGTTTGGGACGCGCGGGTCCGTTTTGCGCGGCGGGGAGATTCATGTCCGCGACGTGCTGCTCCATGTTGGGGATGTCGACTAGCGGAGCCGTCGTGGACGTCGCCGAGCGCCGTTCCTTGGGGTGCGATTTCTGCAGCATGTCTTCGCTGATTTGCAGGCGCGGCTTGGCCGGTCCGGCGACCTGCTCGAACTGCACGATATTGGGCAAGTTGAACTGCAGCTTGGGCGGAATGGCGGGAGCCTTGGGATTGATCAGGGTTTGCCGCGGGTGATTGGGATGCACGGGATCGGTATAGATGCGCTGGCGCGGATGGAAAGCTTCGAGGACCGGTTGTGGCGGCGCCTCCAGAGCGGCGTGCTCGGGCGGTTTGGCCTCTTTCGGCGTTTCGCGAGCGATGTTGAGCAGCGGCAAGTCGTCGATCGAGCCTTTCCAGGTGAACTCGACGTTTTGCAGCAAGGGATTCCGGTGCGGCATGACGGTGAAAAGCGAAATCGGCAAAGCCAGAATGGCGATATGCCACAGCGCCGCGGCGACCACGGCGCGTTTCGGGATTCGGCCTTGGACCCAACTGTCGCGAAAGGGGCTGAAGTCCAGTGCATCTTTGCGCGCCCTCGGGCCAAACAGGGCGGCCACGCCACTCCAAAAGCCCTGATGGAAGCTGCCCCAGGCGACCTCGAGCTTCGGTTCGACGATGCCAGACAGTTTCTGGTCGGCAGGACGCCAATCCGGAGATTGGCGTTCCGGTGGTGGAGTAGGCGGGGCAGGACCCAACAGATCGATGGCGTTCTGGATACTCTGAAATTGCATGTAAGCTTCGATTATACCGAGCCCTGAGCGGGTTGGAAGCGGAAGAAGCAAGTGAGTGGGGGTAGTGGGCAGTGAGTAGTGGGCGGAACGAGAATGTGTAGATTGAAGAGAGGACGTTGAGGACTGAACGGTTCGTTCGTTACCTACGTGTGCGTCGGATGGACCCCCTCCCCCCGGTTTTTCACAAGTGTTCATTCTAAAGGGAGTTAAAGTCGTTTGTTTTGATACACTTTTGCAAGTGTTCATTCTAAAGGTACTTGCGGGAGTAGGTCTTATATCGTGGCGCGGGGCGAATCCGGGTGTGCCGCAGATTCGTTCGGCACACCCCACCCCGGGTATTTTGCAAAAAGAGTCTGGATTTGCTTGATTGCAAAGGAGTTGACATTTTCCAGAGTGCAAAAGAGTTTGCAAGAGTATCAAACAATGAGGTTTAGGGCTGGGGCGACGAGGGGAGTAGGCGAGGCTTTGTCGAGGTAACACACGGAACGATAGCACTGGCCAGGGCGGTTGTCAATAGGAATCTTTTACTTATCAGGTACTGGTTCGAACGACTGATCAAGTCATTCAAACGCAGTGAGTTGTAAAGAAGATGGGGTAGAAAGCTAACAGCTGACCGGCCCGCGCTTACTTGAACACCAGGTCCCCGGTGCGGTCCACTTGTGGTGCCGGAAATTCATGGGCGAGGTGTCCCGCAGAGGGATGATTCACCTTCGAGCGCCTACCATCCTTTTGTAGGCGTTGGTACGCTTCCGGCCAACTTGGCAGCGCGGGGCTCTCCTGGGTCCAATGGACCACCGCGGCTTCGTCGCACCACGTTGCGAGCTTGCGCATGGCCTTCCCATGGACGCCCGAAATCATGAACTTCTTCATGGCTGCTTCGCTGGTCCAGAGGGTGCCGGTCCAGAAGGTGTTCCTCCGTTCTCGGAGCAATTTTGCTCCGAGACCCCCTTCAGCACGGGACGCCTGGCGTGCAGAGCGCAAAGCGTACCACGCAAACATCGGGAGGAAGCGCCACGACCTCAGCCGCAGCCGCGTAATTGAGACCAGGGGCACGTCGCCATCTTAAACGAAGCGGGCTCGCCGAGGTTCAGCTAAGTCGTCTCGCGTAGCGGCTACTTGCGGGTCCAGCCCCCGTATGGTCGGCGTCGTTTGGGACGCAAGGTCGCAATTGATGCGTATCGCGGGTTCCCGACATTGTGGGGCTTACCTGAGCCTTTGCCGATTGTAGCGGAAAGCCCGGGATACAGGAGGCGTTCTCGACGAACGCCTCGGCGCCCTATCCGATAGGTGTGCTGATTATGGGTTCCAGCGACCACCCTGCTAGCGTCAGCGGCTTCTTGTTTCGGGTCAACAACGCTGCAACCTGCGGCCTTTAACTTGTTATTTGAAAGGAGCTGGGATTTCTGTTTGAATAACCCAACCGGGAGTCATCGTGAAAATATACAACCTCACAGGCTATCTGATTATTTTTGTCTACATGCTGGCGTGTATGTATTCCGCCCCAACTCATTTGGGACCGTGGACTGGAATGTTGATAGGCGGAGTTTATTTTATCTTTTGCTGGTTTAGTGGCGGGTTGTATTTAGCCGATGTTCTTCATTTGGGAATCGCACATCGTTCACTCGACTATAAGGAATGGTTCATAAAAGTCGTCACTGTCGTGAATAACATCTTCGGGCTCTATGTGGATCCGATCGCCTGGGTGAATCGCCATCGATTGCATCATAAACATGCCGACCATGCTGGGGATCCCAATAAACTTTCAGGCGACGGCTTTTGGCGAACCCTATATCTCTGTGTAATGCCGTATCAATGCAATGAAAATTTGGCGGTCGACAAAATTTTGAAGTCTCGGACCTTTCGGGTCGTTGCGAACCCGCTTTTCGCAATATTTGCACAAGCCCTTAGTTTTTATCTCTTATGGAAGTTAGTTGGAGATCTGAAGTTTACGCTGGTGATGTGGGTCGGAATACGAATTTTTGCGCTGTGGGTAAATATGATTCAAAACTATTGGACCCATACCCGAGAATTTGGATACCGGCGGTATAACGATGAAGAAGACAACGCCATGAATATCGGCGAGTGGCTACCGGTAACGGCGACCTTTAGCGCTTGCCTGCAAAATAATCATCACCACTATGAGGGTCTTTTGCGGCTAAGCCACGACAGATCGGAATACGACTTTGGATTTCTGACTGTCAAATTCATGAAATATGTTGGCTTGGTGAAGGCAACGACCAAGGGTGCGGAGTTACCGAAGGACGTTCCATTAGGCGCGCTAGAGTTTTAGGGAGTTCTCTTTCTTCTTGTAAATGGCTCAATCGTCTGCCCAAAAAAGTTGGGCGAAATTTCCTCGCCATCCAGGCCATAAGCGTCCGGCCACTTATCAGGATAGTAGTAGGTTCCAAAAAGTTTATCGATCCACGGAAAATGGATGGCAAAGTTCTTATCGATGCCCTCTTTTTGAGAAGTATGGTGCCAATGATGATATCTGGGCATAATCAAAAACTTTTCGAGCCATTTGGCGTTGGGACCAAAATTGCAATGAACCCACGTAGCGTGAAGGGTAACAAAAATCAAATACGCAAGAATGATCGATTGCGAAAATCCAAGCATGAGAGGAGCAAGGACAAATCCGCGCACCAGTGTGTCGTCTACAAAGTGGGAGCGTGAGCCGGCGATCCAATCCAGCGCCTTCGAGGAATGGTGAACGGCATGAAAACGCCACAGAAAAGGCACTTTGTGGAAAGCCAAATGAATAAAATATTCAGCAATGTCCGCAACCACCACCGCCAAAAAGAATTGCAAAAACCAAGGCATTCGAGAAATTAATTCTTGAAGAGCCGGAACACCCAAATATTTGGTGGCCTGCGTAGCGGGCAATAAAACGAGAAAAGATAAAATTTGCAGAGGGAGATGGGTGGACATGAAATAAACCACATCCAAAGTCCACTCCTTCCTGAATGTTCCTTGTTTTGGATACTGCGGCCAGAGTCTTTCGAGTGGCACGTAGAGGAGTGCCATTAAAAGCAAATCAAGCAAAAACCAGTCCAGGCCAATTGCGGGCCCGCTGTGCAAAGTACCGTTAATCTGTACGCTTGATCCGCCCAAAGCCGCTGCCGCGATGGCCAGCAACATTCCAGTCAATGCCAAAGTCCTTTTCTTGCGCAGAATAGAAGAAATGACCCCGAATAAAATTGCCCCCACTATGAGGCATTGAATCAAAACGCGCATGGTGCGCATTGGATAATGTGGGCGCAGTTCAGGAGAGCTTAGTAGCTGGGGAAAATGCAGGCACAAAACTCCTCCGATCGAAAGAAATCCAAAAAAGGCCGACAATATCCCGCTCCACCAACCCGTTCCAAAGCCAGTAGGCTCGGCATCGCCAAAGAATTTATTAATCTTTTGCTCGATCACGATGCTCCTAGTTTACGTTCGTCGACTCATGCAAGCTATTAGAGAGATAGGGATATGACGCGTTCTTGAAAACAAGTGAGGCCACTACTGAGGTTCAGCGGGCTCGGTTCGATAGGCTCTACAGGAGAGTTCCACCTGTAGGTTTTCCATGTATGCTTGGACCAATTTGAAGGTAGGGAGTTTTATGGCGACGGTGAGCCACACAATTCCGGTCACGGAAACTGCGCCGAGCATACGGGAGGCTGGACCTGGGCACCCTGTCGGTCGCAACGTCGCCATTGATGCGTATCGCGGGTTGGTCATGCTGTTGATGATGGCGGAGGTGTTGCGGCTTTCACGTGTGGCTGCGGCGTACCCGACCAGCCTTTTCTGGAAAATCCTGGCCTTCAATCAGACTCATGTGGAGTGGTTCGGCTGCTCTCTGCATGACACGATTCAGCCGGGGTTCTCGTTCCTTGTCGGTGTGGCGCTGCCATATTCCATTGCCGCGCGCATCGCGAAGGGTGCGCGCTTCAAGGAATTGTTCTGGCACGCGCTGTGGCGTTCGCTCGTGTTGGTTGCGCTGGGCGTGTTTCTTCGCTCCATGGACCATCCCATGACCTATTTCACGTTTGAAGATACGCTTTCGCAGATCGGGTTCGGATACCCGTTCTTGTTCCTCCTCGGATTTTATTCATCGGAAACGGGACGGACGAAGTGGGCATGGGCTGCACTCTGCTTGGTTCTCGTTGGATATTGGCTGGTGTGGGCCGCGTATCCGGCGGCCCCCGCGAATTTTGACTGGCAAAGCGTGGGCGTTCCCGCGGCGTGGAACGCAGAGCACAACTTTACGGGGTTCGCCGCACACTGGAACAAGAACTACAACTTCGGAAATCGTTTCGACCAGTGGTTCCTGAACCTGTTCCCGCGTGAAAATCGCTTTGAATACAACTCGGGCGGATACCTGACGCTAAGTTTCATTCCGACGCTGGGCACGATGATCCTGGGCCTGATCGCGGGGAATTGGTTGCGCGAATCCCGGCCCAAGATCCCCATGACGAAATTGCTGATTGCTGGAGTGTCGGGGGTGGCCCTGGGATTGGCGTTCCATTATTCGCACATTTGCCCGGTGGTGAAGCGCATCTGGACGCCGTCGTGGACCATCTTCAGCGGAGGCGTCTGCTTCTTGTTCCTGGCCGCGTTCAGCTGGGTGATCGATGTGAAGGGTTTCAAAAAATGGGCGTTCCCGCTGGTGGTCATCGG